>JAYOHK010000007.1:0-25819 GCA_038118225.1 Cellulomonadaceae bacterium | reverse complement strand
GTGGTGTCAAAGGCCAGGATGATCCTGCCTCAGCCGAAATGTCAGTGTGAGCTTCCTGGTGTCTCACAGTCCTAGCCGGATTAAGGCGGAGATCGCCATCGTCCTTGGCTTAAGCCTGGGCCTTAGCGCCCTCTATGCGTTGGTCGGCATCATCAGGCGATTAAGCATTGATACTCCGCTTCGCGAGCAAACAGCCACGATTAACCGCTCACTGGACGAGCAGCCGTGGTTTGATTTCACGTACCAAATCTTGGGCATTGTGGGCGCCCTTGCACCGGTTGCGCTGGTGGTGTTCTTGCTCTGGTCACCCACCTCGCGCCTGGCAGCCCTTGGTGTAGATGGCTCACGTAGTGGCCGGGACATCGGTGTGGGTGTGGGCCTTGCCGCATTAATTGGAATTCCTGGCCTCGCCGTCTACGCCGGTGGTGTCGCACTGGGTGTCACGGTGAGCGTGGTGCCCACCGCACTGGAGGACTACTGGTGGACGATTCCCGTTCTCCTCCTTCGCGCACTTACCGCAGGGTTGGTCGAAGAAACCATCGCTGTCGGGTATCTGCATCATCGCCTCACCGCTTTGGCGTTTTCACCGGTTGCAATCATCGTGATCCAAGCTCTCCTGCGCGGTACCTATCACCTGTACCAAGGCTTCGGAGCGTTTGTGGGGAATGTTCTGATGGGCCTGATCTTCGGCTGGTACTTCCACAGAACAAGAAGGCTCGGTCCGCTCATTGCCGCCCACACGCTCATCGACGCGGTGGCGTTTGTGGGATACCCCGTAATCTCAGACAACTTCCCGGAAATTCTCGGTTTCGCGCTGTAGCGTTCCCACGTGTCTCAACCAGAAGTAGGCGACCTCGCCCCCGACTTCACCCTCCCCGGTGTTGTTGTCGACGGCGGAGAAGTCATCAAGCGCCACTTCACTCTTTCTGAACGCCGCGGAACTCCAGTAGTTCTCGCCTTCTACCCCGCGGACTACTCTCCCGGCTGCACAGCTCAGCTATGCAGCTACCAAGACGAGTTAGCGACTTTTAAAAACCTTGGTGCAGAAATCTGGGGCATCTCACGCCAAGATCAAAAAAGCCACGAGAACTTTGCGGTGTCGAAAGCGCTCGGCTTTCCCCTCCTCGCCGACGAAAAAGGCGACGTCACTGCCGCCTACGGCGTCAGCCTGCTCGGTATGGGAACGCGTCGAAGCATTTTCATCATTGACGCAGAGGGCAAAGTGGCATGGCGCCACGTGTCGCTCGTAGGATTCACCTTCCAAAGCGCCGAAACGCTTACCCGCGAACTAGAAGTCCTGGTTTAAGCAAACGCCGCAATCGGCGGGCAGGCACACACCAGGTTCCGATCACCAAAGGCTTGGTCAATTCGCCCTACTGGTGCCCAGTATTTGCTGACTACTCGGGGATCTGCTCCGGATAGCTCACCAGCCGAGCCCACCGCCGCCGGGTAGCAACCAAGCTGGCGTGAATAGGGGTGTGGCCACTCGTCACTCACCGCGCTGTGCGCAGGGTGTGGAGCATTGACTAGTGGGTTGTTGTCTGCAGGCCAGACACCGGCTTTCACCTGATCAGCTTCGTCACGAATGCGAATCATCGCGTCGATGAAGCGATCAAGCTCGCCCAAGTCTTCACTCTCGGTGGGCTCCACCATCAAGGTTCCTGCAACCGGGAACGACATCGTGGGTGCGTGGAAGCCATAGTCAACCAAGCGCTTGGCCACATCATCCACGCTCACCCCTGTGTCAGCGGTGAGCGGGCGAATGTCCAGGATGACTTCGTGGGCGACAAGTCCGTGGTCACCCGCATAGAGCACGGGGTAGTGATCTGCGAGGCGCTTGGCGATGTAATTGGCGGCAAGAACGGCCCGCGCTGTCGCCTGAGTGAGACCCTCAGCTCCCATCATGCGCACATACGCCCAGCTAATGGGCAAAATGCTGGGGCTTCCATAGGGCGCTGCCGAGACTGGTGCGCCCTTGTGCTCAAACTCTCCGGCATCACCAGTGGCCAGATCAAAGGCAGGGTGATGGTCAGACTGCGCGAAGGGGTGTCCGGGAAGATACGGAGCAAGGTGTGCTTTCGCACCTACGGGCCCCACACCGGGTCCTCCACCGCCGTGTGGAATGCAGAAGGTCTTGTGCAGGTTCAGGTGAGACACGTCTCCCCCGATGTCGCCGTAGCGGGCGTAGCCCACGAGGGCGTTGAGGTTCGCTCCGTCGATATACACCTGTCCACCGGCTGCGTGAACGGCATCGGTGATTTCTTTAATGCCGTGCTCGTAGACACCGTGAGTGGAGGGGTAGGTCACCATCAATGCGGCGAGGTTCGACCCGTGTTCTGAAATCTTCGCCGTGAGATCCTCAACGTCAACATCACCCTGCTCATTACAGGCCACCACGACTACCTGCATGCCCGCCAGCACTGCACTGGCCGCGTTGGTGCCGTGGGCGCTGGAGGGAATCAAGCACACGGTGCGGTGGCCTTCTCCGCGAGCGTGGTGATAGCCGCGAATGGCGAGGAGGCCGGCATATTCGCCCTGGCTTCCCGCGTTGGGCTGGAGTGAAACAGTGTCGTAACCGGTGAGCTCGGCGAGCCAGGTTTCCAGGTGAGACATCATCACCAGGTATCCCGCCACATCATCGGTGGGGGCAAACGGGTGGATTGAGCCAAACTCCGGCCAGGTGACCGCTTCCATCTCCGTGGCGGCGTTTAGCTTCATGGTGCAACTACCCAGTGGAATCATTCCGCGGTCAAGTGCGTAGTCTTTGTCAGCGAGCTGCTTGAGATAGCGCATCATCTGGGTTTCTGAGCGGTGCACGTTAAACACTGGGTGGGATAGGTAGTCAGATTCCCGGCGAAGAGCCTCGGGCAAAGCGTCAGCGTCCGCCTTCTGGCCGGTATAGCCCTGGAGAGCAAAAAGTTCCGAGAGGGCCGTGAATGGGGCAGCTCCCACTCCAGAACCTGATGCTTCAGCGGTGACTTGGTCAAACGACAACTGCACGGTGTCAGCGTCTACTTCGTACAGGAGAACTCCGTGGTCCTTGGCATCTTGGACGAGGCGTGCGGCCTGGCCTGGAACGCGCAGCTGAAGGGTGTCGAAGAAATTCTCGTGAACAACCTCGAAGCCTGCTGCGCGTGCACGAGCGGCGAATTCAGCAGCTTGTTTCGCGACTGCTTCTGCCAGCGACTTGATGCCGGAGGGGCCGTGGTACACGGCAAACATTCCCGCCATCACCGCGAGGAGCACCTGGGCGGTACAAATATTGCTCGTGGCGCGATCGCGCCGAATGTGCTGTTCGCGAGTCTGGAGAGTAAGGCGGTAGGCGGGGTTGTCGAAGCGGTCTTTGGACACTCCGACGAGACGGCCAGGCATCTGGCGCTCGAGGCCTGATCGCACGGCGAGGTAACCCGCGTGTGGACCACCAAAGCCCAGTGGAATTCCAAAGCGCTGGGAGGTTCCCACTGCTACGTCGGCACCCATCTCACCGGGCGAGGTGAGCAGTGCGAGTGCGAGCAGGTCGGCGGCCACAATGGCCACCCCGCCCTTGTCCTTCACCGCGGCAATTGCCGGGGAGGGATCAATTACTCGACCAGAAGCACCTGGATACTGAATAAAGGCACCGAAGGCGTCAGGAAGGGCGCCTGAAAAGTCTGTTTCGACCAGTTCGATGCCCAGTGGTTCCGCGCGGCCGTGCAGGACCGCTTTGGTTTGGGGAAGAGCATCGGCGTCTACCAAAAAAGTGTTGCCAGCAACCCCCGAAGCACGGCGCGCCAACAGCATGGCCTCTGCCACCGCGGTGGCCTCATCCAACATCGACGAGCCTGCGATATCCATGCCGGTGAGGTCACAGACCATCGTTTGGAAGTTGATCAAGGCCTCGAGGCGCCCCTGCGAGATTTCAGGCTGATACGGGGTGTATGCGGTGTACCAGCTGGGGTTTTCCAGCACGTTTCGCTTGATCACCGATGGGGTGTGGCTGTTGTAATAGCCCAGGCCGATCATGCTGTGGCGAACAGTGTTGTTATCGCCCAACGCACTCAGCTCAGCCAGCACCTCGGCTTCTGACGCAGCTTCTGGAATCGTCTTGATCAGGTCTGTCTGTCGAATATGCCCAGGCACCGCCTGGTCCATCAGTTCGTCGAGAGTGTCAAACCCGAGGGCTTGCAACATGAGCGACTCAGCTGAGTCGTCTACTCCAAGGTGTCGATTAAGAAACCGGTCAGCGCTCACTTACTCTCCAATCAGGGCGCGGTATGCGTCAGCGTCTAAGAAGTCAGGGGTGTCGGTGCTGGTGATTTTGAACAGCCAGCCGTCGCCGAAGGGGTCGCGGTTAATGAGCGAGGGGTCATCGACTACTGCCTGATTGACCTCCACCACACTTCCCGATGCGGGGGCGAAGATTTCTCCTACCGACTTCGTCGACTCCACTTCGCCCACGATGGAGGAGGCAGAAATGCTAGAGCCAACCGATGGCTGGTCAACATAGACCACGTCGCCAAGCGCATCGGCTGCGTATTGGGTAATTCCTACCGTCATCTGGTCACCCTCGACCAGCACCCATTCGTGGTCCTTGGTGTAGCTGAGGTTGCTAGGGATGTTCGACATGTTTCTAGTCCTTTCGGCGGCGGTAGAAGGGTAATGCCACGATTCGAGCGGGGATCATGGTTCCTCGCACATCAAGATGTACCTCAGTGTCCACCCCACGCCAGTCACGGTCAACAAGAGCCATGGCAATGGGGTAACCCAGGGTGGGTGAGAGCGCTCCGGAGGTTACTTCTCCGATGGGTTCCATGGAGCCTGGATCAACCACGGGATAACCCGCCCTGGCAGCGCGCTTTCCTTCGGCTTGGATGCCGACCAGGATTTTCGCGGATGGCTCTGGGTGCTCCACTAGCCACGTCTTCCCCACAAAGTCTTCTTTTTCCATGTCGACCACGCGACCAAGCCGAGCTTCACCAGGACGCACGTTTCGCTCAAGTTCGTGGCCATACAGCGCCATCCCCGCTTCCAGGCGGAGAGTGTCTCTCGAGGCGAGCCCACATAGTTCCAGATCGTGGCCTAATCCTGCGTGAGAGATGGCGTCCCACAGGCTGGTCGCCTGATCAGCGTCGACGTAGAGTTCAAAACCGTCTTCACCGGTGTAGCCGGTGCGGGCGATCAGCATGTCACGCCCTTCAAAAGTTCCCGACATGATCCGGTAGTAGCCCAGGTCATCGAGTGAGCCAGAGGCGCTTAACCCCGTTACCGCGTGAACAATGGCGAGCGCCTTCGGGCCTTGAACGGCAACCATCGCGGTGTGATCGGTCTCATCACTCACCGTGACATCGAAGCGTTCACAGCGTGAGGTGAGTTCAGCAACCACGGGCTCGCGGTTAGAGGCATTAGCGACCACCAAAAACTCGTCATCGCCTAAACGATAGACAACAAGGTCGTCGATGATTCCAGCGTCCTCGGCCAGCATCAGGGTGTACTTGGCCTGGCAGCACTCCAGTGTCGAGAGAGTTGAGCTCAGTGCATAGTCGAGAGCTGTGGCTGCTCCTGGCCCGGTGAGCCTGATTTCTGCCATGTGGCTGAGGTCAAATAGTCCAGCGCTTTCACGGACTGCATGGTGTTCAGCCAGGTCAGAACTGTATCGAACGGGCATCTGCCAGCCGGCGAAGTCGGTGAATGCTGCACCGGCCGCTTCATGGACGCTCTGCAGTGGAGTGGTGTGTGATGCCATGTGGCCTCCCCAAGTCATCGAAGCGCTTTGACTTCGAGACTCCCCCTCTGTCATTGGCCTGAGAGTTTCACGCGTAATGCGCTTTCACCGTCGGCGGGACAACCGCTGTCCGCTTTTCAGAGTGGCCCCACTACGCGGTACATAGACCTGAGAGATTGGCGGGGAGGCTTGCTCCTTCGGTGTCGGCCAAATATCAACCGACTCTCCCGCGCAGTGCGTGGCCCAATATTCAATTGATAAAAGGCTACCGCACCGAGGGGGCCCATTTTGCTACCCCACACCCCCGAGCCTTAAGCTCCGACTATGCCCAGCGCCTTATTGGAAAAAGCCACTCGCCAAAGCGCGAGGCTGCGCCTCATCAACAAAATCGTGGGCATCGCGGCGATCGTCGTATACCTCGTCACTATCTCCCTGGCCATCAGCGAAGGGGGCTGGTTCGCACTTATTCCCCTCACCAGCATCTTGTTAGGCGTGGGGTTGATCTACACCTTCGTCGAAACAGTCCTCACCCATTTGGAACTTCTGCGGGACAAATAGTCCGCGGTAAAATCTGATCTATGGCGATTTATAAGGTCCTCCTCTACTACGGCTTTACGCCGTTAGCCGACCCTGACGCCATTCGCCTGTGGCAGCGAGACCTCTGTGAATCTCTCGGCCTGGGCGGGCGCATCCTGATCTCTAAAGACGGCATCAACGGAACCGTCGGTGGCGAAATCAGTGCCGTGAAGAAATACCTGCGCAAAACCAAGGAATATCCGGCGTTTAAGAACATTGACTTCAAGTGGAGTGAGGGACGCTCCGACGGTGAATTCCCCCGCCTCAAGGTTCGAGTCCGCGATGAACTTGTGGGCTTTGGCGCGCCTGGAGAACTCGCCGTCAACGACCAGGGCGTCGTGGGGGGAGGAAAACACCTCACACCCGAAGAGCTCCACGACTTAGTCGCGAAGAAGGACGTGACCTTCTTTGACGGGCGCAATAAGTGGGAAGCAGAAATTGGTCGCTTCAAAGGAGCGGTCGTTCCTGACGTCTCCACCTCACACGACTTCGTCAAAGAGCTCGACAGCGGAAAATACGACCACCTCAAAGACCAGCCGATTGTCACTTACTGCACGGGTGGCGTGCGCTGCGAGATCTTGTCATCGATGATGATCAAGCGCGGCTTCACAGAGGTCTACCAAATGGATGGCGGAATCGTCCGCTACGGCGAAGCCTTTGGCGACTCAGGCCTGTGGGAAGGCTCGCTCTACATCTTCGACAACCGCAAGGCCGTGACTTTCACCCCAGACGCCGTCGTAATTGGCTCCTGCTATCGATGTGGCGACCCGTCGTCTCGGATGGAAAACTGCAGCGACCTCCAATGTCGCAGCCAACTGGTGGTCTGTGACTCGTGCGCAGAGTCTGACGTGTGGTGTGCTGAGCACGCGACCGTTTCATCGCGTTAAACCCTCAGCCGAATTCAAGCCGGCTGCCTGGCTTGATGGTGGATGGGCGTGGCTTGTCGCGATTCCGGGTGGGGCAATGCTGCTGAGTGGAATCTTCAACTACTGCCCGTCTGGTGCGATGTTTGATGACTCCAGCGAGCGCTCCGAATTCATGGCCTCACTTAAGACCACGAACCTGCTGAAGAAATAACTAGTTGTTGAAGCGGAATTCGACTACGTCGCCATCCTGCATGACGTAGTCCTTGCCCTCGATGCGGGCTTTTCCTTTTGCCCTGGCTTCAGCAATGCTTCCCGCCTCCACAAGGTCATCGAAGCTGGTTACTTCTGCCTTAATGAAGCCTTTTTCAAAGTCAGTGTGAATAACCCCTGCTGCTTGGGGCGCTTTCCAGCCCTTGTTAATTGTCCAGGCGCGAGCTTCTTTAGGGCCTGCGGTGAGGTAGGTCTGCAGCCCAAGAGTTTCAAAACCCACCCGGGCGAGCTGGTCCAGGCCACTTTCGTCTTGGCCTAGTGACTGAAGCAGTTCGATTGCTTCTTCTGGCTCGAGGTCGACTAGTTCACTTTCAACCTTGGCATCAAGCAGCACTGCCTTCACTGGTGCAACAAGGGCTTGGAGCTCTTGCTTCTTCGCGTCATCGGCGAGCACCGATTCGTCCACGTTGAAGACATAGAGGAAGGGCTTTGCGGTGAGAAGACCAAGTTCTCTAATGGCGCTTGCGTCGAAGTTGGCTTGGAAGAGAGTTTTGCCAGAATCCAGAATTGCCTTGGCATCAAGTGCAGCCTGCAAGACCGAAGGGTCTAGCTTCTTGCCCTTTACTTCCTTTTCGTAGCGAGTAATCGCCTTTTCCAGGGTCTGTAAGTCAGCGAGGATCAACTCGGTGTTGATCGTTTCCATATCGGCCTGTGGGTTGACCTGGCCGTCAACGTGGACCACATCGGGGTCCGCAAAACCTCGGACTACTTCGGCGATGGCATCTGCTTCGCGAATGTGTGAGAGGAACTGGTTTCCAAGACCCTCTCCTTCACTCGCACCCTTCACAATTCCGGCGATGTCGACAAACGACACGGAAGCGGGAATGGTGCGCTCTGAGCCAAAGACTCCTGCGAGCGTGTCGAGGCGCTCGTCGGGCAGGTTCACCACACCCACGTTTGGCTCAATGGTGGCGAAGGGATAGTTCGCCGCAAGCACCGAGTTTTTGGTGAGCGCGTTGAAAAGGGTTGATTTTCCGACGTTGGGCAGACCAACGATTCCAATAGTGAGAGCCACGAGCATCGAGCCTAGTCGAGCCACACCGCCTGATGCGCCGGTGCCTCGTCAGTGGACCCTGGCACACTGGAGCACATGGACACTTCCGCGCTCACCATCCTGATTTCTGTAGTTGCAGGCCTGCTGATTGGCCTGGCGGGCGGGCTCTGGATGGGCAAACGCGAATCCACGCTGGTGGGCGGATCGCATCACAGCGCACAAGAGCGGGTTACCGCTCTAGAAGCCCAACTGCAACTCATCACCGGCCAATACGAGGACGTCCAACAGCGCTACGCAGAAGACCAAAAGGTCCTCACGCTTCTCGAGCCACTTCGCGACCAACTCAACCGAGTCGATAAGACCGTGATTGAAATGGAGCGCAAACGAGGCGAACAGCACACCCTGATCTCCGAGCAACTTCGGGCTGTGGTCACCAATGACGAAGCACTGCGCAAAACGACCGAATCTTTGGAATCGGCGCTCCGAGGAGGATCTACTCGCGGGCGCTGGGGTGAAGTGCAGCTTCGACGCATTGCTGAAAGCGCCGGCTTGCAAAACAAGCTCGACTTTGTTGAACAAAAGCAGGTTGACGGCGAGGGCTTAGGCAAGCCCGATATGACCCTGCACCTTCCGGGTGACAAATACATTGCCATCGATTCAAAGGTTCCCTTTAGCGCCTATTGGGACGCTCAAGACATTCCGCTTACCGCCACCGGGGAGGAAGCGAGCCGCCGCCAGCGCCTGCTGGATGATCACGTGAAGGCAGTTCGCTCTCACGTGGATTCACTGAGCAAGAAGTCCTATTGGAGCAGCCTCCAAAACTCCCCCGAGTTTGTTATCTGCTTCATCCCCACGGAGTCGCTCCTGTCGGCCGCCTTGGAGGCGGACCCCGACGTACTGGAGTGGGCATTTAATAAGCGCGTTGCACTCGCATCCCCCGTGTCGGTGTGGTCGGTGATGAAGACGGTTGCCTTTGCCTGGCAGCAAGACGCACTGACCCAAGACGCGCAGACTCTGTTTGAAACAGGCCGCGAGTTACACAACAGGCTCGGCACCCTGGCCAACCACTTGGGAACGCTTGGGCGCTCGATCCAGTCGACTGTGTCGAATTACAACAAGTTCCTCGGCACCCTCGAGCGTCGGGTGATTCCTAGCACGAGGAAGCTGAGCCTCCTGGGTGATGGCGAAGGAATGCCAGATAGCTTCCCCGGCATTGAAGACTCGGTCCGTGAACTAAGCGCCGGCGAGCTCACCGAAGAATCAGACGACTAAGACCTATTCGTCTAGCCATTTTTCCGCGAGGTGGTCGGCACTCACACGGCGCACGGTTCCCGAGCGGGATCGAAGCACAATGCTCTCGGTGCTAATCCAGGGGCCTTGACGCCTTACTCCGCGCACCAATTCACCATCGGTCACACCGGTGGCCACAAAGAATGTGTTGTCGCTGGAGACCAGGTCGTTGACTCCATAGACGTGGTCGAACTTCAGCCCCGCGTCCAGGCCTTTTTGTGTTTCATCGTCGGTTTGTGGAGCCAAGATTCCCTGCATGAACCCGCCGAGGGCTTTAATCGCACAGGCTGTGGCGACTCCTTCTGGGCTCCCTCCCACACCGACAGCCATGTCGATGCGGGTGTCGTGGCGGGCGGCGTTGATTCCCGCAGCCACATCACCATCAAAAATCAACCGAGTCCCCGCACCCGCAGCGCGGATTTCTTCGATGAGCTGCTCGTGACGAGGGCGATCCAACACCGCCACCCGGATTTCTTCAACGGGCTTGCCCTTGGCTTTTGCAAGAGCACGAATGTTGTCGCCGACGGGTTTGGTGATGTCCAAGACACCAATCCCTTCCTCCGACGAAACTAGTTTTTTCATGTAGAACACGCTTGAGGCATCCAGCATGCTGCCGCGGTCGGCCACCGCCAACATCGAAATGGCGTGGCTTCGACCCGCAGCGGTCAGTGACGTCCCGTCGATGGGGTCCACGGCAATGTCGCACTTTGGTCCATGACCGGTTCCCACCACTTCACCGTTGTAGAGCATGGGGGCGTTGTCTTTTTCCCCTTCACCGATGACGACGGTGCCTTGGAAGTTCACCGTGGCAAGGAATTTGCGCATCGCATCAACGGCTGCACCATCGGCTTGGTTCTTATCCCCTCGGCCAATCCACGGGGTGGCACGAATCGCTGCAGCCTCGGTGGCTCGAACAAGCTCCATCGCGAGGTTACGGTCAGGGTGAATAAAGAGCTCACCGTGTTCTTCTGCGGACACCTCGACGCCCTCCTCGGGGTCAGACCTGGAAGCTGATGGCCCCAGTCTAGTGACGAGAGCAGCCATCACCCCGAGGAGTAGGATTGGACTGCTGAGCGCACATATCGCGAAAAAGGAGCCTGCTCACCATGCCTGTAGCAAGTACTGAGGAATACGCCGCAATCATCGACAACGCGAAGGCCAATGGGTTTGCACTCCCCGCGTTCAATGTCAGCAGCTCGCAAACCATTAACGCAGTCCTCCAAGGCCTCACCGAAGCGGGTTCCGACGGCATCATTCAGGTCTCCACCGGAGGTGCCGACTACTTCTCGGGTCACACGATCAAGAACCGCCCTGACGGCGCCATTGCATTCGCGCAGTTCGTTCACACTGTCGCCAAGAACTACCCCATCAAAGTGGGTGTACACACCGACCACTGCCCCAAGGATGCTCTCGATAACTTTGTGCGCCCGCTGCTCAGCGCCTCCGAAGAGGCCGTGAAGAACGGCGGCATTCCTCTCTTCCAGTCCCACATGTGGGATGGCTCGGCTGTGAGCCTCGAGGAAAACCTCGAGATTGCACAAGAGCTGATTAAGCGCACCAGCGCACTCGGACAGATCTTGGAAGTTGAGATCGGTGTTGTCGGCGGTGAAGAAGATGGCGTGAGCCACGAAATCAACGACCAGCTCTACACCACCCTCGACGACGCCATCGCAACGGTTGAGGCTCTCGGTCTTGGAGAAAACGGCCGCTACATGGCTGCTCTCACCTTCGGAAACGTTCACGGCGTCTACAAGCCAGGAAACGTGAAGCTTCGTCCAGAACTCCTCGGTGAAATCCAGGCAGGCCTCCAGGCCAAGTACGGTACTGGAGCTAAGCCCATGGACTTGGTCTTCCACGGTGGATCTGGTTCAACCGAAGAAGAAATCGCTGAAGCTGTCTCAAACGGTGTCATCAAGATGAACATCGACACCGACACCCAATACGCGTTTACCCGCTCGATCGCCCACAGCATGATTTCTGGCTACGACCAGGTGCTGCGCATCGACGGCGAAGTAGGAAACAAGAAGGCCTACGACCCACGTGCCTGGGGTAAGGAAGCAGAAACTGCGATGGCCGCCCGCGTGGTCGAAGCCTGCAAGCAGCTTGGTTCGGCAGGTAAAGCGCTCTAACTAGCGCAGTCTCCCGCCCAGGGCTCGCTCGTCCTGGTTGCCTGAGGCGTCTTTCCGAAGCTCTTTAGGAAGCGAGAACTGCAGGTCTTCTTCTGCTGTTTTTACTTCTTCCACGTCCACATATCCTGCTTCGGCGAGGTCTTCAAGAGTTTGAGTCACTAAGACCTCAGGAACTGAGGCGCCGGAGGTGACTCCAATGGTGGCGACGCCATCGAGCCATTCCTGCTTGATTTCGCTTGCATAGTCGACGCGGTATGACGCCTTTGCCCCGTATTCGAGCGCTACTTCGACAAGCCGCACGCTGTTGGAGGAGTTTTGTGAGCCCACCACGATGACTAGGTCGCACTCGGGTGCAATCTTTTTGATCGCAACTTGGCGGTTTTGGGTGGCGTAACAAATGTCGTCGCTTGGTGGGTCTTGGAGGTGCGGGAAGCGCTCCCGGAGCCGGCGAACAGTCTCCATCGTCTCGTCCACACTCAGCGTTGTCTGGGACAACCAGATCAAATTCTCCGTGTCTGGAACCACAATGGCGTCCGCTTCATCCGGATCGTTGACCAATGTGGTGTGCTCCGGCGCGTGCCCCATGGTGCCTTCTACTTCCTCGTGGCCGGCGTGGCCAATGAGGAGAATGTGGAAGTCCTGGCCTGAAAAGCGCACCGCCTCGCGGTGCACCTTGGTGACCAACGGACACGTCGCATCAATAGCCGTGAGCTCTTTGTCTTTTGCCTCCGAGACCACCATGGGCGAAACGCCATGGGCGCTAAAGACAATGACGCTTCCGGTGGGGACTTGCTCCACCTCGTCGACGAAAATAACGCCCCTGGACTCCAACTCACGCACCACGTGAATGTTGTGGACGATTTGTTTGCGCACATACACCGGTGCGCCATAGCGATCGAGTGCTTTTTCTACTGCCACAACAGCGCGATCCACGCCTGCGCAATACCCACGCGGAGCAGCAAGAAGGATTCGCTTGGGGCCAGCCACTGGGTTGTTCTTCAGCGGAGTTTCCCGGCCGAGCACGGTGGGCTGAATCAGCAGGTTCTGCGCGGCACCGTTAGAAATCGTCACAAGCCAACAGTGTAGTAATTGATGGCACCACTCAGCTGAGTGTCCGGGGTACTGGCCTACCCTGGAGGGTATGTCGACCCCCACGTCAAATGATTCCTCGGTGGAGACGCCGTGGACGCTTGAGCGTCTCAGCGAAACTCTCGGGGTCTATATCGACCGACTCGGTTCAGTCTGGGTGGAAGCAGAAATCACACAGTGGGGTGTCTCCGGAGGCCACGTCTATGGCCGGATGAAAGACATCGACGCGGAGGTCACGGTCGACTTCACCATCTGGCGCTCCACCAGGGACTCTATTCCTGATGGTGTGGGCCAAGGTGACCGCGTCATCGTCAAGGTCAAACCCAATTGGTATGTCCGGGGTGGACGTTTGTCGATGAATGTCTTGGAAATGCGCCTTGCCGGGCTCGGCGAGCTCCTGGCAAAGATTGAAGCTTTGCGAGCCACACTCACCGCAGAGGGCCTTTTCGCCCTGGAGCGTAAGAAACCACTTCCCTTCTTACCTGGGCTGGTCGGGTTAATCACCGCAAAAGACTCAGACGCTGAAAAAGATGTGCTGCGAAACGCCCAACTGCGATGGCCAGAAGTGAACTTTCGAGTTGAACACGCGAGTGTTCAAGGTGAGAAAGCCGTGCCAGAAATCATCAGAGCGCTCGACACGTTGGAGGCGGACTCTTCGGTGGATGTCATCATCATCGCTCGAGGCGGTGGGGACTTTCAACACCTCTTAGTGTTCAGCGACGAAGCACTTGTTCGGCGTGCAGCGGCCTGCGCTATCCCTCTGGTTAGCGCAATCGGCCACGAAGCCGACAGGCCTCTCCTTGATGAGGTCGCCGACTTGCGCGCCTCCACGCCTACCGATGCCGCCAAGCGCGTGGTTCCAGACGTGGGTGAAGAACGAGAGCGCATTTCAGATGGGCTCGCTCGAATTCGACTGCGGCTTGATCGGTTCATCGCAGGTGAGCTCGAGCGGCTCGAACTGTTTAAAAACCGTCCAGTGCTTGCTAACCCTGTGACACTTGTTGACCAACAGGCAGAAGACATTCTGCGACTGGTTCAACGCGGTGTCGACCGCACAGATTCTCTCGTGGAGCGCTCAACCCTCGACATCGCGAAGCTTCGCGCCAGCACCAGAGCGCTCTCCCCCCACGCCACGTTGGAGCGAGGCTACGCGATTGTGCACGGACCAGATGGAGCACTGGTGTCTGACCCAGCCGAGGTATCAGTGGGAGACAACCTTGACGTGCGTGTGAAGGGCGGCAGTATTCCCACCACCGTTCGAGGTAAGGACTCTTAGAATGGCTGCGATGAGCGAGAAAAACAGCGAACTCGAGGCCTCCGTGGCCGATTTGAGCTACGAACAAGCACGAGATCAACTCGTTGAGGTCGTGAACACTTTGGAACAAGGCGGAGCAAGCCTCGAAGAGTCGATCGCCCTGTGGGAGCGCGGTGAAGCTCTTGCCACCCGCTGTGAGCAATGGCTCGATAACGCACGCGAGCGCCTCGATAAAGCCCGCCACAGCACCGATGGCTGATCTCAGTCCCGCGGAAATCGCGGAGGCTAAGGCCGAGGCCAGGCGTCTTCGTCGGCAACGCCAAACCACCAAGAACTTGGTGGCGTCGATCGTTGCCACCCTCGCAATTGTCGTATTTCTCGTGTTAGTGGTTGCTCGTCCCTCCGATAGCTTCCGCGAGACCATCGACTACCACGCAGTCGCGCAGGAATTGTCAACAAACAGTGCCTCCCCGCTTGCTGCACCATTGCTCGATCCGACGTGGAGTGCCAACCGGGCAGACATTCGTGATGAGCAGTCAGGTCAGGTGTGGACTCTGGGACTTATTTCCAGCTCGGGTGACTTCGTAAAAATCTCCCAGCACCTCGACTTTGACGGCGACCTCAGCGCCTTCGCAGTAGACGGTGGGGTCGATTCCACAGAGATTATTTCCGGCACGACGAATCATCCGTTGGAGTGGGCAATTCGTGACCGATCTGAGGTTGAAAACCCAGGCAATGATGTGATTATTGCCTGGCGGAACACTCCCGCAGGGGGGCTTGTCGTGAGTGGAACGAGCAAGCCCGGTGTGTTGTCAGTGATTGCAGCCCTGCACGATAGCCAGCAGGCGTTATTTGAGGAGGCGAAATGAGCGCGGTAACCCCCGCTGAAGTCTGGCGCGAAATGAGCGCAGGAAATGAACGTTTTATTTCTGGCACTCCCGCCCACCCCCGCCAAGACGTTGAACACAGAAGCGAGTTGGCACTTGCGCAAACTCCGAGAGCGGCGCTCTTTGGCTGCAGCGACTCCAGGCTTTCCGCTGAAATTATCTTCGACCAGGGTCTAGGCGATCTCTTTGTCGTGCGAAATGCCGGTCAGGTTATTTCGTCATCGGTGCTGGGATCACTCGAGTACGCCGTGGAGGTTCTGGGGGTTGCGCTCATCATGGTCTTGGCCCACGACAGTTGTGGCGCTGTCGAGGCGGCGATTCAAAAAGACAAAGACCCCTCGACGCTCTTTCCCCCACACGTTGATGACATCGTCACCGACATCCTCCCTGCTGTCGTGCGCACCAGAGAGTCATCAGGTGCAGCACAAGGCGACCACGTTGATTCTTCTGTCGTGGGTCTCGAGCACTTGCGCGACACCATTTCTGCACTTTTGTCCCAATCCGAACTGATCGGCCAGAAAATTGCTGACGGTAAACTGGCCATCGTTGGAGCGAATTATCGCCTCGCCGAAGGCCGTGTTATTTCAGATGTCGTTGTAGGCGACATCAACTAGGCCCCACCACACAGGAAGGCTCAGCAATGAGTAGCAGCACGCCAGAATTTCGCATCGAGCACGACACGATGGGTGAAGTCAAGGTCCCCATCAACGCTTTGTACCGTGCACAAACCCAGCGTGCAGTTGAAAACTTCCCCATTTCTGGCTCCGGTCTGGAAGCAGACCACATCATTGCTTTGGCGCAGGTGAAAAAGGCGGCAGCCTTGGCAAACCGTGAGCTAGGAATCATCGAAAAGGACCTCTCCGACGCCATCGTCTCTGCTGCCAACGAAATCATCGCGGGCAATCACCTCGACCACTTCCCGGTCGACACCTACCAAACGGGCAGCGGCACCTCGTCGAACATGAACATGAACGAGGTCATTGCCACCCTCGCCACGAATGCGTCGGGTGTGGAAATCCACCCCAACGACCACGTCAACGCGTCGCAGTCCTCAAATGACGTCTTCCCGACCTCGGTTCACGTTGCCGTTACTGGTGCGCTGATTAATCAGCTCGTCCCCGCACTCGAGCACCTCGCATCAGAGCTCGAGACAAAGGCCAAAGCCTGGGCCTCTGTCGTGAAGGCTGGCCGCACCCACCTCATGGATGCAACCCCGGTCACCCTGGGTCAAGAGTTTGCGGGCTACGCCCGCCAGGTGCGCCTGGGAATCGAGCGCATCGAAGCCGCACTCCCCCGCGTCGCCGAGGTTCCACTGGGTGGAACGGCAACCGGAACCGGCATTAACACCCCCAACGGCTTCTCTGCCCGTGTGATTGAGCTTCTTGCTGCGCAGACGGGACTTCCCGTCACCGAAGCGAAAGACCACTTTGAAGCACAAGGTGCCCGCGATGGTCTCGTGGAAGCCTCTGGGGCGCTTCGGGTCATTGCCGTGTCATTGACCAAGGTCTGCAACGACATCCGCTGGATGGGCTCTGGGCCCAACACTGGGCTTGCAGAAATTGCGATTCCAGACCTCCAGCCTGGATCGTCGATTATGCCCGGCAAGGTCAACCCCGTAATCCCCGAAGCAGTGCTCATGGTGTGTGCTCGTGTCATTGGAAATGACCAGACGGTGGCGTGGGCTGGAGCAACCGGAAACTTCGAGCTCAACGTTGCCATTCCCGTGATGGCCACCTCGCTGCTCGAGTCGATTCGACTGCTGGCCAATGCCTCGCGTGTGCTGGCCGATAAGACCGTGACCGGCCTCGAGGTCAACGAAGAGCGCTCCCGCGCGCTGGCCGAATCCTCACCATCAATCGTGACCCCCCTCAACCGCGTAATCGGTTATGAAGCAGCCGCCAAGGTTGCCAAGCACGCCGTAGCCCACAAAATGACTGTGCGTGACGCCGTGATTGATTTGGGATTTGTAGAGCGCGGTGAAGTCACCGAAGCCCAGCTCGATGAAGCACTTGATGTGCTTCGAATGACTTCTCCCGGACTTTAAGCCGCGGGCTGGTTGCCTTCGAGCAAATCGGTCACCAAGGCAGCAATCTGGCTGCGCTCGGATCGTGTCAGGGTGAGGTGAGCAAATAGTTGCTGACCCTTCAAGGCTTCAATCACGCTTGCCACACCATCGTGTCTGCCGACTCGTAAGTTGTCGCGCTGTGCCACGTCGTGGGTGAGCACCACTCGCGAGTTTTGACCGATACGGCTAAGCACCGTGAGCAAGACGTTTCGCTCAAGCGATTGGGCCTCATCCACGATCACAAAGGCATCGTGGAGTGAGCGGCCTCGAATGTGGGTGAGGGGAAGTACTTCGAGGATTCCCCGGTCCATTACCTCGTTGACGACGTTTTGGCTCACGACAGAACTCAAGGTGTCGAAGGTTGCTTCAGCCCAGGGGTTCATCTTGTCGCCCTGGTCTCCCGGCAGATAGCCCAGTTCCTGGCCGCCCACGGCGTAGAGGGGCCTAAACACCATGATCTTGCGGTGAAGGTTTCGCTCCAGCACAGCCTCCAGCCCGGCGCACATTGCCAAAGCTGATTTACCCGTTCCCGCGCGACCGCCTAGCGAGACAATTCCTACGTTGTTGTCGAGCAGGACGTCAATTGCGAGGCGCTGCTCTGCTGAGCGACCGTGGAGGCCAAACACATCGCGATCTCCGCGAACAAGCGAAATGGTGCCCTTTGCCCCCACTCGTCCGAGCGCGGATCCCCGCTCGCTCGAAATCACGAGACCGGTATTGATGGGCAAGTCTTCAACGAGCGGAGTGCTCAGCACTTCGTTGTCGTAGAGCTCGGCAACGTCATCAGAGCCCAAAGAAATCTCTGAGATTCCGGTCCACCCGGAATCAACGGCGAGTTCGGCGCGGTATTCCTCAGCGCCCAATCCGATGGAAGCGGCTTTCACGCGCATCGGAAGGTCTTTAGAAATCACCGTGACGGCAAGGCCCTCATTGGCGAGGTTCAGCGCGACGGCGAGAATTCTCGAGTCGTTGTCTCCGAGCTGCAGGCCCGATGGCAAAACAGCCTGGTTCGAATGGTTGAGCTCTACGCGAAGCGTTCCCCCATCACCCACGGCAATGGGGAAGTCGAGGCGCTCGTGCTTGGCGCGAAGGTCATCGAGGTGTCGAAGAGCTTGGCGAGCGAAGTACCCAATCTCGGGGTCATGCCGCTTTTTCTCGAGTTCACTCACCACCACCACGGGCAACACCACGTGGTGTTCAGCGAACCTGAAGATGGCCGCTGGGTCAGACAGCAGGACCGAGGTGTCGAGAACGAACGTCCGCTCCCTGGTCTCTTCTTTCTTGCTGCTGCGCTTTTGAGTAGTGGACCGAGGGTTTGCGGATGGTGTCACCATGGCTCCTATGAAGTTGGGTTACCCGTTGGCGAAGACGCTACGCCAGGTGCACCCAGCGCCCGGACCGACACGCCACAGCGAATGTGACAGATGGGTAAATATCTAGTGACCGTATCGGCGCTGACGGCGACCGAAGTCACGAATGGCCCGCAAGAAGTCGACCTCGCGAAGATCGGGCCCGAGTGCTTCCACGAAATAGAACTCGCTGTGCGCTGCCTGCCAGATCATAAAGTCGCTCAAACGCTGCTCACCGGATGTCCTAATCACCAGATCTAAATCAGGCTGGCCACCGGTATACAGGTTGTCCGCAATCGCCTCAACGCTGATTTCATTGGAGAGACCCTCCAGGGTTCCGCCCTTATCAACGTGGCTCTGGACGACCTTCCGAACAGCTTGGGTGATGTCTTGGCGCCCTCCGTACCCCACGGCAAGGTTCACCTGCATCCCCGAGTTCGTTTCACTGCGGGCTGCAGCGCCATCTAATTGCGCGAGAAGCCCCGCGGGCAAGTCTTCCCGGTGGCCGAGGTGGCGAACCCTCCAATTGCGGAATCTCGAGAGCTGGTCAGCGAGCGACTCGATGATGGTGGCGAGAGCGTTGAGTTCTTTCTCATCCCGGCCATGAATGTTGTCGGTGGAGAGCAAATAGAGGGTGACGACCTCTACGCCGAAGTCATCACACCAGGTGAGAAACTCGTGAATCTTGTCGGCGCCTGCCCGGTGGCCGTGGGCGGAGGATTCGAGTCGCTGTTTTGCCCAGCGCCGGTTGCCATCCAAAATCAACCCCACGTGGCGAGGGTGATTCTTGGTGAAAATCTGGCCTTTGAGTCGACGGATGTAGAGCTGGTACAAGAAACCGAGCCCGGGAATCAGACTGCGTCGAGGCACACAGGAATGCTAGTCCTATCTCGGGCTGCAAGAAAGTGCAGGCCCTTTGGAGCCCGTGGCGATGTTGCTCGCCTATGCTCGGCACATGGCGGACTCACCGCGCGATAATCAAGCAGGCACCCTGTCGCTTCCCCTGTTGGAAGACTCGATTGCCTACCGTCAGGCTGAACACAAACCCTCCTGGCGGGGCTGGATTCACTTGGGCACCTTCCCCATCGCCCTCGCTGCAGGAATTGTTCTGATTGCCCTTGCCGAGGGAACCACAGCAAAAGTGGGCGCAAGTATTTTCGCCGCCACGTCGCTCGCGATGTTTGGGGTCTCCGGCACGTATCACCGCTTCCGCTGGTCAGACACGACCAAGGCAGTTCTTCGTCGCCTCGACCACGCCAATATCTTCCTTCTCATTGCGGGCACCTACACCCCTTTGGCGCTGTTGGCCTTGCCGGACAACAAAGGAAACCTTCTGTTGTGGCTGGTCTGGAGTGGAACAGCGCTGGGAATAGGTCTTCGCGTCTTCTGGCTTGGCGCTCCGAGGTGGATCTACGTCCCGTTGTACCTCGCGCTTGGCTGGGCAGCGATGATGTACATCCAAGATCTTTTCTCCGCCAACATCGCGATGATGGTCTTGGTGTTGGTCGGCGGGGGGCTCTACAGCGTGGGAGCCGTGGTCTACGCCACTAAATGGCCAAACCCCTCACCGAAGAACTTCGGCTTTCACGAGATTTTTCACGCACTCACCGTCTTGGCCTTTATGTGCCACTGGAGTGCGGTGTTGCTTATTTGCCTGAACCCGCTTTAGCGGCAGCTTCCTCGGCGTCGAGCTTTGCCGCGATTTCTTCGCGGTAGCGAACCCTGCGGACTCGCCTCACCATGTCCAGGATCAGCAAAAGCGATGCGATGGCGACACCAAAGGTGGCGATGAAGCCGATGACACCAGGAGTCACCATCACAGGGTTGACCTCGATAGCGGGAATCAGCTCTTCGGCGAGAGTGATCACGGTGGCCTCCATTGCTTACTCCTCAGTGTCACCCCATCTCGGGGCGGTAATCTCGAGCTCTACGCTAGCGGAGGAAGGTGAGCGTGAACCCCGAAACTGATCTGGATGAGACCACCTCTTCCTCCATACCTGCTCCGCTACTGAGCGAGCGGTACGGCCACACCCCGCGGTCGAAGAGAAACACCAAATGGTTGGCACTCACCACTGGTGTGGGTTTTGCCGTGGTCTTAGTGGCCTGGCTGTGGTGGGCAGGCCTTGCTCAACCCACCGCGCAGTATGAAACCAGGGATCTTGGCTGGGAGCGCGTCGATGATCGAAGCGTCTCGGTGCGTTTTGAAGTATCCGGAGCACCTGGCACCCCCATGTCGTGTGCCATTCAAGCCCTCAACGCCCAATACGGAATTGTCGGCTGGGTGATTGTTGACCTTCCCGAATCCGAACAGCGCACCCGAGTCTTTAACCAGCTCGTTCGCACCAGTGAAACGGCCGTAACCGGTTTGCTCTACCGCTGTTGGGTGCCGTAGTCTCAAGCAATCCACAACCGGCCCCGCCTGGAGCCGGTTGTTATTTCGTCCAGGGGGTAAGAAATGGCTAGCGACTCGAAGGGTCACGTCTGGTTGACCCAGGAAGCCTACGACCGTCTCGCGCTTGAGCTCGAGCAGCTCACCACAAAAGGTCGCCAAGAAATCGCAAAACGCATTGAAGTGGCTCGCGAAGAAGGCGACCTGAAAGAAAACGGTGGCTACCACGCCGCCAAAGAAGAGCAGGCCAAAATGGAGGCCCGCATTCGCACCCTCACAGACACTCTCAAGCACGCCGCAGTCGGCGAAGCTCCAGAAAGCTCAGGAGTAGTCGAAACCGGCACCGTGGTCACCGCCCACATTCACGGTGACGAAGAGAAGTTCCTGCTCGGCTCACGCGAGCTCGCCGGAGACACCGATTTGGATGTCTACAGCGCCGAGAGCCCGCTGGGTGCAGCAATTCTTGGATTGAAGATTGGCGAATCAAGCACCTACACCGCACCCAGTGGTGCTGAGATCGCCGTTGAGATCATCAACGTCGAGACGTTTACGCCCTAAAACTCTGTTCGCGGCTCGTAGCCTTCACGCCGAAGTGCTTCCAGCACCTCTTCAGCGTGCTCGGGCCCACGGGTTTCGATGTGAAGCTCAAGCTCGACTTGGCTAATTTGGAGGCCCGTGCCGTGGCGGGTGTGCAAGACCTCCACCACGTTGGCGTTGGCATCAGCCACGATCTCTGATGTGCGGGCCAGTTGGCCGGGACGGTCAGGAAGTGGAATGCGCATCTTGAGATAGCGACCAGAGCTTGCCAGACCGCGGCTAATGACACGCTCCATGATCATCGGGTCGATGTTTCCCCCGCTTAACACCACCACGGTGGGTCCGGAGGCTTTTACCAAACCAGCCATGATGGCCGCTACACCGACGGCTCCCGCGGGCTCGGCAACCAACTTTGCCCGCTCGAGAAGGGTCAAGATTGCTCGGGCAGTTTGATCGTCGTCGACGGTCACCACCTCGTCGACCACATTCTTGATGATGTCGAAGTTCAACTCGCCTGGCTTCGCCACAGCAATTCCATCGGCGATCGTCGGTTGGAGTTTTACCTCGACAATGTGGCCGGCTTTGAGCGACAGCGGATACGGCGCTGCGTTGGTTGCTTGAACGCCGATTATCCGAACGGTGCGGCCTTCTTGCGCAGCCCGCTGCTTAATGGCACTGGCCACACCAGAGATGAGGCCTCCGCCACCGATGGGGACCACGACCGTTTCAACGTCTGGAACCTGGTCCATGATTTCAAGGCCAACAGTTCCTTGTCCTGCCACCACGTCGGGGTGGTCGTAGGGCGGAATGCGGACGGCGCCGGTTTCATCGGCGAACTCGTGAGAAGCCTTCAGCGGCTCCGAAAAGGTGTCACCGGTGAGGACAACTTGGGCCCCATAGGCTCGAGTCGCCTGAAGTTTAGGCAGGGCAACTCCAGTCGGCGCAAAAATGGTTGCTTTGATACCCAGCTCGCTGGCGGCAAAGGCCACACCCTGGGCGTGGTTTCCCGCACTTGCCGCAACAACACCGCGAGCTTTTTCTTCGTCGGTGAGCTTGGACATGCGGTTGTACGCACCACGGATCTTGTAGGAACCCGTGCGCTGAAGATTTTCACACTTCATAAACACGGGCTGGCCCAAGACCTCTCCGAGGAAGCGCGAGACTTCCATAGGGGTGAGTTGGGCAACCCGAGAAACCACCTCACGGGCGGCCTCGAAATCAGCGAGGGTAGGGCCAGGAAGATTCGTCGACGTGGCCGCAGGGTCTGTCATGGTCACGCGCTACAGCCCCACTTTCGGAGTCAAATACTTTGTCACAGCCGGATCGCTGACCCATTCTTTATTAGCCAGGTAGCTAATAAAGACATTGAGGTACGCCACCACCGGGACGGCGAAGAGAACACCGGGAATTCCCGCGAGGAACCCTCCCGCAGAGACCGCCAGTACAACCGCGAGCGGGTGAATCTTCACGGCTGCGCCCATGACGAGTGGTTGCAAGATCTGTCCTTCAAGTTGTTGGATCGCCAAGACGATGACCACCATGATCAGCGCAGCAATAGGTCCTTCGTAGACCAAAGCGATGAACGCGGCCAAACCACCCGCGATGAACGCACCAATGATCGGCACAAATCCACCCAGGAACACTGCCACTGCAATAGGAATCACCAAAGGAAGACCTAAGAAGAACGCTCCTAGTCCAATTCCAATCGCATCAATGAGGGCGACAAAAATTTGGACGCCCACAAAGTTGGTGAGGGTTACCCAGCCGCGCTGAGTGGCTCCCGCAACCGGTGCTCGAGCATCTTGAGGAAGCAAGTTGATCAGCCAGCGGACAATGCGCTCGCCGTCGTGGACAAAAAAGACCAGGGCAAACAGGGCCAAACCAGTACCCACCACTACAGATCCCAGAGACGAGCTAATCGAGAGTGCTCCCGAAAGAATCCATGCCGAATTCAAATTCAATTGGTCGGCGAGGTTCGTCCACCACTCGTTGAGCTGCATTTCAGTGATGTGCAGCGGGGAATCTACAAGCCAGAGAATGAAGTCTTCGTAGGCGACAACACTCTTATCTTGCAACGACGACCAGTCGCGAAGAATCTGCTCAACAACGAGCCACACCAGACCCGTAATTGCTGAGAGAAAGACGACAAGCGTCAGAAAAGTGGATAACCACGCAGGGATCCAGTGAAGCTTCAGCCAGTTGGCAATAGGAGCTGCCAACACTGCCAGCAACACAGCAATCAGCAGTGGCACCACGATGAAGCTCAGCTGAATGATCAACAACACCGCTACTGCGAGGGCGGCAACGACCGCGACAAAACGCCACGACCAGGCTGCGGCGACCTGCACACCTCTGGGCACAGTCGGCCGGTCAACCGAGTCGCGGAACCATCGCGGAAATCTCATGCCGACCAGTCTAGGTTGTATGCCGGTTGCGGCTTAGAACTTTGCCTGGTTATCCAGTATCCGGCGGATGCGATCAGGAAGTGGCGGATGGGTTTGGAACATCCGATCGATCACCCCTGGCTTCATCGGATCGTTCAGCCACAGGTGCGCCATGGAGGCTTGCTGGCGCTTAAGCGGACGGCCGTGCTCGGCAAGCTTGTGGAGTGCTCGGGCAAGCCCTTCAGGGTGTCTAGTGGTGAGAACCCCGGTGGCGTCGGCCAAATACTCGCGTTGACGAGAGATCGCGGCCTGGATCAGTGCAGCAAGAAGGGGTGCCAAAACCATCGCCGCAATTCCCAATACGAGCACGAGCGGGTTTCCGCCGTTGTTGTTGCGGCGCAAGCCCCCAAAAAACGCCATCCTGGTCAACATGTCAGCGAGGAAGCCCACCACCACGACCAGTCCAAACACGATGGTGGAGACGCGAATATCGAGGTTTTTGACGTGGGCCAGCTCGTGGGCCATGACGCCTTCTAGTTCTTGGTCATCCATCAGCTCAAGGAGCCCGGTAGTGGCAGCCACGGCAGCGTGTTCAGGGTCGCGACCCGTGGCGAACGCATTGGGTGCAGGGTCGTCCACGATGTAGACCTTGGGTGTGGGCATACCGGTCGTAATCGCTAAGTTTTCGACGATTCGATAGAGCCTCGGATTGTCTTTTTTCTCGATTTGGCGAGCACCTGCCATCGATAGCGCCTGTGAGCTCGATTGGTAGTACTGAATCAGCACATAGACGAGAGCTCCGATGAGTGTGCCAATGAACACCAGTCCAGATCCATCACCGAGGACGTATTGGGCGACAAACCCAAGGCCTGAAACCAAGAGAAGGAAAAAGAGCATGATGACGACGGTGTTGCGTTTGTTAGCCGCAATCGCGCGATACATCTGGCTACCTGCCCGCTTAGTGTGAAGGAAAGAGTCTTAGAACTTGATGCGGGGTGCGTCGGCAATTGCTTCGGGGTTGTCCACCTCGAAGAAGTCGCGCTCACCGAAGCCCAAGTTGCTCGCGAAAATGTTGTTCGGGAACAGCTTGATCTTGGTGTTGAGTTCACGAACGCCGCCGTTGTAGAACCGGCGCGCGGCCTGGACCTTGTCTTCGGTATCGACGAGCTCGCCTTGGAGCTGAAGGAAGTTTTGGCTTGCCTGGAGCTGGGGATATGCCTCGGCGACGGCAAAGATGCTCTTGAGCGCATCCTGCATCATGTTCTCGGCTTTACCCGCTTCGGCGGGGCCCTGTGCCGACAATGTGGCGGCACGCGCCTTCGTCACGTTTTCAAACACGGACGATTCGTGAGTGGCATAACCCTTCACGGTGTCAACCAGGTTCGGGATGAGGTCTGCTCGACGCTTGAGCTGAACGGTGATGTCACTCCACGCTTCGTCCACACGGACGTTGAGGGTGACAAGTGCGTTGTAGGTCGACCACAGGTAGATGCCGACAATTGCCAGAAGGACAACGAGAATGCCGATGACGAGTAATGAGTCCATAGCGGCAGTCTAAACACCAAAGATTAACTCGCCACCTGGCGAACACTCAGCCTTTGGTGCCCCGGCGGGGACTCGAACCCCGACTGTGACGATTTTAAGTCGCCTGCCTCTGCCGATTGGGCTACCGGGGCCCTCAGGCAGTCTACTTTGCGGCTGCCGGAGCCTTCTTGGCGCGCGATGCCTTCTTGGCCTGCGCAGGCGCGGGGCGTGCCGCGAACTCCACGAAGAAGTCACGTGGGCGCTGTACCGCACTGACACTTGCAACGTCACGGCCCCAGAAGAACTGCATGATCCAGTCAGAAAGCACGCGAGCCTTACGCTCCCACATCGGCATAGCCATGCCGTGGTACGCGCGGTGTCCAAGCCACGCGATGAATCCCTTCATCGCGAAGTTGCCGACCTGCATGACTCCGATGCCAAGGCCCAAACCGGCAACCACACCGATGGTCTTGTGGTTGTAGTCAACGGGCTGCTCACCACGGATGGTGGCGAC
>JAYOHK010000006.1:0-56866 GCA_038118225.1 Cellulomonadaceae bacterium | reverse complement strand
AAGAAGGCTCCTGCGAAGAAGCCTGCTGCTAAGGCTGACGCCGCTGAGAAGAAGCCTGCTGCAAAGAAGGCTCCTGCCAAGAAGACTGCAACTAAAGACACCGAGAGCAAGTAAGGAACACTCATGGCTGTGTCACTCGAAGACATTAAGAAGCTCCGCGAGCTTCTTGGAACCGGAATGGTCGACACCAAGAAGGCTTTGGAAGAAGCCGGTGGCGACGTTGACAAGGCAACCGAAATCCTCCGCCTCAAGGGCGCCAAAGGTAACGCTAAGCGTGCCGACCGCGCCACCAGCGAAGGCCTCGTTGCTGCCACCGAGCAGGGTGGCCACGCCTACATGATCGAGCTCGCCTGTGAGACCGACTTCGTCGCAAAGAACGACAAGTTCATCTCGCTGGCAAACGACGTGTTGGACGCCGTTGTTGCCGCTTCGGCATCAAACCTCGACGAAGCCCTCAAGGCTCCTCTTGGTTCGGGCACCGTCGAGCAGGCAATCTCCGACCAGGCCGCCATCATTGGCGAGAAGGTCGAACTGCGTCGCATCTCGCACCTCGAGGCCGACAAGTTTGCGATTTACCTTCACCGCACCAACAAGGACCTGCCTCCGCAGGTTGGTGTTGTGGTTGGTTTCTCGGGATCCGATGACGACACTGCTCGCAGCATCGCGCAGCACATCTCGTTCGCTGACCCCCAGTACCTCTCCCGCGACGAGGTCCCTGCCGACGTAGTCGACAAGGAGCGCGCGCTCGTTGAGGAAATCAGCCGCAACGAAGGAAAGCCAGACGCTGCCCTTCCGAAGATCGTAGAAGGCCGCTTGGGCGCATTCTTCAAGCAGATCGCTCTGCTCGACCAGGAATACGCTCGCGACAACAAGCTCTCAATCTCTCAGGTGGTTGAGCAGGCTGGGCTGTCGATTAGCAACTTCTCCCGCTTCAAGGTGGGCGCTTAGTTCCTATATCCCTCACGGGGTACTAGCCTTCTGGCTAGGGACATCAGCCTGGAGGAATCACTATGGCCAACCGACGTCGGGTACTGCTCAAGCTCTCCGGTGAATCGTTTGGTGGTGGTCAATTAGGAGTCAACCCCGATGTGGTTGCCCAAATTGCCCGTGAAATCGCCGAAGCAGCGAAAGACGTTGAAGTAGCTGTCGTCGTCGGTGGTGGAAACTTCTTCCGCGGCGCTGAGCTCAGCCAGCGCGGAATGGATCGCCGCCGAGCCGACTACATGGGAATGCTCGGAACCGTGATGAACGCCCTTGCCCTCCAGGACTTCCTGGAGCAGGCGGGCGCTCAGGTCCGTGTTCAATCGGCGATTTCGATGACTCAGGTCGCAGAGCCCTATATTCCCCTGCGTGCCATTAGGCACCTGGAAAAGGGCCGCGTTGTGGTGTTCGGTGCGGGAGCGGGCTTGCCCTACTTCTCCACCGATACTGTTGCTGCCCAGCGTGCTTTGGAAGTGCGTGCCGACGAAGTTCTTGTTGCCAAGAACGGCGTCGATGGCGTGTATTCGGCTGACCCGAAGATTGACCCCAGCGCGGAGCGCTACGACACCCTGAGCTACCAGGACGCCCTGGTGAAGGGTCTCAAAGTTGTCGATTCGACGGCCTTTAGCCTCTGCATGGACAACAAAATGCCGATGCTGGTCTTTGGCATGGAGCCAGAGGGCAACGTCACCAAGGCAATCCTTGGTGATCGCATCGGCACCCTGGTTTCTTAAGCGCCCAATAAACTTGGGGCCAGACAGAAAGAGTGGCCAATGATTGACGACGTAATGGCGGACGCCAAAGAAAAGATGGACAAGGCCCTAGAGGTCGTCCACAACGATTTCCAAACGGTTCGCACCGGGCGTGCAAACCCTGCGTTGTTCCAAAAGATCATGGTCGACTACTACGGCACGCCCACCCCATTGGGTCAGCTTGCGAGCTTGCAGGTTCAAGAAGCCCGCACCATGGTCGTCACCGCCTACGACAAGTCGGCGATGAAAGAAATTGAAAAGGCCATTGCCGCAGCTCCGAATCTGGGTGCCAGCCCGCAAAATGACGGAAACGTTATTCGTGTCACCATGCCGGAGTTAAACGAAGAGCGCCGCAAGGAATACGTGAAGCTTGCCCACCAAAAGGCTGAAGACGGCCGTGTTGTCGTTCGCAGCATTCGCCGCAAGGCAAAAGATGACCTCGAAGCGCTGACCTCCGAGGTGGGCGAAGACACTGTTGCTCGCGCCGAAAAGGAACTCGAAGCCCTCACCAAGACCCACATCGACCACATCGATGAGGCGCTGAAGAGGAAAGAAGCAGAACTGCTCGAGGTGTAACCCGAGTGACTAAGACGCCCGAGGGTGCTTCTCAGAAAATCGAGCAGGCGCTCGGCGACATTGAGTCGACTCTGACCGACTGGGAAAGTCAGGTCCGAGAAGCTAACGCGAAGATTGAGCAGCGTGCGGGACGCCCGCTGTGGCAAGCCATCGCAGTGGGGCTTCTCTTGGGAGGCCTCTTTGTGGGCGCATTGCTGTTTGAAACAGCCATTTTCGCGGCCTTCATCGCCGTTTTGGTGAGCCTTGCCGTGGTTGAGTTGGTCGGGGCACTGCGAGAAAAAGGCTCCCGACTCTCTCGTACCTGGATGGTGGTGCTGGCAACCGCAATTGTCTCGGCGAGCTATCTGTTGGGCGCCGCGGGAATGCTCTGGGGTCTTTTAATTGCAATCGTCGCCGTTGCTCTGGTGCGCCTGCTCGACGCCGCATTTAATCCATCGGCTCGACACACCATCTTGCGGGATATTCAAGGTGGCGTGTTTGTGGTCGTGTATTTGCCGTTTCTCGCGTCATTCGCAGTCATCACCACCGAGCTTGCTCTTGGCCAACTTTGGATTTTCACTGCGGTCGTCATCGTGGTGGTGGTGGACACCGCGGCCTATGCCACCGGGTTAGCCATCGGGAAAAACAAACTTGCCCCGAAAATTTCGCCAGCAAAGACCTGGGAAGGCTTCGCGGGTGCTGCGATTGCTGCCGCGATTGCAGGTGGACTCCTCGGGCATTACCTGTTGGGTCTTGGTTGGTGGAGTGGAATTGTCCTGGGTCTTGTGCTTCTGGGGAGTGCCACGATGGGGGACTTGGTCGAATCACTCATCAAGCGAGACCTGGGAATCAAAGACATGTCGAGCTTGTTGCCGGGTCACGGAGGATTCCTCGACCGCCTGGATTCGGCTCTGCCCTCGATGGCAGTTACGTACATCGTTTACCAACTGCTCGCGTAGCCGCCAAGGGCAGTTTTTGCGCCTCGGTGTGTAGAACCGAGAAACCATCCATTACCCCCGGCAGAATAGGCCTGTGAGCGAGCTGTTCCCTGACGCAGAAAAGGGCACCCCGGGATATCAAAAACCCGACGTGTCCGAATTTCTCGACCGCGCTAAGCGCGTCTACGAAGGCTTGGAAGAGGGCATCGACAGCTCCGTGATCCGCCAAGTGTCGTTTCCATTAGTGAATGAAGACGGATTCGACACCGCAGCCGTTGACCAAGCGCTGTGGCGGCTGGAGGAAGCTTTTGCCAAGCGCGAGCGCGCAGGGCAGACCGAAGAAATTGGTGAAGCGGGATACTTCAAGTCCGTCCGTGCCAAGGCACAGGAGATCTTGGATCGCGTTGCCCGGCCAGAAAAAGAAAAATTCCGTCGTAGCAAGCTGATTCAGCCTGGCTACAGCGTGAGAGACGTGGATGATTTCTGTAACCGACTGGTGTCCTATTTCCAAGGCCAGGAAGCAATTTCGGTCGCCACGGTGCGCAACCAGAAGTTTCGCACCCAACTGGGCGGCTATGACGAAATCCAAGTGGACACGGTGTTAGACGAAACCGTCGCTGTCATTTTGGCCGTCAGGTAGATAAATAGGCCCCTCCGCTAGACTGTGCGGGCTGTGTTTGTACGGTCAATCGGGCGTCACGCCTCCACCTCGACACGATGGTCGACTCGCTTTCGCGAGCACATCGTGCCGTTGCTCGCGCTCGGAAGCGTGGCAGCCTTTTTAGCCTGGCCTTTGGTCAACCCGCACCTCACACCAGCCAGTGCCTATTTCCTCACAGCAGAACACGACACGTCGGCGGAAGGATTCGTGGTCACCGGCCAGGGCGGACAAATCATTCGAGATGGTGAATGGAGTGTGTCTCAGGTGAGCTTTAGCGCGCCGGCTACAGGCATTCCAGACCCCGGGACCGCGCAAGCCATTGCCCGCGATTTGTTGGTGGCCAGCGGTCAACCAGAATCCGAATATCAATGTCTCTACGCGCTGTGGAAAAAGGAGTCGGGCTGGAACCACTTTGCCCAAAACCGAAGCAGCGGCGCCTACGGAATCCCACAGGCTCTGCCTGGCTCCAAGATGGCATCAGCTGGTGACGACTGGGCGACAAACCCGGAGACTCAGATTCGATGGGGCCTTGGCTACATTTCTGCCCGTTATGGCACTCCGTGTGCGGCTTGGGGCCACTCGCAGCAGAAGAATTGGTATTGATATGCCTCGCCGAAGCCACCGGGATAAGAACCAGCAGCCAGATGAGCTGGACTTCGATCGCATCCGAGCAGGCGTTCGCCGCGTAGAAACCAAACGGGGACACCGCTTCGTTGTTCAGCCCATCAGCGAGAAAAACGCTCAGAAGGAATATCGCTGCCCCGGGTGTGACCTCATTGTTCCTCCTGGGCAGGCTCACATTGTTGCCTGGGAAGAACACTCTCTGTTTGGGGCGGATCGTGGCGTGGAAGATCGGCGCCATTGGCACAGCCACTGTTGGCGGATTTACTAGGGGGATCCATGCGTATTCGAAGCGCAAGCGTGTTGCCGGCAGTTCGCAGCGACGTGAGCTTTCTCACCTCTGACGGGGTCGAGTTAGTGGGCGAGTTATCACTTCCGGTATCGGGTGCTCCGACCGCCACATTGGTGTTTTTCCACCCCCTGCCCACCCACGGTGGATACATGGACTCACACCTGATTAGAAAAGCAGCGAACCGTTTGCCGGCGATGGCCAATATTGCGGTTCTCCGATTTAACTTCCGAGGAGTCGAATCCCCGCGGGGAAAATCTGAGGGAAGCTTCGGCGAGGGGGAGCTTGAGAAGTTTGACCTCGAAGCAGCTATCGACTTTGCTGTGGCACACCACCTCCCCAACATCTGGCTGGTCGGGTGGTCATTTGGTACGGAAGTGATTTTGAAGCACGCCCTGGGCCGTGCGGGGACGTTTGAGGGGATCTTCCTTCTCGCGCCACCGCTTCATCGCGCGAACAATGAGGACTTGCTGCGATGGGTGGGCCGACCCGAGACAATGGTCGCTCTCGTTCCAGAACACGACGACTACTTGAAGCCAGCCGAAGCGACAGAGCGCTTTGCCATTGTTCCCGAATTACAGGTCGTGCCGGCAGAGGGTGCAAAACACTTATTTGTGGGAGAGAGCTATAGCTCTCTCGCGTTGAGTGAGATCGTGAAAGTCACTCACCCCCAAGCCCTCCCGCTTCCGACCGAATGGCCAGAAGCAGAACACCTGTTGGGTGCTGACTAGGAATCAGCCTTCTTTGGCTTCTTTGCCACGGCGTCCAAATCTCCGACCACTGAGCGCAGAGATTCGACATATTCGGCGATGGTTTCGCGCTCTGCGCGCAATTCAACAAGGCGCTTTTCGGCCGCGGCTACTGTTTCTTCTGCCTGCTGGTTGGCCTCAGCAACAATCGTTCGGGCCTTTTCCTCGGCTTCTGCCACAAGCGCTCGTGCTTCTTCCTCGGCCTTGGCTTTGCCGCCAGTGTTCAGCTCGATGATGGCTTCGTTGATGGCCTTGTGCTCGGCGCGAAGCCCCTCAAGACGAGTCTTCGTGTCCTCGAGCTGGCTCTTTGCTTCTTGGAGGTAGCGGTCATTGAGCTCCACTGCTTTTTCGTGGGCATCGAGAAGTTCTTTCTCCGCCTCAGCGCGACGAGCCTTTAGTTCGATGTCCAAGTCGGCACGAGCTTGGCTTGCCTCCAGTGCGAGGCGCTCGTCTTGAGTGTCGTTGTCGTGCTTGATCTTGGCGTGGGTGGCCTGAAGCTCGTGCTCCATTTTGGTTTTCTGGAGAGCGACTTCTTCTTCAATTTTGCGAAGAGTGAGCTCGTGGGTTGCGCGCTCCACTTCAATTTCTCGCTGAAGGTCCGCTGCTTCTTTTCGAGCCTGGTTGAGTTCGCGGTCTGCGACCACCTTTAATTCGGCAACCTCGCGCTTCACATCGGCACGGAGAGCATCTGATTCACGCTTTGCCTGAGCCCTCGTTTTTGCCGCTTCTGTCGCAACAGCTCCGCGGATGGAGGCAGCTTCTTCGATTGCTTCGTTCACGAGCCGCTGAGCCGTTTCGGTGGCATCCGTGATGAGCGCTTCGGTTTTTTCTTCCGCTGCTTCGCGAGTGGCGGTGGCGTGAGACTGAGCATCGGCAAGAGAGCGCTGGGCATCCGCTTCGAGGCTTTCGCGGGCGGCTCGAGCTTCTTCTTTGGCGGAGCTGATGATGCGCTCGGCGTCGATGTCGGCCTGGGAGATGATTCTCGTCGACTGCTCTTCGGCGATGCGAAGGACTGCCTCTAGGCGGCCACCCAGGTCGGCGTAGCCGGCGCCTGCGTGAGGTTCGACGGTGGCGCGCAGTTCATCGAGTTCGCGCTTGATGGTGCTCAGCTCATCGAGAGCGCTCTGGCGGTCGCGAGACGCCTTAATGAGTTCACCGCGAAGATCTGCGATGACCTCGTCTACTTCACTGCGCTTATATCCGCGCAGCTCAGTAGTGAAATCAGAACCGTCGGCCACTGATGGCCCTCCTTAACCGAAAAACTACTCAGCTGAGTGTAGTTGTCTGACGGAGCGCTTCGCACATCAGTCTCAGTTACCCTGGAGAGTCGGCCCCGGTGGGGTGTGGACCCCTCGGGAAAGGAGCGAGACGTGCGGTTGCTTTCAGCAATTATCGTCCTCATGCTGTCGGTGGCATCGCTCGCCGCGGGTATTGCTCTTCGCACCGTCTGGGCCGGTCCAGACACGTTGGTCAAAACCATTGAGATTGACCACACGGCACCTGCCATTGTGATTCCGGCGAGCACCCTGGTGAGTAACCCGGGGCGCCAAACCGTCACCGTCTTGGATAACACCAACAATGAAGCAGGCATCACCGTGGTCTACGGCCGCACGGTCGATGTGATGGGGTGGCTTCGCCCCGCTCGCTACACAACGGTTCTCACCGACGCCAACACTGGTGAGTTGTATGCCGCTCCTCGTTTGGGCTCACAATCACGCGTGCCCAACCCCCTGAATTCAGATTTGTGGTTGGAGCAGTTTCACGAGCAAGGAGCTCTCAAGGCTTCTCTCACCGGTGACGAGGATATTTCCGTCGTCGTGTTTATGGACGGAAGCTACCCGGCTCCAGGCGTGATTCAGCTGAGCTGGCCACTCGATAACGTCTCACCACTGGCGGGCTTCCTCGTCGCGGCTGGAGTGTTAGCTCTGGTCATCGGCCTGGTTCTTCTTGTCTTGGTGTTGACTGACGTGCGCAGACGCCGAGGGCCCAGGCAAAAACTTCCCAAGGCGCCCAAGCGGCGTTCACCGCGTGCCGCGATGGGGCAGCGCCGGAGTGTGTCGGTTCCTTCGCGGGGTCGCAGGCGTCTTCAGCGAAGCGCGCTTGCGATTCCTGTGTTGGGGGTTTTGGCGCTTGGCGCATGTGCCCCGGCGAGCACAGCTGAGCCTGCGCCGGTAGCCGATGAGACTGCTGCAAGCTTGGACGTGACGCCTCTTGCTCCCTACCCCGCTGTGACCCAAGCCCAGTTCCAGCGCATTGTGGAGCGCATTGCCACCCACGTGTTGATGGCCGATCAAGCCCTCGATGGCGACATGCTGAGCCAGAGGCTTTCCGATCCAGCACTTTCGATGCGGGGCGCGCAGTACATCCTCCGCGGATACGACAGTGATTTGGGCCAGATTTCTCCGATCCCAACAAGTCCAGTCCGCCTTCTTGTTCCTCAGCAGACGAGGGATTGGCCGCGGACGGTATTTGCCATTGTGCAGCAGGGACCCGAAGCAAATTCACCCGCGGTGGGAATCGTGCTGCGTCAAGAAACGGCTCGCACGAACTACCAATTGATTTATGAGGTGCTCCTCGCTCCCGATGTGGTGTTGCCGGCTATGCCGCTGGTTGAGGTGGGAAGCCCGCGCCTGGCGCGTGATTCCAAACTGCTTCCGGTCAGCCCTGAAGACACCATCGCCCATTACGCCGCGATCTTGTCGTCTGGTCCAGACGCGAGATTCTGGAGTGAATTCGATGTAGCGACCGACAACCTCTACACACTCGTGGGCCCAGACGGCCAAGCGCTTCGGCAAGAGTCATTCGGCTCCGATCTTGATATGGATCTCTCAATTGATCCCACCGACGAGCAAATTGTCGCCTTGGCCACGAGAGAGGGCGGCGCGTTGGTCTTTGGTGTCTTGCGAGAGACCGAAACGGTGCGTCCTGTTGAATCAGGTGCGGCCGTCAATGCAACACCTGCAGTGCGAGCAATTACGGGTGCGCCCCAATCGAGTATCGGGTTCGAAGCGCGCTACGACATGCACATAGTCTGGTACGTGCCCCCTGTCGGTTCGGATGACAAAATCCAGGTCGTCGGCTACAGCTACGGCTTAGTGGACGCGGCAGAACTCGAAGAATAACAACGTGGTGGAGACGCAGCAGTGAGACAACCAGACCCCCGCATGCCACTCTCTGGCGGATACGACCTCTCTGGCTTGGTGGCACGCGCTCAACAAAAAGACCAACCAGCCGCTCCTTCCTCCCACACGGGCGCCTATGTCCGTGATGTGACCGAAGCCGACATGAACAGCCTTATTGAGCTGTCCAATCAGGTCCCCGTCCTTCTTGAGGTCTACGGCCAAGGGGTCGAGCCAAGCCTGGGGCCGATTGTGGAGAGCTATCAGGGAAAACTCGCGCTCGCCACGCTGGATGCAGCGACGTCGCCGCAGCTTGTTCAAGCCCTTCAGATTGAAGGCCTGCCGACCACGTTTGCCATCATCCAGGGTCGCCCTGCTCCTCTGTTTCAAGGCACTGCGCCCGAGGATCAAATTCGTCCTGTCCTGGATCAAGTCCTCCAACTGGCAGCGCAGGCCGGTGTCACGGGTGTGATTCCCGCGGGCGAGGCAGAAGGCGGCGAAGCGACGGACGCTCCTGAGGAAAAGCCCCTCTCGCCTGAACACCAAAAGGCGTTTGATGCACTGAGCGCCAATGATCTTGATGGTGCAGAAGCTGCCTACCGCGAGGCCCTCGCTAAGGCACCAAACGACCAAGACGCCAAGGCGGGACTTGCCAACGTGTCGTTGATGAAGCGGCTTGCGAACCAGGACGCCAACACCATTCGACACAATGCAGCAGCTGCTCCGACCGATATTGACGCCCACATGATGGTCGCCGATTTGGATGTTGCTGGTGGGCACTTAGATGATGCCTTCGTCAGGCTGTTGGGGCTTTTTGCGGGCGCAGACGAAGAGGGCAAGAACACTCTTCGCCAGAGGATGTTGGACTATTTCGATATCGCTGGCCCCACCCACCCCTCTGTGCTGACGGCCAGGCGCCAACTGGCTTCCTTGCTCTACTAGGACACTGTGGCGATCTATCTCGACTACGCCGCGACGTGTCCGATGCCGGATGCCGTTCAGGCTGAATACACGAAGGTGCTGGGCATTGTCGGGAACCCCTCATCGATCCACCAGGCGGGACAACATTCCAGAAACTTGATTGAAAACGCTCGCGCGGTCATCGCCGGTTTCGTCGGTGTTGACCCCATGGAGGTGTCGTTTACCTCTGGGGGCACCGAGTCGATTAACACCTGGATCAAAGGGCGAGTGTTTGCCCATCGCCGCCTTCAGCCCAGCCAGGAGGTGTTCATTGCGCTGACCCGCGCAGAACACCACGCAACCCTTGACGCGGTGGAATGGTTGGAGGCTGGCGGTTTTGCGACACCGTTGTGGATTGACGTCGATTCTGACGCAGTGATTGACCTGGATCACCTCGAGGCCCAGCTGTCATCTGTACCCGCCGGTTCGGTAGCGGGACTCACGTGCCTGGTGGCCAACAATGAGGTGGGGTCTTTACAGCCGTTACAGGAGATCGCAAAGAGTGCCGGCCGTCATGGCGTCCCGGTTCATTTCGACGCCGTCCAAGGATTTGGCTCGCTGCCACTGTCGATCAGCGAGTTGGGAGTTGACGCAATGAGTATCAGCGCCCACAAACTAGGCGGTCCGGTTGGAGTGGGGGCGTTGGTGGTCAGTCGAAGTGCTGCGCCGATTGATTCCTTAATCCACGGGGGAGGCCAACAGGTATCTCGCTCAGGAACCCTCGATGCGGCCGGCGCCGTTGCCTTTGCCCACGCCGCCACGCTCACCTTTGACAAGAGCGCCGAGGAGCGCGAGGGAAGGCGCCGCTTGCGTGATGCGTTGATCGAGGGGCTCACCTCACTAGACGGTGTCACTCTTCGAGGCTCACGAAACCGACTCGATAACAACGTTCACATCACCATCGAGGGCGCCTCGGGCGAAGTCGCGCTGTATCTGCTGGACGCAGAAGGAATTTATGTGTCGACGGGGTCCGCGTGCCAGGCCGGTGTGGCAGAGAGCTCACACGTTGTGTCGGCGATGGGCCTGGGTGACCAGGCGGCACGAAGTGCACTGCGGTTCACCGTGGGCTATTCGACCACCGAGGAAGACATCACTCGGGTGATCGATGTGTTTTCGTCCGTGGTGGAGCGAGCGCGGGCTGCGGGTTATCCAAGCTAAGTGACCATGTACTAGCCAGGTTGCCTGCCTACACTGGTGGGATGCGAATTCTGGCGGCGATGAGCGGAGGCGTTGATAGCGCCGTTGCTGCTGCGCGCGCTGTCGACGAAGGCCACGAGGTGGTGGGCGTGCACTTGGCGCTGTCTCGAATGCCGGGAACACTTCGCACCGGCGCCCGGGGGTGTTGCACCATCGAGGACTCGATGGACGCCAGGCGAGTAGCCGGACAGCTCGAGATTCCTTTTTATGTCTGGGATTTTTCAGAGCGCTTCCGCGCCGACGTCGTCGACAACTTCATCGACGAATACCGTCAGGGTCGCACGCCAAACCCCTGTCTCCGCTGTAATGAAAAGATCAAGTTTGAGGCGGTCTTAGATCGCGCCATGGCGCTGGGTTTCGACAAGGTCGTCACCGGCCACTACGCCAGCGTGCGAGATGGCGCTCACGGTGAACCCGAGCTCTATCGCTCCGCTGATTGGGCGAAGGATCAGTCCTATGTCCTGGGTGTTCTCACCGCCGAGCAACTGCGACACTGCTACTTCCCGCTGGGTGATACTCCCTCCAAGCAAGAAGTGCGAGAGGAGGCAGCCAGGCGCGGGTTCAGCGTGGCCAGCAAGCCAGATAGCCACGACATTTGCTTCATCCCCGATGGTGACACCAAGGGGTTCCTCGATGACAAGCTCGGCCAGTCCGCCGGTGACATCGTTGACCGAGAAGGAAACACGCTCGGTGCACACACGGGAACGCACGGGTACACAATCGGCCAGCGAAAGGGTCTCCAGATTGGCTACCCCTCAGAGGACGGCAAGCCTCGCTACGTCTTGGAGATTCGTCCTGTGAGCAACGAGGTTGTGGTGGGTCCGAAAGAAGCACTCGACACGATTGAGCTGTCGGGCTCGGTGATGAGTTTTGCGGGAGCCGACCCAATCGCAGCGGGGATCACGACTGGTTCTTACGCCAGCGACGGGTCCATTGCCCACACCGAGGCTTTTGAGTGTGAGGTGCAGGTGCGTGCTCACGGAAACCCAGAAGCCGCGAGCGCCCACATTGTTGATGGGCGCCTGATCGTGCGATTTGTGGAACCCATTTCCGGTGTGGCCCCGGGGCAATCTGCCGTGGTCTATGTGGGATCTCGAGTTCTTGGACAAGTCACCATTGACCACACGGTGTCTGCCGATCGTGAATCGCTTGCCCGTGCGTAGGGTCTTAATTCTTGGTTCGACGGGGTCGATTGGCACACAAGCCATCGACATCGTCGCGAAAAACCCCGACCGCTTCTCGATTGTGGGCTTAAGCGCCGGGTCCAACCGCGAGCTACTCGACGCCCAAGCAGCAACCCTAGGGTTGCCCGAGTCTCACACCGCCCTTGGTGCAGACGGTGCCAGCGAGCTCATTGGTCGAGTCGAGGCCGACGTGATTGTCAATGCCATCACCGGTTCGGTAGGGCTCTTGCCCACCCTCCGGGCTCTCGAGACCGGGGCAACACTCGCGCTTGCCAATAAAGAAAGCCTCATTGTGGGTGGATCGTTGGTGAAGAACGCTGCTGCCGAGGGGCAACTTGTTCCGGTTGATTCAGAACACTCCGCTCTTGCGCAGGCGCTGATGTCTGGTGCACATCAGGAAGTATCAAAACTCATTGTGACCGCATCGGGTGGCCCGTTTAGGGGATATTCGGCGTCGCAGTTGGCGTCGGTGACCCCACGAGACGCGCTTGCCCATCCGACATGGAACATGGGTCGGGTCATCACCACAAACTCCGCCACCTTGGTCAATAAAGGCCTAGAGGTGATTGAGGCCCACCTTCTGTTTGATATTGCGCTTGACGATATTGAGGTGAGTGTCCACCCGCAATCGATTGTTCACTCACTAGTCGAGTTCGTCGATGGTTCCACGATCGCTCAGTGCTCACCGCCTGACATGCGCCTGCCGATTGCGTTGGCACTTGACTGGCCACACCGCGTTCCAGGAGCCACCACACCACTGGACTGGACGAGTGCGTCCACATGGACGTTTGAGCCTCTCGATAGTGAAACCTTCCCCGCTGTGGATATGGCCAAACACGCGGGGGGAGTGGGTCTGACCATGCCCGCAGTGTTTAACGCCGCCAATGAACAAGCCGTTGACGCCTTCCACGACCTAAAAATCGGCTTCCCGGATATCACCGGCATCATTGCTGAGGTAATGGAGCGCCACGAGCCCACTGAGATGAGCCTTGAGGCGGTGCTGGAGGCAGAGCGGTGGGCTCGAGCTGAGGCAGATTCACTGATTTCTTTGCGTGCTCACTGACGACTGTCAGTGCTCCGGGCTACCCTGTGGGCGTGGAGTCAACCGTGTGGTTCGTCGTAGGCGTGCTCGCCCTGGTCGTAGGGCTCGCCATTTCCATCGGGCTCCATGAATGGGGCCACTTTTGGCCGGCGAAGAAGTTTGGTGTCGGAATCACCAAATTCATGATCGGTTTTGGGCCGACTGTGTGGTCGAAGAAATACGGCGAAACCGAATTTGGGCTCAAAGCACTTCCACTGGGCGGTTTTGTGGCCATGCACGGCATGTTCGCGCCGTCTGCTGGTCAGAAGGCAGGATCTGCCGGAACAGACTTCGCAGGATTCGATGCCGAGAGCGAACCCGATGCGTTCGACGATTCCAGAAGCTTCTACCGCCTGAGCGTTCCCAAGCGCATCGCCATCATGATGGGCGGGCCAGTGATGAACCTCATCATTGCCGTTGTCCTTTATGCCGTGTTGTTGATGGGTTTTGGGGTAGTTCAGCCAAGTCTCACGGTGGGAAGCGTCTCCGAATGTGTTGTGGCCGCCACAGAAACCCGGCAGGAGTGTGTGCCCACCGATCCCGTATCTCCGGGAAATAAGGCCGGTATTCAGCCAGGTGACACGATTGTGGCCATCGATGGTGTGGAGATGACCTCCTGGCTGCAGATGACAGAAATTGTCCGCGCGCATCCAGGGCAAGAACTCACGATGTCGATAGTGCGCGACGGTGTAGCGCAGGATGTGCGCATCACGCCACTGTTGACCGAGCGATACGCCTTCGATTCGCGAGGCGAAGTAGTCATTGCCGATGGCATGCCGGTAGTTGAGCAGGTTGGGTTTGTGGGGATTGGGTCAACGCTCGAAACAGCGAGGCAGCCGGTGACGAGTGTTCCTGGTGTCGTCGCAGATAACGTGGTGGGAGTTGGACGGGTGATTCTCACCCTTCCTGATCGCATGGTTCAAGTCGCCCAGGCTGCATTTGGCTCCGAAGAGCGTGACCCAAATGGCCCGATCAGCGTGGTGGGGGTGGGGCGTATTGCCGGGGAAATTGCCTCCATCGATGACATTACGTTCCCCGATCGAGTTGCGAGTTTCTTGGCCCTGCTCGCCTCGCTCAACATCGCGCTGTTCGTGTTTAACCTGTTGCCGCTGCTCCCGCTTGATGGTGGGCACGTGGCGATTGCTCTTATTGATGCCATACGAGGCCGCATTTCCCGCTTCAGGGGCAAACCTGCGCCTCGGCCCACCGATCCCCAAAAGCTGATGCCTTTGACTCTGGTGGTCGTGGCGGTGTTGATCAGCATGTCGGTGTTGCTGATGTATGCGGATCTCGTGAATCCAATCAGTTTGATTCAGTAAGTCTGCCCAGGTACCAGACACCAGCCTCGGCTAGCATTGCCGTGCAGTTTCGTATGAGAGTGCAGGAAGGACCACCCCGTGCCCGCAGTGAATCTCGGCTTGCCGAAAGTCCCTGAAACGCTTTCTCCTAGGCGTCAGTCTCGACAAATTCAAGTCGGCTCAGTGGCCGTAGGTGGTGGAGCGCAGGTCAGCGTTCAGTCGATGACCACAACTCCCACAACCGACATCAACGCCACCCTGCAGCAGATTGCGGAGTTGACGGCGACCGGCTGTGACATTGTGCGCGTGGCTGTTCCGAGCCAAGACGATGCCGATGTTCTGCACATCATCGCGAAGAAGAGCCAAATTCCGGTCATCGCCGACATTCACTTTCAGCCCAAGTATGTCTTCCAAGCCATCGATGCCGGCTGCGCCGCTGTTCGGGTCAACCCCGGCAACATCAAAAAGTTTGATGACAAAGTGGGAGAAATTGCCAAAGCCGCAAAGGACGCAGGAGTCAGCCTTCGCATCGGTGTGAATGCCGGTTCGCTTGATCCAAGGCTTCTCGAAAAATATGGAAAGCCCACCGCGGAGGCTCTCGTGGAGAGTGCGGTGTGGGAGGCCAGCCTGTTCGAAGAACACGACTTCCACGACTTCAAGATTTCGGTCAAACACAACGACCCAGTCGTCATGGTGAAGGCCTACCGTCAGTTGGCTGAGCGGGGCGATTGGCCACTCCACCTCGGTGTGACCGAAGCAGGGCCCGCATTCCAGGGGACCATCAAGTCGTCGGTGGCGTTTGGAATTTTGCTCTCAGAAGGAATCGGCGACACCATTCGGGTGTCTCTGTCTGCGCCTCCCGCGGAAGAGGTCAAGGTGGGCCTCAAGATTTTGGAGTCTTTGAACCTGCGTGAGAGAAAACTTGAAATCGTTTCCTGCCCCAGCTGTGGCCGGGCCCAGGTGGATGTCTACACCCTCGCCGAAAACGTCACCAAGGGACTTGAAGGCATGACCGTTCCGCTTCGCGTGGCGGTGATGGGTTGTGTGGTGAATGGTCCGGGTGAAGCACGCGAAGCTGACTTGGGCGTTGCTAGCGGTAACGGCAAGGGTCAGATTTTTGTCAAGGGTGAAGTCATCAAGACGGTTCCCGAATCAGAAATCGTTGCCACCTTGATCGAAGAGGCCAACCGCATTGCCGACGAGATGCCCGATGCTCCGTCGGGAACTCCGGAGGTCGTCACCGTCTAAAAGGTGAGCCGGTAGTCTTAGCGGGTGCTCGAGCGTCTTAGTCATCTCTTCGTCCGTACTCTCCGTGAAGCCCCTGCTGATGCGGAAGTAGCCAGCCACCAATGGCTGGTGCGTGCTGGGTATATCCGCCGCCAAGCGCCGGGAATCTTTGCCTGGCTGCCGCTTGGTCTTCGTGTGCGCAAGAAAATCGAAGACATCATCCACGAAGAAATGCGCGCAGCCGGCGCTCAGCAGGTGCACTTCCCGGCCCTTTTGCCACGGGAGCCCTATGAGGCGACAGGTCGATGGGAAGAGTACGGCGACGGAATTTTCCGCCTCAAAGACCGCCGTGGAGCCGACTATCTGCTGGCTCCCACTCACGAAGAGGTGTTCACCCTCACGGTGAAAGACCTCTACTCGAGCTACAAAGATTTACCGCTGACGATTTATCAAATCCAGGACAAGTACCGCGATGAAGCGCGTCCTCGTGCAGGTCTGCTGCGTGGTCGCGAGTTCTCGATGAAAGACGCCTACAGTTTTGACTACACCGACGAAGGCCTCGATCAGAGCTACCAAGCCCAGCGCGATGCCTATGAGCGCATCTTCAATCGCCTCGGCTTGAACTACGTCATTTGCCGCGCCGACGCTGGTGCAATGGGTGGATCAAAGTCTGAAGAATTCCTCCATCCCATCGAGGTGGGCGAAGACACCTTTGTCGTGAACGACAACGGGTACGCCGCAAACGTCGAGGCATACCGTGCTCCAGTGGGCGAGGCAACGTCCATCGACGGACTTGCCGAGGCCGTCATCCACGACTCTCCCGACACCCCGACAATCCAAACCCTGGTGGATCTGTCTAACAAGGATTTCCCCCGCGATGACCGCCCGTGGGAGGCGGCAGACACGCTGAAGAACGTTGTGTTGGCGCTGACTGACCAAGAGGGCAACCGCTCACTAGTCATCGTCGGCATCCCGGGCGATCGCGACGTGGACATGAAACGCGCCGAAGTGTGGTTTGCCCCCAATGCTGTTGAAGCAGCGACCGAAGAAGACTTTGCCAAGAACACGGGACTCGTCAAGGGATATATCGGCCCCTGGTCGCCAGAAGGCCCAGTACTGGGAGAAGAATCATCCACCAAGATTCCGTTCTACCTCGACCCCCGGGTTGCTGAGGGAAGCGCGTGGGTAACCGGCGCCAACATCGATCAAAAGCACGTCTACCACTTGGTGTTCGGACGTGACTTCCAGGCAGATGGTGTTGCCGATATCGCTAATGTGCGAGATGGCGATCCGGCTCCCGATGGTTCTGGTCCTATTCGAAGCGCTCGCGGCATGGAAATTGGTCACGTTTTCCAGCTGGGGCGTAAATACGCCGAAGCACTCGGATTACAGGTGTTGGATCCCAATGGTTCGCTTGTCACCGTCACTATGGGCTCCTATGGAATAGGCGTGACTCGAATCATGGCCATCATCGCCGAGGGACACCATGACGAGAAGGGTCTTATCTGGCCCAAGAACGTCGCCCCCTACGACGTCCACGTCATCGCCACGGGTAAAGATGAGGCCGTATTCGAAGTGGCCGAGAAGTTTGCTGCCGATGTCGAGGCGGCGGGCCAGGACGTCCTCTTCGACGATCGCCCGAAGGTGTCGCCCGGTGTGAAATTTGCCGATGCCGAGGTAATTGGTGTTCCGACCATCGTGATTGTGGGTCGCGGTGCAGCAGAGGGCCAAGTAGAGCTGTGGGATCGAGTGAGCGGCGAGAAGACCCCGATGCCTATTGCCGAGGCGCTCGCGGCCGTCAGCAGCTCCTAAGCCACACTGGCAAATCAACAGCTGCGCCAGCTAAGCTGTCGCAATCGAAGGCCAGCGCCTTCACTAATCGAATAGGAGGTACATGTCATGGACATCGATCTCAGCGTGTTAAAGCTGATGGAATCGGAAAGAGACATTCCTTTCGATGAACTCGCGGGCATTATCGAACAGGCCATTTTGACGGCCTACGAAAAGCACACGGGTATCGCAGACCACCGCGGACAGCGGGTCGACCCTGACGCGCCTCACGGCCGTGTTGAACTCGACCGCAAAACCGGTCACGTCACCGTGTACATGCCAGAGCTCAACGACGAGGGTGAAGTCATCGGTGAGAGCGTCGATAGCCCTGAGGGCTTCGGTCGCATTGCCGCCCACGCGGCCAAGCAGGTCATTAACCAGCGTATCCGCGACCTCGGAGACGACAAGATTCTGGGTGAATACCGCGGCCGCGATGGCGACATCGTCTCGGGAATCATCCAGCAGGGTCCAAACCCCCGCATGATTCACATTGATTTGGGTGAAGTAGAAGCCCTGCTGCCCCCCGAAGAGCAGGTTCCGGGCGAAGAATACGAACACGGCAAGCGCCTGCGCGTATTCGTCACCAAAGTCGACAAGGGCCTCAAAGGCCCTGCGATTACGGTGTCTCGCTCACACCCGGGACTGGTGAAGAGGCTGTTCAACCTCGAAGTGCCAGAGATTCAGCAGGGAACCGTCGAAATCGTCTCGATTGCCCGCGAAGCAGGCCACCGCACCAAAATTGCCGTGCGTGCGACCCAGCCTGGCCTCAACGCCAAGGGCGCCTGTATTGGTGAACTGGGACAGCGTGTGCGCGCGGTGCAGTCTGAGCTCGGCGAAGAAAAAATCGACATTGTCGACCATTCTGACGACCTCGCCACTTTTGTCTCCAACGCCCTGTCACCGGCAAAGGTCAGCAGCGCGTTTGTGATTAATGAGGATTTGAAGCAGGTTCGAGCACTCGTTCCTGACTATCAGTTGTCACTGGCTATTGGAAAAGAGGGCCAAAACGCCCGCCTTGCCGCCAAATTAACCGGAGCCAAAATCGACATCCAGCCTGACTCAGTCATGGAGAGCGAATAGCCCGAATCGGCCAAATGGCCCCAGGGGAGTAGTATGGGACCCATCAGGCGATGCCTTGGCTGTCATCGCAGTGATTCGAAAGACCAGCTCGTTCGGATTGTTGTGCATGAAGGACGGGCCATCGTGGATAGGGCGAAGACCCTTCCGGGACGTGGTGGATATGTTCACCCCGATTCGGACTGTGTAAATCGCTCGTTTCGATCCCGAGTGTGGGGTCGGGCGCTTAAAACCGCCGACCTCGACCTGGGAGAGTTGAACATCCCCTCAACCGTTGGGAATGAAGAGAGAAGCTGAACGGCTAATGGACCTTTCATGAGTGGCTCGAAATGAGTCCCGTTCGTAGTTAAGTGGTGCGCCCTGCCCGGGTGACACCCGGACAGGAGAGTTGTGGCGGCAAAACCACGCGTACACGAAATCGCAGCTGAGCTCGGTATCGATTCCAAGCGCACCCTCGAAAAGCTGAAAGAAATTGGCGAGTTCGTTAAGGGTCCTTCGTCGACCATTGAGCCGCCTGTCGCGCGGAAACTCAAGGCAGCCTTCGCCAAAGAAGGCGTTGTTCCTGTCGAAAAGGTTGAGGAGAAAAAGCCTGAGCCTAAGCCCGCCGCGAAGCCTGCTCCCAGGAAAGAGCCTGAAGCCGCTGTAGAAGCTGCCCCCGAGTCTCCTGCCGCCGAGACTGCTGAGGAAAAGCCTGCTGCCGCTGCAAAGCCTGAGCCCGCATCGGATGGGTCACGTCCCGGCATGCCACGTCCTGGTAACAACCCCTTTAGCTCTAACCAGGGAATGCCGCGTCCCGGCATGCCACGTCCTGGTAACAACCCCTTTAGCTCCAGCCAAGGCATGGGTCGCCCCCAGCCTGGTGGACCGCGCACCGGCGCTCCACGAGATGGTGCTCCTGGCCGTCCCGGCGCAAGTCGCGACGGACGCCCACCCTTCCAGCAGCGAAGCGGCGGCCCAGGCCGTCCCGGTGGTGCAGGATTTGGTGGACCCGGAGGCGGACCTGGTGGAGGCCCCGGAGCTCGCCCAGGTGGCGGTCCCGGTGGTCCTGGTGGTCGCCCAGGTGGTGGTGGACGCGGACGCGGTGGTGGAACCGCGGGAGCATTCGGTAAGGGTGGCTCTAAGTCCAAGGCGCGCAAGTCGAAGAGGGCGAAGCGTCAAGAATATGAAATGCGTGAGGTTCCAAGCCTCGGCGGCGTAAGCGTCCCTAGGGGTAATGGCGACACCGTGGTGCGCCTGCGCCAGGGTTCCTCAATCAGTGATTTCGCCGACAAGCTCGAAGCGCTCACGGGTTTCAATGTTCCCCCGGGAAACCTTGTGACGGTGTTGTTCCAGCTGGGTGAAATGGCTACCGCGACTGAGTCGCTGGATGCTGCCACCTTCGAAATCCTCGGTGAAGAGCTTGGCTACAAAGTCGAGATCGTCTCCCCAGAAGACGAAGACAAAGAACTGCTGGAGAGCTTCGATATCGCCCACGAGTTGGAAGAAGACGAAGCAGACCTTCAGATTCGACCCCCAGTTGTCACCGTGATGGGTCACGTTGACCACGGTAAGACGAAGCTGTTGGATGCGATTCGTCAGGCCGACGTGGTTGCCGGTGAAGCTGGTGGAATTACCCAGCACATTGGTGCTTACCAGGTGTGGACCGAACACGATGGCATCGAACGTGCCATCACCTTCATTGACACCCCCGGCCACGAAGCGTTCACCGCAATGCGTGCCCGTGGTGCCAACGTCACCGACATCGCCATCTTGGTGGTTGCCGCAGACGACGGAATCATGCCCCAGACCGTTGAAGCGCTTAACCACGCGAAGGCTGCCGGTGTGCCGATTGTGGTCGCGGTGAACAAGATTGACGTCGAGGGCGCAAACCCCGACAAGGTGTTGCAGCAGCTGACCGAATACGGCCTGGTCGCTGAAGAATACGGTGGAGACACCATGTTCCGCCGCGTATCCGCGCTCAAGGGTGAAGGTGTCCGTGAACTACTTGACGCCGTATTGCTCACTGCAGACGCAGGTCTTGACCTGCGCGCAAACCCGAACCGCACCGCCCGCGGTGTGGCTATTGAAGCCAAGCTCGACAAGGGACGCGGTTCGGTTGCGACCGTCCTGATCCAGTCGGGAACGCTTCGTGTGGGTGACGCGATTGTGACGGGCACCGCGTATGGGCGTGTCCGCGCCATGATCGACGAACACGGTGATCACGTCGACGAGGCTATGCCGTCTCGTCCAGTCCAGGTTCAGGGTCTCTCGAGCGTTCCTCGCGCGGGAGATAGCTTCCTCGTGACCGACGATGACCGCACTGCCCGCCAGATCGCTGAAAAGCGCGAGGCTGCCGAGCGTAACGCTCAGCTGGCCAAGGCTCGCAAGCGCATTAGCCTCGAGGACTTCACTAGAGCGCTGGAAGACGGCAAGATCGAATCGCTGAACCTCATTTTGAAGGGTGACGTCGCCGGTGCTGTGGAAGCTCTGGAAGAGTCGCTGCTGAAGATCGAGGTGGACGAAACCGTTCAGTTGCGCATCATTCACCGTGGTGTGGGTGCCATTACTGAGTCGGATGTGAACCTTGCCACGATTGACAACGCCATCATCTTGGGCTTCAACGTCCGCCCGGACACCAAGGCCCGTGAGCGCGCACAGCGCGAAGGCGTGGACATTCGCTTCTACTCGGTGATTTACAACGCCCTGGACGAAATCGAGAACTCGCTCAAGGGAATGCTCAAGCCAGAATTCGAAGAAGTTCAGTCTGGAGTGGCCGAAGTGCGCGAGATCTTCAAGTCGTCGAAGGCAGGAACCATCGCCGGATGTATCGTCCGCTCGGGAACCATCACGAGAAATGCCAAGGCGCGCATTATTCGCGATGGTGTCGTGATCGCCGATGGCCTCGCCATCGAGTCGCTGCGCCGATTCAAAGACGACGTCACCGAAGTTCGTACTGACTTCGAGTGCGGTATTGGGCTCGGAAAGATCAAGGATCTTGAGCTTGGCGATGAAATCGAAACCATCGAAATGAAAGAAAAGGTGCGTGTCTGATAGCCCGCGGGCTAGGAAACTAGCCGACCAAATCAAACGCATCCTCGCCGAGAGGCTGCAAAAGGGTCTTCGTGACCCCGATTTGGGCTACGTCACCATCACTGACGTGAGAGTCAGTGGTGACTTGCAGCACGCCACCGTGTTCTTCACCGTGTTGGGCTCTGATGAGGAGCGCGATCTCAGCTTCCAGGCGCTCAAGCGTGCGACTGGAATGTTGCGGACGGAGGTGGGCCGACACCTGCGGATTCGTCTCACCCCAACGCTCGAATTTGTGCCAGATGCCTTGCCTGAGACCGCGGGAGAGATTGAGCGGCTCCTCGGCGAGGCGAAGGCACGAGATGAGCAACTTAAGACACAATCCCAAGGCGCCCATTATGCCGGCGATGAACACCCCTATCGAGAAGACGACGAAGCATAACGACAAGGAGGTAGTCGCATGTCAATGGAGCGTGACGACAATCGTGAGTACCACATCGAACTAGCACCAGGAGATGTGGGCCGCTACGTCTTTTTGCCAGGAGACCCTGGCCGATGCGAAATGATCGCTCAGTACTTCGATGAGCCGGCATTTGTGACCAGGCACCGCGAGTACGAAACCTGGACCGGTTACCTCGATGGCGAAAAGGTCTCGGTGGTTTCTACCGGTATTGGTTGCCCCTCGGCCGTCATTGCTCTTGAAGAGCTTGTGAAAATTGGTGCCGACACGTTTATGCGTGTGGGAACGTCGGGTTCCATGCAAGAGCACATCAAGCCAGGAGATTTGGGTGTGATTTCTGCTGCCATTCGCGACGAAGGCACCACAAGCCACTATCTGCCCATGGAGTTTCCTGCAGTGGCTGACTTTGAGATCACCAGCGCTTTATGGGATGCCGCCAATAAGTCAGGAAAGAACGTCCACATTGGTGTGAGCCAGTCCAAGGACTCCTTTTACGGCCAACACTCGCCAGAGCGTATGCCTGTTGCCAAGCGCTTGCAGGAGCGCTGGGACGCTTGGATGGGTGGTGGAGCAATCTGTTCAGAGATGGAAGCCGCTGGTCTCTACATCGTCTCTCAGGTGCTTCGCGTGCGAAGCACTGGAATCATGATGATCATGGGTCACCCTGACCAGTCACCGATGAGCGCTGAGGAATGGGAAGCGTCGAAGGTGGAGGGCGTGCTGCCTGTTGCCATCGAGGGGATGCGCGAGATTATTCGCCGGGATAAGGCTCGCGCCAACTAAGCCCATAGATCGGCCCATCGGGGCTGTCGGTTTCTTGAATGAGGCCGTCTGTAACCAATGAAGCCACTGCTTTTCGCAGTTGAGTGGTCTTTGGCCACAGCTGCTCCAAGCGGTCAAGCCCATGTGTGGTGGGCTCGTCTCTGAGCAGCGCGAGGATGAGCCCCCGCACTTGCCGATCGGAGCCTTCATAGCGAGCTTGGCTGCGCGGAAGCACGGACTGATCAACCGGGTAGCCCGCCAGTTTCCATTGACAGTGGGTGGTTAGGGGACATTCTTCGCAGGTGGGGTTTTTTGCCGTGCAGACCAAGGCGCCCAGCTCCATGAGGGCTTGTTGGCTATGGCAATACGCTTCATCGGAGACTGGGCGATCAATTGACTCATCAACTAACGACAGGCCTTCTTTTGTGGACCAATGGCCTGCGGCAGCGTCGCCGTGTAACGCGCGAGCAATAACTCGTTTGACGTTGGTGTCCACTACGGGGTGGGGGTCGCCAAAGGCGAAGCAGGCGACGGCGCGGGCGGTGTAGTCACCCACACCGGGAAGGCGTAGGAGGTCGTCGAGGCCGGTGGGTACTTCGCCGTCGAAATCTCGCACAATCGTGATGGCGCAGTTGTGCAGGTTTCGCGCCCTCCGTGGGTATCCCATTCGATTCCAGTTCTGGAGTACTTCACCCAGTGATGCCTCGGCCAGATGGTGGGGAGTGGGCCAGCGCTCCATCCACGCAGTCCACACCGGTAGAACCCGCGACACGGGTGTTTGCTGGAGCATGATTTCACTGACCAAGATCGACCATGGGGAGGCGTCAGGTGCTCGCCAGGGCAGGTCGCGCTTATTGGCGTGATACCAATCAATTACCGGCGTGACATCCACGCGATTGATGCTACGCAGTGTGGCTGGGCGCGAACTGCCCTAAAACCTTTCTGTGTCACGGGAGGACCGGAAATTCGCTAGACTAAAGCCACTCCAGTCACTGGTGTCTTGCCAGGTCTGACCGGAAATCAGTTCCACACTCTTACGGGTTGTGATCTCGTGTTGTGGTTCTCTCGCAGTAATTCAAGGAGATAGATGGCCCAGCAAGGCCCCACGAAGACCGCGTCTCGCGGAAACGGGAAGTCGCGTCAGAAGCGACGCCCGCTCGATGACGACGGCATCATTCCGATTCTTGCCCGCGCTGTGCGCGAGGTAGAAAATCAGGCGTCCCGTGGCAAAGTAAATGCTCAAAACCGCGTCAAGTTCCAGGTGTCTGCTCTCTTGGTCCGTGAAGAAAGTGCCCGTGTCAAGGCCGATCAGTCGGTGAGCCAGGCCGAGCGCGCCGAGGTGCTCAAGCGCCTCGATGGCCTGGCAGCGATCATGGCCAAGACTGCGGCCCGCGACACCAGCTTGATTGCCTTGCTCGCTCCCGATGCAAAGGTGTCTGATTCGGCGAAGCGTCTTCGGCGAGACTTTTTGCTCGCTAGTGGCGCGGAACTCGCTCCAGAAGACCTCATCATTGCCGACTCGAAGCCCCAGCAGAGTGCTGAACAAGCTAAGCAGGTCGTGCCACAGTCTGTCCGCCAAGCACAGCTGGCAAACCCATTCATGGCCCCTGACTTAGCTGCCTATGCCAAGCCAGCGGGCAAGGTCGAGGGGCTGCTCACGAACTGGGAGCTTATTGATCCACTCTTCCGAGCCTTTGAGCAAGGTGCAGGTGGGGGAGCGGCCTCTATGGAGCTTCCCGAAACCAACTCTCACGCCACCCCCGGTGGTATCGAGCTGATGCACCACCAGGCCAAGTTCGTCGAATCCGTGAAGCAAGGACACCGCACCTTCCTTCTCGCCGACGAGCCAGGTCTCGGAAAGACGGCGCAGGCGTTGATGGCGGCCGATGTTGCCGAAGCGTTCCCTCTGTTGGTAGTCGTACCCAACGTGGTGAAGATGAACTGGGCCCGCGAGGTGGCGAAATGGATTCCCAGCCGCCGGGCAACCGTGGTTCATGGCGATGGAACCGACATTGACGCCTTTAGTGACGTGTTCATCGTGAACTACGACATTTTGGACCGCCACGTCGGATGGCTCTCAAAGTTTGACTTCCGCGGAATGGTGGTTGACGAGGCGCACTTCATTAAGAACCGCGATTCGCAGCGGTCGAAGAATGTTCAGGCGGTGGCCAGGACAGTTCGCGCACGCCTTACCCACCCTCTTCTGATTGCGTTGACGGGTACCCCACTGATTAACCAGATCGAAGACTTCCGCATGATTTGGGAGTTCCTGGGCTGGATTGACGACAAGAAGCCACAGGGCCAGTTGATGGCAAAGCTTGAGGCCACCGGTCTCACTCCGGTTGATCCTGGTTTCTTCTCCGAGGCGAGGCGTCAAGTAATTTCAATGGGCATCGTTCGCCGTCGCAAGGAAGACGTCGCGAGTGACATTCCTGCCCGTCGTATCGCCGATATCCCTGTCGAGCTCGACGACCAGGCCACCCTGTCGATCCGCGAAGCAGAGCAGGCCCTTCTTCAGCGTCTACTCGCTCGCTACGACCGCGTCATCGCCGCGAGGGGAACCCCAGTCGATGGAATCGATGATGATTTGGTGCGTTTGGTCTGCCACTCAGAAATCGAAGAGTCGAAGCAGGACAACACGGGCGAAAACGTGTTCTCACTCGTTCGTCGTATCGGTACTGCGAAGGCACTCATGGCCGCGGACTACACCGCGCAGCTTGCCCGGAACGTCGGCAAGGTTGTGTTCTTCGCCAAGCACATCGATGTTCTCGACGCCGCCTACGCGCACTTTGTCGAAAAGGGCTTCCAGCCCACCCAGATTCGAGGAGACCAGAGCGCCCAGGCCCGCCAGGACGCCATTGACAAGTTCACCAATGATCCTGATGTGGGAGTAATCGTCTGTTCGTTGACTGCTGCAGGCGTCGGCGTGAACTTGCAGGCAGCTTCAAACGTGGTGTTGGCAGAGCTCAGCTGGACAAGCGCCGAGCAAACCCAGGCCATCGACCGCGTGCACCGAATCGGTCAGGAAATGCCGGTTACTGCCTGGCGGATCCTCGCGGCACAAACCATCGACCAGCGCATCGCAGAGCTCATTGACCAAAAATCGGGGCTCGCCCTTCGTGCACTCGATGGTGACGAAGAAGCAACCGCGATTGAGGGCACCATGCAAGAGGTTGCTCTTGGCAACCTGCTCATCTCAGCGCTTGAGGCGAGAAACGGCGACAGCGAGGTCTAGTCGCGGGTCAGTCTGGCCCAGAGCCTGTTTGAGGTGAGGGCAACGCTCATCAACGCGATGATCAGTGCTGCAATTGCGCCAATGTGAAGCCAGACGCCTGCCCAGCCTGTGGGGCCCGACGGGTCAAGGAAGTCGTAGGGGTACCAGCCGGCAAAGTGACCCCGCACGAGAGCCCCAATGGCCCACACAACCGGGTAGACCACTCCCACCAGGATTGACCAGTTGGGGAGTTTGGGTCGGTAAGGGTTAATCAGCCACTCGATGGCGAAGTAAATGGGCATCACCACATGCATGATTTCGTTGGGGAAGGTGAACTCTGAGACAAACGCGCCAGGTTCTTCCGGGAGACCGCGGAGCAGCAGGTTATAGACAAGCCCCGTGACGATTGCGTAGGCAAAGAGGGATTGGCGAACGAGGGCCAGGGTCATTGTGTCGCGTGCGGACTGCAGGGCGAAAAGGCCGCTTGCGATTAGCGCGACGAGGTTTGCCAGTGACGTCTGAATCGTGAAATAGCTGAAGTATTCGGCGGGAACGAATGCGCCGTGGATGACCTGATCAGAAATCTGGGTGGCAAGACCGGCTGCCAATGCGGCCGCAGCGACGAGAGAGATCACGCCCAGCGTGATCCGCCGCACCCCTGGTTGCTCGATCATGACTACCTCCGTGTAATCGTCACCACAGTAGCGAGCTCGGCCGAGATTGGCCATTGTTAGCCTGGGGAGGTGTTCGACGTTGTCGTGGTCTATCCCCTTCGAGACAATCAGGGGCGTCTTGAAGTGCTCCTCGGTGAAAAAAGGACCGGACTGGGAGTCGGCCGGGTGGTGGGTCCTGGAGGAAAAGTGGAACCAGGGGAGTCTCACCGCGAGGCTGCCGTAAGAGAGCTCTGTGAAGAAGTAGGGCTTGTCGTTGAACAAGACGCACTTATTCCCATCGCCCAGATGAGCTATCCCTTCCTCACCAGGCCCCACTTGTCTCAGCGCTCGCGGGCATTTATGGTCAGAGATTTCTCCGGCACACCCATGGCCAGTGAAGAATTGGAGCCTGCGTGGTGGAGCATTGACGAGATTCCGTTTGGGCGGATGTGGGCAGATGCCATGTTGTGGCTACCCCAAGCACTAAATGGACATTTCCAGCAGGCCATCATCAGCATCGACGATGAGGATGGGGTGGCCAATGTGGAGTGGGAAGAAGGTCACACCAATGGAACTTTTTGATGCCAGCCTCGATCAGCTTCGCTATCGAGTCGAGCAGCTCGACGAGTACGCCCGCGCAGTGGAGATGGACCTAGAGTCCCTCGATCAACTGCGCGCGGAAGTGTTTCCCGAGGGAATTAACCCTGATCGTGATTGGGACGACTACCACTTGGTGCGAAACGAATTTGATCGCCGCGCAGCAGAGGAATTCGACTTAGGGCAGTAGCGCTAAATCATCTCCAGTTCAGTGAGCTTTGCGTTCAAGATCGGGCTTGATGGTTCGCTCAAGAACGATCCATCAGGGAAGAGAAGAACTGGAATCTTTGGCAGGCCACTGATTTCAATGGCTTTGGCCTTGTCTTCTTCGCTCTCGTCGATGTTGCGGTAGTTGAACTCGACGCCGTAATGCTCAAGAAGGGCCTGTGCGCGAACACAGTCGCCACACCAGGGGGCGCCGTAGAACTCGATGGTTTTGTCTGACATGTTCGACCCTTTCTGCTGGTGGCATCAGTGTAGGACGGTTGCCTCCTTTCAACCTCACTCATAGCTGAAGGTAAAGCTAGCCAACCTAGACTGCAGGGAGCACCCTGACAGCATCGAGGCGCCAGGCGATCAAGAAATGGTGGTGTGATGGTTGATACGACCGGTCCAGGTCCTGCAGTAACCCTCGACGACGGGGGAGAGCCCCAATATGAGTTGGGCTCGCCTCCCACTGGTCAGCTCAGTGTCGCTACTCGGATAGAACGCGACTCCTTGGGCGAATTTCCTGTACCCCTGGACGCGTACTGGGGTATTCATTCTGCTCGGGCTCTGCACAACTTTCCGATTACCCGCCGGGCAATCTCGAACTACCCGGATTTGATTACTGCCCTTGCGTGGGTCAAGAAGGCAGCGGTCCGCTCAAACAGGCTCCTCGGCGACATCGACACCAATAAAGCAGACGCAATCGAACAAGCCTGCGATGAAATCATCAACGGTGCGCTCCATGACCAATTCGTAATTGGCTCCATCCAGGGTGGCGCGGGCACATCGACCAATATGTGCGCAAACGAAGTAATCGCCAATCGCGCGCTCGAGATTCTTGGACATGACAAGGGTGAGTATCAATTCCTCCACCCCATTGACGATGTGAATCGCTCGCAATCCACCAACGATGTCTATCCGACAGCGATCAAACTCGCCATGGTGCTAGGAATTAAGCGACTCCTCCCTGAACACCAACAACTAGCCCAAGCCTTTGACGCAAAGGGGGACGAGTTCGATGACGTCCTAAAGGTTGGACGCACCCAACTTCAAGACGCGGTGCCAATGACCTTGGGCCAAGAATTCAACGCCTTCCACACCACGCTGGCTGAGGATTACGACCGCTTACACGAAGTGATTCCGTTCTTGTGCGAAGTCAATCTAGGTGCCACGGCAATTGGAACCGGAATAACTGCTGATCCTCGCTATGCCGAAATCGTCCGGTCCGAGCTAGCCGACATCACCGGCTTGGACATTCGCACCGCACCGGACTTGATTGAGGCAACGAGCGACACTGGGGTGTTCATGACGCTCAGTGGAGCTCTCAAGCGATCTGCCGCGAAACTTTCAAAGATTTGTAACGACTTGCGGCTGCTCTCAAGCGGGCCTCAGGCGGGCTTGGGTGAGATTAACCTTCCCGCTGTCCAAGCAGGGTCGTCAATCATGCCCGGCAAAGTGAACCCGGTGATCCCTGAAGTGGTCAACCAAGTGGCCTTTGCGGTGATCGGCTCAGATGCGACGGTTACTGCTGCGGCAGAAGCGGGTCAGCTGCAACTCAACGCCTTTGAGCCCGTGATTGCCTCATCGCTCCTGCAATCTCTGGTCTGGATGGAGCGTGCGTGTAGAACACTCAGGGTGAACTGTGTGGAGGGAATCACGGCAAATACCGAACGACTCCACCAACAAGTGTCAGCAAGTGTCGGTGTGGTGACTGCGCTTACTCCCTACATTGGCTACCAGCAGTCAGCCACACTCGCCCACGAAGCACTCACGAGTGGCAAAACGATTCGAGAGCTCGTGCTCGCAGCAGGGTTGATGGAACAAGCAGAGTTGGATCGCGTGTTGCAGCCAGGTCGTCTAAGCGGTGCACTCGACGCGACCACCCAGGTGGTCGCGCCGGAGCTCGGCAAGCAAGAGGCCTAAATGAACCTCGCCGCCTAGGAGCGGGGCGATGCCTCCGGCTCGACTAAGCGGCGAGTAACTTGTTTTCAGTGTCGCCGCGATTGACCAGAAGGTCAATACTTTGGCTGATTACAGCTTGATAACGGAAATTGTGCTTATTCGCGACGGAATTTGCGTGCGCTGACCCGGTCGGGGTGGATGCGCACGTAACGGGGGCGCTCGGTGGGAAACAGCGATGGCAGGGGCAGCAGTTTCGCTTGGTCCACGTCTCCCATTGAATCGAGCTGTTCGGCTGTGCCGTGCAGGACTACCGAATAGCCCTCGACATCGTCGTAGTGATCGATTTCAAAGACAACATGGTCGTTAATGGTGAGCTCAACAAGCTTCGTCCCCGGAGCGGTCCGAAAGACCAGAGTGCGCCCATCGACGACATAGGTAATAGGGAAAATGTCTAAGACGCCACCGGCAGTGGTCGCGAGGCGTCCCACTTCGTGTGTGGCCAGAAGCTCCCACGCTTCGTCGTCGGTGAGCTGGTTGACGGGGCTATCGGTCATGACGTGTCCTTTGTGGGGTTCGTGATTCCAGATTACTCGCTGAAGGGCCATCAGCTGGGTGGAAGAAACGCCCAAATTGCCTGCTAGGCTCGTGACTTGTGCCGTAAATCGGCCGCGGATAGAGAGAGCGTCACCATGAGGGTGCCGCGCCGCGCAACGAGACAAAGAAAGAGCAGGGCGACACATGTCAATGACCGCCGAAGAAAAAAAGACCATCATCGAGCAGTACCAGACCAAGCCCGGCGACACCGGTTCACCCGAGGTCCAGATTGCTCTGATGTCTCACCGCATTAACGAACTCACCGAGCACCTGAAGACCCACAAGCACGACCACCACTCGCGTCGTGGACTGCTTCTTCTGGTTGGTCAGCGTCGTCGCCTGCTTGGCTACCTGCAGCGCATCGACATCGAGCGTTACCGTTCGCTGATCGAACGCCTCGGTCTTCGTCGATAACCCACCCGGGTTTTTTACCTCTCTGCTGGTAGCATTATCAGCAGCGCACGCTCGTGCGCTGACATAACTGCACATCCATCCATCTACTCGGTATGCGGAGTGAAGCTGGTCACCGGTGGTGGTCTACTGTGAACGACTCACAGTGCACTTCTACTGTTGGCCAGACTCCCTGTAAGTGGGTCCCCTTCAAGACGTATGTCTGGTGGCGTGGGTGCTGTGCCTAAGCACTAAGGAGAAATCACCTATGGAAGGTGACGACATCACTTGGAGCGAAGCAGTCCTCGATAATGGACGCTTTGGCACCAGGACAATTCGTTTTGAAACCGGCCGCCTCGCCCAACAGGCGCAGGGTTCGGTCGCTGCATACCTAGACGACGAGACCATGCTGCTCTCGGCAACGAGCGCAAGCAAGAGCCCGCGTGAAGGATTCGACTTCTTCCCGCTAACTGTTGACGTGGAAGAGCGCCAATACGCCGCCGGAAAGATCCCCGGTTCCTTCTTCCGCCGTGAGGGCCGCCCCTCCACCGAGGCGATCCTCGTCTGCCGTCTCATTGACCGGCCTCTTCGCCCATCCTTCGTGGATGGCCTGCGTAACGAGGTTCAAATCGTTGTGACCGTGCTCTCGATCGCACCAGACGAGTTCTACGACGCATTGGCAATCAACGCTGCAAGCGCTTCGACCCAGATTTCTGGTCTGCCTTTTAGTGGTCCTATCGCCGGTGTGCGTATGGCCCTGATTGATGGCCAGTGGGTTGCATTCCCCAAGCACAGCCAGCTCGCAGACGCTGTCTTCGACATCATGGTTGCCGGACGCGTGGTGAAAAACGCTGACGGTTCTGACGACGTCGCCATCATGATGGTGGAAGCAGAAGCTACTGACACCAGCTGGGACCTGATCCAGGCTGGCGCTGTTAAGCCCGACGAGTCGGTTGTTGCTGAAGGCCTCGAGGCTGCGAAGCCCTTCTTGAAGCAGCTTGTTGAAGCTCAAGAGAAGATGGCTAAGACTGCTGCCAAGGAAGTTCAGGACTACCCCGTATTCGCGGACTACTCCGACGAGCTCTTCCAGGCCGTTGACGCACTTGCCGCGAAAGAACTGGCTACCGTCTACCAGATTGCCGACAAGATCGAACGTCAGAGCGCTGACGACACCTTGAAGGCATCGGTTAAGGAAGCAATCGCTGCCAAGGTCGACGCAGGCGAGTTGCCTGAAGAAGCAAACGGAATGGTCTCTGCTGCGTACAAGTCCGTGACCAAGCGTGTGATGCGCCACCGTGTTCTCACCGAGGGCATCCGCATCGATGGTCGTACTCCGGAGCAGATTCGTGGACTCGACGCCGAGGTGGAAGTTATTCCTCGCGTACACGGCTCTGCCTTGTTCCAGCGCGGTGAAACCCAGATTCTTGGTGTGACCACTTTGAACATGTTGAAGATGGAGCAGCAGCTCGACACGCTTAACCCCGTGACCTCGAAGCGCTACATGCACCACTACAACTTCCCTCCCTACTCGACTGGTGAAACCGGCCGTGTGGGTACCCCGAAGCGTCGCGAAATCGGACACGGCTTCCTCGCAGAACGTGCACTCGTGCCTGTTTTGCCAAGCCGCGAAGACTTCCCCTACGCAATCCGTCAGGTGTCTGAAGCTCTGAGCTCCAATGGTTCGACTTCGATGGGTTCGGTGTGTGCATCGACCCTGTCGCTGCTCAACGCCGGTGTTCCGCTTCGTGCACCTGTGGCCGGTATCGCAATGGGCCTCATCTCCGACCAGGTTGATGGTGAAATGCGCTTCCGCGCTCTCACCGACATCCTCGGCGCAGAAGACGCACTGGGTGACATGGACTTCAAGGTTGCTGGTACCCGCGATTACATCACCGCCATTCAGCTCGACACCAAGCTTGACGGTATCCCCGCAAGCGTCTTGGCTGATGCGCTCAAGCAGGCGAAGGATGCTCGTATGACCATCCTCGACGTGATGAACTCCGCAATTAGCGAGCCCGACGAGATGGCGCCAACCGCTCCTCGCGTGATTAGTGTTCAGATTCCTGAAGACAAGATCGGTGAGCTGATTGGTCCTAAGGGCAAGACGATTAACGCCATCCAGGACGAGACTGGTGCTCAGATCTCGATCGAAGATGACGGAACCGTCTACATCGGCGCTACCGACCAGGCAACTGCTGACGAGGCTCGCGCCCGCGTAAACGCGATCGCTAACCCTGTCGTTCCAGAAATTGGTGAGCAGTACCTCGGAACCGTTGTGAAGATTGCCTCCTTCGGAGCATTCGTCTCGCTGGTTCCTGGCAAGGACGGTCTGCTGCACATCTCTGAGGTGCGCAAGCTTGCCGGTGGTAAGCGAGTGGAGGACGTCGAAGACGTTCTCTCCGTGGGCCAGAAGATCCAGGTGGAAATCACCAAGATCGATGACCGCGGAAAGCTCTCGCTGTCCCCAGTGGTCGACGAGGCCGCTGCACCTGCAGAGGGTGAAGACGGCTAATTTGGTCGAATTTCAATAAAACGGCGGTGGGGCAACCCACCGCCGTTTTTGTTGTAGCCAGGGGAATGTCGGAGGCTTGGAATCGGTTGCACACATAAAGCTCCCAGGGGACCCTCAAGTAACTCCCACCCATTAAGTCACCTTGGGGGAGTAGCGTCCGAGTTGCACTGAGATTTTCTCTAGTGGGAAATCGGGTGTTAGGGAGAACCATCTCTCGTCCTCGTCTGGAGACGGGCGGGGATAAAGAACTAGTTCAAGGGAGAACCATGGATCTGATGGTTATCACTCAGTCGTTCTTTATGCTCGGCTTTGTCGCAATGGCTGCGGGAACGTTGTATTTCGTTCTCGAGCGCAACGACATTAAGCCAGAGCATCGGACGACAGCTACCTACGCAGCATTGATTACATTCATCGCGGCCGTGATGTATTGGATCATGACCGACTTCGTAGGTTTCTTTGATCAATCAATGGGAGACGTAGGGGCCACGATGCCCTTCCGTTACATCGACTGGCTATTGACCACACCACTGCTCTTGGTTGAGTTTGGTTTGATCGTCGCCATCGCTGGCGCTGCGACGAAGGGCTTTGTGTCCCGAATCGTCATCGCCGACATCATCATGATTGTCACCGGTTACCTCGGTGAGGTAGGCGAACCACTGTCTGCGGGCAACTGGTTCTTCTTCCTGGTCTCGAGCGCAGCTTGGGTCTACATCGTGTGGCAGGTATTCCAGGTCAACGTCTCTGGTATGCCCGAGTTCGCGAAGAACGCCGTGACCATCATGCGTCGATTTGTGTTGCTGGGTTGGGCCATTTACCCAATCGGTACCGCAATCGAAGAGTTCATGACCATTTCCGGTGCTGATGTCAGCGCCGCGGTCGCGATCGCCGCAATCATCTATGTGATTGCGGATGTGCTGAACAAGGTTGGATTCGGAATGGTCGCCGTTGCGGCCGCCAAGAAGGCCTAACCAGTACTCCCTTCAGCAGAGGGGGTCGGTCCTGTCGGACTGGCCCCCTTTGTGCTGTCAGCGGGGTTAGCTGCACACGCTGTGGAGCTAGGCTTGGCCACTGTGTCACACGCAATCACATTTCCGCTTGACCAGCCGTTTCTCGGGGCCACAATTAGTGGCGGCGCCGAGCTCAAGCGAACTGTTCATCCGTCTGGTCTTCGCATTCTCACTGAAAAGGTGCCGGGTGCAGCGAGCACATCGGTCGGTTTTTGGGTGGGTGTGGGAAGTCGCGATGAAGACGAAATTGCCTTTGGCTCTACACACTTCCTCGAGCACCTGCTCTTCAAAGGAACTCCGACCAGGAGCGCACTCGACATTGCCGTTGCCTTTGATCGAGTAGGCGGCGAACACAATGCGCTGACGGCCAAAGAACACACCTGCTACTACGCCAAAGTCCAAGACCGCGATGTCCCCATGGCAATCGACGTTCTCGCCGACATGGTGGCGGCATCGGTGATTGATGCCGATGAGTTTGATGTGGAGCGTCGAGTCATCTTGGAAGAGCTCGCCATGGCTGACGATGACCCAAGTGATGTTGCCCACGAGAGGGTCACTGAAGCCGTGATGGGAGATCACCCGCTTGGTCGCCCGATTGGGGGAAGCCCGGAGACAATTAAGGCTGCTTCGAGGGAGCAGGTGGTGGCCCACTATGAGCGCTACTACCATCCCGGTGAACTCGTGGTCACGGTAGCCGGAGCGCTTGATCACGACGACGTTGTCGAGCAGGTTGTATCCGCGTTGACTCGATACGGCTGGGATTTAGATGCCACAGGCTCACCCACTCCGCGCCGGAATACGGCCCGGGCCAAGTTGCACGGAGGAGCAAGCAGACAGGTGATCCACCGCCCGCTTGAACAAGCCACGGTGATGTTGTCGATGCCAGGGTTTACCCAAACCGACCCGAGACGTCCCGCCCAAGCGGTATTGACCACAGTGCTTGGTGGCGGAATGTCGTCAAGGCTGTTCCAAGAAGTGCGCGAAAAGCGAGGCCTTGCCTACAGCGTCTACGCCTACGGCGGCAACTACTCCGATGCGGGACTCTTTGGAATGGGTGCAGGAACCGCGCCCGAGCATGTTTCCACTGTCACAGCCGTAATGCGGGGAATCTTTGGCGACATTGTCGCTGAGGGTATTACTGCAGAAGAGTTTGAGCGCACCCGGGGCAACCTTCAAGGCTCCAGTTCGCTGGCGCTCGAGAGCACAGAGGCCAGAATGGTCCGCTTGGGCCGCTCAGAGCTCCACCTGGGGGAGTTCGTTGACCGCGACGAAGCGCTCAGGCGTCTCGACCTTGTTACGCTGGAGGATGTAAAAGAGCTAGCCGTTGAGCTGGCCGGAAAACCACTCTCAGCCGTAGCTGTGGGAGCTGTTCACGACAGCGTTTTTGATGTTCTGGATGACTAGCCAGAACCCAAATGATTTGAACCGAGACGGGGTGTAACACGTGTCGCGTTACCTCTACCTGGTGCGTCACGGCGAACAGCTGGATGCCGAATTCGGGCTACCCGAAGGCCCTTTGTCGCCCCGGGGAAAGCGTCAAGCTGACTTGATTGCGGAGCGTCTTTCGGGAGTTCCTTTTGACCACGCCTATACCTCGCCGATGGAGCGGGCGATCGAAACCGCCGACGCGATGACTAACAAAATGCCCTCGCTCGCGGTGGAGCCCTCGGCGCTTTTGATGGACTGCATCCCCTCAGGCCCCACCCCAGATATGCCCTCCGCGTTTGAGTCTTTTTTTGGCGGAATTTCTGACGAAGAAATCCAGGCGGGCGAGGCCCAAATGGCTGATGCAGCAGCCGAGTGGTTGAGCGTCCGATCGGGTGATACCCATGAACTCCTCATTACCCACAACTTTGTGATCGCATGGTTTGTGCGTGAAGTCTTTGGCGCTGATGCGTGGCGGTGGATTGGCATTAACCAAGCCCACTGCGCTCTCACGATCATTCGGGTGCGATCGGCAAAACCGCCCGTTCTTGTGGCGCACAATGACTTAGGCCACCTCCCGGCTGAGCTTCGCACCGGTTTGCCCGACGAGCAGCCTTTCTAGGCTGAACATCAGTCCTCCCACCTAGAATTGACGGGTGGATGAGGCTCAGGCGAGAGAAGAAATTGCGCGCCTGAGCGAGCGTATCGACGCTCTTCGAGACGCGTACTACGCCCGTGATGAACTTTTGGTCGACGACCAGGAATACGACGCCTTGATGGTCCAGCTTGAGGCCCTCGAAGAACAATTCCCGCAGTTTGCCCAAGCAGACTCCCCCTCGCGGTCGGTCGGGGCGGGGGAATCCACCCTTTTCGCGCCGATTACTCACGCTGAGCGCATGTTTAGCCTCGACAATGTGTTTTCCGATGAGGAGATGACCGCGTGGCTTGGTCGTATCGAGGCCGAGTATCCAGACGCCAGGTTCTTATGTGAGCTGAAAATCGATGGCCTCGCGCTCAACCTCCGCTACCAGTCAGGGACTCTCGTCAGTGCGGCAACGAGAGGCGATGGCGTTACCGGCGAAGATGTCACCGAAAACGTCTGGCATATTCCCGGCATTCCTCGCTCGTTGCAGGGTGTCGACCTTCCCGAGCTCGTTGAAGTGCGCGGCGAAGTGTTCTTCCCCGTGGAGACATTCCACGAGATGAATCAGTTGCTCGCTGAAGCGGGGGAGCGAGTCTTTGCAAACCCGAGGAATGCGGCCTCTGGTTCGCTTCGCCAAAAAACCGATGGAAAATCCGAGGCTAAAAAGACAGCCGCAATCGATCGACTCTCCAGGCTTCGGATGACCGTCCACGGAATTGGGGCATGGCCCAACCCGCCGCTTGCGACTCAAAGTGAGCTGTATACGCTGCTCGGAAGTTGGGGGCTTCCGGTCTCACCCCATGTGTCAGTCTGCTCCAGCGCCGACGACGTTCTTGCCTACATTGCCCAGTTCCACGCTCGCCGCAGTGAGCTCGAGCACGAAATCGACGGCGCCGTGATCAAAGTTGATTCGTGGGGGACTCAAAGAGAGCTCGGAGCAACCTCCCGGGCGCCTCGATGGGCGATTGCCTACAAATATCCACCCGAGCAGGTGACCACCATCTTGCGAGACATCGTGGTGAGCGTGGGAAGAACAGGGCGTGCGACCCCCTACGCCGTACTAGACCCCGTGGTTGTTGCTGGCAGTGAGGTGGAACGCGCCACCCTGCACAACCAAGAGGTTGTCAAAGCCAAAGAAGTACTCATTGGTGACCACGTCGTCATTCGAAAAGCAGGCGACGTCATCCCAGAAGTTCTTGGTCCTGTGGTTGAAAAACGCACCGGTGATGAGCGCGCTTTTGAAATGCCCACAGGGTGTCCCGAATGTGGAGCAACGCTGGCACCGCAAAAAGAGGGTGACATCGACCTTCGCTGCCCCAACCAGCAAAGCTGTCCCGCCCAGGTGCGAGGCCGTATTGAACACATTGGTTCGAGAGGTGCACTCGACATTGAAGGGCTCGGTGAAGTAAGTGCGCTCGCACTCACGCAACCCATCACCTCCCAGGAGCCTGTGCTCACCTCAGAAGCGGGACTGTTTTCTCTTCGCGTCGACGATCTCTTCCCGGTTACCTATTGGGGTCGAGACCCTGACACGGGCGAGGTCAAGAAAGACCCACACGGTAACCGTGTTGAGCTCACGCCGTTTAAGCGAAAGCGTCAAAAATCAGACCCTGAGGTCGGCCCTGGCAATCAGTTCGCTGGTGATGACGAATTCGTCCCGTCGAAAGCGGCATGGGAGTTGCTCGACCAGCTCGAAAAGGCAAAGACTAAACCCCTGTGGCGCTTCTTGGTCAGCCTCAACATTCGACACGTCGGCCCAGTAGCTGCTCGCGCGCTCGCCGAACACTTTGGTTCCCTCGACGCAATTGAACGTGCGGGCAGCGACGAGCTCGCGGGAATTGATGGTGTTGGCTCGACGATTGCGCAGTCCATCACCGATTGGCTGGCGGTGGAGTGGCATCAAGACATTCTTCGACAGTGGAGAGCAGCGGGTGTCAACTTCTCTGATCCTGAGTGGACTCCAGGGGGCAGTGTGGTCGATGGGCCACTCTCTGGCCTGAGCGTCGTGGTCACCGGAACCATCGATGGATACACCCGAGATGGAGCCAGCGAAGCGGTTCGGATGGCGGGAGGGACTCCCGCGTCGAGCGTGAGCAAGAAGACGGCCCTCGTGGTTGCAGGTCCCGGAGCAGGCTCCAAACTTCAGAAAGCAGAAGCGTTGGGTGTGCCCGTAGTGGACCAGGCCCGCTTCGACGAAGTCCTCCACAAGGGACTGTCGATACTGGATTAGGCACGATTGAGCGCCAACTAGACTGGGACGTCGAGTGCCGATTGGGAGAGTAATGACCGAGATTAGCCACGACCAGGTGAAACACTTGGCCTCTTTGGCTCGAATCGCCCTCACCGACGCCGAGGTGGATCGCCTCACCGGTGAGTTGGGTGCGATTGTTGACGCCGTGGACAAGATTGGGGAAGTGGCCGCCCCGGACGTTGAGCCTACGAGCCACCCCGTGCCGCTGGGCAACGTGTTCCGTCCCGACGTTGTGGGGGATACCCTCACCACAGAGCAAGCAATGTCAGGAGCTCCCGACCACGACGGATCCAGGTTTAGAGTCACTGCGATTCTGGGAGAAGAACAGTGAGCGAATTGACCCGTCTGCCCGCAATCGAGTTGCAGGGCCTTCTTAACGCGGGAGAAGTGTCGTCTGTCGAGCTCGTCTCGGCCCACTTGGACCGCATGGAGCAGGTGGAGCCCACCATCCAAGCATTCCTCCACGTAAGCGACCACGCCCTCGATGACGCAAAGGCCATCGACGACAAGCGCGCAAAGGGCGAAGAGCTTCCTGCCACCGCTGGTCTTCCCTTGGCGGTGAAGGACGTGTTGTGCACGAGCGATATGCCCACCACCTCGGGATCTCGCATTCTTGAGGGATGGGTTCCGCCCTATGACGCAACCGTGGTGCGCAAGTACCGTGAAGCGGGAATGGTGGCATTGGGTAAAACCAACATGGACGAATTTGCCATGGGATCGTCCACCGAGCATTCCGGATATCACCGCACCGCAAACCCGTGGGATATCGAGCGTATTCCTGGTGGTTCTGGGGGTGGCTCAGCCGCCGCCGTGTCTGCCTTTGAAGCGCCGCTGGCACTGGGAAGTGACACGGGAGGCTCGATTCGCCAACCCGCGGCAGTCACCGGAAGTGTGGGATTCAAGCCCACCTATGGCGGCGTAAGCCGCTACGGCGTCATTGCACTTGCCTCGTCGCTGGACCAGGTGGGGCCAGTATCGAGAAGCGTTGTCGACGCAGCTCTGCTCCAAGACGTGATTTCTGGGCACGACCCACACGACTCAACATCTATCCAGAAGCCCTGGGGGTCGATGCTGGATGCAGCTATTACTGCTGCCGCAGAGCCCAACTTGAAGGGTGTGAAGCTCGGGCGCGTCAAGCAGCTCGACACCGAAGATGGCTTCCAGCCTGGTGTGCGCCAGCGCTTCCACGAACTTCTGGAGCTTGCGAGCTCCTACGGCGCAGAAATCGTGGACATTGATGCACCGCACTTTGATTACGCCGTCGCCGCGTACTACCTGATTTTGCCCGCAGAAGCTTCGAGCAACCTCGCCAAATACGACTCCGTGCGATTTGGCCTTCGGGTGACACCAGAAGGTGGCGCCACTGTCGAAGACGTGATGGCAGCGACCAGAGAAGCCGGCTTTGGCGATGAGGTCAAGCGTCGCATCATTTTGGGAACCTATGCATTGAGTGCTGGCTACTACGACGCGTTTTATGGCAAGGCCCAAAAGGTGCGCACGTTGATCCAGCGAGACTTCTCAGAAGCCTTCTCGCAGGTGGACGCGCTGATCACGCCTACTGCACCCACCACTGCGTTCAAGTTTGGTGAGCAGTTGGATAACCCACTCACCATGTGGGCAAACGACATGACGACGATTCCTGCAAACCTTGCCGGTGTCCCAGGTCTCGCCTTGCCGATGGGTCTTGCCCCAGAAGATGGGCTTCCTGTGGGTGCCCAGTTGATGGCGCCAGCCTATGAAGACCAGAGGCTCTTTGGTATTGGTGCCGCTTTGGAGGCCTTGATTGTCCAACGGGATGGTTCCCACGTATCAAGCCTTGTCCCAGAGCCCGGTCAGCCGAGAGCGCAGGTGGCATAAATGGCAAAGCTCATGGATTACGAAAAAGCCCTCGAGCTTTTTGAACCCGTCATTGGGTTAGAAGTTCACGTGGAGTTGAACACCGCGACCAAGATGTTCTCTCCGGCCCCTAACCCCGCGGCGTCCCTCGAGGACTATGCGCCGAACACGGCAATTTCTCCGGTGTGCTTGGGGCTTCCCGGCTCACTTCCGGTGGTCAACGAGCAGGCAATTCGCTCGAGTATTGCCTTGGGGCTCGCACTGGGTTGCTCCATTGCTGAGACGTCGCGTTTTGCCAGAAAGAACTACTTCTACCCAGACCTGGCCAAGAACTATCAAATTAGCCAGTACGACGAGCCCATCGCCTTTGATGGTTCGATCGAGGTGGAACTTGATGATCACACCCTGTGGAGTGTCGACATCGAACGTGCCCACATGGAAGAAGACGCCGGAAAGCTCACCCACATCGGTGGTGACACTGGTCGTATTCACGGTGCCGAATACTCACTCGTTGACTACAACCGCGCCGGCGTACCTCTGGTGGAAATCGTTACCAGGCCCATTGATGGAGCAGGGGAGAGGGCACCTGAGCTCGCTCGTGCCTATGTGCAAACTATCCGCGACCTGGTGTTGTCACTGGGAGTCTCGCAAGCACGCATGGAACGGGGAAACCTCCGCTGTGATGCGAACGTCTCGCTTCGGCCGAAGGGTCAGGCAGAGTTTGGGACCCGCACCGAAACGAAGAACGTCAACTCGTTCCGCTCGATTGAGCGGGCTGTGCGTTACGAAATCCAGCGGCAAGCCACTCTGCTGAGCGAAGGCACCGCGATTATTCAAGAAACCCGCCACTGGCACGAAGACACCGGGCAGACCAGCCCCGGGCGTCCCAAGTCAGACGCGGATGATTACCGCTATTTCCCCGAGCCGGACTTGTTGCCGGTTACCCCTGATCCCGCACTGCTCGACGAGATTCGGGCCTCGTTGCCCGAAGCGCCTGTGGCGAGGCGCCGACGTTTGCGTGATGCGTGGGCGCTGCCCGAAATGGACTTCCAGGCGATTGTGAACGCCGGCCTAATCGACGCAGTCGAGTCAACAATCGAGCTTGGCGCGAGCGCTGCGGCGGCAAAGAAGTGGTGGTTGGGTGAGCTTTCTCGTATCGCCAACGACCGTGGCGTTGCAGCGACCGACTTGTTGACCCCGGAGCAGGTTGCTGATCTCGATAAGAGTGTCGCCTCTGGAGTGATCACCGACAAGATTGCGCGCGATGTGCTCGCGCGCATGGTCGACGGTGAGGGCTCGGCTGAGCAGATTATCGACGCTCAAGGCCTCGCCGTTGTCTCTGATGATTCAGCCCTGACTGCGGCGATTGACGAAGCGTTAGCGGCGGATCCTGATGTCTTGGCGAAAATCCAAGAGGGCAAGGTTCAAGCAGCGGGCGCGATTATCGGAAAAGTCATGCAGGCGCTGGGTGGCCAGGCAGATGCGAAGCGTGTGCGCGAATTGATCTTGGAGAGGGCCGGTTCCTAGGCTCCGCGGAGTCTGTGACTGTGGAATACTGAAGACACCATGAACATCTTTTTATTCGTCCTCTCATCGGTCATCTTCTTGGCATCGTTCCCGATGTATGCCTACGCGTTCGTGGTGCCAGACCCATATCCCGCACTCTTGTTCACCGCGGGAATCTTCACCTCGGTCGCAGCGTTTGTGATTCCGATGGTGATTCTCGGTCGCTCCGAGCGCTAGATTTTTTCGTCGCCCACGACACGGGCGGTAAATCCGGCAAGCCGTTGTCGCACCCCTTCAGAGCGCCGTTTGACGGTGTCTGTGGCGGCAGGATGATTGGGATCATCGGCTGGCTTCATGCGAATGAGCGCAGAACACGATAGGTCGCGGCATAGATATGTGCCAACGGTGTCGCCGCGACGGCCAGGAGCTCCTGCCTTAGGGGCAACAAACAAACTCACTTGGGGTGCTGGCTGTTGGGTGTGGCACAGCGAACACATCGCGGGCTTTCCCGGGGGCATCGCTGTCTCCGACGCGCGAAGTTTCACACCCCGCGGTGTCTCGCCGTCCCAGTAGACAATGTAGCCACGGTGTGGTTTCTCGGGGTCTCGCCAGCCGAGAAATTCCCGCTCTTCCCAAATCGTTTCGTGAAGTCCGGGGAGGGGAACATCGAGTCGCTCCGTCTCATCAACATTGACTAAAGCGTTTCTAATTTCCTCGGGACTGAGAGAGCGCATCTATTCAGTGTAAAAGGGCAAAAAGTAACGCCAGCCCCACACGGGACTGGCGTTACTCAACGTCTCAGAAATTAGAGAGGCTTGATGTTTTCTGCCTGAGGGCCTTTTTGACCCTCGGTGACATCGAATTCAACCTTCTGGTTTTCTTCGAGGCTGCGGTATCCAGAGGACTGGATGGCGCTGAAGTGAGCGAAGACATCTGCTCCGCCGTCGTCAGGGGTGATGAACCCGTAGCCCTTGTCGCCGTTAAACCACTTAACAATTCCGGTGGCCATGAACTTCCTTTGCTGTTGCTGTATTTCTGGTTAGGAGTTTCGAGTTACGAAACAACTCGTCACTGTGTCCCTTTCGTACTACCAGAGGACCGATTACAACAACCAGAACGCAAGTTTCACTACAGGGGTTTGTCACGCATGTATCAGCCTAGTGCCGTGAGGGACTTTCTGGGGAGTAATTGCCAAGCTGTTACTCAGCGTTTACCCTGGCGTGACCCGTAGCCTCACTCTCCATGGCTCAAGATGATGTGGAATCTGTCTGGGATTACCCCAGGCCACCGGCGTTATCGCCGTCTTCAGAACGGGTCATCGTTACCCACCGAGGCCAGGTGTTGTGTGACACCACCGGCGCGATCAGGGTGTTAGAAACGTCCCATCCGCCCACGTATTACCTCCCTCGCGCAGACTGCCGGATGGAGTTTTTTGAACCCGTGCCTGGCCCGACGGTGTGCGAGTTCAAGGGTGTTGCCCACTACGCCGACATTGTCGTGGACGGTGAGCGTCTGGCTCGATCGGCCTGGTGGTATCCCGAGCCCACGAGAGAGTTTGACGCCATTCGCGATTACATTGCGCTGTATCCCGGCAGAGTTGACCAGTGCACCGTCGACGGTGAAGTCGTCGTCGCCCAAGAGGGCGATTTTTATGGGGGATGGATTACTTCCCGAGTGACAGGCCCGTTTAAGGGTGCGCCGGGAACATGGGGCTGGTAGGACGAAGATGGCGAGGCTGGTCTAGGCTGTGCGCGTGAACAAATCTGGTTCCCCGTTTGAGGGTGAGACCGACTACCGGCCGATCACCGACGACGACCTTAAAGCAATTCGCACGCTCAATAATGACGCCTACCCCGCAGTCCCCAAAGCGACCACCGAAGAGCTCCAGGAGCTCATCGCAAAAGCGTCCTGGGGAATGGCGGCATGGCGAGACGGTGAGATTGCCGGCTTCATCTTCTGTTTCTCTCCCGGGGCAGATTACGACTCGGAGAACTACCGTTATTTCGAACGCAACTACGACAGCCACTTTTACATCGACCGTATCGTCGTGGCCAAAGCCCATCGGGGTAGTGGTTTGGGGCTTAATTTGTACAACAAGGTGTTTGCCGAAGCCAAGCAGCGAGGCTTTGGCTATGTCACCTGTGAGGTGAACCTCGATCCACCTAACCCGGTGAGCATTGCATTTCACCACCGGATGGGCTTTGAGGACGTGGGGGAACAAGAAACTAAGTCGGGCACTGTGTATGTCCAATTGATGGCCGCCACCATGGGGGCCGTGGGTGCCTGAGACCGTTCGTCCAAGCGTCGGAATTGTGATTCCGGCCTACAACGAAGAAGCAACAATTCGCGCTTGTGTCACCGCGGCGATTGGTCAAACATCTCCCGCTGCGGAAATCATCGTGGTGGATAACAAGTCCACCGACCACACGGCGCAGATTCTCCAAGAACTGATCAACGAATACCCCGACGCTCCCATTACCGTGTTGCGCCAAGAGCAGGCTCAGGGCATTACCCCCACCAGGAACATGGGCTTCGACGCAGTCACCAGCGACGTCATCGGCCGGATTGACTCCGACACCCTGTTAGAGCCCGACTGGGTCGAAAACGTCCAAAACGTTTTTATGGATCCCACGGTTCACGCCGCCACCGGCCCCGTCGTCTACTACGACATGCCCCTCCGTCGCTATATGGCCAGAGCCGATGACGCTTCGAGAAAGGCGATGTATCGCCTGGCCACGAGCTACCACTTCCTCTTTGGCACCAACATGGCTCTCCGGCGTGACGCCTGGTGGGACATTCGCGATGAGATTTGCCTGGATGCCGACGACAAGATGCACGAAGACATCGACTTGTCAGTGCACCTGTATGACCACGGGTTAAAGGCGGTCTATTCGTCAGCGATGCTCGCGGGAATGTCGGCGCGTCGAATCGACGACACCCCAAAAGACTTCTACGACTATGTCCAGCGGTTTGATCGCACCTACCGCCACCACGGCATCAGGAAGCGGCGCCTTCGGGCACCTGCCTGGGTGTATCTGGCGATTTATCCGATTGCTAAGGGAATGCGCTGGGGGCACCAGCTGCGCGCCTCGCAGCCGTTTAAGCTGCCGTCCTTCTAGGTTCGCTACACTTTCAGCCACACGGGAGCCGAGAAGGCTGAGAGGAAGCGCCCGCTTCGACCGTCGAACCTGATCTGGGTAATGCCAGCGCAGGGAGGACCTCTATCCCGTGCCCCATCCACAATCTGGAAAGGCACGAAATGAAAAAACTCGCATTCCTGGCCATTGCCTTGATGGCTCTTACTGGTTGTGCCAGCGAGGAAAACACTCTGGTGCGCCTCGCCGCCCACGATTCGTTTGTGATCAGCGATGAGTTGATCAACCAGTTCGAATCTGATTCTGGTTACGAGCTGGAGATTATCCGGCTGGGTGACACGGGCTCGCTGACAAACCAGCTCGTGTTGAGCAAGAACGCACCTGTTGCGGACGCATTCTTTGGGATCGACAACACGTTCCTGGGACGCGCAGAATCCGAAGGTGTGATTGACGGTGAGCCGTTGGCAATTGACTATTCGGATGTCTGCTTTAACTACGACATTGCCTGGTTCGAAGAACAAGCAATCACGCCACCTGAACACTGGAGGGAATTGGTTCAGCCAGAATTTAAGGGGCTCGCTGTCATATCCAACCCCAATTTCTCCTCCCCAGGCTTAGCGTTTCTCGCCTCAACCCACGCCGCATTTGACACCCCGGCAGAAGTGGAGGAGTTCTGGATAGCACTTCGTGAGAATGAGGTGAAAGTCGCGGGGTCATGGGAGGACGCCTACTTCTCCGACTTCACACGCTATGGCGGAGATCGGCCGATTGTGCTGAGCTATGCATCGTCTCCGTCGGCTGAAGTAAACGAGGATGGAACCGCGGGCTCTCGTGCGCTTCTCGATGACTGCTTCCGCCAAACCGAATTTGCCGGGGTGATTGCAGATTCAGCGAATAGTGCCGGTGCTGAGGCTCTCGTCGAGTTCTTACGCGGTGACGATTTCCAACGCTCCGTGCCGGAGGCGATGTATGTCTACCCCGCAGTTGAGGGAATCAGTGTGCCCGAATCGTGGGCGCAATTTGCACTACCCGCTGCCTCAACGCGTGGCGAAGACCTTGACGTAAACGGTAACCGTGACACCTGGTTAGCAGACTGGTCTGAGGTCTTTGACCGCTAGCGCCGAACTCTTTATCACCACCGCGTTTATCGCTTCGATGAGCGCGGTGGTGACGCTTATCGCGGGATATCCGGTCGGATTGTGGTTGGCATCGGTGTCGGTCGGCCGGAAAATTCTGACCAGTGTTCTCCTGTTGCCTTTTTTGCTTCCCGCCTTTCTCATCGGGCTTGCCTTTCGCCCGTTCTTCGGCTCATTCCTTGACGACTACCGGGTGGGAGTCATGGCGGTGGTGTTGGCCCACGCTCTGATGAACGTCGGCTTTATCGCCGTGGTCACTGCGGCCTCTGTCGTGCCCCGGGAGCAGGTCGAAGCGGCCTCGCTTGATGGGGCGTCACCTGGTCCAGTTCGTCGCTTCATCGATCTTCCCCAACAGCTTCCCGCCTTAAGCGCGGCAGGGTTGCTCGTTGCTCTTTATTCCGCCACGAGTTTCGGTCTGGTGGTCAGTCTGGGTCAGGGGAGCATTGACACTCTCGAAACAGGTATTGCCACGGCCGCCCTGCAACTGCTTGATCTGCGAGCCGCTGCAGGGTTGGCGCTTCTTCAAACAGCGTTGACGATCGGGTTTTTCGTTGTGTCTGCGAGATTGGGCGCACAGCCCACCGTGTTGTTTAGTGACGCTCCACCCTCAACACGTCGATCCCCTCTGGGAATGGTGATTGGCATGGGCCTGATCGGCGTCATCGCCTGGGTTGTCGGGGGAGTGTTTTCTCGCGCGGTGCTCGAAGGATCAGGCCTGTGGGCAAATGTGCTGGCGCTCGCGGGTCGAGGTGCACGAGACATCTTGAACGTGAGTGTGGTCGACGCAGTGGGCAACTCGTTGCGCAATATGGTGGTCGCACTAGCGGTGTCACTGATTCTTGCGTGGCTACTCAGTACAAAGCGCGTTGGACTTGCTGTCTTATTGCCGCTGGGGATCTCTCCCGTGGTCTTGGGGCTTGCTGCCCTCGTGGTGTCGGGGTATTTGCCGGTTTGGGCGTCTGGTAGCTGGGTGCTGTTGCCACTGGTGCAAAGTATTTTCCTCACGCCACTGGCGTTTCAGATCATCGCACCGGCACGGCGGGCTTTTTCGTCTGAGCTTCGTGAAGCCGCGGTTCTCGATGGCGCTAAACGGTGGCAAGTGGCGAGCTTTGTGGAGCTTCCTATTTTGGCAAAACCCTTGACGGCGGCCACGGCACTGGTGAGCCTTGCCTCGCTCGGAGAGTTTGGTGCTGCGAGGTTTCTTGCCTATGGCTCTGATCAAACGTTGCCTCTGGTGATGTTTCGTCTGATGTCCCGGCCGGGAGGAGAAAATCTCGGTATGGCGATGGTTGCAGCCAGTGCGTTTATCGTGCTGGCAGCTGTCGCGGTGTGGGTGATTTCTGCGGTGGGCCAGCGCGAGCACGAGTCGAGCGATCATGGGTGAGCGCGTGACACGCCGAGAAGTAGTTGTGATTGATGGCAGATCGGGGGCGGGTAAATCCGATTACGCCCTCCAGTTAGCCACCGAGCGCGGGTTTGTCCTGGTGAGCCTCGATGAGGTGTATCCGGGGTGGGATGGATTAGACGCAGGCCAGGCGCTGGTGATGCAGCAGGTGCTTCCGCACTGGATCACACACGGCCAGGCCGAGTTGCCGGTGTGGAATTGGGATGAGATGGCCTACCGTGGCCACCGGGTGATTCCTGATGCCCCTGGAATTGTGGTCGAGGGGTGTGGCGTGCTCTCAGCGAGAAGCGCTGTGCTGGCCACCGAATCGGTGTGGCTTGAGGCCAGCGAGCCAGTGAGATTTGAGCGGGCAATGGGGCGAGACGGTGAAATGTATCGCCCGCAGTGGACACGCTGGGCACTCCAAGAGCAGCGCTTTATCGACAGGCACGACTCGCCTGCACTGGCTCTTCGCACAGTCTTGACCTAGGCCCAGCCCAATTCGTGCAGGCGGCCATCGTCTATTCCGTAATAGTGGGCGATTTCATGGATCAGGGTGATTCGAATCTCTGCGGCCAGATGCTCTCGGTCCCGCGCCATTTCCAGAAGCGGGGTGCGAAAAATCACAATACGGTCGGGAAGCTCACCCAAGCCGTAGTCGCCTCGTTCTGTGAGGGCAACGCCTTCGTAGAGTCCGAGGATTTCTTCACCGTCTGGGGGCGTATCTTCGACAAAGATCGCGACGTTGTCGAGGCCTGCGACCATGTCATCGGGCAGGGCGTCTAGTTCAGCGACGACCATCGATTCAAATTCGTCGAGACTTGGCCATTCCATGGGGTGAGTAACGGGGCTTGAACCCGCGGCCTCCTGGACCACAACCAGGCGCTCTACCGACTGAGCTATACCCACCATGCGCCCTTGCGGGCCTCCTAAGTGTAATACAGCCAGGCTTAGTGCTCGATTGGTCCAAACGATTTTGTGACAGCCTCTGAAATCTTCTTCGCCTCCGAGGTGGTGGGACCAGGCTGTTCGGCCATCACTGCCTTGCGGTAATAGTCCAATTCGCGGATCGATTCGAGAATGTCTGCTGTTGCCCGGTGGCCGCCCGCTTTGGTGGGGGATTGGAAATAGACCTTCGGAAACCACTGCCGAGAGAGCTCTTTAATGGTTGATACATCGATGTTCCGATAATGCAGGTGGTCGTTCACTCGGGGCATGTAGCGCTGCAAGAACGCCCGATCGGTGCCAATCGTGTTTCCCGCAAGCGGCGCCATGCCGGGCTCAGGAAGGTGGCCAAGCAGATACTCCATGAGTTTTTCTTCTGCCTCAGCGAGGGTGATGCCGTGGGGAATGTCGTTGATCAACCCACTGTCGGTGTGCATGTGACGCACGAAATCATTCATTTGGGCAAGCGATTTATCGCTTGGCTTAATCACCACGTGAAAGCCCTCGTCTAGGCGGTTGAGGTCATAGTCGGTGATCTGAACCGCTATTTCGACCAGCTCGTCGGCATCGAGGTTTAACCCGGTCATTTCGGCATCGAGCCAGACGAGCAGAGGGGGCGTTGATTCAGACATTCCCTCGAGTGTATCGAGGAGTACACACTCACCGGAATCGCCCAGGAATTCCCAAGGAATGGACCAGCTTCGCTGACAGACTGAAGGGGCTAGTTTTCGTGACTTAAGAATGTGTGGAGCCCTGGTGAAGAAATCGTCCAAAATTACCCTCGGAGTCGTCATTGCGGCGGCGATTGTGGGAGGTGGCGCCATTACGGTGTCTGCACTGCAGCCGGGCCCTAGTCCATCGGAAGTGTTGATTACCGATGCGGTCACTGTCCAAGACATCACGACCACCGTTGCGGCCTCTGGGGAAGTCCAGTCGGTTGACCAGTTGGGTCTGAAGTTCTCCGTGGCAGGAGACATCGCCACTGTTGATGTGGAAGCAGGAGACCAGGTTTCAGAAGGCGACGTACTAGCCACCCTCGACACTCTCGCTCTCGACGCTGCCCTCGCTGCGGCGAAGAGCACTCTTGCGTCTGCTCAAGATGGCGTCTCAGTTGCGAACCTGGCCGAAGCGCAAGCCCAACAAGCAATTAACACCGCTGATCAGGCACTCGCCACTGCGGCCAAGGCACTCGCCGACGCCAAGGACGCATCGTCTAACCGCTCTGAAGCGGTTGACGCTGCTGAAGCGCAAGTGGGTGCCGCTCAGGCACAGCGCGACACCGCGACGTATCAGCAGGCGCGGGTCCCTGGACAAAAGTCGGCGGCGTCAGCTGCGCTCGCATCGGCACGGGCTGGTCTCGCGCAGGCTGAAGCAAACCTTGAGAAGGCAACTCTTCGGGCCCCCATGTCAGGAACCATCTTGACCGTAGCGGTCGAAGAGGGCGACTCGGTGAGCTCCGCTGGGGCGGACTTGTTCACGATCGCTGACTTGGGTGGCTTTGAAGTAACCGCGTTCTTCTCCGAATCCGACATTGTCGGAATTGAAGAAGGACAGGAAGTGCTTGTTGACTTCGACGCACTGCCAGAAGAGTCGACCACCGGAACAGTGACCGATGTCTCGCTCCAGGGAGTAGTGGACCCCAGCGGGGGAACCCTGACGACCTATGAGGTCACGGTGTCGGTTGATAACCCACCCGCCAAACTTCGCGTGGGAATGACCGCGCAGGTCAACATTGTCACCGCCCAGACACCAAACGTCGTGGCGGCACCGGTGGCTGCGTTGAACTTTGAGGGTGACGCTACTTACGTCAACGTTTTGCAATCAGATGACACGATCGTCACGGTGCCCGTTGAAACGGGTGTTCAGGGTGGAAACCTCGCTGAGATCCTCTCTGGCCTCGTCGGAGGCGAAACAGTCATCATTGGTGACGTTGGGGCGTTCCCGGTTGTCGGAGGCGATTGGGAGCCAGGAACGGGTCCACCGCCTGGAGTAGAAGACCAGCAGCGTCAGCAAGAACAGTTCAACTAATGACTGATCTCGTCGTTGACCTTCGCCATGTGCGGAGGGAATACCAAACAGGCGATGTGCCCACTGTGGCACTCGCTGATGTGAGCCTCGAGGTTGAGCGCGGCGAGTTTGTCGCGATCGTTGGACCCTCGGGCTCTGGTAAGTCGACGATGATGAACATGATTGGCTGCCTCGATAGGCCAAGTAGTGGTGAAGTCATCGTGTCGGGCAAGAACGTCAAAGACCTCAACGACAAAGAACTCACAGGCCTTCGCTCGCGCTCCATTGGATTCGTGTTCCAGCAGTTTCAGCTGTTGCCCTTGACCTCTGCCGTTGACAACGTGGCGACGCCACTGTTGTACCAAGGACTTAGCCCCCGTGAGGCGAGGCGTCGCGCTGCCGACATCTTGACAAGGCTCGGCCTTGGTGAGCGGCTGGACTTTGACCGCTCGAGACTCTCTGGCGGACAGCAGCAGCGCGTCGCGATTGCCCGCGCATTGGTGACTAACCCCGATTTGGTGTTGGCCGATGAACCAACCGGTGCGCTCGATACAGCCTCCGGTGAAGCGGTAATGAAGATCTTCCAAGAGATGAACAACGAAGGCCGCACCATCGTCTTGATTACCCACGATTTGGATGTCGCAGCAGCGGCGAAGAGGCGCGTATACATTCGAGACGGTCTGATCGAGCGCGATGAGCGCTCTGGCCAGATGGCAGGTGCCAAATGACCCCGTGGCTCATTCTTCGTATGGCGTTTCAGCGCATCAAAGCTTCCAAGATGCGCTCTGCGCTCACCATGCTGGGCATCATCATTGGTGTGACCTCTGTGGTGGCACTGATTTCCGTGGGCCAAGGCGCCCAGCAGGGAATCGATGAGACTCTTTCTGATCTGGGTGCCAACCAGATCTCAATCACGGCGACGACTCCCGATGGTCTTCAAGAGTCAGACATGGACAACATGGCTGAACTTCCGAACGTGTTGCGAGTATCTAGCGAGGTCCGGGCCAACGGATCGGCAAGCTTTGAAGGAAACGACACCAGCCTCGGCATGATTGGTGTCTCGCCCGGCTACGAAGCAATTGCAACTCCCACAATTGCCTCGGGGCGCTTTTTGCCCGGCGCACCAGCCGCTCAGTCCGCCCGCGTTGCGGTGTTGAGCGCAGTAGCCGCTGATGACCTGGGTATGACCTTTGGTGACCTGGGTAGCGAGTTCCGCATTAACGGTGTGGCCTTCCAGCTCATTGGCGTGCTCGATGACGCAGACGGCTTTGGTGGTTCCGGAAACGTCTACATCACCCAAACCGCAGCGCGCTCGCTCTTTGCGAAGTCGCCCTATGTGTCCGTGATTAACGTGCAGGCAGTGTCGAAAGAAACCGTTGACCCGGTGGAAACCTCGGTGACCAACTATTTGCGGGTCGAAAAGGGCCTGGCGAGTGACGATGATGCTGAATTCATCATTTTCAACCAGGCGGCCCTTCAAGATGCCGTAAACACCGTGACGGGAACTCTGAGCCTGCTGATTACCGGTATCGCAGGAATCAGTCTTGTTGTGGGTGGCATCGGAATCATGAACATCATGTTGGTGTCTGTGCGTGAGCGCACCCGCGAGGTGGGTGTGAGGCGCGCAATTGGCGCCACCCAGAACCAGATTTTGGTGCAGTTTTTGATGGAGGCGGTCGTTTTGTCCCTGATGGGCGGCTTTATCGGCCTGTTTATCGGCGAACTCGCATCGTTTGGACTGAGCCGGTTGGGTGATTGGGACTTCTTCATTGACCCCAACACCGTGGCACTGGCCCTTGGTTTCAGTGCGACCGTGGGAATTGTCTTTGGTGTGTGGCCCGCGAGGACTGCGGCGAAACTACAGCCAGTCGACGCGTTGAGGTTTGAATAGCCAAGGCTTAGTTCAAGGCAGTCATTCGCTGTCTGATCCAGGCGGCAATTCCATCAATTTCGATGCGGTCGTTGGCGATATCAAGCATGAAGGCGAAAGCGTCGTCAGTACTTGCTTCGACATTGAAGCCGTTTAGCTCGAGGAAAACGTTCATGGCTATCCACGCCGACCGTTTATTGCCGTCGAGCATTGGATGGTATTTCGCAATGGCATGGCCTAGCGCTGCGGCCTTGGTTTCTAAGTCCGTGTAGACCTCTTCGCCAAACAAAGTGCTGTGTGGGCGCTCCAATGCAGAGGCCAAGAGGCCTGCGTCCCGCACGACAAAACCGATATCGGTTAGGGACTCTACGAAACTGTCGAGGTCGAGCGGGACACTCACGCGTCAGCCAGACGCTCAAGCAAAGCGGAGTCCCGCTCAACAATTCGACGCACCGATTTACGGGTTGCCGAGCGTTGATCGGCTCGATCCAAATGCTCTTCAATTGCGTCCAGAATGAACTGGTTCTTAGATACACCGCTCTGTGCGGTGTATTCGGTCAGCCTGTGGTCTAGCTCGTCGCTTATTCGTAATGTCATGGCCATGACCCTAATGGTATCAAATCGGTATTAGAAGGGCTTTTAAGCTATTGGTGGATAAGAAATTTCAAAATTCACCTGTGGACAACTAGAGGATTCTCGAAGTTGTCGTGTTTTGGATGGCAAACTGGGCCAATGCTTGAGATTAAGACGCCCTATCTCCTGTTCTTCGGCGATGAAGAACGCACCACTTACGCCAAGACGGGTCTGGGCCTTGCCCAATGGAGCCCCGACGCCTGCATGGGGCAGTTTCGCCTCACCCCCAATACGGCAGATGCAGGAATTCCTGATTACAACATCGTCACCGCAATCGAAGCCGGCGCAAAATCGGTCGTGATTGGCGTTGCGCTGGTGGGTGGTTCGATGCCCAGTCATTGGATCCCTGCTCTGGTTCAGGCACTCGATCTAGGACTAGACGTAGTCGCGGGCTTTCATACCAGGCTGACGTCGTTCCCAGAGCTCGTCGCAGCGGCCGAATCCGGTGGTGGTCGCCTGGTCGATGTGAGAGTGCCCCCCGTAAATATCCCAGTGGGGACGGGGCTAAAGCGGCCGGGAAAGCGATTGCTGACGGTCGGAACCGACTGCGCCCTGGGAAAGAAATACACCGCGCTCGCTCTTGAGCAAGAAATGTTGAGCCAGGGTGTTGATGCCACGTTTAGGGCAAGTGGCCAAACCGGCATCATGATTTCCGGGTCGGGCATCCCGATGGACGCTGTGGTGTCAGATTTCCTCACCGGCGCTGCGGAAATGCTCTCTCCCGCAAACGAGGAAAACCACTGGGACGTCATCGAAGGTCAAGGGGCGTTGCACCACCCTGGTTATGCGCCTGTGAGCATGGGGTTGTTGATTGGTTCACAACCCGATGCGTTTGTTGTGTGCACTGAAGCGGGCCGCACCCACATCGCGGGATGGGACAACTTCCCACTCCCTGATATTGCTGATGTGATCGAGCGCACCATTGAGATTGGGTCTCAAGTAAATCCAGCAATACAACCGGTGGGAATTAGCGTGAACACGAGTGCTCTCAGTGATTCCGAAAGCGTCGCCTATCTCGCCTCGCTATCTGAACAATACGAACTACCTGCGGTTGACCCGCTCCGTGGTGGCGTGGGTCCGATCATCGACTACCTCAAGGGGCTTAATTGATGAGAGAGATGCGAGTGGAGAAGAAGACTTTTCCACTTCACTCTCCCTTCGTGATCACTGGGTACACCTTCACCGAGCTACAAGCCATCTGGGTAACCCTGACTCAAAATGGTCATTCGGGCCGTGGTGAGGCTTGTGGCATCTACTACTTGGGCGACACCCAAGACTCCATGGCGGCTGAACTAGAAAATGTGAGAGCGGCCGTCGAAGCCGGTGCATCCCGGGAGGACATCCAGGGCCTGTTGGCCCCAGGAGGCGCGCGTAACGCCCTGGATTGCGCGATGTGGGATCTCGAGTGCAAGACCCGTGGTGTCACCATTTGGGAACTCCTCAGTATCGACCGGCACGAGCTCACCACCGTCGCCACCATAGGAATTGGAACTCCAGACGAAATGGCGCAGCGGGCAGTTGAGCTCTCGAACTTTTCGAAACTGAAGGTCAAGCTCGACTCGAACCAGCCGATCGAGCGTTTGAGCGCCATTCGAGAAGCTCGCCCCGATGCCCAGCTAGTCGTCGATGCGAACCAAGGGTGGAGTGTCGACCAGCTGATAGACATCGCACCCGAGCTGGAAGCACTCGGTATTGCCATGGTCGAGCAGCCCCTTGCCCGGGGGAGTGATGCTGACTTGGCCCGTGTCCCGCGCCACATTCTTATGGGCGCCGACGAAAGCTTGCTCTCTCTCGATGAATATGACCAGGTTGCTCCGCTCTATGACGTCATCAACATCAAATTAGATAAGTGTGGGGGCTTGACCGAAGCGCTCAGCATTGTTGAGCGGGCACGGGCCGATGGCAAGAAGATCATGGTGGGCAATATGACGGGAACGTCCCTGTCCATGGCGCCAAGCTACGTGGTGGGCCAATTCGCTGAATTTGTAGACATCGACGGTCCGGTTTTGCTCTCCCACGACATTCCAGAAGGACTTTCCTACAAAGACGGGGGAGTGGTGACTATCCCAGCGCCTACGCTGTGGGGATGACTGTGACAGGTCGCATCCCGCCGTGGACGCTTGCGGTAATCGCGATGTTTAGCATCCAATCGGGTTCAGCTCTCTCCATTTCGCTCTTTGACGAGATTGGCCCGGCAGGAACTGCGTGGCTCCGAATGGCGCTGGGGGCGATCATTCTGGTGGCAATCGCCAGACCCAGCGTTCGAGGCCTGGACAGATCTCAGTGGCTCTCGCTCCTGGGATTAGGAGTTGCTACAGGTGCAATGACCACGGCCTTTCTCTCCGCACTTGATCGCCTGCCGCTGGGTACGACAGTGTCCATTGAATTCTTAGGCCCGCTCACAGTGGCTGCTATCGCGGGGCGGTCTGTGCGTGCAGCACTGTGGCCGCTGCTCGCGCTCGTGGGAGTGGTGTTGTTGACCGAACCATGGCAGGGCGATTTCGAATGGATCGGTGTTGGCTTCGCACTTATTGCCGCGTTTGGGTGGGGCTGTTACATCGTGATGACCCAGCGTGTGGGCGATCGCTTCAGTGGAATTAAGGGACTCGCACTCTCGATGCCTATTGCTGCACTCACCTCAACGTTTATTGGACTTCCTCAAGCGTGGGGAAACCTCACCTGGGGTGTGGTCGGAGTGGGAGTGATTCTGGCGCTGCTTACCCCCGTGTTTCCCTTCGCCCTTGAAATGGCTGCACTTCGAAAAATGTCGAAGCGGGCCTTTGGGACGCTGATGGCGGTCGAACCCGCCATTGCCGCGGCAATTGGCATGCTGATTTTGATCCAGATTCCCGACCCCCTGCATCTGGTGGGAATGGTCTGTGTCATTGTGGCGGGAATTGTTACCCAGAGGGACTCGTCGAGGCCAGAACTACTTGTCGATATTCCAGGCCAAGTGTCCGCAGACACAGACCGTGAGAAATCCTCCTAGGAGGCGGCAACCGGTGCACGCGCCCAGCCGCGAAGCACAAACGTTCCGCGAGACTCCGGCTGCCCCGACAAGGTGATGTCTGGAAAACGCTTCATCAATGCGGGAAGTGCGATTGACATTTCCATCCGGGCAAGTGGCGCCCCAATACAGAAGTGAATCCCCGCCCCGAAACCAATGTGTGGGTTGGGGTCTCTCGTGATGTCAAAGCGCTCTGGCTGGTCAAACACGCTCTCATCGCGGTTTGCTGAGCCAATGAGCGCAGCGATTTTTTGGCCTTCTTTCACCACAACCCCGCCAATTTCGGTGTCCGCACGAGCAGTGCGCTCAAACAGGTGAAGAGGCGAGTCAAAGCGCAAGAACTCTTCGATAGCGGTGGGGGAAACTTCATCAGGACGCGCGCGGAGTAAATCCATCTGCTCGGGATGGTTCATCGCGGCGACCATTCCATTTCCCAGCCCATTCACGCTGGCTTCATGGCCGGCGTTGAGCAAAAGGACGCAGGTGGCAATGAGTTCGTGGGCGCTTAAGCGTTCGCCACCGTCTTCCACGGCCGCTAGCTGTGAGATCAAGTCATCGCCTGGGTGGTCCTTTCGGTGCCTCATGAGACCCTCCACATAGGCAGCGAACTCAGTGGCGGCTTTCTTGGCATCTTCTCGAGTCTGGTCCGAGGGGGAGACCTCATACATCTTCACAATCGCCTGCGACCACGGGCGAAGAAGATCCTCATCTTCGGGAGGGAACCCCAGCAGATACGCGATTACCTTGACGGGCAGTGGCTCGGCAAAATCGTGGATGAGGTCGGCGGTTCCTTTGGTGAAGTTGTTCTCCATCTCGTCGAGGAGTCGTCCGACAATTTCGCCCACTGCCGGGCGAAGCCCGTCAATGGTCTTGGGGTTAAACGCTTTGGTCACCAGAGAGCGAAGACGGGTGTGTTTGGGTGGCTCTGAGTCCAAGAGGGAGTCAGCGTGGAGGTAATTGAAGGTTGACCACTCGTCGACTGGCTCTCTGGGGCTAAATACCCTCTGGAGAGAGCGTGCACGGAGCACATCGTTTGCATCCCGGTGGGTCGCCGCGAGGAATTGACCAAGCTGCTCGCTCCACACAGGCTGCCCTGCAGCGCGTAAGTGGGCTAGCCCGGGATAGGGGTTGGCTACAAATTCCGGGCTTTCAAAGTCGGGCACCTCGACAATGAGCGGCATAAATCAAGCCTAAGCGAGGAACTGGTTGGCCTGTGGCGGGGTTTCTTGCACTTGTAGACTGACATCACTGCCCTCGTAGCTCAGCGGATAGAGCAGAAGACTTCTAATCTTTTGGTCGCAGGTT
>JAYOHK010000005.1:51707-73134 GCA_038118225.1 Cellulomonadaceae bacterium | reverse complement strand
GTGTTGAAGTGTGGAAGTTATCCCCACAATCGAGCCGTCTCGAGGTCAGTAGACTAGAGAGCCTTGCGGGAGTGGTGAAATTGGCAGACACGCAGGATTTAGGTTCCTGTGCCTTCGGGCGTGGGGGTTCAACTCCCCCCTTCCGCACGTTTAATTGACTCGATAGAGCACGAGTGAGAGTGCCATTACGGCCATTCCGGCAATGACTCCATAAATGGCGACCTGTCCACTGCCAAACTCACGCGCGGCAGGCAACAAGCTGTCTACCGAGATGTAGACCATGATTCCGGCAACCACCGCGAAAAGGATGCCAAGCAGCGAATCTGAGATGTAGGGCTGCAAAATCCAATACCCAATAATTGCCCCCAGCGGCTCTGCGAGACCGCTGGCGATACCAAGACCAAACGCCCACGCTCGCTTGTGAAGCGCGTAGTACAGGGGAATCGCGACGGCGATTCCCTCGGGGATGTTGTGGATCGCAATGGCAGTACCGACGCTCATACCCACCGCGGGGTCATCGAGGGTGAGAAAGAACGTGGCGATGCCTTCGGGGAAGTTGTGAATGGTGATTGCGAGCGCGATCAGCATTCCGGCCTTGAGCAGCCTGGCTCGTGGCTCATGGAGATCCAGTTCTGGCTGGTCAGAGGGCAGTTTGCGCTCTTCAGCGCGGGGCATGGGAAGGTCAGGCAAGAAGCGATACAACAGTGCCATCATCAGCAGGCCCCCGAGGAAGGCAGCCGAACCCTCAATCATTCCCGCCGGTGTATCCGAGCCTCCCAAGAAACCCATTGCCTTGGGGAGAATTTCGACGAACGAGACATACAGCATCACTCCGGCCGAGAAGCCAAGGGCGCTCGCCAAGAAGCGATCATTGGTGGCCTTTGCAAATAGCGCAAGACCTGCGCCGACACCGGTGGATAGTCCCGCACCAAGCGTCACTAGGAGCGCAACGAGCAGGCCAGATTCCATACTCAAAAGCCTAACCAGGCCAGTGGGGTCTATATGCCGAAGCGGTCCCGTAAAAAGCTGGCCATTGTGACAAAGGCTTGGCCTCGGTGGCTAATCTCGTTTTTCTCATCAGAGCTCAGCTCTGCTGCTGTCTTACCCAGGCCCTGAGGCTCGAAAATCGGGTCGTAGCCAAATCCTCCACCACCGTGAGCGCTTCGAGCGATCTGCCCATGCCAGCGCTTTTCGATGGTGTGTTCCCCGTCGTGGTCGACAAATGCTGCAACACAGACAAAATAAGCACGTCGCTCGTCGATTCCCTCAAGATTCTTCAGCAGAAGATCGAGGTTTTCTCGATCATCACCCGAGCCGCTGTAGCGGGCGGAGTGAATTCCAGGTTCTCCCCCCAATGCGTCCACACAAATTCCTGAGTCATCGGCGATCGAGGCAATACCCGTCGCCACAAAGGCAGCACGCGCTTTGATCAGAGCGTTTTCGGCGAAGGTTGAACCATCTTCGATGGGGGGCTCTCCTTTTGGCGCGACAAGTGAGACCTTAGGCCACGCCTTTTTCATAATCGCTTCCACTTCGCCGCGCTTATGGGCGTTGTGGGTGGCGAACACGATGTCCACTAGGAACCAAGCGCCTCACGTTGCATGCCCACCAGCTGGTCGATTCCCTGAAGTGCGAGATCGAGCAAGGTGCCAAGCTCATCTTTAGAAAATGGCTGGCCTTCCGCAGTTCCTTGCACTTCGACGAGCAATCCACGGCCCGTGGCGACGACGTTCATGTCGGTTTCGGCATTTGAATCTTCTGGATAGTCCAAGTCCAAGACGGCTTGACCATCGACAATTCCCACGCTGATTGCTGCAACGTGGTCGATCAAGACGTTGGCCGATTGGGGCACGTGGCCTTCTTTCTTCGCCCACGAGATTGCATCAGCAAGTGCAACATAGGCGCCAGTAATCGCCGCGGTCCTGGTTCCACCATCTGCTTGGAGCACGTCACAGTCGATCACAATCGTGTTCTCACCCAACTCTGAATAGGACACAACTGCGCGCAGTGAACGACCAATCAGGCGGGAGATTTCGTGGGTGCGACCACCGATTTTGCCCTTGACCGATTCGCGGTCCATCCGGTCGTTAGTGGAGCGAGGCAACATGCCGTATTCGGCCGTCACCCACCCTTTTCCAGAGCCGGTGAGCCAGCGGGGCACACCTGGCTTGAAACTGGCGGTGGCAAGCACTTTGGTCTTGCCGAAGCTAATGAGAGCGCTGCCTTCTGCTTGCTCACTCCAGCCCCGCTCAATCGTGACGGTGCGAAGTTCGTTGGCCTGGCGGCCGGTGCGGGTGGGCATAGGTATTCCTCTTAACTACTGGGGGCTGTGTCGTGTACGGCTTGAATGAATTTTTCGGCGCGATCTTGGTAGTCACGGTACTGACCGAAGCTGGGGGCCCCGGGAGACATCGTCACCACATCGCCTCGGTTAGCAATCGAGCGCGCCCTGGTGACTGCTTCTGTCATATCGTCCACCGGAATCATCACCGGCCACTTTGAGCGGGGAACACCTGCCTGCTCGAGGCGGTCACTGATTCGGATGAGCCACTGAGGGCCAGAATCGGGCAGTCCAATCAGCGCCGCAGGGGGGTGTTCGACTACTTCTTGTAGGAACACTTCGTCGTCGACCCCGCGATCAAATCCGCCAATGAGGGCGATAACTCGGCGATCACGCATTGACCTCAACGCCATCGCCAATGCGGGTGGGTTAGTTGCGAGGGAGTCGTTGAGGAAGACCACTCCTGAGGAGTCGGCAATCGGTTCGAGTCTGCTTCCCAGAGGGGTAAATGATTTCAGCGCAGCGGCTACGACCGCCGAATCGAGCGGTGTCACTGTTTCTGCCGCCGTGCAGGCGAGCGCTGCGTTCCAGCCGTTGTGAATACCCATCAGCGCGAGCTCGCTCGACGAGACGACCACACTGCCGTTTCTGGTGAGCGCCCACCCCTTGGCCTGCTCCACCACGCTCCAGGTGCTCGAGGACCCCACCAGGTCATAAGGAAGATCTGGATAGCGCCGCCCAAGCTCGTCTAAGAGCGGCTGTTGGGTGGAATTGACAATCACGTGGTTCGGGTCGTGTCCGACAATGTTGAGCTTGTCGGACACGTACGAATCGAAGTCACCGTGCCAGTCGAGGTGCTCTTCAAACAAAGCCGTCAACACGACGGTGTGTGGCGAATGGGTGAGGCTGTGGCACTGGTAGCTAGATACTTCAGCCACAATCCAGTCCGTGGGCTCCAAATCCCACAAAGGAATGCCGAGGTTGCCGCCTAAGGTGGCGTCGACTCCGTGGGCCTGCAACAGGTGGTGAATCAGAGCACTGGTCGTAGATTTGCCCTTGCTACCCGTGACCGCCACAACCTTGTCGCGATAGCGAGACATGAACAGGTCGGTGCCGGAGGTGAGGATAATTCCTCGCTCCTCCATCCCGCGCACCAGAGCGTTGTGGCGAGATAGCCCAGGCGACACCACGGCAAACTGCGCGCCGTCTGGCAGGCCATCGCCGTCTGGTGATACCACCACAGGGATGTCATCGCCCCAGTGGTCTTTCCAGGCCAATGCTGCGTCACTGGGACGCTGATCCACCGCCACCAGGGTGGCCGTGGGCACTTCTCGGCGAAGCATCTTCGCGACGGCGTGACCCTCCCGGGCCACACCCACGATCAACACCGTCTGGCCGGCGAGGTCTTCAGGCGACAGAGGTGTACGGCTAACCAAAGATGCTCCTGGCGGATTCGTATACCTTGGGGATACCCGCAGTGGTCTCATGCACACCGAAAACCTCACGCTCTAAGTCCGTGTGCGAGTCGGTCAACGTCGGGATTGTCGAGATGAAGTGAGCCACGACTTTATGGCTAGCCCAGGCTGGCTTTCTCGCAGTCTGGCCAAGGGCCACCATCGATTCTGCTTCTGTTCCCACGCATTCAAAGGGTTTGTGCTGGTCCAGGCCCAGGAGCGCCTCAAACCCCGCAATTTGTTCCTCTTCATTCAGCAGCTGCCTGCCAAAGACAGCATCCAACTGGTGGGGCGCCAGGTAGTTCGAGAGCACCAAATACACGAATCGACACTTGTCACACTCACCACACCAGGATTGGTCTTTCGCGTCTAAACGGAATGCGCGGTTACAACTGGTTGCCACCTGGTGGTAGCGGGGGAACATCGCATACACACCCGCAATGCGAAGCTCAGAGAAGGGCCGGAGTAGTGAAAAATAGTGCTCTGGATTAAGCCCCGCCTGCGGCCCGATGACTGCTTGAAGGGCGAGCTCGGCCTCCAACGACTTCGACCACTGGTGGTTAATCGACCATTCCCCAGATACAAGGGTGGGCTCTGACGCGGAATGCTCATTCGACATCACCACGGGACCAGCGTCCAAAATCCGAGACTGGGCGAGAGTAATCAGACTGTTAATCGCGGTAACAGGGACATGTCCGTTGAGGGCGCCGTCTGCGTTGAGCTGGAGCAAGAGAGGGTCGATCGTGCGCGTGGCGCTAATGAGGGCATGGCCGCTTACTCTGGCCACTCGTTCGATGATGGGGTTGGGGTTCACCGCGAATTGGATGGGGTGGAGTCGAGCTCGGTGCAAAGCCTCAACAGAGACCACAGAGTCTTTCCCGCCCCCAATGGGAACGAGAGGGTCGCCTTCTACATCGCGCCAAGAATTCCTGGCCCATGGCTCGGCCAAAGGCTCAGTCACAACAATTTCGGGATTAAGCGGTCCGCCGAGGTCGTTTCGGTAGGCGTATTCAGCCATTCCTTCGCGAAGTACGAGGCGGAAATAGTCGAGACCTGCCTGGGTGAAGCCCGGAACCTTCAGGTCAATGCGGGGAGGGTTTGCAGCCTTGAAATAGCTCAACCCGGCAACCGCACCGATGAGGACTAACAGGGAATCAAATCGCTCGCGATCTATTCGCCCTGTCACCGAGGCAGTGAATTGGAGCGTTTCGACAAAGCGCTTAGTTTCTACAGCCTCACCACTGAGCGAATAGTGAAATTCAGCGCGAAAGGCGTCGCAGTCCCAGACCGCCTCATCAAAACTGAAGGTCGAATAAGCCTGCGGGGTGAAAGCCATTGGCTTGAAGACACCCCCCTCTACCACCCCACTGGATGAGCCCAGGAGGACACCACAATCCTAGATGAGCCCAAACTCCAGAGAATTGTCACCACGCGGCGCGACGAGCCTCCTGTGCGACAACCTCTTCACGGTCAGCAAGCCTCGCTAAACCCGCCAACGGCTGGGCCATGCGGTGGTTGGTGCGCAAGAGATTGTGGTGGCGATCGAGAAACGCCCAATACCCAGCGGTGAATGGGCAGGCGTTCTCGCCCACCCGCACCTCAGGTTTAAAGGGACAACCCTGGCAATACTGGGTCATCTTTTTCAAATAACTCCCACCCGACAAATACGGCTTCGTGGCCACCTGGCCACCATCTGCGTGTTGGCTCATCCCCACCACGTTTGCCGGCATCACCCACGGGGTTCCATCGACAAATGCGTCAACAAACCAGTCATTAAGCACCGCAGGGTTAATCCCTCGTTGCAGCGCATGGTTACCCAACACCATCAATCGGTTGATGTGGTGAGTCCACCCTCGATCGCGCACCTCGGAGAGCACCTGGGAGACACACCGCGAGGTCACCAAGTCGGGATTCAACGTTGAAAATGCTTCCGGCAGGGGCGCGGTGTGGTCGAAATAGTTTGAGCGCTCAACGTAGTCATCGCCCAGGTGCCAATAGAGATGCCATACCCAATCGCGCCATCCCGCAATCTGGCGGATAAACCCTTCCACGCTGGCAAGGGGTGCACCACCTCGGTGGTAGCGCTCAAGCGCCGCATCAATGACCTCGCGAGGATCAAGAAGGCCGAGATTCATGGGGACACTAAGTAGCGAATGTGCCATCGACCAATCCCCGGGCATTGCCGCATCTTCGTAGGGCCCAAACAGCTCGAGGCGGTGGTCAAGGAAGTCAGCAAGAACTGCGAGCGCCTCTTCCCGAGTCACCGCAAACACTCGCGGCCCATCGACGCCAATAAAGGTGGCATCACCTCGGCGCTCCATCTCATCAAGCTCCGTGCGAACCCAGGCATCGATCTCATCCTCGACGGGCCATATGGGCTGGGGCAGTCCGAGGGATTCTTGGCCTTTTGGCGGGGGCTGTCTGTTGTCGTGGTCGAAGTTAAATGCCCCACCCTCTGGAATGAGCTGGCCGGGTTTTGAGGGGTCTGGCACCATCAGATACCCCTCGCGGCGTCGCACGTCGCGGTAAAACGTTTCCATCAGGAGTTGTTTTCCCTGGCGGTGTGACGCCCAGTTGGAGAATTGTTCCTCGCTGGTGACAAACCCACGAGATGGCAAAACAGAAATATCTGCCTGTTCGGATAGCTCCGACACCATTGCCCGAAGCCCCATCGACGGTGGGTTGACTACTTCGAACTCTCTACCCCGCAAGACTTCGCGATAGCTGGCGGCTTGATGAAACTCCACCCGATCGCCCCATTCGGCTTTGCGGTGATAGAGAGCACTCAAGATGAGGTGAGCTTTTTGGCGGTGGTAGGGGCGCCTGCCAAAGGCGCCTCGGTTGTCGATAGCGATGATCGGGCCACCGTCATCGAAGTGTGGGCCCAGCTGGTCGGGGGTGAGGAACCGGGGAACAACCGTGTTCGACATGGTTGCAGTGTAGGCGGATGGTTGGGGAACAACCTGGCCACGGCCCGAGCGTTTGTAGGCTTAGGACATGTCCACGGCGCTTCTCACCGACCACTATGAGCTGACGATGCTCGATGCCGCACGGCACAGTGGTCACGCTGATCGACAAAGCGTGTTCGAAGTGTTCTCAAGGCGCCTCCCCGGCGGTCGCCGATATGGGGTGGTAGCTGGCACCGGTCGCCTTCTCGATGAAATCAATGCCTTCCGCTTTGGAGACGCCGAGCTTGACTTTCTTCGCGATCGAAAAATTGTCAGCGACGACACCATGGGCTGGCTCGCAGACTTTAGGTTCTCTGGTTCGGTTCGCGGATACCGAGAAGGCGAGCTGTATTTCCCGCACTCCCCCATCCTTCAAGTCGAAGCGCCGTTTGCCGAAGCAGTCCTTCTCGAGACTCTGATTTTGAGTGTGCTCAATCACGACTGCGCCGTGGCGACGGCGGCGAGCCGAATGGTCCAAGCAGCGGCCGGCAGGCCCCTCATCGAGATGGGTTCGAGGCGAACAAGCGAACATGCTGCGTGGGCATCAGCCCGGGCGGCGGCCATTGCAGGCTTTGGCCACACCAGCAATTTGGAGGCGGGCCGCCGCTTTGGCCTTGCCACTCTCGGAACCGCGGCACACGCTTTCACTTTGCTGCACGAGAGCGAAACTGAAGCGTTTGACTCTCAGCTGGCCACGCTCGGAACCGACACGACGCTGCTCATCGACACCTTCGATATCGAACGTGGTGTGACCCGGGCCATTGAAGCGGCAGGGACACATTTGGGTGCCGTACGCATTGACTCAGGTGACCTGCGCGTAGTGGTAAACCAGGTGCGCACCCAACTTGATGCACTCGGTGCCACGAACACACGCATCGTGGTCACCAACGAATTGGATGAATTCACCATTTCCGCCCTTCAGTCCACCCCCGTGGATGCATACGGCGTGGGAACGGCTGTCGTCTCAGGGTCGGGTCAGCCCTCCGCGGGCCTGGTGTACAAACTTGTCTCCCGCGAAGACAGCACCGGCCAGATGGTGTCGGTCCAGAAAACCAGCACGGGCAAACACAATGCCGGGGGGAAGAAAAACGCCTGGCGCGAAATCGAAGCTGGCAAGGCGATTGCCGAGCACATCGTGGTGGATGGCTCTGCCACACCTGATAGTGGCCGGGAGCTTCTCGTGGACATCATCAGAGATGGACAGCGAGTATCGACACTGTCGCCAGCGGAACACGTGAGCGAGGCAACAGCTCACCACGCGAATGTCATTTCCGAGCTTCCCCCTTCAGGATTTAGCTTGACCGCGGGAGACCCCGCCATTTCAACGGTTCTGGGCTAGAACTACACTTTTCTCATGGCTGAATTCGACGATGACCGCGCCGGTGGCGTAGACGTTCTTGACCGGGAACTCGAGAAGCTTCTCAGCGATGAGCAACTCGATGAGGGTGACCACGAGAGGTTCTCCCACTACGTCAAGAAGGAACAAATCCTTGAATCAGCCGTTACCGGCAAACCCGTGAAGGCCCTCTGCGGCAAAATGTGGACACCTGGCCGGGACCCGGAAAAGTTTCCTGTGTGCCCAACCTGCAAAGAAATCTACGAAAAGCTCAAGTCCTAACTGGGTAGCTCACCGAGCGTCACCTTCACGGTGAAGCTTTGGGCTCCTCGCACGTAGGTGAGGGTCGTTTCTGCGCCAGCGGGTAGGAAACGCACCTGCGCGGTGAGATCAATCTGGTTGGTAATCGGCAGGCCGTTGAACTTCGTCACGATGTCACCCGAGCGCATTCCGGCCAAATCCGCCGCGCCACCTGGGGTAACTGAGTCAATCAGGGCACCCGAAACAACTGCGTCTTGGCTGTAGGCCGCATCAGTGACTGTTGCACCGAGCAGGCCATGGCTTGGTTGGCCAGTCGCAATAATTTCGTTGGCCACACGCAGCGCATATTCGGAAGGAATCGCAAATCCCAATCCGATGCTGCCCGCCATTCCGCTGGAGGCGTTGTTTGACGCGATGGCCACGTTGATACCAATGAGCTCACCCTTGGCGTTGAGCAACGCGCCACCAGAGTTCCCGGGGTTAATCGATGCGTCGGTTTGGATCACAGGCAGAGAGACCGAGGCGGTGTTTACGGCCTGACCAAAGGGAAGATCGAAGTCGAATTGGCCTGGACCATCGCCGTTAGTGTCGGAGGAACCGACCGTAATCGAGCGGTTGAGGGCAGACACGATTCCATTAGTGACCGTGTTGGCAAGTCCAAGAGGCGCCCCAATGGCGATGGTCTCATCGCCAACGTTGAGTGCGGTGGAATCACCTACCGCAATCGGGGTCAGTGGAGCTCCCGTGTTGATCTTGATCACCGCAATGTCGGAAATAGGGTCCGAGCCAATGAGCTCGGCAGACCAGAGTCGACCGTCGGTGGTCGAGACCCGAAGCGAGGGGTCTGCTTCCTGGCCGCCCACAGTTGCCACGTGGGCATTGGTGATGATGTGGCCGTCTTCAGAGATAATCACACCCGAACCACTGCCACCCGTGTTTGACCCCGACACATCAATGGTCACTACCGATGGCATCGCGGCTGCCGCGACGCCGGAGACGGTAGTGGCCGAGTCAGGGGAATTCACGGTGATGGTCTGGGGGCTCGTCACTCCAGAAGTCACCAATCCATCGTCTGTCAATGACCACACCGCCCAGACAGCTCCGCCCAAACCACCGAGGGCACCGGTGATTACCATCAGCACCAAAATCAGTGACATGTTCACGCGGAAGTTGGACTTGTCTTTGCGGGCCTTGGTCTTCCCCTCCGCGATCGCGTCCCGAATGCCCTCATAGCGGCTCTGGTGGAATGGCGAGCCGGTGTAGGGAGACTGGGGAGCCGGAGATTGTGGCGCGGGCGATTCGTCTGACACTGGGGTTGTCCTTTCGACGCCATCTAGTGTGACGAGCAAAGCTTGGCGTGCCCTTAGTGAAAACTATGGCCAGGCGGGGAATTAACTGGAATTTCTCCAGAGCTCAAGCCTATTCGCCGAGCAACAACGGTGCCACGCGAAACACGTTGATCACCCTCGTCGACGCATCCCTCGACACCTGGCCGTCAATGTCGCTAAAGGTCCCACCCTCAAATTTGAACTCGACGTCATAATCGACAACGAGACGCAGGGTGTAACTGCCGGGGCGCAGATAGGCGTGAGACGTCGGACTCCGGTCAAATTGATCTCTACCAGCTGACGCGTTGGAACTTCCTGCGCTCGAATACGTCGCGGAATGACCGTCTCCGAAACTCCACCTAAAACGCGCAGGGGTAAACCGAATAACAACGGGCCAGCCAAGGAGCTCGCCTGAGACTCGGTGGCGCGATGCCGTTGAGTAGACGTTCACGTCAAGAGTGGGCAGAGCCCAGCCATCGGGCTCAATCACGATCCCTGGCCTGGTGGGCCTAAATGTCGCCAATTCGGAGACATGGGTGGGGGCCTGCGGTGGCACGGAGACTGTGCTCTCTATTGCTTCCTGCTTTGCAGGAGCGCTTCCCCGACACAATCCAGCGACTTTCACTTCGCATTCGCTGGAGCCAAGCTCCGCTTCCAGCCGAATAGGAGGAGGTTCATACCCTCCATAAGCCGCGCCACCTGCCGTCGAGGAAGCATCTGAACCAGGTGCCCCTTCAGTTGTCACACTGGCAGAAATAGTGACGTCTTGGTCATTTGTCTGGGTGGTGACCGCCGAACACTCACCGCCTATCCGCTCATTATGAGCACAATCGGCAAGGGCCACACCTCCGGCAATCGGCATCGACGCAATCACCAAGACTCCGCTCAGCCCGATGCGGGCCATGGACTTCAACATGGATTGGCGCCTCGCCAATTCTCGGTTCCATCAACTAACAAGTCATCAACTCCGTCCCCCATCAGCCAGATCACAATCGGCTCACGAAAACCTGTTCTCGCCCCCGTTTCTTGCAGGTAGGGCTCCCACGAATCGACCGTGTCTTGATCAGGCTCGCTCTCACCGTCTGGCGCTTCTAGCCACGCGCGAAGAGTCTCGGGTGGATCTGCGTCATCCTCGCCGACGACAAGTACCTTGCTCGAATCAACACAGAGAAATACCGCGACTTCAAGATCACCCGTGGCAGTCGTTCGAGCCGATTGCACGTCGAAATGGTCAAAGCGCGTTTGGCCAATGGTGCGAATGGATTGAGTGCGGTAATCCTCGAATCCCTCAATCTCTCGTGGCAGCCAGAGTGGAGTAACGATCTCGTTGATCGATTCTGAATCCTGCCCACCACGCTCGCCGATGTCGTCAGTAATTCGCAGGTATGACGCCACGACCGCCCGCGCGGGTGCGGAAACATCTTGGGGTGAGATCCCCCAATCGGGGGCGTCAAGTGGCATGTCCTCGCGCAGCGCAACCTCGCCCGTGTCAGGGGCCACCTCGTCGAAAGCACGCGATGTGTCATTCGTCATCGGAGCGCACCCTGACACCAGCAACAGAGGTGCAGCCCACCAAAAACCATTCACGCCGGCAGACTAGAAAAATTGGGAATCCCGGTGATGCCGTTCTCCACAGCCGCCTAGTTGCCGTGGGGGAGTTTTGTGTCGCCTAATAGCCTTTGTCAGGAATTGAAGGTCTTGCTGGACCCGTTTCTAGCGGCAGCAGGCGTATTGGACAACGGCGGGTCAATCAGTGCTCTGGCCGTTACCTCATCAACGATGAGATCGGTGATCACTCCCGCATTGAGCGCACCCTTAAGCGCCTCAAGTTTTCGAACACCACTGATGACACACAGCCGACGAGGCACCCGTTGTATCGCGTCAAGTCCGGGGCCACTCGAGCGCGCGTTGACATCAACATCGCGCCAGGTTCCGTCCGCACGATAAAAGACGGTGGCGACATCTCCCACTACTCCATCTCGTCGAAGCGAGTCGATTTCTTTGTCGTTGAGGTAGCCGCCGGTATATACCTGGCTGGGAACTTCCGCCGCTGTCGCCCCTAAGCCAAACAGAGCCACATCCATCCGTTTTTGCAGATCAAGCACGCGACGAGTGCTTCGCTCCTGCCACAGCAGTTCTTTCGTCTGGGGATTGTCAAAAAACGTGGGTACCGGAAAGTGTTGGACGCGGGCGCCATACGCCTCACCAAATCGACGCAAGATCTCGCTGGAATATGTCACCCCACTGGTCTGATCATTACCCGCGCCATTTAACTGGACGACCTCAGTGTTGGAGGTGTTCTTCTTGAGAAGGTGCCGGCTAATCGCGCTGACGGTCGAACCCCATGCAATTCCCATCACCATGTTGGACGAAAAGAACTGACCAAGCATGCGTGCAGCGCTCAACCCCACCCGCTCCAAACGGTCCACGTGCGAGGTGCCCTGAGGAACGGGAACAAGATAGGAGTTCACCCCGTAGGCATCGCGGATTGCCTGCTCGATTCGACGTGGCTCGTCCGCGGGGGAGGTGATCCTGATTTCGACGATGCCAGATTCTCGGGCGTAGTCCAACAAGCGTGAGACCGAGGAGCGAGAAACCTTGAGTTCCTCCCCAATTGCCTCCATGGTCAGGTCTTGTTGGTAGTAGAGCTTGGCAGCCATATGGGCGTCCCTCAGCCGAGGGCTTTCGTCGGTGCCACGATCCACAGATACATTCTTGCACGTTTGTGCAAACAGGTTGAGAAAAAGTTCAAGGACCGCGAGGCTCTTCTTGGTAACCCATTTCGCACCGCGCCGGTCAGTAGGAGGTAATGACGTTGGCTTCCGCCCAAGAATCATCGAACCCCCGTCTCGCCCATATCCTCAGTGACCTCACTGCCGACGTTCTCATCATCGGTGGCGGAATCAACGGGATCTCAACATTCCGCGAGCTCGCGCTTCAAGGGGTGAAGGTTGTACTCGTCGAGAAGAATGATTACTGCTCAGGAGCGTCCGCGGCGTCCTCTCACATGATTCACGGTGGGATCCGCTACCTAGAAAATGGCGAAATTCGACTTGTGCGTGAATCTCTTCTTGAGCGCAACCGACTGCTGAGCAATGCGCCCCACTATGTGAAGCCGCTACCGACCACAATCCCCATCTTCTCGACCTTCTCGGGCCTCCTCTCCGCCCCACGAAAACTGTTTTTCCAAAAAGGTGGCGCCCCGAAAGAACGAGGGGCACTGCTAATCAAAATCGGCCTCATGCTTTATGACACCTTTGGTCGAAACAACGGACGCCTCCCCCGACACGAATTCCTGGGCAGGAAGAAGACGCTCGCCGCACTGCCCCACCTCAATTCCGACGTGAAATACAGCGCCCACTACTACGACGCCGCAATCGAAAGCCCCGAACGGCTGGCCATGGACCTCCTCCGAGACAGCGTGGCGACGGGAGCTCACGCCCGGGCAGCGAACTACGTGGAAGCAATTGGGCTAACGAGCAACGAAGTTCAGTTGCGAGACACCCTCACCGGCGAGACCATGACCTTTACCGCACCCGTGGTCCTCAACGCGAGCGGTCCGTGGGTAGACAAAACCAACTCACTGCTGGGTACCCCGTCGCGTTTTATGGGCGGCACAAAGGGCTCGCACATTGTCCTCGACAACAAGGAGCTGTTCGAGGCGTGCGATGGCCGAGAGATCTTCTTTGAAAACAACGACGGCCGAATCGTATTGATGTATCCACTTCTTGGTCGCGTCCTGGTCGGAACAACCGACATCCCCATTTCGGACCCCGACGATGCCGAATGCACCGAGGAGGAAATCGACTACTTCTTCGACCTTGCCAATCATGTGTTCCCGAACATCACCCTCGACAGGTCGCAAATCGTCTATCGATACTCCGGTGTTCGACCTCTACCTGCTGCGGGTGATCTCAGTCCTGGAGTGATTTCTCGCGATTACCGGATCGTCAAAGAAGATCGTGGCGAGGGAACCTACCTGTGGAGCCTGATTGGGGGCAAGTGGACGACGTTCAGGGCACTTGGCGAACATTGGGCCAACGAAGTGCTCGCCCATCTTGGCGTGAAGCGCTCTGTCTCAACAGAGAAACTAGCCATTGGCGGCGGGCTTCATTACCCCTCGACTGCTGCCGAGAAACAGGAATGGATTGCCCAGAACCAACAGTCACTCAGCACCGCCCGAACCGAGCAATTACTCAACCGCTACGGCACCTTCGCGCGACAAATTATTGAGGATCTAGAGTCTTTCGGCGATGAGCCACTCACACACGCTCCCCATTATTCGCGCGGCGAACTCATCTCGCTCATTAAGCGCGAACAGGTGGCAACAGTGACAGACCTCACTCACCGCCGAACCGACTTAGCGTTCACCGGTGCACTGACGGCCAAGTGCGTGAAAGAAATTGATGAGATTTTCAGTGAGGCCACGGCGTAGCGGCAGCCTTGCCCGACCCCTCACTGCAACCGCTCGGGTCTAGTCCACCCAGTTCAATGATTTGCTGACGGCCTTCTTCCAGACCGCAAGTCGAGACTGCCTTTCCTCGTCATTCATCTGGGGGTCGAATCGAGCGTCTTCCTGCCATATTTCTCTGAGCTCGTCGAGGTTGGCCCAAAATCCCACAGCAAGACCCGCGGCATAGGCAGCACCCAGCGCGGTAGTTTCAGCAATTCGAGGACGAACCACAGGAATGCCAAGAATGTCTGCCTGAAATTGCATCAGCAGATTATTTCTTGTCATCCCTCCATCAACCTTGAGCTCGGCCAAGGAACCACCAAAGTCAGCATTGACGGCATCGAGTACTTCCCGGGTTTGGAATGCCGTTGATTCAAGCGCCGCCCGGGCGATATGCGCCTTGTTGATAAATCGCGTCAGGCCTACCAAGACCCCCCGTGCGTCAGGCCGCCAATACGGAGCAAACAATCCACTGAAGGCGGGAACGAAATGCGCGCCCCCGTTATCCGGAACACTAGACGCCAGCGCTTCGACTTCCGAGGCATCCGAAATGATGCCCAAATTGTCTCTTAACCACTGAATCAGCGAACCCGTCACGGCTATGGAACCTTCCAACGCGAAAACAGTGGGAGCGTCTCCGAGTTTGTAGGCAGGGGTAGTGATCAGACCATTGGTGGATTCGATGCGCTCAGTGCCTGTGTTGACGATCAGGAAGTTCCCGGTTCCGTAGGTGTTTTTAGATTCACCTGGCCCAAACGCGGCCTGCCCAAATGTCGCTGCTTGCTGATCGCCCAATATTCCGGCCACTGGGGTTTCGCGCAACAGACTCGATGAGTGCGCCACTCCAAACACTTCGGAGGAGCTGCGGATCTCGGGGAGAATCATTCGTGGAATATTGAACGCGGCAAGCAGCTCGTCGTCCCACTCCATGGTTTCGAGATTTACCAGCAACGTTCTGGACGCATTAGTGACGTCAGTCGCGTGAACTCCCCCGTCGATACCACCGGTTAGATTCCACAACACCCAGGTATCCGGAGTGCCAAAGAGCAAATCTCCTGCCATGGCGCGATCGCGAGCTCCCTCAACGTTGTCGAGAATCCACGCAATCTTGCTCGCAGAAAAATACGTCGCAAGGGGAAGGCCCGTCTTAGCGTGAATAGCGCCCGGCTCGCTCGCCTTAGCAACTCGGTCAACGATGTCCTGGGTCCGGGTGTCTTGCCACACGAGAGCGTTGTAGACGGGTTCTCCAGTTATGCGGTCCCAAATAATCGTCGTTTCGCGCTGATTGGTGATTCCGATCGCAGCAATGTTGTGCCGAGTCAAATCGCCACGTGAGAGCGCCTGACCTATTACCTCGCGAATGTTGGACCATATTTCGACGGGATCGTGTTCCACCCAGCCCGCCTGAGGCATGATTTGGCGATGCTCCATTTGCCCGCTGCTCACGATCGACCCGAGTTCATCGAACACGATTGCTCGGGAACTAGTCGTTCCTTGATCGAGCGCTAAGACATACGTCTTGTCCACTGTCTCACCCCTGAGCGTTGCCAACAACTGCGCGCTTCCAGATTACTGACCACAGTGGCGCGGTGGAATGCACATATGTTCAACTTTTTTTCCCGAGAGAGGATGGGCGCGGTCTCTCCCCTCAACGGGAGAAAAAGCCAAAGGCGCATCGAGACTAGATAGTTCTCGATGCGCCTTCACGTGGTTGCGGGGGCAGGATTTGAACCTACGACCTCTGGGTTATGAGCCCAGCGAGCTACCGAACTGCTCCACCCCGCGGCGTAAGCACTACTTTACCACGGGGCGTGGGGCCCAAAAACCCGATCGCTACTGGCTAAAGGCCAATGCGCGATCGAGCGCTTCGGTGAGGCGCTGGTCAGCTTCTGCGGCAGCGACTAAGTCGTTGGCGCGGTAGGCCGCTTCACGGTCACGAAGAGCACTCGCGGCATCACGAAGGGCCTGATCGAGGCCTTCCTGAATGACTGTGCCTTGATCCTGGTTTGCATCAGGTTCAGCCGGTGCTGCGGGCTCCTCTGCTGCCGGAGCTTCAGGCTCGGGGGTCACCACCGGGGTGTCCTCTCCCACGCCATCACCGGCTTGGGCTCCCGAGTCTCCCCCAAAGAGAGCGTCGAGGGCTTCATCCAGGGTGTCTTCGAAGGCGATCTTGTCACCGAAGGAGACCAGGATCTTTCGAAGCAGGGGGTAGCTGGTGTCACCAGTTGAGCGAACATAAACCGGCTGGACATAGAGCAGACCGCCACCGACGGGCAGGGTCAACAAGTTTCCAGAAATAACTTCCGTTTGTCCCTGGCGCAACAGGTTCAACTGCTGGCCCACCTCGGCGTCAGAGTCGAACTGAGCTTGCACCTGACCCGGTCCCGGAACAGTGGTCTGCTTGGGAAGTGTCAACAAGGTGAGCTTTCCGTAGTCCTCACCCGCGTCAGCGTTTACCGCGAGGTAGCCATAAATAACGTTTCTGGTTGCATCACCGGTTGCCCGAGGAATGAACGTTGAATAGAGAGAGAAGGCCGGCTCATCAGATCCTGGCACCTGCATTGTCAGGTAGTAGGGAGGTTGAAGACGTGGCGCCGCGGGGTTTGACACTGGGTCATTCGGCGTCACCCACTCATCCTCGGATGAGTAGAAGGTGCCCGGATCGCCCACGTGGTAGGCGCCCAAGACATTTCGCTGGATCTTGAACAAGTCAGAGGGGTAGCGGACGTGGTTGAGCAAACCTTCGCTCATCTCGTCTTGGCTCTTGAGGGTCGCGGGGAACACGCCATTCCAGGCTTGAAGAAGTGGATCTTGTGCATCCCACGCGTAGAGCGTGACCTCACCCGAGTACGCGTCGACCGTTGCCTTCACGGAGTTGCGCACGTAGTTAACCGTGTCGAAGGCAGAATCAGGTGCCGGACGATAGGTGTCCGCAATCGCTTCGGAGACGTTAATCGGAGTCGAGTAGGGGTAGTCAGCGGTGGTGGTGAAACCATCGATGATCCACACGATTCGACCGTCGACAACGGCCGGGTATGGGTCATTGTCGAGTGTCAGATACGGGGCCACCTTCTGCACGCGAAGTGCGGGGTGACGGTCATAGAGAATCTGAGATTCTGCGTTCACCGCATCCGAGAGAATGATCTGCTCAGACTGGAACTTCAGGGCGTAGAGGAGTCGGCTAAACAGAGACCCAATCGACGGACCTCCCTCACCGGCGTAGGTATAGGTAGCGTTCGCATCGCTTCCTTCACCACCCGAGGGGTAGTCAAGCTCGAGCGCAGGAGAGCCCTCCGGGCCACCCACGATGGAGTACTCGGGAGAGTTTTCACCAAAGTAGATGCGAGGTTCATACTCGCCAAGGGTCTCCGAGACAGGAATACCCGACTCGATAAAGGTGGGCTGGCCGTCTTCTGTGCGACGGTTTCCATAGGCGGCAACCAGGCCGTAACCGTGGGTGTAGACGACGGTGTTGTTGTACCAGGTCTGAGAATTCAAACCGTCAAGGTTCAACTCACGAGCAGCCAAGACGGTGTCTGTTCTCTGGCCGTCCACCTCGTAGCGCCCGACATCCAGGAAGGTCGGGAAACGGTAATACTGGCGGAACTGCTCTAACTGGCTAAACGCGTCGGTGACCAATGCGGGGTCAATGATGCGAATGTTGGCCGCCGTGACGGCGTCTGCACGCAGTGCGCCGGCCGAGGCTTCGGTCTCAGCCTGATAGGGAATCTCCACGACATCGCTGAGACCATACGCATCGCGGGTCGCTTGAATGTTTCGCTCAATAAAGCTCGACTCGAGAGTCCTCGCACTGGGGTCAACCTGGAAGCGCTGAATCACCCACGGGTAGGCCTGCCCGATGACGAGGGAGGACACCACAAACAGCGCCGTTCCCACCACGGCGGGGCGCCAGCGGCCAATCACCGCAGTGATGATGAAGGCGATGGCCACCAGCGCAGCAATTCCAGCAAGAATCGCGCGAGAGGGAATGGTGGCATTGGATTCCGTAAAGCCGGCACCAAAGGGCAGGAAGCCGGTGCTCGGGGTCACCAAAGCGTCGTACTGCTGAAGCCACAAACCAAGCATCTGGGTGATGAAATACAGTCCACCCAAAACCGCAAGCTGAATGCGCATCACACGGGAAATACGAATCTCTCGGCCATCTACCGAAATGGCGCCGTAGAGGAACCCCGTCGCAGCAGCGGCAATTGCTGAGGTGATGATGACAGAGCTTAAGAAGGCCACCACCGACATAAAGACGGGCAGGTCAAAGACGTAGAACGCAACGTCTTGGCCAAATTCTGGGTCGGCGACACCAAACTCGGTGCGGTTTAGCCACAAGAGATACTGCGGCCACGAATTAGCAGCGGCGAGACCTGAAAACAGACCCAGCACGGCGGGAACAGCAAGCATGGCGAGGCGACGGAGTGGGTCAATGAGCTGTCGGTAACGGTCGAGTTCGTTGGAGAGTCGGGCGTAGACAGGTCGGAATCGATAGGCAAGATCGATGCTGATTCCCACAGGAAGTGCCATACCCAAAAAGCCGACAACGAACATCGCTGCGGTGGCAAACCATTGAGTCAGCAGCACATCAAGGTAGCCGGCGTGGTCAAACCACAAGACCTCGGTGTAGAGAGACGCGAACGTGAAAAATGCCGCAACGAGCGCTGCGAGGATACCCGCAGTGATACCGAAGGTCAGTCTGGATCGAGCCTGACCTGGACGAGTGGTTTGTGACACAGAATCTCCCGCGTTGAGTTCGTCAAATACCGCGCCAGTCTACAAACCCTTGACGCCGACCCCCTGGGATTCCTCTGTGGGCATAGCGTCCTGTGGGATTGCGCAACTAGGCAGTGGTTCGCCCTGTTGGATCATCTCCAGTGCGTCAAGCGCATCGGAAAGGGTGTTTACGGGGACGATTCGGGTGCCCCGCACATTTTCTGATGGGACGAGGTCGCAGTTGGTGCGGGGAATCAGGAAATACTCCGACCCTGCAGCAGATGCGCCATACGCCTTTTGGAGTACACCACCCACACCGCCGACTGTTCCGTCAGCCGAAATCGTTCCCGTCGCAGAAATGTTCAAAGAGTCGGCAATCAACTCATCGGTCATGCGCTCAATAATTCCTAGGGCGAAGGGCAGTCCCGCGGACGGACCCCCCACGTTGCTCAACTGAATTTCTACGTCCACGGGGAAGCTGTATTGGCCAGACACCAACACGCCCACGGCGGGGAAAGGCTCTGGCCCGTCTGACATCCTCGGCAACACCTGAAGGTCTACTTCGACACCGTCTCGATCAACCACGATGTCAAAGGGGGTCTGCGTTCCATTTTCAGCAATCAGCGCGCGAAGCTTGGTCACATCTCGCACCTCTTCACCGCCGGCTCGCACGATGATGTCCCCCGGCTCCAACACGCCTTCACTCGGGCCGCCCTCCATCGCCTGGACAACAACGAGATAACTGTCGTAGGGAATTTCAAGGTATCCCAGCGCAGCAGCAATCGCTTCTTGCTGCGAATTTTCCATGTCAATCCGCGCTGCTTCACGCGTTTGCTCGTAGGTGATACCGGGAGGAAATGCTTGTTCAACCGGCAAGATTGCGCGCTCGGGTGAGAGCCAGGCGGCGATCACCTCACCCCAGCTGGGCAAATTGTCGGGACTTCCGAGCCTGGTCACTGTCGTCATCCTGATTTCAGCCAGCTCAGGGTGCTCTGGTTCACCGTGGACGGTGATTAGTGGAACATCGTGTTCGTCCACTTGGACCTCGCCCAGGGTGTCATAGGTGGGACCGGGCTGGTTGATGACATAGGGGGCAGGGACAAGACTCACCCCTGCCGCGGCAAATACCGTGACCAGCAACAACGCCCAACCGGCTCTTCTGGAGCCTGAACGAACCGAGCGGGTTGGGTCGGGGGAAGAAAACATCACCATTTCGCCCACCTCTCACCGGTCATAGCGCCCCAGTGTAGTGAGGCAACCTATGGGCAAGCCCCTGGCGAACAACCACCGTTTTCAGTGTCTTCGCCGGTAGCGTTGAGCCATGGCAGAGCCGGAAGATAACGAAAACACCCCTAATCCTGAGGAGTGGATTCGAGACGCCGTGCGTCGCATGTTTGAAGGCGACCAGGGCTTTGACCCCGCGGAACTAGCGAAAGCGGCAGGGTTTTCCGGTGACCCGGCGCAACTGCAATCCATGGTGGAGAGCTTCGCTCAGGGGCTCGGTCACGCCATGCAAAATTCTGAAACGTCGGCCCGCGACCACGCTGTCAGTGTGGCAGCCCAAGGGGCAGTGTCGGTCGACCCCGCCCGCGCTGAAGCATTAGCCCAATTGCTCGGCACGGCAGCACTGTGGCTCAACGAGTCAACCGACATGGCAGAGCCTGAAGGACGCCCCCTGCTAATGACCCGCCAAGAGTGGGCCCGGGCAACGCTTCCGGTCTGGCAGGAAATCGCCGAACCTGTCGCACAAGCCTTGGGCGAGGCGATCGCCTCGCTAATGAAGGACCAGGTTCCCGACGAAATCGGCGGATTACTGGGGGATTCGTCTGTTTTGGTGTCGATGACGAGCGGGCTCTTTAAACTCCAACTTGCCCAAGTAGTGGGAGGGCTCTCGAAAGAGGTTCTCTCTGCCGGAGATATTGGTATTCCCCTCATGCACGCCGGAACAGATGCGGATGTGCGCTCAGGACTCGTGCCCCAAAACATGGCTGTGTTCTCCGAGGGCCTCGGGGTTCCCAGCGACGAAGTCGACTACTACTTAGCCATTCGGGAGCTTGCGCACCAGCGCCTGTTTCGCCACGCGCGCTGGTTGAGGACCCACGTGCTCTCCCTGGTCGGTGACTTTGCCCGCGGGATTCACATCGACGGCGACAAGATCATGGACATGGCGGAGTCCATTAACCCGTCAAACCCCGACGAGATCTCCAACCTCCTCTCAAGCGGAGCCTTGCTTCCTGAGCGGACCGAGGCACAAGAGCGCGCACTTGTTCGGCTGGAAACGATGCTCGCCCTGATCGAAGGTTGGGTCGACCACATCACTGAGGTCACCGCCCACCGCTTGCCCAACGCCGTAAAGATCGCCGAAGCAATTAGGCGTCGCCGTGCCACCGGCGGTCCCGCCGAACACGCGTTTAAGACACTCGTCGGACTAGAGCTTCGACCCCGGCGACTTCGCGAAGCCTCCGCACTGTGGGCCTCTATTAACGCCGCCGTCGGGGCGGAGGGTCGCGATGCGCTGTGGAGCCACCCAGACCACTTGCCCACCGAGGACGATTTGGACACACCCGAGGGTTTCCTCGCCCGACTCTCAGGAACACCCTCAGACGAGACCGACGTCGACAAATTCCTCGACGACCTCTTTGGTGAC
>JAYOHK010000005.1:0-51607 GCA_038118225.1 Cellulomonadaceae bacterium | reverse complement strand
GTGCTGGTTCTCGCCAAACAATTGGGTATGAGCACTAGCCAGGCAACGGCAATTGTGGACTCGTGCTCTCCCGCATTTGACCACGACCCTGCGCCCACCCCGGTGACGGCAACGGTGCTCGGAAATTCTCAGGTCAGTGCTGCGCTGTGCCAGTTGCTGGAGCAATGGGGTGTGGCAGCAACGCACACAACCTCGTTCCCTCTTCCCACGGCTCCTGGAGTTGCTGTACTCGTCGGCGAGTATCTGGCAGATCCACACTGGAACGCCCATATGACTCATACGTCAACCCCGCACCTGCCAGTGGTGTTTTCGGACCTGCGCGTCACGGCAGGTCCCTTAATCACTCCGGGGGTCACACCCTGCCTGGCCTGTATCGAACTGTGGCATCGAGACGAGGAGCCCGAATGGCTTTCGGTGGGCAGCCAATTGTGGTCAACCCCTGCCCCCACGGCAACGATTCAGGGCGCCCACCATGCGGCTGCGCTGTGTGCGCTGTTGTTGGGGCTGATGGGGTCACCAGGCCTAGTGGCGCCCGGCAATGGCCTGTCCTTATCCACCCGCCTCGACACGGGTGAGACAACAAAAAGGAGTGTGGATTTTCATCCCGACTGCCGCTGTCTGGGACTCTAAGCCTCAGTAATTCCGATGGCCGCCATGAAGGGACTGAGCTGACGGGATGCCTTGACTCCAGCTTTGTGTCGCTTGGCCCAGCTCAACGCAAGTTTTTTTCTCGCCCTGGTAATGGCCACATAGAACAACCGGCGCTCTTCAGCAATTTCTTCCTCGGTTTCGGCATAGGAAATAGGGAATTGCCCGGTGCTCATTCCGACGACAAAGACCACTGGCCACTCTTGACCTTTCGCCGAGTGGACGGTGGCGAGGGTAACCGATTCCAGATCGGGTTCATCGTGCGCCTCGGCGCGCTTGACGAGTTCTTCGGAAAACGCGCGAAGGGTCTGGCCCTCTGGCGCTAGTTCCGCCAACTCTCGAATCGCCCGCAAGTCTTCCCAGGTGGTTCGGGTGGCCCCCTGATGGTCAGGAGCGCGTTCGGTGTAGCCCAATCCATACAGGACGTCGTCGACTGCACGCAGGAGGGAACCTCCGGCACCGGCCACGGCTGCTCCCCTAATTTCCATCACTGCACGCTTGACGTGGGGTTGATCAAAAAAGCGAGTACCGCCTTGAACCCGAACGCTCACCCCAGCAGATTTCAGGGCACCTTCGGTCAGGAGGGTTTGGGCGCTGAATCGATGAAGAACCGCAATATCTGAGGCAGCCGTGCCCGCGGCAATCAACGCCCTAATGTGCTCGGCCACCCAGGCCGCTTCGTCTTCATCGGTGTCGAGGTGGCCTGCCACGATGGGCATCGTCTCGGATTCCTGCGGTTGGAGTGCCAGAGCGCCTGGCATTCCGTGAACGGTGAGGTTTGCCGCCTGGATGATGTCTGGGGTGGAGCGATAGTTCTGCTCGAGTTGAATGACTCGGGCGTTGGGGAAGGCTTCATCAAAATGAACGAGGTAATCACTCGTTGCCCCCGCAAAGCTATAGATCGTCTGGCTGGCATCGCCTACGACGCAAATGTCGTCTGACTCGCCCAACCACACATCCAACAAGCGCTGCTGGATGGGAGAAACATCCTGGTACTCATCCACGACAAAGTGGCGATAGCGCGCACGAATGCGGCTGGCAATTGCGGGCTCGCTCTCCAACATTCCCGCAGCAGCCAACAAGACATCTTCAAAGTCGATTCGACGCCGCTCGTCTTTGACTTGTTCATAGCGCTGCATGATCTGCACCATCGTTGAGGCATCGATACCTGCGGGCAGCGGCCGACCCTCCGCAGAGACCACCTGCTGATAGTCCTCGAGCGTGTAGGCCTTCACCTTTCGCCATTCGATTTCGCCAGAAATGTCGCGCAACACCGCTTGGTCAACTGACATCCGCATGCCCTCTAAGACATGGGAGACCACGCCCGCCTTGCTGGCGATGATGTCGGGCAGATACCCGTCAGTGAGCTGGGGCCAAAAATATTGAAGCTGGCGAAGCGCAGCGGAGTGGAACGTGCGGGCCTCCACCTGGTCAACACCCAGAGCGCGCACTCGACCAGCCATCTCTTGAGCCGCTTTTTGGGTGAAGGTGAGTGCGAGGACATTTTCCGCGTCGTAGCGGCCCGTGTTGACTGCGTAGGCGATGCGGTGGGTAATCGCCCTGGTTTTTCCGGTGCCTGCGCCCGCCATCACGCAGACCGGAGCATCGAAACTCGTGGCGACAAGGCGCTGGCGCTCGTTGAGTCCTGAGAGAAGCCCTTCGGTCATTAGCGATCCCCATCCTCAATGGGGCCGCCATACCAGTGCTCGATCATTGCCCGGGCGATAGAGGTTTTACCGGGCAAGCTGATTTCCCCCAGGGCTCGAGTCAGTTCGTCGCGACTAAACCACCGAAGATCCACAATTTCGGTTCCATCCGGGGTGAGCTCACCGGACGCCTCGTGGTCGAGTTCTGCATGAAAGCCCACCATGAGTGAGGCGGGGAACGGCCACGGTTGGCTTCCCATATACGTGGGGTTCTTCACCCGCAGGCCAGACTCCTCAAACACTTCACGAGCAACAGCCGCTTCGAGCGATTCGCCGGGTTCTACAAAACCTGCGAGAAGTGAGTAGCGCTGGGATTCCCACAACGCATTGCTTCCCAGCACAATTCGATCGTCCTTGTCGGTCACCAACACGATGATTGCGGCGTCGGTGCGGGGGAATACCTGGTGGCCGTTTTGTTGATCGACTCGCACCCAGCCGGCGCTGTCGACTTCTAGTCGCTGTCCGCTGACCGGCGAGTGCTGGTGAGAGTCGTGCCAATTCGATACCGCGAGCGCCGAGACCAAGACCCCGGCGTCTCGTTCATCAAAGTGGTGCCCGGTGGTGCGACCGCTCACCCACATGGATACATCAACACTCATCGTCGAGGCTGAATCATCATCGATGATTGCCGCAACAACCGAGACGCCCTCGCCAAGGGGATCTCCCGGGAGAGTCTTGCCCAGATACGACAGCACTCGGGGTTTCGGGACCTCTGCGGGGGTTCGGTAGTCGATGGCGTGACCGTGTGGGCCCACACACAAGATTTCCCCGCGCCAGACACACACCACTTTGGTCTCTGCAGATTCCCACAGCCGGTCGAGTAGTCCTGGGATACGCCTGGAGTCGGCGTCTCGATCAAGCCTTGTCCGAGACAGCGGAAGGCGGTTGGTCAATGACACGTCTTCTCCCCTCGGCTATCCATCCGGTGTGGCTACGGGGTGGCCCGTCATTGCCGGCCTACCCTGGAGGGCATGACCCACCTGTCTCTCATGCTAGCGGCGCGTGCATCGGCGGCAGTTCCCGGTTTAGAACTGGTGAGCACCTCAGATATCTCTGACCAGCGCAAAGTAGCTGCACTCGCCACAGACACCGAATCGCGCGCGTGGATCATTGAGCTTCCTCGAACAAACGATGAAGAACTTGAAGCTCGTGAGCGCATTCCTGCCCTTAAAGCAATGGGTGATGGCCTCCGCGCCCGACTCCCCTTCGGTGTTCCCCGCATTCACGGCGATGCCAATGTGAAGGCTCGTACTCTCACCGTGGCCGAATGGCTTCCCGGGTTCCGTACATCCGTGTCGAAGGTCACTCCCGGTCTTGCCCGTGCGATAGGCCAAGCGGTTGCCGGGCTTCACGCTATTCCGGCGAGCGCGCTGTATGACCAGGGGCGTCCCATCAACACGGCTAACGAATCGCAGCGCATTGCCGTGGGAATCGTGGACCGGGCGGCGTCGACCACCTTGCTTCCGCAGTCTTTGCTGCGCCGGTGGGAGGCTGCCTACGAAGATTCTGAGCTGTGGTCGTTTGAGCCCACCATTTGTCACGGCTCGCTTCGCTTGGATGACTTCCTCGTTGAGGGTGAGCGCGTCACCGCAATCACCGGCTGGCGCTCCCTGCACGTGGGAGATCCCGCACGAGATGTTGCCTGGGTGACTGCACCCACCATGAAAGACATCACTCAACCGATCGAGCAGGCCTACCGCGAAACTCTTCCCAGTGCCGATCGCAGGCTCTTCCAGCGCGCACGCTTCTGGGCAGAGCTCGATATCGCCCGCTGGCTCCTCCACGGGTTAGACACCGGAAACGAGGAAATCACCTCCGATGCGACCGAGTTGATTAACCAACTTCACGACCGCGTGGGCCACAACCTCGATAGCGCGTTAACCGAGCCGATCACCCAGGTACCCCACCCTCTCCACCGAGACCGGCCCGCAGAGGGGTAGTCTCCCGCTGTGGACCTGTTGTTGAGCTGGGCATACCCGCTGCTCGCGGCGCTGCTGAGAGTGCCAGGACTAAGCCAGCTCCTCTCCCCCATTTTTCGCCTCGTCACCATCCGCACCTCCCCCGGGGTGGGCTCGAGTGAGTCGGGAGTGTTTTACGAGCGCTCCACTGCCGTGGTCAGCAGGTGCCAGGAGCTCGGTGCAGAACACGTCACCCCAGACCCGGAAGAGTTCCCGGCTGTGGGTTGGGCTGTCTTTGACAACGCAGAGGTCACCAATAACCGCTACTTCCCCTACCTCCTTCACGGCAACACCGTGATGGTGGGACCGAGGCGACTGCCTGGGCCTTATCAAGTGGTGATGAAGCGAAACCGGATTATTTGGGCCAACGGCGACAGCGCCATTGTGAATCGATTCCAGGGTGAGCGGATGAGAGTCGATGAGGCGATCTTCATCGGGGGTCGAGACTTCACCAACTGGTATCACTGGCTCGTCGATGGTCTCCCCGCCTTGCACTTGGCGAATTCTCTGCCCGAGCACCTCCGCAACCTGCCGGTGTTGATCCCGGAGCAGATCTTCAAGTACCCGACGATGATTCACGCGCTGGAGTTGTTTCTCAACCACCGCGACATGATCGTGGTGCCGGAGTGGACAATGGTGCAGGCCAAGAAGCTGGTCTGGATTGACCCCTTGGAAGTCAGCAACATTCCAAAAACATCAGCGAAGACCGACAAAGAACCTCGCATCCACCTTCTCCACCGAGAGGGAATGGAGAGCTACCGCGACGTGTATCTCGAGGCATTCGCAAAAAAGCGCACACCCCAGAACAAGAAGATTGTGTTGGCCCGCGACACTGTTCGCCGCTCCTACAACCAAGATGACGTCCTCGAGGTCGCAGCAGAGTTCGGGTTTGAACCGGTGTATCCGGAGAAGCTAAGCCTCGCCGAACAAGTCCAGGTGTTCCGCTCGGCCAGCCACATTTTGGGGCCAAGCGGTGCGGGCTTTGCCGGGTTGCTCTTTAGTCAAAAGGGAACCAAAGCGCTGTGTTGGCAAGACACCAGGCTTCGCTTTATGACGATCCTCCCGGACCTCGCCACGCTCAACCACAGCGACTACCAACACCTGTTCTACCAATCAGATGAGAACCGTGGGCTGTTCCGCTCCAGCTACACCCTCGACACCAACGAGCTTCGAAAAGCACTTTCTGACTGGGTGAACTAGCCCTTTGCTTTCGCGTTGATGATGAGCTGCTCGAGCTCATCATGTCCCGGAAGAGTCTCGGGCTGAAGAGTGTGATCGGTGGCTGAGAACCAAAAAGCTGCATCAACCTGGTCGAGTTCTACTCCCGCCCAATCAGCCCAGGCCAGTCGATACAGAGCCAATTGCAGTGCCTTGCGGCTCGTTTGTTCCGCTCCCTGTGGCTCACGACCGGTCTTCCAGTCGATGATGAGGACTCGACCCTCCTGGTCAAAGACTGCGTCAATCTTGCAAATGATCAGGTGGCCAGCCAGGGGGTAGTGAATTTCCCGCTCAAGCGCCACAGGCCTCATCGAGGAGTAGGGACTCTTTTCGAACGCGTCCTGCCACGACTTAATGTCGTCGGGGTAGTCGATGGGCTCATCACCGTCGATGTCGACATCGGCGGAAAGATGCGCGCCAGCAGATTCTGCGAAGAAGCCCTCAACCCATTCGTGGAACAGCGTTCCCTGCTGCTGAGCGGTGCCAATGGTGGCAGGACGCGGTTGAACTCTCGCCTGCAGCATCTTTTCTGGCTCGAACACCCATCGGTCAAACTGGCTCGCGGGTATTCGAACAGGCCAGGTGGGCGTAGGCGGGGTGGCACGTGATTGCTCATCGGCTACCACGTGGTCAATTCGAGTGCGAATATCGTCGGCGAGTGCCCCGGGAGAGACCAGTGCATTCCTGACGGTGTGAGCTGAGCGCTCGAGCGCTTCTCGCCTGGAACCCAGTGGGTCTCCGGGCCACACCATGGTGTCGACTTCCGCCTCGGGCGGCTCGTCCATGCGTGAGCTCGCAGGAAGAGCTTCGATGATGTTTCGCTCGGCAAGTTCGGCCAAGAAGACAGAGGGCTGGCGGGGCTTTTGCTGGTGCGCCCAAAACGACCCGCTCATCAACAGCGCAGACTTCGCCCTAGTCATTGCCACGTAGGCGAGGCGCCGCTCTTCGGTGAGATGGTAATGCTTCACGTCTTCGCGGAAGGCTTTGTACGAGTCGACCAGGTCTTTCCTGGTCTCTTGGTTCTTCCAGTCGAATCGCGGCAAGAAATTCTTGTCTCCCCGGAAGGGATAGGGCAACACTCCAGGGGCGAGCCAACCAGAAGAGCCCTCCCGAGATTTACCCGGCAGTTCATCGCTCACTGCTCGCACCACGGCAACCAAATCCCATTCGAGGCCTTTCGCGCCGTGGATGGTCAGGATTTGGACGCAGCCTGGCTCCGGCGGTTCGGAGCGGGGTTGCAGGCTGTCTCGCCATTCGGCTTGTTCTAGCCAGTCGAGGAACCCTGAGGCTCCTGCCTCGTCACTGATGGCTTGGTATTGCCGCATGGCATCAAAGAATGCCTCGCGAGCGTTGTCAGACGCGGCCCGCTGTGGGTTTGACATCCGCTCGATGTCAAGAAGCGAGAGCTTCTCCCAGTGGGTGACTTGCTCACCGAGAGATTCGTGGCTCACCGCACGCTGTGACTGAATCAACGATGCAGCCTCGGTGAGGACTGAATGAGCAGACTGCGAAAACTTCGACCAGTGCCGGTGATCACCGGGGAGGCGAACGAGATAGTCCAGGGCATCTGCCAAAGACGCGGCAGGTGAACCCAGGGCTTCATCGAGTACCGCTTGAGCCTCGTCATCCACATCGAGTTGGTCGACATCTCGGCGCCCCAAGTGCCTGGCCACTTCAGAGAGCTGGTAGAGGTCGGCCACTCCGACCCGGAATCTTCCAGAGCTCAACAGCCTCACCAATTCGCCGTTTGCGTGGGGGCGGTGGACTACAGACAGGGCGCAGACAATGTCCGCCACGACGGGGTCTTGCAACAACCCGCCAATTCCCAGGATGTGGACCGGAATGCCCTTCTTCGTGAGCGCCTGGGCAAACCGAGCCTGATGGGTTCTCGAGCGCACTAACAGCGCAGCGCTGGGGGCCTCATCTGAGCTCGCGAGTTTTGCCCCAAACCAGTCGGCAACCGCCGTGGCTTCCTCGTCAACGGTTTCTTCAAACACCACGTCCACGAGCCCGTCAGGAGCATCTGGGCGTGGGCGGAGAATGCCGACTTCGTGTCGTTCATCACGGAGGGGTTCTGCCACAGCGTTGGCCGCATCCAACACCGTGATGGGGTTTCGCCAACTCACTTGAAGCTCAAACGAGTGGTGGGGGTAATCAGTGGCGAACGCGTGATGGAAGTCAGCGAGGTTCGCGGCACTGGCTCCCCTCCAGCCATAAATAGCCTGGTTGGGGTCTCCCACGCTCATCACAGGGTGGTTCGCAAATAGCTGGGAGAGCAGTTGGGTCTGCAACACGCTGGTGTCTTGATACTCATCCAGCAAGACCACTTTGTAACGCTGTCTCACATCCGCCACAACACCGGGGGCTTTGTGAGCAACTTCGAGCGCAAGGCGCACCTGGTCGGAGTATTCAACAATTCCCCGTGAGCGCTTCTCTGCCGTGAAATCTCGCACGAGCGACACCAGAACCGGAAGGAGGGTCTGGCTTCCCACAATGGCAGCCATTTCACGCTCATAGGCCGCCCCGCGGCCTCCCAACGGCAGCTCCATCAGCGCCGACATTTGCTCGGAGTGAGAATCAAGCTCGTCCAGGTTCACATTGTGCTCAGACACTGCCTGAGCAAAGGTCCAGGTCAACGTGGCAAGTCGATCAACTGAGTAATCAAGGTCGCCCAGGCCAGGGTGCTCAGAGTGTTGAACAACTCTCCTCGCAATGGCCCACGCAGCAGCCTGTCCCGCCACATCGACGTCACCGTCGAGACCCAAATACACCGAGTAGTCCTGGAACAGCCGTGACGCGAATGCGTTGTAGGTCGAGACCTGGGGCATTTGGAAAATGTCGGTCTCTGGCAGGTCGGGCAGAGCGCGAATCCGCTCTGAAATACGACTGCCGAGTTCGCTCGCGGCTTTCCGGGTGAAGGTCAAGCCCAGGATCTCGTGCGGGGACACAAACCCGTTTGCCACCAACCACACCACGCGAAGAGCCATGGTCTCGGTTTTTCCCGACCCCGCACCAGCTACGACTTTGTAGACCCCCTCAAACGGGGCTTCAATAATCGCCACCTGTTCGTCAGTGGGCGAATATCCGCCCAGGAGCGCGGTGATGTCGGCTGCGGAATATCTCATCTCAGTCACCACACACCGCCCCTACCCGCTGCCAGCGATGTTCGCTCACTGTGTCAGCCCCAAAGGTCTTTTCCCGGGGGCCTTCAAACTCACTCGAGGCCATCACCGCAGCAGAATCAAGAATGTGTTGGCGGAAGCCATCTAGAGCTTCGGCGTCAAGTGGTTGCTGAGTGGCCAGCCGGTAGCGCTTACCACCCTTGCCTTCGCGGACAAACAACAACCAGGCGCCGGCAACGCCGCCGTCTGTGTTGAGCTCGCTCGCAAGGTCAGAATCGCGCAGGGCCAATTGATAGGCCGAGAGCTGCGCGTCTTCAACGACTTGGTTATCTGTCAGCGGAGCACCCGTCTTGAGATCGACAACCGCCAGGCTGTCATCGTCATTTCGCTCAACCCGGTCGATGTAGCCCACAACCGTTGCGCCCTCGAGATCAATTTGGAAGCGACGCTCCGTCACCTCAACGCCGGCACCCAGGCTGGTGCGATCGCTGAGGTATTCCGCGAGCGCGGCGACGTAGTTCATCGCCTTTCGGTAATGGGCTTTCTTTTGCCAGCCGGCGTCAAACTCCAACTCATCAAAGCGGGTGTCCACTAAAGCGGCGAGTTCGTCGCGGGTTCCCGCCGGCGCGTGCTCGAGGGCGTAGTGAAGGAGCGATCCCATTCCCACGCTGGGTGGGAGATCCTCAGGGGCAATTCGAGAGAGGAACCAGTCCATGGGTGATTCCTCGACAGCAGAGAGTTTTGACGGGGAAATGGGCACAGTCACACCGTCAAACAGGGGCGCCACGGTGGTGGGCTCGGCAAGGCCCCACCACTGCTCTGGTGTGGCACCAGGTATTCCGCGGGAGGCGAGGTAGCCCAGTGCTTGCGCTGCGTCCTCATCGCCTGCCTCACTGCCCTTTCGATATTCCGCCACAAGTTCACGGCTTGATAGCGCAAGCGAGGCAGCCTGGTCGATTTCGTGTGCGCCGTCAGCGAGCAGGTGAAACAGCGCACTGGGCTGCTCGTCATCGGAGTGAACGGCGGAGACCACCAGAACCGACGCCGCCCGCGACACAGCCAATGCCGCCATCCGCAACTCGTCATCGACGACGATTCGCCGTTGGTCAATGTCCTCGCTCAGTTGGTCGCGAAGCGCTCGAATCACCAGCGGGGCACCCAGGAGGGAACCGCGGATTCTGGTGTTTGGCCAAACGTGTTCGTTAAGTCCCGCCACGACCACGGTGTCGAACTCCATTCCTGCTACCTGTGCGGGGGTCGCGATGGTGACGCCTTGTCGCTGGGCAGAGGGCATGAGTACGTCTTCTGTGACCTCGGCGTCGAGCACCCGTTCAAAGAACGCCATCGCAGAGACCCCGAGGTGGCTTCCCACAAAGCGCTCCGCAGTGCGAAGGAGTGCAGACACCTGGTTCAGGCTTTCTTTTGCAAACGACGACGGACTTGTCGGATCCATTGCCTGCTTCACCCACTGGTCTTCCACGCCCCAGAGCTGCCACGCGGTCGAGGCCAATACGTCTGCGGTGGTGGAGTCAGGAAGCGCTCGAATTCCTTGTATTGCTTCAAAGATTCTCGACAGCGGCTTGTGCCAAAACTCCGGCAACTGCTGCGGCAACACGGCCTCTCTCACCATGCTGGCAAGAGCGTCACTCGGTGACCTACTCATTCCATCCACCTGGTCCAAGGCGCGAAGGACGTGGCCAAGCCTGCGAAGGCTTCGACGGTGAAGCCCTCCGTAAACACCGGTCATCAACTCGGCAATTGCCTCCGACCCCACACTCTCTGGAGTGCGGGCAAGTTGAATCCAGCCAATGAGTTGCCTACTGGCGGGATGGGTCGACAGTGGCGTGCGGAACTCGGTCTCGGTGGGGACTCCGACTTGGTGGAGTGTTTGGGCGATGGCAGGTATGGCTCCTGCTCGGCGCACCACAATCGCCATCTCAGAAAAGGGGACGTCGTGTTCCCGATGCCGGGAAAGCAAGAATTTGGCCACGGTGTGGGCTTCTTTTCCAGGCGACGACGCTGTGAGTGACCACACAGATCCGGGCTGGTGGTCCTCTACCGACCGGGCGCTTCGTTGAGAGCCTGCAAGAGCGGTACCAATGCGGGATGTAATGGCACTCACCCTGCTTCTCACGTCAGCACCGTGGCGATAGACGCTCTCGAGAATGAGTGGTTCGACACCGAGGGTCCTGGCAAGCCTTGCAGGGGCTTCGGGGTCTGCGCCTCGGAAGGTTTGTCCGGCGATGTCTGGCTCAGCAAGGACCAGCAGTTGCACGCCCTGATGGTGCAGTGCCAAAAGGAAGTCAGTCGTGGCAGGCGACATGTCCTGGAAGTTGTCCACGATGACGGCCCGGAGAGGCCTGGAGGCGAGAACACCGTCGTTAACCAGTCCAGTCGCCACGCGAATGAGCTCCGCGGGATCGAATTCGTCTGGACGAGAGCGTGCAATCACCATCGAATAGTCGGCGAGAAACTCTGCGACCGCGGGCCACGCGGGGTGCGACGACTGAATTTCTGTGAGTGCTGCCGCGTCAAGGCCCAATTCAGTGAGCCTGGCAATGAGTTCTCGAAGCTCAGTCCTAAAGGTTTCCGTTTTTCTCACCTCTGGACCCAAATGCTCTGGCCACTTCGGCCCTGTGCCCGAGGCGTCGTGTTCGGCGAGGAGATCCAATAAGTCTTGGTCGACGTCTGCTCCGGAGCGAAGGCGCGGGGGGAGGCCACCCTGGCGCTCACGTTCAGATTTCACCAGGTCAAAGGCAAACGCTTGAACACTCATCACCACCGCACCTCTCGTGGAGCGGCCAAGGCTCACACTCACGTGATCGCGAAGCGCCGTTGCTTGGACGCGGGTGGGAGTAAGCAGTCGCACTTGGTCGGGGTGTATTCCCTCGGCGCACAGCCGGGTGAAATAGTCGATTGCGAGGGTTGTTTTGCCCGACCCCGCGGCACCCAAGACCACGTGGGGAGCGTGCGCAGACAGCGATTCAGCCACGGGGCTTCGCCCCCGCTGCTCACTAGCCGCCAACGTCATACCTCGAGGCTAAAGCCCACAGCCGACTGTCGTACGCTAGGGACGTGGAAATTCGTATCGGAATCACTAATGCACCCCGTGAGTTGAGCTTTGAAACCGACAAGTCGGTTGATGAACTCGAAAAGCAAATTGCCGACCAGGTTGCCAAAGGCGACGACGGCGTTGTGCGCTTAGAAGACTCAAAAGGTCACGTGTATCTCGTGCCAGTGAAGTCGCTTGGCTATGTCGAGTTGGCAAACGAGCCCGTGCGCAAAGTGGGATTTGCTCCCTAAATGGAACTTGTTCTGATCATTACGTTCTCGGGCCTTATCGGAGCGCTCGTGCGCTACCTGGTTCCAGGCCGAGACCGACACGGTCTCTTTGTCCTTCCAGGACTCCACATCGCAGCTGCATCGCTACTGTGGACAGCCTCGGTCTGGGCAGGCCTCTCCCCATACAGCGTCTGGCCGTGGCTGGTCTCACTCGTACTCTCCACCGCAGGCGGTGTGTGGTTAGCGATTTGGCTTCCTCGTCGCAGAGACGCCGAGGATCAAGAACTCCTCGAGTCGCTGCCTCACTAACGACTTACGCCGTGAGGCCTAACCGGTCGAGGCGTCTTGTGTGTTCGGTGATGACGTCCGTAAACAGCGGCTCATACCGGTCTTCACCCGATAGCGATTCTTGTTTCTTCAACGCTCGTCTCGCAATCAGCATCGTGTCGCCGACCAGGCGACGAGACCACAGGCTCACTCTCGAGCGATAGGCGTCATCGTGTTCGATGACGCGGCGTAAGACGTTTTCAAAGAGTTCTTGGTCAGCGTTGTTTGCGAGGACTGCCTGGATTTCTTTTCTCGCCCCCGTGGGGAGCCCGCCGGCGAGGGTGTGAAAGAAATCACCCAGGAACCCTCCGGCCACAAAACACGTCGCCACGCGCTCATACCAATGGTCGGCGTTCATTCGGCGAAACTGTTGCTTCTGGTATTCCAGGGGTAGCACCATCGCCTCGATGGGGTCATCGGCGTATTCGCTCAACAACCCACGAAGCGCCTCATATCGCTCAAGGACAACTACAGACGCCCTCGCAAGCTCGTCTTGGTCAACTACCGACCAGGCTTCCCGGGCAACTCGTCCCGCTTCTGTGGACAACAGCAGTTGGCTTGCTGTCGCATGAGCGAGAAGTTCAGCCGCGGTCGGTGCAAGTGAGGTCAGATCAATTCGACTTGACGTGTCAGACTGGCGGGAGCGAAGCGAGAGAACCCCCCCAGGGGTCCGCTTCTTCCAGAACTTCCAGTCCACGCCTCTAAGAGTAACCCCCGCACGCCCGCCCCCATGGGGTAGAGCATGCGCCCACTAGACTCGACGAGTAGATAGTTAAAAAACGTTAGGCACACTTCCCCGTGAATTTCTCCGACCTTGGCATTGCGCCAGACATGGTCGAAGCTCTCCAAGCAGAGGGCATTGACTCCCCATTCCCCATTCAAGAACAAACCATCCCCGTCGCTCTTACCGGCCAGGACATCATTGGTCAGGCCCGTACGGGTACCGGAAAGACTTTGGGCTTCGGACTCCCCCTTCTTCAACGCTTGGGCGACAACCCAGAACCGGGCGTGAAAGCCCTGGTGGTGGTTCCCACCCGCGAGCTCGCCATCCAGGTGACCGAAGACTTAGAAGTCGCCTCGTCGAAGCGTGGAACCCAGATCGCTGCAATCTATGGCGGCAAGGCCTATGAGGGCCAGATTGAACAAATCGAGAATGGCGCCCAGGTTGTAGTGGGAACCCCCGGTCGACTCTTAGATCTGATGCAGCAGCGAAAGCTCTCGCTGGGTGATGTGAAGGTCATGGTCTTGGACGAGGCCGACAAGATGTTGGACCTTGGCTTCTTGCCTGATGTGGAGCGCTTGTTTGCAAAGACTCCGGAGCTGCGCCAAACAATGCTGTTCTCAGCGACCATGCCTGGTCCCGTCTTGACTCTGGCACGCCGCTTCATGTCAAAGCCATTGCATATTCGCGCTCAAGACCCCGAAGAAACAATCGCCCAAGCAAACATTAAGCATTTGGTCTATCGGGCCCACCAGCTCGATAAAGACGAAGTAATTGGCCGCATCCTCCAGGCCGAAGGCCGTGGGAAAACCATCATCTTCACCCGCACCAAGCGCGCTGCTGCCCGGTTGGTCGAAGAATTAAGCGACCGCGGCTTCCCCGCCGCTGCCGTCCACGGCGATATGAGCCAAGACGCGCGCGAGCGCGCGATGACGGCATTTAAGCAAGGCAAGAAGGAAATCCTGATTGCAACAGATGTGGCCGCCCGCGGTGTGGACGTCGATGACGTCACCCACGTGATTAACCACACCATTCCAGACGACGACAAGACCTACCTCCACCGCGTGGGTCGTACCGGTCGCGCTGGCAAGACTGGCATTGCGGTCACCTTCGTCGACTGGGAAGACCTCCACAAGTGGGCCTTGATCAACAGGGCATTAGAGCTTGGAATTGACGAACCGCAAGAAACCTATTCCTCGTCTGAGCACCTCTTTAGTGACCTCGGTATTGCCAAGGGCACTAAGGGACGCGTCAAAGACACCCCTATGCCAAAGCGCGAGCGGGAAGCAGGAAAGCCCCAGCAGTCGCAGCGTCGGGGCGCCCCGCAGAAGCCTCGTCAAAAGTCAGAGGGCGATAATTCAAACCCTGAGCGTCGCCGTCGCCGTCGCCGCACTGGCGGCGAATAGGCCTAAGCCGTAATCACCTCCGCGCCGCGTGCGGCCTCGAGGATTCGCTCGAGGTTCTCTGGCGTGGTCTGGTTTTCACCGAAGAAGTTCGGCTTTTTGGTGCCGTGGTAATCGCTTGAACCAGTGACGATGAGATCGAGCTTGTCGGCGACTACAGCCAGTGTTTCTGACAGCTCCGGATCGTTTTCTCGGTGATGAAGCTCTACCCCCATCAGCCCAAGGGACATCCACTTCTCGTAGCGGGAGATGACCTCATCCAATGACCCAGACACATCTGTTGCCGGGTTTCCGCCTCTACTAAGTGGGTGAGCCAGGACAGGGACACCGCCTGCTTCTTTAATAATTCCCAGCGCCCGATCGAGTTTCGGCGCGTAGTGGGGCACGTGATACGGGCCGTGAGCGGCGAGGATGTGTTGGAACGCTTCTGTCGTATCCGAGACGATTCCCTTGGCAATAAGAACTTCGGCGATGTGGGGCCGACCAGGCGTGGCCCCAGGGGGGATGGTGGCGCGCACTTCCAACCAGTCGATGTCATAGTCGGCGGCTATCTTCTCGACCATCATTTGCAGACGGTTGTCTCGGTGTGAGCGAATCTTCGCCATCTCTTCCACCAATGCAGGGTGGTCGGGGTCTAGTAAGTAGCCCAGCAAGTGGATGCTGTGGGGCTCAAACCCGTTGCTGTGGTCGATTATTTGAGTGCTGAGCTCAATTCCTCGCACCAACTGGATGCCAAAGTTTCTGGCGGCCTGAGTGGCTTCTGCCCACCCAGACGTAGTGTCGTGGTCGGTAATGGCCACGGTGTGCAGACCAGCCTGCTGGGCTGCTTCGACAAGCTCCGTAGGGGTATCCGACCCATCGGATGACCTGGTGTGGGCATGCAGGTCGATGATTGGGTCACTCACCCCTCCATGTTAGGCGCCACAGGGTGGGAGACTTAGTGCGTGGCTAAAGCAGGAAAGAAACCCTCTCGTCAGCGAGCGCCTGAATCGAAGGCGTTTGCGAAGTCGATGACGAGCAATTGGGCAGATCCCGCTCGCACTCTGGCCTCGCCTGCGAAATGGGTGGGCCACACTAAGAATCGACGAATGCAACTGGTGGCCTCGCTCGAGGGCTTGCCCGCGGATGCGCTTCTGGTCATCCCCGCGGGCGCTCCCAAACAGCGCTCCAACGACACGGACTACCCCTACCGAGCCCACACTGCCTTCACCTACTTCACCGGGTGGGGGTCACAGACGACCCCTGGCTCAATCCTCACCATCGACACCTCAGGTGATGTTGTCCGCACGACTCTGTATGCACGGGGCCCGGCTGGACGAGACTCCGATGAGTTTTATGCCAACGCTGAGCGTGGTGAGTTTTGGACGGGGCCGAGGCCTCACCTTGATGACATTGAAACAACCCTGGGGATTGCCACCCTCTCTCTCGATGAGTGGTCTGGTATTGCACAGGACGATCTGCCCCGCGCCGTCGTTATCGACGACGGCGATCCTCTCACTTATCTCGAGCTCACTCAGCGCCGACGAGAAGTACTCGGCGAGGAGCAGGCAGATGCGTTGCGTGAAGCCGACCAGTTGCTGGGGCAGCTCGTATCAGAGCTTCGGTTTGTGAAAGACGATTACGAAATTGCGCAACTCAGGGAGGCTATTGATGCCACCCACCGCGGGTTTAACGACATCATCGATTCACTACCCCGCGCAGTAGGTGAATCCCGCGGTGAACGGGTGGTGGAGGGCGCATTCCAGGCGCGAGCTCGCCTCGAAGGACACGACGTTGGATATGGCACCATCGCCGCGTCTGGCGCCCACGCGTGCATCTTGCACTGGGTCAAAAATGATGGACCCGTGTCATCTGGTGATCTTCTCCTCGTCGATGCGGGAGTCGAGATGGATTCGCTCTACACCGCAGACATCACCAGAACTCTGCCGGTCTCGGGAGAGTTCTCTCCCCAGCACAAACTCGTCTATGAAGCCGTCTTAGACGCCGCCGATACGGCGATGTCGATAGTGAAGCCAGGTATTGCGTTTCGAGAAATCCACGATGCGGCAATGGCCGTGATCGCAGGCTACATCGATGCCTGGGGCTTCCTGCCGGTCTCCCTCGACGATGCACTCTCCAGCGCGGGTGGCCAACACCGCCGCTACATGATTCACGGCACCAGTCACCACTTAGGCCTTGACGTCCACGACTGTGCCAAAGCGCGACGGGAGCTCTATGTCGACCAAGAGCTAAAACCTGGAATGGTGTTCACGATCGAGCCAGGACTCTATTTCCAACCAGATGACTTGAGCGTCCCCGAAGCGTGGCGAGGAATTGGGGTTCGCATTGAAGACAACATCCTGGTCACACAGACTGGATACGAAAATCTCTCAGCCGCAATTCCCCGGAGCGTTGCTGACGTGGAAGCGTGGATGCGCTCTCGCTAAATCCCGAGGACGATTCCCGAGACCAAAAAGTAGATCAACAATCCGCTCATGTCCACGAGTGTGGTCACCAGCGGCGCTGAAATGACCGCGGGGTCGATCTTGACCGCTTGCGCCGCCAAGGGCATCACCGAGCCGATAGTGGTTGCCCATACGGCAATCAGCACGATGGAGAGCCCCACCGTGATGCCAATGGGAAGACCAGACACCCAGGTCGCCGCGGCAAAGGCGAGGCCTCCAAGGACCACGCCCAGGAACACACCTACTCGGGATTCTCTCCAGGCCACTCGCAACACGTCGCTTGGGCGAACCTCGCCGACAGCAAGTGCACGCACGGCACCGGTGGCCGCCTGGGCGCCGATGTTTCCGCCGGTTCCCACAAGAAGCGGGATAAACAGTGCCAACGCAGTTATTTCGTGAAGCTTTGTTTCAAACAGCCCCATCACGCCAATCGTTCCGCTTGCTGCGGCAATCAGGATGACCAGCCAGAACACGCGAAGCTTTGCCAACTGGAACACACTCGTGGAGAGGTAGTGGGAGCTAGAGGGCAGCTGGCCCGCCTGACGGGCAACGTCTTCGGTGTCTGCCTCTTCAATGACTTCCAAGGCGTCGTCTACGGTGAGCACACCCAACACACGCGATTGGCTATCGAGCACCATCAAACCAAGGCGGTTTGTTTCTTGAACCAGACGAGCCGCGTATTCCGCATCGTCGGTCACTTCCAACGCGGGAGCGTTGGCATCCGAAATCTCACCGGCGGTAAGCCCTGGATCCGCTAAGACGACGTGGCTTAAGCCCACAACTCCGACAAGTTTTTGACTGCGGTCGACCACCGCCAACAAGTCGACCGTTTCGGCGTCACCGCCTTTTCGGCGGACGACATCCAAGATCTCCGGAACAGGGGTGGATTCTTGAACGGTGACGACCTCGGGGCTCATCACACGACCGACGGAGCTTTCTGGGTATCCCAGCAACGACGCCGTCATGGCGCGTTCTTTATGACTCAAGCCTGCGAGCACGCGACGGACAAACCCTGCCGGCGCTTCGCCGAGAAGACGCGCGCGGTCGTCGGGGTCCATCTCTTCGACAACCTCGCGGAAGGCGCTATCGCGCATACCGCTGAGCAACTCTTGCTGCTGAACGCTGTCGAGCTCTTCGAAAACTTCGAGGGCTTCATCGCGGGGAAGCATCCGCCAGACAAGAGCCGCCTGGACAGGCTTTAGACGGGTGAGCTCTTCAGCGATCTCGTGGGGAGCTTTTTGGTCGAGCCACTCCGCCACCGGAGCGAGGCCGCCGAGGTTTAGCGCGCCAGTCAGACTCAAGTCGAGTGATTCGCGTTCCTCGGACATGATTAGCTGTCCTCTCCCTCGCTCAAGACCCTCTTGGCTTTGCCATGGAGAGACTCATCGACGATGACGCGGTAGGAATCGGCGATGATCTGTTGCACCGAGCGGAAGGTTGGCCGACTGGAGCGTTGGGATGTGTAGAGAATCATTCCCGCCATCATTCCCACACCGGCACCGATTACTGCGCCAGCCAACAGAGGACTCAAGCTCACGGACTGACCGAAGGACGCAAAGAGCAGACCGGAGAACAAACCAATCCAGGAGCCAGTCATCGCGGAGTTCATCGCGGCACGCCCGTAGCCATACTTTGCGGTGATGCGCTCAACCGACTCCAAGCCTTCTCCCACAATCGAGAGAGCCTTAGGCGGAAGACCACCTTCGAGAAGGCGATCGACAAGCTTCTTAGCGTCTAAATAGTTTTCAAATCGTCCGAGCTCCTGTCCATTAGGAACACGGGAGAGACGGTCAAGGGTTACTTGACGAGAAGACTGGTTAGCGGCCACCAGACTATTCTCACACCCCATTGGCTAGGCTCGGCCCAGAAAAACCCACAACTTTCCCAGGTGGTGACCTTTTTAGGTGTCTGACGTGAGCGAATCCGATGTGAGGCAAGCCCTCACTCGCGTGATCGACCCTGAAATCAGGCGCCCGATCACTGAACTCGACATGGTCGATCACATCCAGGTCACTCCCGAGACAATCACCGCCACCATTGCCCTCACCATCGTGGGCTGCCCCGCGAGTGAGCGGATCAAGACTGACTGCGAGCAGGAAATTAGCTCCGTGGCAGCAGGTCGCACGGTCACTGTGGAGTTAAGCGTGATGGATGGCCCCCGCCGGCAGGCTCTGATTGAAAAGCTCCGGGGAACGAAGCCTTCTGGAACCCCCTTCACCAAGGATTCGCTCACCCGCGTGATCGCCGTCACCAGCGGCAAAGGCGGAGTGGGCAAGTCAACAATCACCACCAACTTGGCCGTTGACGCCGCGAAGGCAGGCCTGCGGGTGGGCGTCATTGACGCGGACGTGTTCGGGTTTTCCATTCCGGGATTGTTTGGGATTCCAGAGGCCAAGCCCACCCGCATTGAGTCGATGATTGTTCCGCCCGTCGCCCACGACGTGAAGATCATTTCGATCGGAATGTTTGTCGATGGCAACCAGGCCGTGAGCTGGCGAGGCCCGATGCTGCATAGGACCATCAACCAGTTTCTAACCGATGTGTATTTCGGCGACCTAGATGTGTTGTTCTTGGACTTACCGCCTGGAACAGGAGATGTGGCGATTTCTGTCGGTCAACTACTGCCCCACGCCGAAGTCATCGTGGTCACCACACCCCAAGACGCCGCGGCCGACGTCGCAATCCGCTCAGCAGAGGTTGCGACACAAACCGGTCAAAGCATTTTGGGCGTGATCGAAACCATGTCACCCGCCACACTTCCTGACGGATCCACCCTGGAGCTCTTTGGCTCAGGGGGTGGTCACACGGTTGCCTCGAAATTGGCTGTTCCTCTGCTTGGCCAGGTGCCGCTTAGCCAAATCCTTCGAGAATCAGGCGATCATGGGACACCCGTGGTCGCCACCTACCCTGACGACGCTGCTGCGCAGGCGATCGCTGAGATTGGTGCGGAGATTCGCGCGCGAAAGACCAGCATCGCTGGAGCGTCGCTGCCGCTCAGCCCCCGCTAGGTCGCGTCTGGGTCGAAAGGAGCAGGCTTGCCTTCTTTGAGCAAGCGCTGGCGTTTGGAATAAGCCGATTCGCTCACCGGCCGGGCTGTCATTGCCGCAGCCGCCGCTTCGTCTTCAGTCAGGGCTTCGCGAATGATGCGCCGGGGGTCGTATTGGCGAGGATCGAGCTTTTTCCACTCCATCTCGTCAAAGTCGGGGCCTAACTCATCCCGCATGCGCTCCTTCGCGCCGTTTGCCATGTCACGAAGAGAGCGAACAAACCTCGCAAGCTTCGCCGAATAGGCGGGGAGGCGGTCGGGGCCAACCAAGAACACGACAATCACTCCAATCAGGAGCAATTTCTCGATGGTCAATCCGAAGGACACGTCCTAACAATAGTCACCCAGGCCGGGGACTGTCCTAGGCTGAGCACCACGAAGAAGCGGGAAGGACACCCACGTGACTGATTGGGAACTGGTCAATCGATTTGCCAGCGAATACGTGATGGACTCAGATGACGCCGAATATGTGGCGAAAGCATCTGCAGAACAGGGTGTAAAACCCATCGGACACGTTCTTGGTTCGATCATTTCCCACATCGCCCGCTCTACCGGCGCTAAGTCGATCATCGAAGTCGGAACGGGTGTCGGTGTCACCACGATGCGCCTGGCTGAAGCCTGCCCAGCAGCTCACATCACCAGCATCGATAAAGAACTCGACCACCACGTCACGCTTCGAGAGATGCTTCCCGACGTGGAGCTCGACGCCAACAAGCTGCGTTTAATCACTGAGCGCGCCCAAGACGTTTTACCGAAAATGAACGAGGACTCCTACGACCTCGTCGTCATCGACTTACCCGGTGCGGACGCCGAAGCCTGCTTCGATGACGCGGTGAAGCTGTGTCGCCCAGGGGGCAGCATTCTTATCGCCCGCGCACTCCAAGGCGGCGAGGTCGCCAACGCGGCCAACCGCAGTGAGGGAGTGGCTGAAATGCGGGCGCTACTTCGCATCATGGCCGAAGATGACCGAGTGACTCACAGCTTCATTCCCGTCGGGGAAGGGCTTGCCTGGGCGCTCGTACACGGCGCCTAAACGGCAGAAATTACTTCAGTGCGCCTTGAAGGGCGTCGCGAAGATCAGTGGCTTCTTGGTCGTTCACCGACACAACGAGACGGCCGCCACCTTCCAGGGGCACCTTCACGATAATCAGACGGCCCTCGCGGACAGCCTCCATAGGTCCATCACCAGTGCGAGGCTTCATCGCTGCCATGTCTTCTCCTTTAAGTAACCGTCGAAGTCCCTATTATCCCAAGAAAATGGGGCGTAATTCAAAACGAGTAGCGGGTTTAGCCCTGTGACAGCCAGTCGCGAAGTGTTCGGTGGGTTGATTCCAACTGGCTGATAGGAACCTTCTCGTTGGGAGCGTGAGCAAGTGCTCCATCGCCTGGCCCAAAGTTCACCGCGGGGATTCCGAGCTCGGAAAAACGAGACACATCGGTCCAACCGTATTTGGGCCTGGCCTCGTGACCGCTGGCTGCGACAAGCGACAGCGCGAGCTGAGAATCGAGTCCCGGACGAGCACCTTCAGACGCATCCACCACAGTGAGCTCGAGGCCTGGGAAGACGTCGGCCACGTATTCGACAGCGTCGCTGACGCTTCGATCGGGTGCGAAACGGAAGTTCACCGTGAGGACTGCTTCGTCGGGAATAACGTTCCCGGCGACTCCGCCTCGAATCCCTACCGCGCTCAAACTCTCCCGATAATCCAAACCATCAACGCTTCTGGTTTCTGGGGAGAAGTGGGAAAGGCGCTCGAGAGCGTCTGAGAGTTTGTGGATGGCATTGTCGCCCATCCACGGCCTGGCCGAGTGCGCGCGAAGACCGGTTGCTCGAAGCTCCACTCGGATCGTTCCATTGCAGCCGCCCTCAACACCACCAAGAGAGGGCTCACCCAACACGGCGAAGTCGCCTTCGAGCCATTCGGGGTGGTTGCGGTGGAATCGTCCAAGGCCGTTCTTATCGGCTTCGATTTCTTCTTGGTCGTAGAAAATCCAGGTCACATCCATCGCCGGATGATCTAGCTCACAGGCCAAAATCAACTGACTGGCGACGCCGCCTTTCATGTCGACGCTTCCTCGACCCACGACGTGGTCGTCTTCGATTCGAGAAGGAAGGTTGTTGTCTACGGGGACAGTGTCGAGATGGCCTGCCACGATCACCCGGGTTCTAGCTCCCACGCTGGTTCGAGCTGCCACGGTGTTGCCATCTCGAATGACGTCGAGGTGGGCAGCAGAGCGAAGGGTTGCTTCCACACGGTTAGCGAGGTGTTCTTCGTTGCCGGAGACTGATTCCACGTCACAGAGCGCGCGCGTGAGCTCCACCACACCGGCAGAGACATCGAACACCAAATCCTCGGACACGACACATAAGCCTAGTCGGGGGTGAGAGCCAGCTAGCCTGGTGGGTATGGCAGAGAGCACCAGGCACGCATTTGGTTACGGACTACAAACCATCGCCCAGGATGGCACCGTCTTGGACACTTGGTTTCCCGAGCCACGCCTTGGCACTCCCCCCGAGCCATTTGAGCCCCATTTGCTCCCCCAAGACATCGAACACCTCCAGGGATCACACGAGCTCACCGGCACCGAAAGTGTGGGCATTGGCGTCGTCATCGATCTCGATCAGCCTCCCGCAAGCATTCCCGACGCATACCTGCGCCTCCACCTCCTCTCCCACACCCTGGTCACTCCCAACTCGATCAACCTTGAGGGCCTTTTCGGAGTCTTGGAGATTGTGGCGTGGACGAACCTCGGCCCCGTGCTTCCGGCCTATTTGGAGTCTCACCGCATCGAATTACAGCGTGCTGGCGCCCAGGTGTCCAGCATCGACAAGTTCCCGCCGATGCTCAACTACGTCGTTCCCGACAAGGTGCGCATTGCCGACGCAGCGCGCGTGCGCCTGGGGGCCCACTTGGCTCCTGGCACCACGGTGATGCACGAAGGTTTTGTGAACTTCAACGCCGGGACTCTCGGCCACTCCATGGTGGAAGGTCGCATCTCCCAAGGCGTCGTCGTGGGCGATGGATCCGACATTGGCGGTGGAGCCTCCATCATGGGCACCCTCTCGGGAGGCGGCCAAGAAGTCATCTCCATCGGCCAGCGCTGTTTGCTCGGCGCAAATGCCGGAATTGGCATTTCCCTAGGTGATGACTGCGTGGTGGAAGCAGGTCTCTATGTGACGGCTGGAACCAAGCTCTCCCTCATCCAAAACGGTGAGACCACGTCGGTGAAGGCAGCAGAGCTCAGCGGAGCGTCAAACATCTTGTACCGCCGAAACTCACTCACCGGCGCAGTGGAAGCCATTCCACGCTCGGGTCAAGGAATCACCCTTAACGCCGCATTGCACGGCTAGTTAGCGGTTAGGCCACGCCCTGGTCTCAGGGCCCGTGTAAAGCTGCTGGGGTCGACCGATGCGCTTTGTGGGATCATCATTCATTTCACGCCAGTGGGCGATCCAGCCAGGCAAGCGGCCGATGGCGAACAACACCGTGAACATCCGCGTGGGGAAGCCCATCGCCTTGTAAATCACGCCGGTGTAGAAGTCGACGTTGGGGTAGAGCTTGCGCTCGACGAAGTAGTCATCAGCAAGAGCAATTGCTTCGAGCTCTTTGGCGATGTCGAGAAGGTCATCTTTCACGCCCAGGTCTGCCAGTACCGCGTCTGCTGATTCCTTGACTAGGCGGGCGCGTGGGTCGTAGTTCTTGTAGACGCGGTGACCAAAGCCCATGAGGCGAATGCCGTCTTCTTTGTTCTTCACCCGCTCGACGAACCGCTCGACTCCTTCACCGGAGTCACGAATGTCAGCGAGCATTGTCAACACCGACTCGTTGGCACCACCGTGGAGGGGGCCAGAGAGCGCGTTGATACCGGCACTAATTGAAGCAAACAGGTTTGCTTCTGTGGAGCCGACTAGGCGCACGGTCGAGGTGGATGCGTTTTGTTCGTGGTCTTCGTGCAAAATCAGGAGGCGGTCAAGGGCTTTCACCAAGACGGGGTTAGCCACATACTCTTCCGCCATCAAGCCGAAGTTAAGCCACAGGAAGTTTTCGACAAAGCCGCGGGAGTTGTCCGGGTACAAAAACGCCTGGCCGATGGACTTTTTGTGGGCGTAGGCGGCAATGACAGGAAGCTTTGCCAGAAGGCGAATGGTGGAGAGCTCTACCTGCTCGGGATCTTTGGGGTCGAGGGAGTCGCCGTAATAGGTCGACATGGCACTGACCGCAGACGACAGAGCCGACATGGGGTGTGCGGAGTGGGGAAGCGCATCAAACAGGCGCTTCAAGTCTTCATGCAACAGGGTGTGGCGGCAGACTTTGTCTTCGAATTCTTCGAGTTCAGTTTTGCTAGGGAGCTCACCGTAAATGAGAAGCCAAGCCACCTCGAGGAAGGTGGAGTGCTGGGCGACCTCTTCGATGGGGTATCCGCGGTAGCGGAGGATTCCCTTTTCGCCGTCAATAAAGGTGATGTCGGACTTGGTGGAAGCAGTGTTGACAAACCCTTGGTCAAGGGAGGTGTATCCGGTCTGCTTGGTCAGCGTCGAAAAATCGATACTCGAGGCACCGTCGCTCGAGTCCAAAATAGGAAATTCGGCTTCGCCGCCTGGATAGTTAAGGGTCACCTTGTTGTTGTCGGTCACCTGGTCCTCCTTCGCCCACCGGGATGTAGACCTCGGTGGGAGGGTGTGGTCTACAGATTGCGTATCCAGTTGTGCTGGATTTCCCGCGAGATAAGCCTAGAGCAGACTGGACAAAGGAGCTATCGCCCAATTCCCAGGCCGGAAGGCTAGGCCAGACGGGCTGCTGCGCGTGAAATTGCGTCGTCGGACGCGGTGAGGGCTACACGCACATGTGACGACCCAGCGGCTCCATAAAAATGTCCCGGTGCGACGAGGATCCCGCGCTCTGCAAACCAGTCAACCGAGGCCCGCGAGTCACTTCCGTTGGTGGCCCAGAGATACAACCCAGCGTCTGCTCCGTCGATTCGCCATCCGCCCGCCTCGAGGGCGCCCTTCATGACTTTTCGACGCTCCTGATACATCTGCCTCACGGCGTCTGTGTCTTCTGGGTGACGAAGAAGCTCAGCCATCACCTGCTGGATGGGCTCTGGGACGATCAGTCCAAGGTGGCGCCTGGGCAACAAGATTTCTTGAATCAAGGCCTTATCGCCTGCGACCATGGCCGCGCGGTATCCGGCGAGGTGTGACTGTTTACTCAGTGAATAAAGGGCTAGCAGGCCGCTGAGGTCTCCGCCGGTCACCTCATCGGCAAGCAAAGAAGGAGAGCGTGGTGCGGACTCGGGGCCCAGAAGCGCGTAACACTCATCGCTGACCAACACAGCACCAATCTCGCGAGCGCGAGCGACAGCCTGGCGCAGATAGTCCACATCGAGGACGTCGCCGGTGGGGTTTGACGGAGAGTTCAACCAGACCAGTGCAGCCTTGTCTGGCCATTTTGCTGGGTCGGCCTCGGCCACAATCTTCGCGCCGACCAACGTTGCACCCACCTCATAGGTGGGGTAGGCAATGGGTGGGATCACGATGGTGTCTGCAGAGCCAAGGCCGAGCAGCAGGGGCAAGAGCCCCACCATTTCCTTACTTCCCACGGTGGGCATCACCGACGACGAATCAACCGCCGATGCTCCGCGCACCTGCTGCCACCAGGTTGAGAGAGCCTCTCTGGTTGACTCGGCGCCAAACGCGGTGGGATAACCGTGGGCGTCTGATGCCGCCTCGAGCGCTGCTGTGGCGCGCTTGGGAGTGGGATCAACGGGAGAGCCCACCGACAGGTCAATTAAACCGTCGGGGTGTTCTGCGGCACGTTTTTTCGCACCCGCTAATTCATCCCAGGGGAAGTCGGGAAGCGAAAGAGGCATCAGGCCTACTCCGCCTGGGGCGGAAGAGCTTTCACAATCTCGTGGTCGTCATTAATCACGCCCACCTTTTGAGCACCACCGGGCGAGCCGACCTCGCGGAAGAATTCGACATTTGCTGTGTAGTACTCGGCCCACTGCGAGGGAACATCGTCTTCGTAGTAGATGGCTTCAACAGGGCACACAGGTTCACACGCGCCACAGTCCACACACTCATCCGGGTGGATGTAGAGCATGCGGTCGCCTTCATAAATGCAGTCAACCGGGCATTCGTCGATGCAGGCGCGGTCTTTCACATCCACACAGGGAAGGGCGATGATGTAGGTCACGTGGAACTCCCGTTATGAGCAGGCTTGGATTTTCTATCGTACCCGGCAAGCTTTCTAAACTCGTTCGCCACCACCACAGCAATGACAAAGACAAAGGTCACTCCCAGCAGCACGTATCCTTCCCAGGTCTTGCCGAGCATGTAATCGCCGTAGTGGGGAATTCCAGACATCGCCACCGTGGCGAACACACTCAGCCCCACCACTGCTCTCTTCCATAGCGACAGGTTCACCAGAAACACTGCAACCCCGAACACGACAAATAACGCCACGGTAATGACCGCGCCACTGGGCGAATTCCAGCGGTGATAGACCACAGCAATGGAGGAGATAAACACCGAGAGTGCGACGAGAGCCACCCCTTGGACGATTCCCGCCAACCACCTCAGCATGAGAACACCTAGTTATCGAGGCGAGTCATCCAGCCGTAGCGGTCGTCAGCGCGGCCGTACTGGATGTCGGTGAGCTTTTGGCGAAGCGCCATAGTGAGCTCGCCTGCAGGCTGATCGGGGGAACCAATGGTGAACTCGGCCGTCTTCAACTGACCAATCGGAGTCACTACCGCTGCCGTTCCACAGGCAAACGCCTCGGTGATTTCGCCAGAGTCCACGCCTTCTCGCCATTCCTCAATCGAGACCGCCCGACGCTCCACGGTGTGACCTTCGTCTTCTGCGAGCTGGAGGATGGAGTCTCTGGTGATTCCCGGGAGGATCGTCTCCGACTTAGGAGTGATGAGGGTGCCGTCTTTTGTGACCAGAACTAAGTTCATACCGCCTAGCTCTTCGAGGTACTTACCCTCGACAGAGTCAAGGAACATGACCTGTTGGCAACCCTGTTCTGCAGCTTCCATCTGGGCCACGAGTGAGGCGGCGTAGTTTCCACCGGTCTTTGCCGCACCCGTTCCGCCCTTACCTGCGCGGGAATACTGGGTGGACAGCCAGATCGAGACAGGGCTTACTCCGCCGTGGAAATAGGCACCCGCGGGGCTGGCAATGACGTAGTAGGCGACCTTCTTTGCCGCCCGAACTCCCAGGAATGCTTCCTTGGCGAACATGAAGGGGCGCAGATACAGGCTGGTCTCCGGCGCGGAGGGCACCCAGTCGCCATCGAGTGCGATGAGCTCTCGAAGCGACTGCAGGAAGTATTCCTCGGGCAGCTCGGGCAGCGCCATGCGCTTAGCCGAGCGCTGCATGCGCTTCGCGTTTTGGTCAGGGCGGAAGGTCCAAATGGAACCATCTGCGTGCCGGTAGGCCTTGAGCCCTTCAAAGATTTCTTGCCCATAGTGCAACACCGACGCGGCAGGGTCCAGGGGAATAGGGCCATACGGCTGAACGCGGGGACGGTGCCAGCCGCCTTTTTCTGACCAGCAAATGTCCACCATGTGGTCGGTGAAAACTGACCCGAACGCAGGGTTGTCCAAAATGGCTTGACGCTCCTCCGCGCTGCGCGGAGATTCGTTTGTGCTCACCTGAAAAGTGAGGTCGGGGGTTGCCATTGGCAAGGGAATCGTCATGCTGACCATCCTGAAACTGCGGGGATATTGCGATGTAGCCTAGCGCCCGCGAATGTGTGTGTGGGTGGGGTTATTAGTCCAGTGCGCGACGGATTGCGTCGCCGATTTCCGAAGTGGATCGAGCAGATCCGTCGCGGGTAGCGAGGTCCTTCTCGATAGCGCGCTGAAGGTTTTGTCCCTGATCGCGGTAGCCAAGGTGTTCCAACATGATCACCATGGACAAGATTGCTGCGGTGGGGTCGGCAATGCCCTTTCCGGCAATGTCGGGGGCCGAACCGTGGACGGGCTCAAACATCGAGGGGAAGTTGCCTTCCGGGTTGATGTTTCCAGAGGCCGACAACCCAATGCCACCGCCAATTGCGGCAGCAAGGTCGGTCACAATGTCGCCAAAGAGGTTGTCGGTCACGACCACATCGAAGCGCGATGGGTCGGTGACTAAGAAGATAGTCATCGCGTCGACGTGTAAGTAGTCGACGATGACGTCGGGGAACTCCTGGCTGACACGGTCAACAGTGCGCTGCCACAGGGAGCCGGCAAATCCCAGCACGTTGGTCTTGTGGACCAGGGTGAGCTTCTTCCGGCGAATCATGGCGGTGTGGAAGGCGTAGCGAACGACTCTTTCCACGCCAAAAGCCGTGTTCACCGATACTTCGGTGGCAATTTCTTCGGGGGTGTCACGGCGAATCACTCCACCGTTACCCACATAAGGACCTTCGGTTCCTTCTCGCACCACCACAAAGTCGACATCGCCCGGGTTGGCCAGCGGCGACGAAACCCCCGGGGCAAGTCGGGTGGGACGCAAGTTGACGTAGTGGTCAAAGCTAAAGCGAAGCTTCAACAGCAATCCGCGCTCAACCACACCTCCAGCGAGGCGAGGGTCTCTGGGGTCACCACCGACTGCACCCAATACGAGGGCGTCGTGGTCGGCGAGCTTGGGCAACATCTCCTCGGGCAACACTTTGCCGGTTTCGAGGTAGTGGGTTGCGCCTAGCGGGTAGGCGGTTTGTTCCACGTCGAGTGTTCCCGCCAACGCCACACCCAGCGTGTGGATTGCTTGCGCGGTTACTTCCGGGCCGATGCCGTCACCGGCGATCACGCCTAGGTTCAATGTGGCCATAGTGCCCTCCTACAACTCCACAATTTCAATGGCGCGCATCACCCTGGCGTCAATAGCCTGGGCGACACCGTCCAGAATTTCGTCATCGACTCGACTATCCACGGTCAGCACGCTCAGTGCTTCACCACCGGCCGATTCACGGGCAATCTGCATACCCGCGATGTTGATGTTCTGTTCGCCAAATTCTTTTCCATAGACCGCGACGATTCCGGGACGGTCCTTGTAGAGCATGACGATGTGGTGTTCGGCCAGAGGCATTTCAATGAAGTAGCCATTTATTTCCACCAAACGCTGAACTTGCTTGGGGCCCATCAGGGTGCCCGACACCGAAATGTTTCGCCCATCACCGAGAACACCGCGAATGGTGAGCACGTTTCGGTAGGCAGGAGAGTCTTCGTGGGTGATCATGGTCACGGCCACCCCGCGCGACTCCGCAAGCAGAGGGGCGTTGACGTAGCTGACCTTTTCGCTCACGATGCGTTGGAAAATACCTTTAAGCGCCGCGAGCTTCAGCACGCTCACGTCGTGTTCAACAATTTCACCGCGTACTTCAATGTCCACCGAGGCAAGTGAATTGTCGGCCATCCCAATAAAGAATTGGCCAAGCTTTTCCATCAGGCCAATACCTGGGCGAACGCTTTCGTGGATCACACCACCGGCAACGTTGACCGCATCGGGAACCAGCTCGCCTTCGAGGGCGAGCTTGACCGACTTGGCCACCGAAATGCCGGCCTTTTCTTGGGCTTCATCGGTGGAGGCGCCAAGGTGAGGGGTCAACAAGATGTTTGGGGCACCAAGAAGTGGTGACTCCAGCGGGGGCTCAGTGCTAAACACATCCAGGCCAGCACCAGCAATGAGTCCCGAGCTCAACGCACGAAGCAACGCGTCTTCGTCGATGATGCCGCCGCGGCTGGCGTTCACGATACGCAGGTTCGGCTTTGCGATAGCAAATTGCTCGTCCGAGACCATCCCCGTGGTTTCAGGGGTTTTGGGGATGTGGATGGTGATGAAATCTGCTCGACGGAAGAGATCATCAAGCTCAACAAGTTCCACACCCATTTGGGCAGCGCGTGCGGGCTGCACATAAGGGTCGAAGCCAATCACGTGGGTGCCAAAGGCAGCCATGCGCTCAGCCACAAGCGCACCAATTCGACCGAGACCGATAATTCCGATGGTCTTTTCATACAGTTCCACACCGGTAAAGGATGAGCGCTTCCACGCTCCCCCGGCTAGCGAGTGGTGGGCAGCCGGAATGTGGCGGGCCAGCGAGAAGATGTGGGCGATGGCAAGCTCTGCCGCGCTGATGATGTTCGAGGTGGGAGCATTCACCACCATGACACCCGCTGCGGTGGCAGCGGTGGTGTCCACGTTGTCGAGTCCCACACCCGCGCGTGCAACAACCTTCAGATTTGGTGCCGCATCGAGTGCTTCCTGGTCAATCTGGGTGGCCGAGCGAATCAACACCGCATGGGCATCAGCAAGCGCTGACAACAAGGCCGGGCGATCCGTTCCATCGACGTCTCGAATGTCGAAGTCAGGACCGAGCGCCTCACGCGTGGCGGGCGAGAGCTCTTCAGCGATCAGAACAACAGGTTTTGCCAACAGCGGGGCCTTTCTCGGCGAAATGTGTGATGAATTTAGGAGACCAAGGCCTCCAGCCTACTTCAGCCCTCTCCCCCGGTGAGTAAGCCAAAAATGACGCGTGAGCGCCATGCCTGCTCAGCGGACAAGACACTGAGCTGAAGTGAGGCACTCGCGGCAAGAATGATGAGCGCTCCGAGGATCCTGGAGCCTGGCTGCGGAGTGCGAATAATCCACCACAGCCCACCCCCAAAGGTGACGAGTGCGAGGACAAAACCTGGGACCAGAATCCACCACGGAATGAACTCGCCAAATTCGATGGCGCGGTAGTACGCGGGCAGACCCACCACGTTGCCAAGCGCTTCCCAAAGATCCCACCCCGCAAAGAAGGCGAAGACGATGGCGGCGATAATTGTGCCCACTCGCATTAGAAGACCACCGGCAAAATAAAGGGCCACGGGATGAGGATGATTAGTCCCGCGAGCAGCACTCCTGCTCGCGTGCGAACACTCCAGTTGGTGCCAAGCCATAAGACACCCACAAACCACAGTGGGGTGGCGATGTAGGCGAGGAAGTCGCCCACTCTAAACATCACCTGGTCGAGCACACCATCAAGTGGCTGAACGGTTTGATTGGCAAGACCGAGAACCCAGCCCAGTGCCCAAATGACATAGAGACCGCCAAAGAAGGCGGTCAGAAAAAACCCTGGTTCGCGCTCACCGGGGGCGACAGGCGACGGGACGGTTAAGTCCTCGTCGTCTGGCCCCCAGCGAAGCGCGTCGTCGTGGTCGCTCACTTAGCGAGCAGCGTGACCTTCGACGTAGTCCTCGTCAGCCTGCTTCCATGCAAAGAGTGCACGAAGCTTCTGGCCGGTTGCCTCAATCGGGTGAGCCTCACCCTTAGCGCGCAGTGCCTCGAATTCCGGAGCTCCTGCGTCCTGGTCACCAATGAAGCGCTCAGCAAAGGCACCCGAGCGGATGTCGGCAAGAACGGCTTCCATGTTCTTCTTCACATCAGGAGTGATCACGCGAGGACCGGAGACGTAGTCACCGTATTCAGCGGTGTCGGATACCGACCAGCGCTGCTTAGCGATTCCACCCTCGTGGATGAGGTCAACGATGAGCTTGAGCTCGTGGAGAACCTCGAAGTAAGCAATTTCTGGCTGGTAGCCAGCTTCGGTGAGAACTTCGAAGCCGTACTGGATCAGCTGCGAGGTTCCACCACAGAGAACTGCCTGCTCACCGAACAAGTCGGTTTCGGTTTCCTCCGTGAAGGTGGTGACGATTCCACCAGCGCGGAGACCACCAAGGCCCTTCGAGTAGGACCATGCGAGGTCCCATGCGGAGCCAGTAGCGTCCTGCTCAACGGCGACGATGACCGGAACACCACGGCCTGCGACATATTCGCGACGAACGGTGTGACCGGGGCCCTTAGGGGCAACGAGCATGACGTCGACGCCTGCGGGGGGCTTGATGTAGCCGAAGCGGATGTTGAAGCCGTGACCAAATACGAGAGCCTTGCCGTCGGTGAGGTTAGGAGCGATGTCTTCTGCGTAGAGACCACGCTGGTGCTGGTCTGGTGCGAGGATCACGATCACGTCAGCCCAGGCGGTTGCCTCAGGAGTAGACATGACCTGGAAGCCAGCGTCTTCAGCCTTCGCAATCGACTTCGAGCCGGGCTTGAGTGCAACGACGACCTCGATACCGGAGTCGCGGAGGTTCTGGGCGTGGGCGTGGCCCTGCGAGCCATAGCCAACGACGGCCACCTTCTTGCCCTTAATGATGCTTAAGTCAGCGTCTTTGTCGTACTTAATGTCGGTCACGAGGTGGATCTCCTTAGTAGTGGTGGTGTGACGTGTGGGTTAGTTCTTGTAGAGCCGCTCAGTAATCGACTTCGACCCGCGACCAATGGCGAGCAGACCCGACTGGGCGATTTCTTTAATTCCGTAGGGCTCCAGCACCTTCAACAGTGCATTAATTTTTGCGGTGTCGCCAGTGACTTCAATCACCAGCGCATCGGTGACCACGTCGACGACGCGGGCACGGAACAAGTTCGCAGCTTCCAGGATTTGGGAACGAGTGGAGTTATCTACGCGCACCTTCACCAACATGTGTTCGCGCTGAACCGACTGCTCGGGGTCGAGCTCGACAATCTTCAACACGTTCACGAGCTTGTTCAGCTGCTTGGTGACCTGCTCAAGGGGGAGTCCTTCCACATCCACCACAACGGTGATGCGGGAGAGTCCTTCCACCTCGGTCTTACCCACGGCGAGAGATTCGATGTTGAATCCACGGCGGGCAAAGAGACCGGCAACCCTGGTGAGAAGACCTGGCTTGTCTTCAACGAGAAGTGAGAGTACGTGTTGCATGGCTTACTCCTCGTCCCAGCTTGGCGCGTGGTCTCTGGCGTATTGAACGGATGAGTTTCCAACACCCTGGGGAACCATGGGCCAGACCATCGAGTCTCTAGACACCACGAAGTCGATCACCACAGGGCGGTCGTTGGTTTCCATGGCCAAGCGGATCGCAGGTTCGACTTCTTCCTTGGTGCGCACCCGAATACCCAGGCAGCCGTAGGCGTCAGCGAGCTTGATGAAGTCAGGAACCATCACGGTGTCGTGACCGGTGTTCAAGTCGGTGTGTGAGTGGCGTCCGTCATAGAAAAGGGTTTGCCACTGGCGCACCATTCCCAGCGACGAGTTGTTGATAATCGCCACCTTGATCGGAATGTTGTTAATGGCACAGGTAGCCAACTCCTGGTTGGTCATCTGGAAGCACCCATCACCATCGATTGCCCACACCAAACGCTCTGGCTCGGCAACCTTGGCGCCCATTGCGGCGGGAACCGAATACCCCATGGTTCCCGCACCACCCGAGTTCAACCAGGCGTTGGGGCGTTCGTAGTTGATGAACTGCGCGGCCCACATTTGGTGCTGGCCGACGCCCGCGGCGTAGACAGCCTCAGGTCCAGACATTTCACCAATCTTCTGGATGATCCACTGTGGTGACAACAAACCATCTTCTGGCTCGTCGTAGCCCAGCGGATACTGCTCGCGCAGGGAATCAAGCCTCTTCCACCATGCGGAGTAGTCCGCCGCGTGTTCTGACGCTGCCTGCTCAAAAGCGGGCAGGAAGTCGGTCAATACATCTTTTGCATCTCCCACGATCGGAACATCGGCGAAGCGAATCTTTCCAATTTCTGCCGGGTCGATGTCGATGTGGACCACTTTGGCGTGGGGTGCGAATTCACTGACCTTTCCGGTCACCCGGTCGTCAAAGCGTGAGCCGATGGCCACGATCAAGTCAGATTCTTGGAAGCTCAACACCGCCGGCACGGTTCCGTGCATACCGGGCATACCCAAGTTCAGTGGGCTTGAGTCGGGGAAGGCTCCACGTGCCATCAGCGTGGTCACCACGGGGGCGCCGACGCGGTTGGCAAACGCGGCCAATTCTTGGTGTGCACCCGAGCGCACCACGCCACCGCCCACATACAACACGGGGCGCTTGGCGTGGACCAACATCTGGGCAGCAGTTTGAACCTGCTTCTGGTTGGCTTTGGTGACTGGGTGGTATCCAGGAAGGTCAATTTCTTCTGGCCACACAAACGGTGCGGACTTTTGCTGGCAGTCCTTGGTCACATCAACCAGCACAGGACCTGGGCGGCCAGTGGTGGCAATGTGTACGGCAGCTTTCAAGACTCCAGGAATGTCTTCTGGCTTTGTCACCAAGAACGAGTGCTTGGTGATGGGCATCGTGACACCCGAGATGTCTACTTCTTGGAATGCGTCAGTACCCATTGAGGTGGAGAACACCTGGCCGGTGATGGCGAGCATCGGCACCGAGTCCATATATGCATCTGCAATCGCGGTCACCAGGTTGGTGGCACCTGGACCAGAAGTCGCGATGCACACGCCCAATTTGCCGGATGCTGCGGCGTAGCCTTCAGCGGCGTGGCCGGCGCCTTGTTCGTGGCGGACGAGGATGTGGCGAATCTTTTCATCACTCATCAGCTCGTCATAGAAGGGCATGATGGCACCACCTGGCAAACCGAACACGTCGGTGACACCAAGGATTTCGAGTGAGCGCAAAATGGCGCCAGAGCCGGTCAACACGGGCGCGTTGGCCAGTGCCTCGTTTACAGGCTCATCGGCAGAAGTCTGCTCGTGCAAGGAAGTATCAGTCATAGTCGTATCAAGTCTTGTTCGTGAGAAAGAGTGGTCTAACCGGTCACTGCTCCCACAGCGGCAGATTTCACGAGTTTCGTGTACTTCGCGAGAACTCCGCGGGAATAGCGTGGTGGAAGGGGCGCCCATCCGTCTTGGCGCTTAGCAAGCTCGTCCGCATCAACCAGTAGTTCGATGCTTCGAGTTGGAATATCGACCCGTATCAGATCACCATCTCTCACGAAGGCGATCGGACCTGCGTCCACTGCTTCCGGAGCGATGTGGCCAATGCACAGGCCGGTTGTGCCGCCTGAGAATCGACCGTCCGTCAACAGTAGTACATCCTTGCCCAGGCCTGCACCCTTAATTGCTGCGGTAATGGCCAGCATTTCGCGCATTCCGGGGCCACCCTTGGGGCCTTCGTAGCGGATCACAACAACGTCCCCGGCGTTGATCTTGCCCTCGGTGAGAGCATCCATTGCCTCACGCTCGCGCTCAAAGACGCGAGCAGGACCTTCGAAGGTTGCTAGGTCGAATCCTGCGGTCTTCACCACGGCACCTTCTGGTGCCATCGAGCCTTTCACAATCGTGAGTCCTCCGGTGGCGTGCACAGGGTTGTCGAAGCGGCGAAGCACTTCACCATCGAGGTCATCGATGGTCATTCCAGCAAGGTTTTCGGCCATGGTCTTACCGGTCACGGTCATCGCATTGCCGTGGAGGAGACCCTCATCGAGCAGCGCCTTGAGCAACACAGGAATTCCACCGTGGCGGTCTACATCGTTCATCACGTAGTGGCCGAAGGGCTTGAGATCACCCAAGTGTGGGGTCTTGTCACCGATGCGGTTGAAGTCATCCAGGGTCAAGTTGACCCCTGCTTCGTGGGCAATGGCGAGCAAGTGCAACACAGCGTTGGTGGATCCACCCAGTGCCATTGCCACGGTGATGGCGTTTTCAAACGCCTCCATGGTCAAAATGTCCGAGGTTTTCAATCCCATGCGCAGCAGGTTGACGACTGCTTCGCCGGAGCGGTGGGCGAACTCGTCACGGCGACGATCAAACGACGCAGGCGAGGCAGAACCTGGAAGGCTCATGCCCAGTGCTTCAGCGATGCTCGACATGGTGTTCGCGGTGTACATACCGCCACAGGCGCCCTCGCCTGGAGCAAAGGCACACTCAATACGTTTGGCGTCTTCTTCGCTCATCAGTCCGGCCTTGACGGCACCGACTGCTTCGAAGGAATCAATGATGGTGATGTCTTTTTCGGTTCCATCACTGAGCTTCACCCAGCCCGGTGCAATCGAGCCGGCGTAGAGGAAGACCGAGGCAAGATCCAGGCGGGCTGCCGCCATCAACATTCCGGGAATCGACTTGTCGCAACCAGCAAGCAAGACAGAACCATCCAGGCGCTCTGCCTGCATGACGGTTTCAACCGAGTCACAGATCACTTCACGAGATACCAAAGAGAAATGCATTCCCTCGTGACCCATGGAAATTCCGTCCGAGACAGACACAGTTCCAAACTGCAACGGGTATCCGCCGCCCGAGTGAACGCCTTCTTTCGCGGCCTGCGCCAGACGGGAAAGGGACAAGTTGCAGGGGGTGATTTCGTTCCAGGAGCTCGCAATTCCAACCTGGGGCTTATCCCAGTCGTCATCTCCCATGCCGACGGCACGAAGCATTCCGCGGGAGGTGGTGGCCTCAATACCGTCGGTGACTACTCGTGAACGAGGTTTCATATCTGCAGACATGCCCACCAGTCTATCGGCGTGGCAGATATGACAGAGCGGGCGGGAAAACCCGCCCGCTCTGATTCACCACTGGTGACTATTGGAGGGGAGACGTCTCCACGTCAGTGGTGTCCGGAACCAGGTCGGCTCCGGTGTCGGTGAGGCCTTCGGTCATCATGTCGTCCTGGCCAAACTTGCTCTGCCTGCGTTCGCTATCGCCAAATCCGTCGCGCATGCCCTGTTCGTCGTGGCTGTGATCTCCGCCACGGCCTGGGCCACCTGGGAATCCACGTCCGGGGCCGTCAAAGCGCCCTCCGCGAGGACCATCGGCGAAATTTCCTTGCTCGCCTTGGCGCTCCTGCACCATGCTCTGGAACATTTCGCGCGCCTGGGCCTGGTCTTTCACCTCGGCACCGAGGGCGAAGCCTGTTCCGCCGATGAGCAGTGCGCCAACGACGGCACCTGCCGAAATTCCAATGATGTGTGATGTCTTCATGAGGGTTTCCTTCCTGGTCAGGCGTGTGCCTGTGTGATTCACAGTAGGAAAGCGACCTCGGCGAGCCCTATGCCTGGACTATGGCGACGCCCGGAAAACCCTATGCGTTTGCTATGCGGCGATGAGCCAGTTCTTGCAGGAACTCTGCCACTCCAGGGATTGTTTCGATGCGGTAGCGAGCGATGGACTCTTGGTGCCCCACCTTGATTCCCACATCGCCCTCACCCATCACTGCGAGCGCGTCTTCGTCGGTCACGTCATCCCCCATGAACAACGTGGCGTCCGGCTTAATGTGGCCCATCAACGCCTTAATTCCGTCACCCTTGGTTTGGGATTGCAGCGACGACTCAATAATTCCGTGGCCTAACCGGGTGGTGAGCTCATCGCCGTAGCGGGCAATAGTTTTTCTGGCTTCTGCGTGCACAGCCTCTTCGACCGACGTGTCCAGTCCTCTGGTGTGAAGGGCTGCACCCCATGGTTTGGTCTCCACCCAGGTGCCGGGGAATTGGTCGGCAACGGCTTTGAAGTCTTCCCAGACCGCTTCGAGGTCATCTTTATTAGCGGTCGGGACCTGGATCACCCCTCCGTTGGCGGGGCCTTCCACTTCGATGCCGTGGGAGCCCACCATCCACCACCGGGGGTCTGCTTCGGCAACAACGCGAAGGTTCGCAAGTCCTCGCCCGCTCACGAGCGACAGAGTCACACCGGGTGCGTCGATGAGGGAATCGAGTGCGACGCGACCTTCTGGGGTGATCCGTGAGTCGTCTGGGTTATCGACCAACGGTGCGAGCACGCCGTCAAAATCCAGAGAGACCAGCAGGGTCTTCGCCTCGACGAGCCGGTCTAGGGCGTCATCGAGTGATTGGTTTTGACTCATCTCCGCCTCGCCGGAGCTTTGGGAGATACGGCATCAAGAAACGAGGTGGCCCACTTCTTCACGTCGTTTTCTTGGACGACTTTTCGAAGCGCGCGCATGCGTCGCTGCTGCTCTGGCTTCGCCATGGCAGCGGCTTCTGCGAACGTGGCCTTCACCCCATCAATGTCGTGGGGGTTAATCAGTAAGGCTTCGTCGAGCTCGTCTGCTGCACCGGCAAATTCACTCAGCACGAGGACGCCTAAGTCGTCGGCTCGGGATGCGACGAACTCTTTTGCCACCAAGTTCATGCCATCGCGCAGGGGGCTTACGACCATGACGTCTGCGGCCAAATACATCGCCACCATTTCTTCGCGGCTGATGTTTTGGTGCAAGTAGACAATGGCGGGTCGACCTACGTGGCCATATTCACCATTGATGCGACCGACTTGAATTTCGATGTCATCGCGGAGGTGCTTGTAGCTCTCCACCCGCTCACGGCTGGGGCTGGCCAACTGCACAAAGACCGCGTTCTTGGCACTGAGAGTGCCCTCTTCGAGCATTTCACCGAAGGCTTTGAAGCGGTGGCGGATTCCCTTGGTGTAGTCGAGGCGGTCAACGCCCAAGAAAATTGTCTTTGGCTTGCCAAGCTCCGCGCGGATTTCTTTCGCACGCTGTTGCACAGCTTCGGAATCAGCGAGCTTGGCAATCGCTGCCTGGTCCAACGAAATGGGGAAGGCATCGACGGTGACCTGGCGGGTCTTACTCGCCGTTGTCGGAGGTGCATTTCGATCCCGCTTGGGCCCAGCGTTGACCGGAACACGGACGATGTTCTCTTGCATCGAATAGCCCAGGTTGCGGCTGATTGCATGGCGCATGTTCTCCGCGTCTGATTCCCTCTGAAATCCGACGACGTCTGCACCGAGCAGACCGTGAAGGATCTCTGCTCTCCAGGGAAGCTGGGCAAAGAGGTCGTAGCCGGGGAAGGGAATGTGGTGGAAGTAGCCAATCTTTAGATCGGGTCGAAGCTTGCGAAGCATCTGGGGAACGAGCTGAAGCTGATAGTCGTGCACCCACACGAAACCACCCTCAGACGCAACAGCTGCCGCCGCATCGGCGAAGCGCTTGTTGACGTCTTGATAGCGATCCCACCATTCGCGGTGATACTCGGGGTGGACAATCACGTCGTGGTACAGCGGCCAAATCGTGGCGTTGGAAAAGCCTTCGTAAAACTCGACTAAGTCTTGTTCAGACTGTGCCACGGGCACGTAATAGGTCTTGCCCTGAGTAAATGGCTCAGGAGTGACATCGGGGAGACCGGGCCAGCCCACCCATGCAGCGTCTCGGTTTCTCATCACCGGAGCAAGAGCGGCCACGAGGCCACCGGGAGTGGTCACCCAGGACTGGGTGCCGTCCTTTTTGGGCTTCGGGTTTACCGGTAGGCGGTTAGACACCACCACGAAATCGAAAGTGGGAGTCTGAGCTTTTTTCGCCATGGATGAGCCTTTCGGGCGATCGAATCCACTAGCCAGGCTAGCACCGGGCCCACGCCTTCGACAGGGGCGATACCCTCAAGGTATGCGCAGGTTTCTCTTTAGCAGCAGCATCGTCTCCGCCGTACTCTCCGGCGTAGGCCTGGTGCGCCAAACCATGCGCGGACCCAGGGATTGGCGAACAGGCCTTCTGTGGCTGAGCTGGCTGATCTCGATGATCCTCGCCGTAGCCGCGGTAGTGGATCGCTCGCGCGACGACGAGTTCTAGTGCCCCCAGATGGCGTCGTAGAGCATGTAGAGGCCAAGGCCACCCAACGCGACACCGCCACCAGCCCGCACTCCAACGAGTCGGTCTTCTGAGCGGCCAAACCATTCACGGGCAAAGCCCGCTCCCACCGCCCACACCGAGTCACTGGCAATGCCGATGATGGTGAAAATCAGACCCAGAAACAACATCTGAACAATTACGGACGCGCCATTGGGGCTCACGAAGGCGGGCAGGGTGGCGACAAAAAAGACGATGGTCTTGGGGTTGGTAATTCCCACCCCAATCGACTCCACAAACAGCTTCGTGTGGGTGGGCCTGGTGAGGACCTTTTCCACTGTGGCGTGATCACTGCGGTGTCGAATCGCTTGGATAGCAAGCCACAGAATAATCAGCGCACCGCCTAGTTTCAGGGCAAAAAACAGCGGCGGTAGGGCAATGACCAGCGCACCGAGACCAAAGGCCACTGCCAGGATTTGAACGCCGACTCCGGTGGCATTTCCCAGCACGCTAATAAACGCCGCACGTTTTCCCCATGCGAGCGCCCGGCCAATCGAATACAAGACACTGGGGCCTGGAATCACAATGATGATGAGCGCAATCAGGCTGAAGGCGACAACACTCGACCACTCGGGCATGGCGCAAATGTACACCTGAAATTCAGCCGAATTAGAGTGGACGTAGCCACATAAATTCTTGGTCGACACAAACGAGGTGATTCGTGGTCACGCTAAGCCTCATCACCGATGCCTTCATCCCCCGGACCGAAGCCCTCGCGCTACTCGAATCCGCGCTTGGCAGGCACGCCTTAGGGGACAATCTGGCCGAAAAATACTTCTCGCTCGGCAACGATGTACGACTCTCCATCGAGATTCCAAAGTTTGGCGAAGACCTCCCCCTCACCCTGGACCTTTCGGGCTCAGACGCCAATCAACTCCGGGATGCAGCGACAGAACTGGCCCACACAGTCAAGACGGGTCTTGAGTGGAATTGCCGCCTCCACGAATGGGAGACTCTCGACACCTAGGCCGGCCCGCGCTCAGACCGATCAAGACGCGGTGGCTACTGTGAAGACATGAACATCCTCATCGTTGGCGCTGGTGGAGTGGGAAATGCTCTGGCGCGAATCCTTGCCCGTCGCTCGTTCATTACGAATGTGACCATCTCTGACTACGACGCCAGCCGAGCGAGCGCCGCGGTGGAATGGATTTCCGCCCGGCATCCCGAGATGGCCTCACGCTTTCACTCGTCAGCAATCGATGCTTCTTCGGCTGAGTCCGTGGCAGAGGTTGCACAAGCCGCCGGTGCAGAGATTGTGGTCAACGCTGTCGAGCCGTCGTTTGTGAAGACGGTGTTCCAAGGCGCGTTCGACGCTGGTGCGAACTACATGGACATGGCGATGAGTCTTTCTCACCCCCACGCCGACGAGCCCTATTCGAAGACGGGCGAGAAGCTTGGCGATTGGCAGTTCGACAGACACGACGAATGGGTGGCCAATAACCGTCTTGCCGTTGTGGGCTGTGGAGTTGAACCAGGGCTCTCTGACATTTTCGCCCGCTACGCCGCCGACCATCTCTTCTCCGACGTCGATGAGTTCGGAGTGCGAGACGGGGCAAACCTTGTCGTCACAGACGACGACGGCAACGAAATCTTTGCCCCGTCGTTCAGTATCTGGACCACGATCGAAGAGTGCCTGAACCCTCCCGTGATCTTCGAAAAAGACCGCGGATGGTTCACCACCGAGCCCTTCAGCGAACCAGAAATCTTTGATTTCCCGGGCGGCATTGGCCCTGTGGAATGTGTCAACGTCGAACACGAGGAAGTCTTGTTGATGCCGCGCTGGCTCGATGGCAAACGAGTCACCTTCAAATACGGTCTCGGTGAAGACTTCATCGGAGTTCTCAAAACCCTCAACACGTTGGGCCTGGATAAAACCGAAGCGGTTTCTGTTCGCTCAGCCGAAGCCGGCGGACGGGTCAGTGTGTCTCCGCGTGACGTCGTCGCCGCAGTCTTGCCCGACCCCGCCACCATTGGCCCCAAGATGACCGGGTCAACCTGTGCGGGAGTCTGGGTTCGAGGTACTGGGAAAGATGGAGAACCTCGCTCGAGCTATCTCTATCACTTGGCCGACAACCAGTGGACGATGGCTGAATACGAGACCCAGTGTGTGGTGTGGCAAACCGCCCTTGCACCTGCTGTGGTCCTTGAACTACTCAGCACGGGAGCGTGGGGCGGCAAGGGCGTACTGGGACCTGAGGCCTTTGACGCGGTTTCCTTCCTCGACCTCATGGCCGCGCCAGAGACAGACGGTGGGTATGGCCAAGAGTGGGGAATCCAGGAAAAGGACTAGTCCTGGGCGTGCCTAGACTGGTTCCATGAGCACCAACGACGGCCTCACCCCGGGCATGCGCGCCCAACTGGACTCCCCTTCTTTTCAGGGCCTGGCGACATTCGGCATGCGGCCGTTTGTGACCGAACCCGAACAACTCGATGCCATTAAGCCCGATATCGCGGTCATCGGCGCCCCCTGGGATGACTCGACGACCAACCGTCCGGGCGCTCGCTTTGGACCCCGCGCACTGCGTGCCAACGCGTATGACCCTGGCACCTACCACCTAGACCTCGGCATCGAAATCTTCGACCACCTCGACGTTGTTGACTACGGCGACGCGATCATCTCCCACGGACTCTGGGAGCCCTCGCGCCAGGCAATCTACGACCGCGTCCACGAGGTCACCTCGCGGGGCATCGTCCCCGTTGTTCTCGGAGGAGACCACTCCGTCACCTTCCCGGTCGTTCAAGCTCTCGCCGAAGCGCACGGTGACGGCGAAGTGGCGATGATTCACTTCGACGCCCACGCCGACACTGCCTATGAAATCGAAGGAAACTTCGCAAGCCACGGCGCGATGATGCGACGCATCATCGAATCGGGCGCTATCCCGGGCGATCGCTTCTTGCAGCTGGGACTGCGCGGCTACTGGCCGGGTGAAGAAGACCAGAAGTGGATGAGGGAGAACAACCTCAAGCACTACATGATGCAGGAGTTCTGGGAGCGCGGCACGATGCCCGTCATCGACGACGTGATTGCCGAAGCAAAAAAGCGCGCGCCCAAGGCATACATCTCGATAGACATTGACGTACTCGACCCGGGATTTGCCCCCGCAACGGGAACGCCAGAGCCTGGTGGGTTTGCGCCGATTGATCTGCTTCGCATTGTCCGCAGGCTCAGCCTCGAGCTCGACATTGTCGGATTCGACGTGATGGAGGTCGCTCCGGCCTACGACCACGCCGATGTCACGGTAAATAATGCACACCGTTTGATCTGGGAATTCTTCGCCGCGATGGCGGTCAAGAAGCGAGATCGCACCAGTTAGCTCTCGTTGAAATGGGTGTGCTGGGCGGATAGGCTAGTGCGCGTTGCGGAAGCCTCCTCGATCACACTTTCTCCCCCGACGAGAGGCAATCGTGAGCTCATCTAACGAGGCTTTCCCCGTTTCATTTGAGGTGTATCCACCACGCTCACCCGAACACATGGGCGCCCTTCTTGAAGCCATTGACTATTTGGCGCAGGTAAACCCCGACTTCATTTCCGTCACCTTTGGTGCGGGAGGCTCCACAACACGGGATTCACTTGCTGTGCTCGAATACATCGAGAAGAACACCCCCACTCACCCTCTTGCCCACCTCACTTGTGTGGGAAACAGCACCGAGGAAGCAACAGAGCTCGTGAAGTCCTTCGTCGATGCAGGGATTACCCAGTTCCTGGCGCTTCGAGGCGATCTTCCCGAGGACCACTCGGCAGGAATCGGCGATCTTCCCCACGCAGAGGACCTTGTTCGGCTGCTCACTGGAATCTCTGGGGATGGTTCGTCAATCGAGCGCATCGCGGTGGCGGCGTTCCCCAACGGCCACCCAGATTCTCAGAGCAGAAACGACGACATTCAGGTGCTCCTTCGCAAAGAAGACGCCGGTGCAACACTCGCGATTACCCAGCTGTTCTTCGAAGCCTCGGAATACATCGACTTCGTGAGTGCGGCCCGAGCTGCCGGGGTGACGATGCCGATCTTGCCCGGAATCATGCCGATTACCTCGGTGGGCCGTCTCAAGCGCGTGCTCGAGCTCACCGGGGAAAAAGCCCCCGATGAGCTGTGGCAGGCATTGGAATCCGAAGATGACCAGGCTGGCCAAAAGCGTGTGGGAATTGAATGGGCGGCGAACCTCACCAAGGATCTGCGCGAAGCAGGTGCTCCCGGTATCCACCTCTATGCCTTCAACCAGCACGAAACAGTACTCTCTGTCCTAGAACAGGCAGGGGTTAGGTAGCAATGGACGATACTCACAAGCTCCCGCTGCCCGAGCGTTCCCAAAAACTCCTCGACGAGCTCGCCCAACGGGTGGTCGTCGCCGATGGCGCCATGGGCACCATGCTCCAAGACGCAGGCCCCACTATGGATGATTTCCAGGGCCTCGAGGGCTGTAACGAAATTCTCAACGTCACCCGCCCCGACATCGTCACCTCCGTCCATGACGCCTACTTCGAGGTCGGCGTGGACTGTGTGGAGACAAATACGTTTGGCGCGAACTGGTCGAACCTTTCCGACTACGGCATCGAAGAGCGGATTGAAGAGCTCGCCCAGGCGGGTGCTGAGCTTGGTCGACAAAGCGCCGAAGGCTTTGAAGCCAAAGACGGCCGGATGCGCTGGGTACTGGGCTCCATTGGACCGGGAACCAAACTCCCCTCGCTTGGCCACACCAGCTATTCGTTCTTGAAATCGACCTTTGAGCGTCAAGCAGAGGGCCTACTCGCCGGTGGCGCGGACGCGTTCATGGTCGAAACCTCACAGGACCTATTGCAAACCAAAGCAGCGATCAATGGCTGTAAAGACGCGATGCGAAAAGCTGGCACGCGTCTTCCGCTCTTCGTGGAAGTCACGGTAGAAACAACCGGAACCATGCTGATGGGCTCGGAAATCAACGCCGCCCTCACCGCGCTTGAGCCACTCAGCATCGACATGATTGGCCTTAACTGCGCCACGGGCCCTCAGGAGATGAGCGAGCACCTTCGCCAACTCTCCCAGCACGCCGAAATCCCGGTCATGGTGATGCCAAACGCAGGTTTGCCCGTTCTCACCGCCACGGGAGCGTCTTACCCACTTGGTCCAGACGAGCTCGCGACCGCCCACGAACAGTTCATTAAAGAATTCGGGCTCTCCCTCGTCGGGGGATGTTGTGGAACAACTCCTGCCCACCTCAAAGCCGTTGTGGAGCGAGTTGGCGCTGCCAAAACCCTCACGAGAAGCCCCGAGCCGGACTTTGGTGTTGCCAGCTTGTACCAACACGTAAGCCTCACCCAAGACGGCTCCTACCTCGCCATCGGTGAGCGCACCAATGCCAACGGGTCGAAAGCGTTCCGCGAAGCAATGCTCGAGGGCCGCCTCGATGACTGCGTAGAAATTGCCAAGAAGCAGGTTCGAGACGGCGCACACTTACTCGATGTCTGTGTGGACTATGTCGGCCGTGATGGCGTGAAGGACATTCAAGACATCGTCTCCCGGCTTGCTCAAGCATCTGCCCTCCCCCTTGTCATTGACTCCACCGAGCCCGCGGTTATTAAGGCCGGACTGGAACTCATTGGTGGTCGTCCCGTCGTCAACTCGGTGAACTTCGAAGACGGCGAAGGCCCAGGATCTCGCTTTGCCACCGTCATGCCGTTAGTGAAAGAACACGGCGCAGCCGTGATTGCCCTCACCATCGACGAAGAAGGTCAAGCCCGCACCCGCGATGACAAGGTGCGAATCGCAAGCCGTCTCGTCGACACGTTGGTGGATGACTGGGGAATGCGTGTAGAAGACATCATCGTCGACGCATTGACATTCCCGATTGCTACTGGTCAAGAAGAAACGCGTCGAGATGCCGTGGAAACAATCGGCGCGATTTCAGAGATTACGAAGAAATACCCGGGTATTCACACCACCCTTGGTGTCTCAAACGTTTCCTTTGGCCTGAACCCTGCATCCCGCATCGTGTTGAACTCGGTGTTCTTGCACGAAGCCACCGAAGCGGGGCTTGATACCGCCATCATCGACGCGGCGAAGATTGTGCCTCTCGCCTCCATCCCTGACGAACAGCGCCAAGTTGCCTTGGACCTGGTCTGGGATAAGCGCGAATACGACGACGAGGGCAACCTCACCTACGACCCCCTTGCGAAGATGTTGGAAATCTTCGATGGTGTCGACTCTGCCGCGCTCAAAGACCAACGAGCAGCTGAACTTGCCGCGATGCCCGTCCGAGAAAGACTCGAGCACCGCATTATCGAGGGCGAGTCGAAAGGACTCGAGGCCGACTTGGATCTTGCCCGCTCCGAAGGGGCGACGGCGCTAGAAATTATCAATGACACCCTGCTCGCAGGTATGCAGGTAGTGGGTCAGCGATTTGCCAGCGGTGAAATGCAACTGCCATTTGTGTTGCAGTCTGCCGAAGTAATGAAGGCAGCCGTTGCGCTCCTCGAGCCCCACATGGAAAAGACTGAAGACGCCGGCAAAGGCACCATGGTGTTGGCAACGGTGCGCGGTGATGTCCACGACATTGGAAAAAACCTGGTCGACATCATTTTGAGCAACAACGGCTACGACGTCGTCAACATCGGCATCAAGCAGTCCATCGCCGACATCATCCAGGCCGCCGAAGAACACAATGCCGACGTCATCGGCATGAGCGGACTGCTCGTGAAGTCCACCCTGGTGATGAAAGAAAACCTTCAGGAGCTCGGCTCGAGAGGGCTTGCCAAAAAATGGCCGATCATTTTGGGGGGCGCTGCGCTCACCCGCTCGTTTGTCGAAGACGACTTGGCCTCAGAGTTTGACGGAGTGGTCCGCTACGCCAAAGATGCGTTTGAGGGCCTGGACCTCATGGCACCACTTGTCGCCATCGCCCGTGGTGCAGACCCAGAATCCGTCGGCCTTCCCGCACTGAAAAAGCGCATTTACCCAGCCAGCCAACTTCAGGTCACCGAGCCTGAGGACATGCCTGAGCGCTCTGACGTTGCCGCGGATAACCCCGTCTTCGCGCCTCCGTTCTGGGGAACCAGAATCGTGAAGGGGTTTGCGCTAAGCGACTACTCAGCGTTCCTGGATGAACGCGCAACCTTCATGGGCCAATGGGGGCTTAAGCCTGGCCGCGGTGACGGCGGAAAGTCGTATGACGAGTTAGTAGAGACCGAAGGTCGACCTCGTCTTCGCTACTGGATCGACAAGCTCCTTGCCGAGAAAGCTCTCGACCCTGCAGTGGTCTACGGCTACTTCCCCGTTGTGTCTGAAGGAAACGACGTGGTCGTTTTGCACCACGGAAACGACCCCGAGGGAGTCCTTGGCCAGTCAGGCTTGCTCGCACCAGATGGTGGGAGCCTTGGAAAGGTCGGCACCGAGCGCCTGCGCTTTAGCTTCCCGAGGCAGCGTCGCGATCGACACCTGTGCCTTGCCGACTTTGTGAAGTCGCGCGAGTCCGGACAAGTCGATGTCATGGCATTCCAACTGGTGACCATGGGTGAAAATATCGACAAGGTTGCCCAGACGCTTTTTGCGTCGGATTCCTACCGCGACTACCTCGAATTAAACGGTCTTGCTATGCAGCTCACCGAAGCTCTGGCCGAATATTGGCACGCCCAAATTCGAAGCGAATGGGGCTTTGGCTCAGAAGATCCTGCTGATTTGAACGATGTGTTGGGCGTGAAGTACCGGGGAGCCAGGTTCTCTCTGGGCTACCCGGCCTGCCCCGAAATGGAAGACCGAAAGAAGGTCGTCGAGCTTCTCAACCCCGGTCGAATTGGCGTTGAGCTTTCCGACGAACTGCAGCTCCACCCCGAGCAATCAACCGACGCGTTCGTGTTCCATCACCCTGAGGCCAAGTACTTCTCGGTCTAAGCCTCTCACCGCGCTCACTCGGCGGAGAGCCCTGAGTGCTGCGACCCCGATGAGTCCGAGAGTGAGCACCGTGGTCACAGCACGCACCGAATCCCAGGTCAGTGTTGACGTGGTGAGGCAATAGACCACGAAGCGTCCCAGATTGGCCCAAACGCTCTCGTTTTCAGCGAGTGAGATCGATGTGCCAGGTCCAATCGCAAGCGGCCAAAACCAGAGATTCATCAGGGCGCCGAAGAGGTAGGAAGAAATCGCGCCATAAAGTGCGAGTGCTCCGACTTCCAGTCGGGGGAAGGCTTTGAGTGAGGCGGGGATCAAACCCGCACCGACGCCCACCCATCCCACGGCGAGCACTTGAAAAGGAGTCCACGGCCCAAAGCCGCCCCACATCATTGACGACACCAGAAGCCCCAGTGCCCCCACGGCAAATCCACCTCGCGGACCCAAAACCCGTCCGGCCAGAATCACGACCACAAAGATGAACTCGATTCCTCCTGCTCCCGCAGAAAACAGTCGTGCCGCTGCCGCGAGCGCGGCGAGGACACCGATGAGCGCGAGAATTCGTGAGTCACCCAGTGCATGGAACGACGCACCGAGAAGAGCGAGAGCGACTCCTGTGGCGACGAGGGCAGCGATGGTGACCACACCGCCGTGTGATAACGGAATAAATGGTGCGAGGAAGGGCCAGCTAAAGGCAAGCAGCCCGATTGCGCTTGCGCCCGCACATACCCAGGCGGCAGGTTGTTGACGGCTGGAGATGCTTCCCTTCATCGTCTGACCTCCGCTTCATCAACAAGCTGACCCGATCGAAGGCGGAAGCGGTGACCCTCTAGCGACGACAGGGCGCCCGGTTCCTGTGTGGCAATCAGCAATGCCACACCTGTTTCCATGGTGCATTTGAGAACGTCAGCCAGTGCCTGCGCCGCCGCTTCGTCTAATCCCGCGGTGGGCTCATCAAGGAGCAGGGCCAGAGGGCGATGCGACATCTGAATGGCAATCGCGAGAGCCATTTGTTGCCCCCTCGAGAGATCCCTGGGATGGGTGTGGGCCATCGTGGCGACTATTTCTTGCCGCCATGGGCCAGACAGGATTGCCCTCAGCGTGGTACCAGTAAGCCCGGGTGCCACAGCCGCAGCCTTATCGGCGAGCGCTAATTCCTTATCGACAGAGTCGGTGAAGAAGAAGGGCTTCGGATCGCAGGGAACGTAGGCGACATCGGTGTGATTGTTGGCAATCGCCTCGAGAAGGCTCGTCTTTCCGGCACCGTTGTCGCCCGAGATCACCGTTGCCTGTCCTCGCCGAAGCTCCAGTGAGAGTCGATCGAACACAACAGTGTCGCCATATGACACGGCAAGATCCGAGTAAGAAGCCACCACATCGGGGTCGGCAGCGAGACGCGGAAGCATGGGGGTGAGCTCAACGTCGGGCGCCTGATAGCGACCTCGGTGGAGGCCGTCAGAATCCAGCGTGTAGAAATCAACACCGTGGGAATCCAGCTCGACGCTGTGATGGTCAGTGATGACAACAGCTACGCCCTCACGGGTGAGCGCATCGAGTCGAGAAAGAAGGTCTCGCCTACTCGTGGGGTCGAGGCTTCGAAGAGGCTCGTCAAGCAGCAGTATCGAGGGGCTACCCGCCGTCACAACAGCGCACCCCACCGAGATTGCTTCGCCCGCGGACAATTCAGCGGGATGCCGATTCGCAAGGCCGCTAAGACCCCATCGTCCGAGATGTTCTGCAGCCTGCTGCTGAGCGTCTGGGCGCGACTGGCCGTTCAGCACCAACGACAGGGCGACCTCATCCAACACAGTGCGGGCAAGAAAAAGGCTCATAGCGTTATGAGGCAAGTAGCCACTATCTGCCTGGGCAGGCCTGCTGAGTGCTCCGGGTTGAATGTCTTCCACGTCGGGGTGCAATCCAGCAATGACTTCCAACAGTGTGGTCTTTCCCGCACCCGTTTGGCCAGTAATTACCGTGAATGAACCCTGCTCAATGACCAAGGAGGCGTCGTTGATTCCACGAGAGCTCCACGAAAAACCTTGGAGGCTCACCGCTGAATCTGGAGCGAGTGCAGGCTGGGTGGGTTCGTGATCAATGAGACCCCGTGATCGCAGGGCCGCATGAATGGTGGTGGCGTATTCGAGGGTCTGTTCGAAGACAGGAAGGAGGAGGTTTCGACCCTTTTTCACCTTTCGGCGTGCGGCGGCCACTGTCGTTTCGCGGTGAACCCGCACCAGTACCGGGAGCATCGACAATGCGATTGCCAGTGCGATCAGGGCGTTCTTCCCCACCTTCACGTGAGGAAGCAACAAGATAACTCCGCGCGGATCCCACCAGGCCAGGGCAAGTCCAGATATCAGGATCACCGCCGCAAACGGCAGGCCAGAGTTCAGGCTGCTGAGGACACCTCCTGTGGTGACTTCGCCGCCGACCACAATGTGTGAAAAAACACCCCCGAGTTGGAATTTCGGAATAGAAAAGAGAAGTTCGCCACTTCCCCCCGCACCACCGAAAACGATGCGGTAGACCACTCGGATTGCAAGGAAGACTGTCGCGCTAGATAGCGCGAGTAACACCACCCCGAATGGTCGTGGCCTCTTCATTAGGGCTCGATACTCGGAGTGACGATGTCCTCACCGCTAGAAAAGGCAAGACCAATCGACGAGCCTGGTGCGACCATCAACGTGCCCACACCTTCCACGGCGTAGTCCCAGGGAGATTGCTGGTCTGGCTTCTGCCACAGCGCCCAGTAGGCAAAGGCTGGCGGCATGTCAGCGCAGGTTTCGAGGTAGGGCTCTTCTCCCTCGACCACTAGTTCCTCGGTGGCGGAGGGAAGATCATTCACCCGGCACACCACGAGATCACCGTAGGTGTCGGTTCCTTCGGTCGTGACTCCGGCGAAAGCGAGCACATCACTCGCGAGCGCCGATTCTCCCTCAAACTCGACACACTCTGCGAGGGATTCGTCCGAAAGAACGCCGTAGTTGACCTCAACGAGCACTCCCGAACAGGATTCGATGTCCCCTCGAGAAAGGCCGTTGGAATCAACCGGGGAACAGCCGGCAATAGCCGCGAGGGCGACACCACCTATAACTGCGGCGAGTGATTTCATTGAGCCTCCATCGTAGAAAAAGTCGGGGCTCCGAAGCCACCAGCCTATCGTGCGCGATTCGGAGGAAACTTCCGGGTCACCCACCTAGTCTCTGGACTATGCGAATGGTCGTGACCGGTGCGTCTGGGTACGTGGGCGGGCGCCTCGTTCCCCGCCTGCTTGAAAAAGGCCACGAGGTGACCGTCATTGTTCGCGACCCCGCCCGAATCGACGACGTCCCGTGGCGCGACAAAGTTTCGATTGTGCGCGGGGACCTAGAAGACCGCGGTGTGGTGAAGGAAGCTCTCGCAAGCCAGGAGGTGCTCTACTACCTGGTGCACTCGATGGCGTCGTCCACGCAATTTGACGAGCTAGAGGCAAAGATCGCCTCAACAGTCGCGGAGGAGGCGAAGAAGGCTGGCCTGAGCCGAATTGTCTATTTGGGAGGCCTCCACCCCGAAGGCAAACTCTCCAAACACCTTGCCTCCAGAAAGAGGGTTGGTGAGATTCTCCTTGGGTCTGGAGTGCCCACTATCGCCCTCCAAGCCGGAGTGATTATTGGTTCTGGTTCGGCGAGCTTCGAAATGATTCGCCATCTCACCGAAGTTCTTCCCTACATGCCCGCCCCCAAATGGGTCCGAAACTTCATTCAACCCATCGCGATCAGGGATGTCCTTCATTACTTACTCGAAGCAGCCCATGTGGACGCAACCGTCAACCGCGCCTTCGATATCGGGGGACCCGATGTATTTCGGTATGGGGAGTTGATGAACGGCTACGCCGTGGAAGCGGGGCTCAAGCCCCGAATGATCATGACGCTTCCGGTTCTGACGCCCTATTTGGCATCCCAGTGGGTGAACCTTGTGACCCCGATTCCACGCGCTCTCGCAGTTCCCATCATCGAATCACTCCTCCACGACGCCGTGATGACCAACCACGACATCGATGACGTCATCGCTCCCCCCAAAGAAGGCCTCACCGGCTACCGCAGATCGGTCCAACTTGCCTTGGCGCGGATGCGCGAAGGGCAGGTAGAAACATCGTGGCGAGAAGCCACCGTGCAGGGCGCTCCGCATGACCCACTGCCGAGTGATCCGGAATGGGCTGGCCATACGGTCTATACCGACATCAGAACCGTGAAATGCAATGCGGATGTTTCGTCGCTGTGGGCAGTCGTGGAATCTATCGGTGGAGACAACGGCTGGTATTCACTCCCAGGTGCGTGGGCCCTTCGCGGCCTAATCGACAAGCTCGTCGGTGGGGTGGGGCTTCGCCGTGGCCGACGAGACCCCGATCACCTCATCACCGGCGATGCGCTTGATTT
>JAYOHK010000004.1:3303-77626 GCA_038118225.1 Cellulomonadaceae bacterium | reverse complement strand
CTCCTTGAGAAAAGAATGCCGGGGTACGTCATCGACCGGCGGAGTTAGTTAGGTATACCTAACTTATCACACCGACGTGAATTTAGGAACGCCCCGCCAGCGCCTTGAGAGATGCTTCCAGTTGGTCCATCGCAAAGGTGACGTCCTTCTCTGTCACGATTAACGGCGGTGCGAAGCGCAGCGTGGACCCGTGGGTGTCTTTGGTGAGAACTCCCCGACCCACCAGTGCTTCGGCGACTTCACGACCCGTGGCAAGAGCTGGGTCAACATCAACCCCGGCCCAGAGGCCTGCTTGGCGAACACCGACAACTCCGAGCGAGCTCATGGCCTGCAGACGCTCGGCCATCACGCCACCGAGTCTCGCGGCGTTTGTCTGCAGCTCTCCCGTTTTCAGCAATCCCACAACCGCACGACCGACTGCAGCCGCGAGGGGGTTTCCTCCGAATGTCGAGCCGTGTTGTCCGGGCTCGATAACGCCCAGCACATCAGACCGACCCACGACCGCACTCACGGGCAACAACCCGCCACCGAGTGCTTTGCCCAAGGTCACAAGATCTGGCGTGACGCCCACGTTATTCACCTGGAGAGTCGCACCGGTTCGACCTAGACCGGACTGGATTTCATCGGCAATCAGTAACACGTTGTTCTTCGCGGTGATCTCGCGTACGGCGGGGAAATACTCGGCGGGAGGAATCACGATTCCCGCTTCTCCTTGAATGGGCTCGAGCAACACCGCCACGGTGGTGTTATCAATTGCCGCCTCGAGCGCTTTCGCATCGCCATAGGGAACTGATGTGAAACCCGGAAGGAAAGGGCCAAAGTCCTTACGAGCAGAGTCGTCGGAGGAGAAGCTCACAATGCCAAGGGTTCGTCCGTGAAAGTTGTTATCCGCGACGATGATGGTCGCCTTGTTCTCGGGCACACCCTTCACCCGGTAGCCCCAGGCTCGGGCAACCTTGAGTGCGGTTTCAACCGCTTCTGCTCCCGTGTTCATCGGCAACACCATGTCGTGACCCACAAGAGCGGTGAGCTCTTCGGCGAAGGGGCCGAGCTGGTCGTTGTGCACCGCACGAGAGGTCAAACTCAAAGTGCCAAGTTGTTTCTTCACCGCACGCACGAGCGCTGGGTGCTGATGGCCAAAGTTCAGTGCCGAATAGGCCGCGAGGCAATCGAGGTATTTCTTGCCATCAACATCCCACACCCACTGCGCCTTGGCCTTCTTCGCCACCACGGGAAGCGGGTGGTAGTTATGGGCAAGGTGAGTGTTTTCGCGCTCAATTGCCGCCGCCGTCTGGGCGGTGGGCTGGTGGGCGTAGTGGTCTAGCGTCGAAGCTCCAGAGTGCAGCATTTAACGCCTCCTCCTCCCAGTAGTAATTCGGAGAGGTTCACGGTGTGGGTGGTGAACCCTCGCTCGTCGATGTCTCGTCGAAGCGCCACGGCCTGTTCAGCCATGATCACGTTCTTGCCATCGCTAAAGAGGTTAAGCCCCAGCACCGCAGCATCTTCTTCGGAGGCAAGGATGGCGTCGGGGTAGCGGGAGCGGAGAATCTCGAGGGATTCTTCATCGAACGCTCCGGGGAAGTAAGCGATGGTGTTGTCATCGAGCACGGCGAGCGCCGTGTCGAGGTGGTAGTAGCTGGGGTTGATGAGCTTCAGGCTGATTACGTCTTTTCCAAAGACGCGGCGAAGCTCATCGTGTGATTCTTTGTCGGACCTAAACCCCCAAGCGGCAAGGATCACATCGCCGACAACTAAGAAGTCGCCTTCTCCTTCGTTGACTTCTTCAGCTTCGCGGGCAGTGAATCCTTTGCTCGCTAGGTGAGCGAGGTACGCGGGACCTTCAGCGGCACGCTCGTCATGACGGAACTTCGCGCTGTAAGCAATTCCGTCAACGACCATTCCTCCGTTTGCGGCATAGACCATGTCGGGTAGCCCTGGAATGGGCTCAATCAAGTCGACATCGATTCCAAGCCTTACGTAGGCCTCATAGAGCGAGTTCCACTGCTCCAGCGCTTTGGATTGGTCGGTGGGGTTTTCGGGAAACATCCACGGGTTGATTCGGTAGGCAACCGTGAAGTAGTCCGGGCGACACATCAACACTGATTTGGGCGATGCCATTTTGTCTCCGGCCGTGTGCGTGGTGGGGTCCAAGGTGAGCGATGTCATAGTTCGAGTCTGTCACGCACTAATTCGAAGTGTTTTTCGTTTCTACGCAGGTTTCCTGCGTATTTGTCTCTATAAATAGCTATTTATTGCGTAGTGTGGCGGTATGGACGCACTAGACGACACCATCATTGGCCTTCTCCGAGAAAATGCCAGACTGCCTTATGCCGATATTGGAAGCGCAGTGGGCCTCTCGGCCTCTGCCGCGAAGCGGCGGGTTGACCGCCTGGTTGAGCAGGGAATCATCCGAGGTTTCACCGTTGAAATCGACCCGGTCGTTGATGGCCTCGCCGTGGAGGCCTACGTCGAGCTCTACTGCGGCGGAACCGTCTCCCCCTCAGAGCTCAAGAGAGTTTTAGGAGCCGTCCCTGAAGTGGTGGGCGCAGGGACCGTCAGTGGCGACGCCGACGCCATCGTTCACATGCGCGCCACAGACATTCGCGCTCTCGAGGAAGCTCTGGAGCGCGTGCGCCTCACCCCAAACGTCAACCACACCAAAAGCTCGATTGTGCTCTCGTCGTTAATTGATCGACCCAGGGCCAGGTCAGATCGCTAGTTCAAGGAACCTCGGGTCTGGCGCTCCGAACCGGTGAGCCGTGACAGAGACTGCTTGTTCTTTCACAAACGGAAGCATCTCGACTCGGCCAGACTCCGTGACGGGGTTTCCATAGATGGCAATGGATGCGTCTCCGTTGAACTGCACATACAGGACGCTTTCGTTGCCCGAAAGCAGACGCAGCTTCTGAGGGGGGTTAGCCCGAACGCGCTCCACGAAAGCCATTTCGCTCTCTTCGATGTAGCTCGCGAGCTTGGTGCCAAACGCGGCACCTTCCATCAACAACTCTTCGAGACCTTCTGGGAGTCGCTCCGAGGTGGACACGTGCACCGTCGCGCCAGTCCTTAGCCCCGCGAACAAGACTCGAAGCGCCTCATGGAGTGGCGTCAGCGCCGAGATGCGAAGGGTCACTTCTCCCGGTCGGTAGCGGAACACGTTTCGCTCCACGCCCACCTGGCTCACATCTACCGCAGCACCAAAGTGTGTCGCCCACACAGCTTCGTCATTGGCGAGCGCACGGTTTAGCATCCGGGTGCCCTCGTCGCCGAGTCGCTCCTGGCAAATTTCTAGGAGTCGCTCGATACCCGCAGGAAGCTCAAAGCCCCCGGGCGGCTCCGGAGCGGCTTGTGCAGCCCACGAGCCGAACGCAAAGAGGTAGTTGGGTCCACCCGCCTTCGCGGTGGGTCCGACCACTGACTTTTTCCAGCCTCCGAAAGGTTGGCGGCGCACAATCGCCCCGGTAATTCCTCGGTTCACATAAAGGTTTCCGGCCTCAACATTGTCCAGCCAGTAGTCAACCTCTTTCGGATCAAGAGAGTGAATACCCGCGGTGAGGCCGTAGGGAACACCGTTTTGAATACGGACTGCTTCTTCCAACGAGTTGGCACGAATAATGCCAAGGACTGGTCCGAAGTATTCGGTCTGATGGAACGTACTTCCTGGTTTCACGCCGATGCGAATTCCAGGCGACCACACGCGACCTGTGTCATCGAGTTGCTTCGGCTCCAACAACCACGCTTCATCCTCACCCAATTCGGTCAAGCCCGATCGCAGCTTGGGGCTGGGTGCTTCGATGACAGGACCCATTACCGTGCGGGGGTCCTCGGGGTATCCCACGTGCATGGTGGTCACCGCATCGAGTAGCTGCCTGGTGAAACGCTCTGAACTGGCTACCGAGCCGACAACAATTGCCAAGGAGGCGGCGGAGCATTTTTGGCCAGCGTGACCAAAGGCGCTCTTTGCCAAGTCAGCCACGGCGAGGTCGATGTCGGCACTTGGCGTAATCACCAGTGCGTTCTTCCCGCTTGTTTCTGCGAGCACGGGCAAGTCAGCTCGCCACGACCTAAACAGCGACGCCGTATCGAATCCGCCGGTCAAGATCACCCGGTCAACTTGGGGGTGGGAAATCAGGTGCCGTCCTAGTTCACCTTCACTGACATCGACAAGTCGAAGCACTGACTTGGGGACACCCGCTGCCCACAACGCCTCGACCATCACTGCAGCACAACGGCGAACCTGCGGAGCGGGCTTAATGATGACCGAGCTTCCGGCAGCGAGCGCGGAGGTGACAGAGCCCGTTGGGATCGCAACCGGAAAGTTCCACGGTGGGGTCACGACCGTTAACTTCACCGGCTCAAAGCGAGCCCCGTCAATGTTTTCTAGTTCTTCGGCACGCTCGGCGTAGTAGCGAGCGAAGTCGATCGCTTCGCTTACTTCCGGATCACCCTCGGGCAGGGTCTTTCCGGCTTCTTGCATCATCACCGAGAGCAGCTCGAGGCGACGTTTACCAAGCTCTGTGGCGACATTTCTTAGAACTCGACCACGGCCAACCGCGCCCAATTTCTGCCAGTCGAGTGATCCAGCACGCAACTGGTCAATCACGTTTTCCAGCTTGATGCGGCCTTCAATGGGACCAATTTCGTCGGGGATGGATCCTTCGCGAAGGGTCTTCACGCCGAGGTTCTTGCCACGAGCGCCCGTGGCATTCTTCACAATCTTCCTCGCCCACTCCTGGTTGGCAGGGAGAGAAAGATCGGAATCGGGCTCGTTGTGGAATCCGTGTGCCTCGTTCGCTCCGATTTCATCGTCACGATTTTGGATCCTGTGACCAGCAGGGGCCTGTGCAGTGAGTGCCTCGAGTGAGGCGCGGAAGCGCTCTTCTTCGCGGGCAAACATTTCCGCTGAGTCGTGAAGGTCGAATACAGCCGACATGAAGTTTTCTGGGCTCGCGTTTTCATCGAGTCGTCGCACCAAGTATCCAACTGCCGCATCGAACTCGTGAGCGTGGACGACTGGTGTGTAGAGGATGAGAGGGCCGACGGTTTCTCGAACCGCATCGGCTTGGTCGGGAGCCATACCGACCAACATTTCGAAATCAATTTCTTTCGTCACCCCACGCTTGGTGGCGAGCAGGTGCGCAAAGGCCAGGTCGAAGAGGTTGTGGCCTGCCACACCGATTCGAATGGCCTTCGCGCGTTCCGGGGTCAACGACCATTCCAAGACTCGCTTGTAGTTCGTGTCCGAGTCTTGCTTGCTCGGCAAAACAGCCAAGGGCCAGTCGTGAAGCGATGCGTCAACTTCCTCCATTTGAAGGTTTGCGCCCTTCACCACGCGGACTTTGAGCTGGGCGCCACCGGCCTTCACCCTTTTCTTCGCGAAGTCGTTCAGCCGCTGCATCGCACCAAGTGCTTCTGGCAGGTAGGCCTGGAGCACAATTCCTGCGTAATAGTTCTTGAGGCTGGGAGTCGACATCACTCGTTGGAATACGTCGAGGGTCATCTCAAGGTCGCGATATTCCTCCATGTCCAAGTTGATGAACGTGGGAGGGTTCGTCGCAGCGGCCTTTTCATACAGCGGCACCAACGACGACACCACGCGCTCAACGGTGTAGTCGTAGTTCCACATCTGAAGCTGGGCCACCACGGATGACACCTTGACCGAGACGTAGGAAACATCGTCTCGCTCAATCAAACGCGCGACACCCTCAAGACGCCGACGTGCCTCTGCCTCACCCAAGACTGCCTCACCCAAGAGGTTGATGTTGAGCTGGTCGCCACGCTTAGTGAGGTGCTTGAGTGCAGAGTGGAGGGTCTTGTCATTGGCGTCAATGATCAGGTGGCTAATCAGGCCTTTGAGTGCGGTGCGCGCGATGGGCACCACGATGTAGGGAAGAAGCGGAGCAAAGACTGCACCTAATTGAACAAGCCACCGCAAAATGCCTGTCAAAAAGGCGGGTGGTGTCAGCCCCAGCTCTCGGAGGTTGGCCGCTGCAACGCGGAGGTCTTCGGGACGAAGTACCCGGTCGACAAATCCCAGGGCGAACGCGGGACCATCGGGGTCTTTGAGCAGATCCGCCAAGCGCTGCGATGCGGGGTCTGGGCGACGGTGGAGCGTGGCGGCTCGATCGAGCCATGCCTGAACAAGTTCGACCGACTCATCTGCCAGGGCTTTCGCCCCGCGCACCCCCGTCGCTTTCCCGGTGGATGCTGAAGAGGGATTGTGACCTGTCGACATGACTACAGGCTATGGGCTGAAGCGGGAGGAGCGAAATACGCTCGCCCCCCTCGCAACGCTGGTGTGGGCGTTAGATCCCCCGCATGTTGTAGCCATGGCGCATGTCATAGCCGAAGCCGTTTCCAAAGTCTCCGCCGAGGCTTGATAGGAGCGCAAACCAGCCCACAATTGCCAGCGCAATGATGACGAGAAGCGCCGCGCTCACAGCAACAGCGACCTTTGCGGGCACGTTGTTGTGGCCGGCCTGGTGGGACCAGACCCAGGCGATGATGCCCATGATGAGGGCAGGGATTTGGGTGAAAAAGGCCAATACAACCGCCACTACGCCGAGGGTACGGCCGGGGTATTCCTTCAAGTCTTCACGCTCTGCAGAAACAACAACAGTTTCTGCGAGGTCGTTGTCGTCTTTCGCTTTTGCCATGGTCGGCAATCCTCTCGTTGGGGTTATTCGAGGCTATCCAGGCTTGATTAGAGCTCACTAGGAGATACCTATGTAGTTGCTAAGTGCTTTTTCGTACCTCGAGCCGTGAAGAAGGCCCCAGAATAGAAACATGCGTATTGGAGTTCTCACGAGCGGTGGCGACGCCCCCGGTCTCAATGCTGTTATCCGTGCAATCGTCCTCACCGCAGAGCGCGTGGGTGGCTTTGACTTCGTGGGCTTCAAAGACGGCTGGCGCGGTGTCATCGAAGACGACACCATTGCGCTTAGCCGCCACGAAGTAAAGGGCATTAGCAAGCTCGGGGGAACCATTCTTGGCACCAGCCGCACGCACCCCTTGAAAGACAATGGCCCCGAGCACATCAAGAAGACCATGGAAAAGCGCGGGGTCGACGCGCTCATTGTGATTGGTGGAGAGGGCACACTCGCTGGAGCGAAGGCCCTCTCGGACATGGGCATCCCCATTGTGGGAGTGCCAAAAACGATTGACAACGACCTAAACGGAACCGACTTCACCTTCGGATTCGACACCGCAGTCTCGATTGCAACCGACGCGATGGACCGACTTCGCACCACCGGTGATGCCCACTCGCGCTGCATGGTGGCTGAAGTCATGGGTCGGCACGTGGGCTGGATTGCTTTGCACTCTGGTCTGGCAGCAGGTGCCCACCTGATCTTGATCCCCGAGCGCAAGACCTCGCTCGAAGAAATCACCCACTACGTCAAGAGCACTAGAGATCGTGGTCGCGCTCCACTCGTCGTTGTCGCCGAAGGCTTCCAGCTCGCCTCAATGGACGAAGAGCACTCCACTCTTGGTCTCGATGCTGCTGGTCGTCCACGCCTCGGTGGAATTGGAATGGTTTTGGCACCACTGATTGAGGAAGCCACTGGTATTGAAACCCGTGCCACCACCCTTGGTCACATCCAGCGCGGTGGAACACCCAGTGCATTTGACCGCGTACTAGCCACCCGCTTTGGAATGGCAGCACTTCACGCCGCAAACGACAAGTTGTGGGGCCAAATGGTCTCCCTCAAGGGAACAGACATTGAGATCGTGTCGTTGGATGAAGCGATTGGCTCACTCAAGACCGTGCCAGACGCTCGTTACGACGAAGCCGCCCTGCTGTTTGGCTAGTCGTCGTCAGACACGGCGGCCCAGCTCAGCAATCCAATAATGAGCCCGCCTAATGCGACACCGCCGATGGCAAAGGGAATCGGGTGCTTTTTGGATTCGCGTCGAATCCACCACGAGGCAACCTTGCCCAGATTCCCCGGCATGAGACGTCGCTCGATTTCATCGAGTGAGCGCCCGAGTTGTGCTCGAGCATTCGATACGTCCTCTTGCTGACGCTTGAGCATGATTAGCGCCTAGCTTTCTTGGCGCGCTGGCGATCTCCACGAATCGTCGCGATGTCTTCGCGGACGTTGTCAATTGTGCGAGTCGGCACTACCGACTTGGTTCCCGCGACCAGCTTTGCGCCGATCGCTCCAAGCACGACCAAGAGAATTAAGACCCCCGCGGCAACCACGAGTGCTGCAGCCCAGGTGGGCATCACGAGCGCGAGGGCAAACACACCAGCGAGAACCAGCAGAAGCACGAACACCACAAGCAGGTTGAGGGCGACCAGGAGAAGGCCCAGTCCTATTCCTGTTCCCTTGAGCTTTGCGATCAGCTCTTTGCGGAGCAGTTCGAGCTCAGCGCGAATGAGCTGCCCGAATAAAAACGGCAACTCGGTAATCAGGGCAAAGATCGACTGCTTGCCCTTGGGGCTCGTTGACTCAGTCACGATTTACGCTCCGGCAGTAGGAGTCGATCCTCCGCGACGTGAACGAATCTGCTCAGACACTTTCTTCGCGGTGGACTCCACGCGCTCGACAACCTCAGGGGCGTAACCGCGGACGTAGTCCTCGGCCCGGGTGACCTGAGCTTGCACGGATGGGTTGGTCCAGAGGCGCTCAGCGCCTGCCTTGAGCTGCTCGTAGCGTTCACGTCCAGCCCGGGTTCCCAGCACATATCCGAGAGCCAAGCCGATGACGAACATCAGTTTCGAGCGCACTACCACCACATCCTTTGGTTGTATTCCGTTTGAGGCATAAATACCGTCGCCCTTAGGTTAGCGCGGTTTCCTGGGCATTACCAGATGCTAATTCTTCGCTCCGGCGCCAAATACAAGGCGCTGTCCTCAGCAACCTCAAATGCGTCATAGAACAAGTCGAGGTTTCGCACGATTTGATTGCAGCGGAACTCCGCGGGCGAGTGCGGATCGATTTGAAGGAGTCGCTTCGCCTCCTCGTCTCGAATGGCAAGCCGCCACGACTGGGCCCAGGAGACGAAAAAACGCTGCGCGGCACTCAATCCATCAACGACAGGTGGCTGCTCGCCATCAAGGGAAATCAAGTAGGCCTTCCAGGCGATAGCCAGGCCTCCCAAGTCGCCAATGTTTTCTCCCAAGGTGAGCTCGCCATTCACTGTGAGCCCCGGCAGGTTCTTTGGCTCCAGTGCTGCGTACTGGCCCACCAGTTCCCCGGTGAGTTGTTCAAAGCGGGCTCGGTCTTCTTCGCTCCACCAATCAACCAGTGCACCATCGCCGTCAAAACGTGAACCCTGATCGTCAAACCCGTGTCCAATCTCATGGCCGATCACGGCGCCGATTGCTCCATAGTTTGAGGCGGCGTCGCGATTCGGATCGAAGAACGGGTATTGCAAGATGGCTGCCGGGAAAACAATTTCGTTAAACCCAGGGTTGTAATAAGCATTGACCGTTTGTGGGGTCATGAACCACTCGTAGCGATCGATTGGCTTGCCAAGCTTTCCCATTTCTCGGTGAAGCTCAAAACGGGCAGACGCTTCCACATTGGCAAGGAGATCGTCGGGGCTCACCTGTAGCAGGGAGTAGTCGCGCCACTTCTCGGGGTACCCAATCTTGGGAGTGAACTTGTCGAGCTTTTCTAGGGCGCGCTTCTTGGTCTCTTCCGACATCCACGACAGGTCGGTGATGCTGTGGCGGTAGGCCTCAAGCAGGTTGGCCACGAGCTCATCCATTTGAACCTTGGACTCAGGCGGGAAGTGCCGCTCCACATAAAGCTTTCCGACTGCTTCACCCATTGCGCCCTCGACAAAGGAAACTCCTCGCTTCCATCTGGCCCGAAGCGACGGTGTGCCAGAGAGGGTCCGGCCATAAAAGTCAAAGTGCGCATCAACCATCTCAGCGGTGAGATACGGAGAGAGACTCTTGATGATGTGCCATTGGAACCAGGACTTCCAAGATTCCAGGTCACCAGACCACATCTCGCCCCAGGCTTGAACAAAGCTTGGTTGGCGTACGACGATGTCAGCGAGCGCGTGCTCCGGGAAACCAATCGTGTCGGCCCACTGAGCAAGAGGAAACCCCTGAGCCCAGTCTTCTAGCTGTTCAAAAGAGACCAAGTTGTAAGTCTTTTGGGCGTCGCGGCAGCTCACCTGGTCCCAATGAGTAGCCGCAATCTTTGTTTCGTGGTCCACCACACGACTGGCAAATCCTTCAGAGTCATCAATCCCCACAAGAACAGCGACTCTATGAAGATGAGTATGAAACGCGTCTTTTAGCTCCGCGAATTGTTCGTCTCGGTAATACGACTCGTCCGGGAGCGAGAGTCCCCCCTGTTCAACAAACACCACATACCGGTCTGGTTGGCCTGGGTCGTTGTCGACAAACAACTCCATTAACCCCGATACCCCAGACGCTTCAAAGTGAGCCATTACTTCAATGAGCTCTTCGGCCGACGTAACAGCCTGAACCTTGTCCAGGCGTTCACGAAGCGGGCTTAAGCCGCGTTGTTCGATGGCATCCTCGTCCATGAAAGAGCGAAAGAGGTCGCCCACTTTCTTGCCCTCAGAGCCCTCAGGCGCATCCATGGCTTCTTCGACAATGGCGTGAACGTGCTTTTCGGCGTCTTCAGCGAGGAGGCTAAATGCTCCATACATCGACTTGTCGTCGGGAATGGAATTGTGATCGAGCCACGTCTTGTTGACGTGGAGATAGAGGTCATCTGCAGGAGAAATCCCCTGATCCAAACCGGAAATTTCTAACCCACTCGCCTCTGAAATTGTCTCGCTCGCCATGCCTCAAGCCTATGGCCGAGTCCTGAGGGCACTTCCAGATAGCGTGTATCCGTGCAGGCAGCTTCCCTCAATAAAGACATTCTTCGCCTTGCCCTCCCCGCACTCGGCGCCCTGATTGCCGAGCCCCTTTTTCTCCTGACGGACACTGCGATGGTGGGCCACCTCGGAGCACATCCCCTCGCCTCGTTGGGCCTAGCTGGAACAATCCTGCAAACACTGGTCGGGCTGCTGATTTTCCTGGCCTACGCGACGACACCGTTCGTGGCCAGACGGTTAGGTGCAGGCGATCGCCCTGGAGCATTGGCTGCTGGAGTTGATGGCCTCTACCTCGCGAGCGCCCTCGGCATCCTGATGGCCGCTCTTGGAGTCTTCTTAGGGCCCATGGTTGTGGGGCTGTTTGGTGCCGACGCTGCCGTTTCCGGCGGAGCGACTGATTACCTCACGATTTCCTGGTGGGGGCTACCGGCAATGCTTCTGGTCTTGGCTGCCACAGGTGTGCTCCGTGGGCTCCAAGACACCGTAACTCCGTTCATCGTCGCGGTGGTGGGTTTTAGCGCCAACATCGGCCTCAACGCTCTCTTTATCTATGGTCTCGGCTATGGCCTGGTCGGCTCAGCGATTGGAACCGTGATTGCGCAGTGGGTAATGGCCATCTGGCTGGTTGGGGTAGTGGTGACCCAGGCCACCGCCCAATCAGTCACTCTCCGACCAGGTGGAGCGGGCGTATTGGGAGCGTTGAAGCTTGGTGGATGGCTCTTTATTCGAACCATCAGCCTGCGGGTGGCATTTGTCGGGGCGACGGTCGTGGCGACGCAACTGGGAACCACGGAGCTTGGGACCTGGCACGTCGCATTCACGCTGTTTAGCCTGATTGCTCTCGCTCTGGATTCCCTCGCAATTGCCGGCCAAAGCCTGGTCGGCCACCGATTAGGCGCTGGCGACACTCAAGAAACCAGGTCGGTAGTCACCCAACTGATCCGCTGGGGATGGTGGTCAGGAGCTGTATTGGGTGTGGTTCTCATTGCTTCCTCTCCTGTGCTGCCGCTTCTGGTGACGTCTGATCCCACAATCCGCGCGTACTTGATTCCCACCGTGATCGTGTTGGGTCTTGCCATGCCATTGGGCGGATTCGTATTCGTCCTTGACGGAGTCTTGATGGGCGCAGGCGATGGTCGCTACCTCGCTATTACGGGAGTGGTCAACGTCGCGGTGTTGTTACCCCTGTTCTGGGTGACACTGTGGCTGTCTCAGGCAGTTAGCCTGGAAGTAGCGGGAATTGTGGCCCTTCAAGCAAGCGTGGGCTTTGGCTACCTCGGAGCTAGGGCCATCACGCTGGGACTTCGAGCACGAACAGATAAATGGATGGTGGTGGGTGTTGAACGAAGTGCGTAACCAACTCGTGCGTCGCAGAAACGGCATCTTCTTAATCTTTGGTCTCACCGGCCTCGGCCTTGCCAACCTCATCGCCAGACTCCCCGCCATTCGCGACCTCCTCGAGGTGGGCGCCCAAGAACTTGGCTTCTTTCTTTTTGCCGGTGCTGCAGGAGCAATTACTGGTCTCTTGATTGCCTCTCACGTCATCGCCTATCTCGGCGTTAAACGATCGATTGGAATCTTTGGCCTACTCATCTTTGTCGCCATTGGCACCATCGGCTTCGTCGGAGAAACAACTGGGTCGTTGGTTCTCACCGCGAGCTTCATGATTCTCTTTGGCGCTGGAATGAGCGTCACCGACGTCGCGATGAACGTTGAAGGCGCCGAGGTGGAGCGAGGTCTCGGCCGGACGATCATGCCCTGGTACCACGCAATGTTTTCCCTCGGCACTGTCGCCGGCGGCGGAACAGCGGCTCTGGCAAGTTGGCTCGGCATTGGGGTGCGCTGGCACTTGCTTGTCACCGCGGTCGTCTTAGGCGCCTTCGTCTTTGTCGTGATTGCACTGCTAAACCACCAGCCAAGTGAAGCCCAAGTTGCAGAAGCAGAACCGAGAAGTACTCTCCAGGAGCGCCTCTCCGTATGGAGGGACCCACGAACGATCCTGATTGGTCTCGTGGGACTGAGCATGGCTTTTGCCGAAGGATCAGCTGGTGACTGGCTTGCCATCGGCATGGTCGACGACCGCGGATACACCAACGCCCACGGTGCGCTGTGGTACGTGTTGTTTGTCGCTGCGATGACGGTTGGTCGCGTGGTCGGGGTTCCGCTTCTTGATCGCTACGGACGTGTGCCCGTTCTACTGGCTAGCTCACTCTCCGCATTCATTGGACTAGTCGCCGTGATTCTGAGCGACGACCCGATAGTCGCAGCAATCGCCATCGTGTTGTGGGGACTCGGCACTGCTCTTGGCTTCCCCGTCGCTATGTCTGCTGCGGCAGATGGTGGCCCGGGAAGTACCGCGCGAGTCAGTGCTGTGGCCACCGTCGCCTACGGCGCTTTCCTCATCGGCCCTCCGCTCATTGGTTGGATTGCCGAATACGTCGGCGTCCTCAACGCGCTGTGGTCCGTTGCGGCACTCGTTGCGCTGGGCATGTTCGCCGTTCCTGCCACCAAAGAACAAAAGGCTTAACTCACCCGCTATGCGAGTACTCATTGCAACCTGCAGCGTCGACTATTCCGGTCGGCTCAACGCCCACCTGCCGCTGGCGAAGCGTCTGCTCATTGCCAAACAAGACGGCAGTCTTCTCATCCACTCCGATGGCGGCTCTTACAAACCCCTGAACTGGATGTCGCCCCCGTGTTCACTGCGAGAGATGGAACCAGACGACGACCAGCGCTCCGCCGGAGTCAACGCGGTGTGGCAGGTCACCCATCAAAAGACCGCGGACTTGTTGGTAGTGAGCATTCATGAGGTCCACGAAGACTTAAGCCATGAGCTTGGCGACGACCCAGGACTCATTAAAGAAGGTGTTGAGGCAGAGCTTCAGCGACTTGTCGCAGACGACCTCAGCTGCATCGACGAGGGGCTCACGTTGGTTCGCCGCGAGTACATGACGGCTATTGGACCAGTCGATGTGTTGGCCACCAGCGAAGCCGGTGGAACAGTCGCCATCGAAATTAAGCGTCGGGGTGAAATTGACGGAGTGGAGCAATTGACCCGTTACCGCGAACTTCTCCAACGAGACCCTCACCTGCGCCCCGTCCGCGCAGTGTTTGCCGCCCAAGAAATTAGCCCACAAGCGCGAACGCTCGCGACTGACCGGGGCATTGACTGCGTCGTGTTGGACTACGAAGAACTGCGTGATGGCGCAGGCGACCACAACCGCCTGTTCTAACCAGACCAACACCCCAGACAACCTAGGCTTAGCCAGTGACCCGATTCGAGACCATCCTCTTTGACCTCGACGGCACCCTGATAGACAGTGCTCCCGGTATCACCCAAACCATCGCGCACACCCTCAAAAAACTTGGCAAAGACGCTCCTCCGATGACGGAGCTTCTGCACTGGGTGGGACCACCCCTTCCTGAGTCGTTCAAAGTGCGCGCTGGCCTAGATGAGTCAGAAGTTCCTGAAGCGATTGAGGTTTATCGCGAGCACTACCTCAATGTGGGCGCCTATGACGCGAAGTTGTTTGACGGGGTAGGTGAGCTCTTGCGGGACCTGCGAGACGATGGCCGCCACCTCGCCATCGCCACATCGAAGCCAACCACTCCCGCGACGCTGATGATCGAGCACTTCACGTTGGCGCCCTATTTCGATGTCATCGCCGCAGCCGCCGATGATGAATCGCGGGGGGCCAAGCACCTGATCATCGACGACGCGGTCAATGGGCTAAGAGACTTGGGGCGTGATACGTCACAGATGGTGATGGTGGGTGATCGCATCCACGACATCGAGGGTGCGGCAACACATGACATTCCCTCGGCCGTCGTGCACTGGGGCTATGGCACCCCGGAAGAGTGGGCGTCGGCGACCTACCAAATTGATACTCCACGCCAACTGCGCTCGGTGTTGGGTCTTCACGCTCCTCGCACCTAAACCACTCTGCCGAGTACGCTTCCTGCATGCAGCCCAATTGGAACGACCTGGCCCAACTGCCAGTGCGATTCAACCCTCCCGATGGTTGGAGGGTGCCCGATGACCAATGGATATCGCTGTATCAAGGTTTTGAACCCGGTCCCGGCTGGCAGCCCTATCCGGGGTGCCCTGTGGCGCCTGTGAACTGGCCATTTTGGGAAGAAAACGGCTCCTCCTGGTACACCTTCTTCCGCTTCCACGCTCCTCCTCCCACCAGAGCGCTTGGTGGCTGGTTTGCCATCGGCGCGGCCGGTCTGTTCACCGTTGCCGTGTCTCCCTTTGCGTTTGGATTCCCGGAAGCCTTTGTGCCGGGGGCAATCGCTCTGGTGTTCTTGGTTGTTGGCGTCTGGGGTGTAGTGCGCACGCTTCGCCGCCAATCCGATTGGCTCCATGGCGACCCGATGGACCGGGTGAGGGTCTGGGCTGAGGCCAGAAGACAACAAGAACTACAGCGTGCTTATCAACGGCATCGCCTGCGCTCTGCGGGAGAGCCGAGCTTCGAAGAATTTATGGCGTCGATGGAACAGCATTGGTGGAGCGAAAAGCCCGCAGGCGAAGCGAATTAGTCACCACGAAGACCGATGAGAACGCCATCGCGGCACCGGCGATAAGTGGATTCAACACTCCCCCCATCGCAAGTGGCAGCGCTACGACGTTGTACGCAAACGCCCAGAAGAGGTTTCCGCGGATCGTGCCAAGAGTCTTCTTGGCCAGATCCAGGGCGATGGGAATCTGTTCAATGTCGCCACGAGTAATCGTGATGTCGCCTGCGCTCATCGCCTGGTCGGTTCCACTGCCCAGTGCAATACCCACATCTGCACTGGCGAGAGCCGGTGCATCGTTGATGCCATCGCCGACCATGGCCACCCGGTGGCCTTCGGCGTGGAGTTTTTCAATCGCAGCGACTTTCCCCTCTGGGCTGACCCCGGCAATGACGGTGTCAATTCCCAGCTCCTTGCCCACGACGCGTGCGGGGCCTTCCGCATCACCAGTGAGCAATACGACGTCGAGTTTCCTGTGGTGAAGCGCATCAACGGTTGCCTTGGACTGGGGCTTAGGTCGATCAGCCAGAAACGCTCCGCCCCAGAGTTGCCCATCAACTGCGACCCATACGGCGGTGTGCTCGCCTGACTCGTTGAAAGAATCAGACAGCTCTTCAGGCACAGCAACCGCTAGCTGGGTAAGCCACGACGCCCTCCCGGCCAGAACTCGCGCCGTGCCCATTACGGCGCTTACTCCGGCACCCGAGTAGGCCTTTTCGTCGGTCAGTTCGGGAAGGTTGGACACGTCACCACGGTGGGCCACGAGGGCTTTGGCGATCGGATGACTGGAGCCTGATTCGAGTGCGACGAGTACTCGCCACAATTCATCGGCATCAACCCCGGGGGCCACCACGGTGTCTACGACGGACATGTTGCCGGTGGTGAGTGTTCCGGTCTTATCCATCACGACGGTGTCGACGTGCTTGGAGTCTTCGAGGGCTTCTGCCCCAGAGAGCAATATCCCAAGCTCTGCTCCGCGACCCGTTCCCGCCAACAATGCGGTGGGGGTCGCAAGTCCCAGAGCACACGGGCAGGCGATGATGAGCGTGGCCACCGCAGCACGAAACGCCCATTCGAGAGTGGGGCCAAAGACCGCCCACCCCACAAGGGTAAGCACCGCCAAGATCAGGACAATGGGCACAAATACCGACGAGATCGAATCGGCGAGGCGCTGTGCTTTGGCTTTGCCGTTTTGGGCCCGCTCCACAATCGCAGCCATTCGAGCAAGATCGGTGTCTGCTCCAACTCTGGTCGCCTGCATGAGCAACCGGCCGTGAGTATTGATCGTGCCGCCGACCACATCACTCCCCGCTGATACATCCACAGGAACGGGCTCTCCGGTGACGAGGGAGCGATCAATTGCCGACTCGCCCTCCACCACCACACCGTCGGTGGCAATCCGATCTCCTGGCCTCGCGATAAATGTCATCCCGACCGTGAGTTGGTCTATGGGGATCAATGCTTCTACTTCGATTTCGCCGTTCGGGCCAGGGATGGTGCGCATTACCCGGACCTCATTGACACCCGCGGCGAGAAGGTCTTGGAGGGCTTTACCGGCTTGCTTCTTCGCCCGGGTCTCCAAGTAGCGGCCCAACAAAATGAACGTGGTCACCGCACAGGCCGTTTCGAAATAGATTTCGTTTCCCACCTGGTCGGGAGGAGCAAACAAGTGCATCGACATGGTCATGCCGATGTCGCCGGCCCCACCAAAAAGCAAGGCGTAAATCGACCAGAGACTTGCGGCAATCACACCAATTGACACCAGAGTGTCCATCGTTGCGGCGCGATGAAGGAGGTTGACCCAGGCGGCACGGTGAAACGGCCACGCACCCCAGATAGCGACCGGAAGTGAGAGCGCAAACACCACCCACTGCCACCCCGGGAACTGGGTGAGCGGAACCATGCTCAACACCACAACAGGGACGGTAAAAAGTGCTGATACCAGCACTCTCTTTTTCAACGCGGCTAGCTTGTCGGGCGGGGGCGCACTGTTTTTCCCATGCACCTGTGCCGAGTATCCGGTCTTTTTTACCTGGGCGAGAAGCTGCTCAAGATTTGGAGCCTCACCCCACACGGTGGCGCGGTCAGTCGCGTAGTTGACCGATGCCGTCACGCCAGGAAGTTCGTTGAGTCCTTTTTCGACCCGCTGCGCACAGGCAGCACAGGTCATCCCCTCAATGTCTAGTTGGAGGGAGTGAGCAGACTCGCTCTCACTCACGATTGTTCGGTAACCGCCTCGAGGGTGTAGCCCGCATCAGCGATAGCCCCGGCGAGGGGCCCGAGAACATCCCCTTCGTGGGTGACGGTGACGGCTGAGTTTCCGCCCTTTACCAAGTTGATGGAGACCTCGCTCACGCCAGGAATTTCTTTGGTCTTTGCGGTGACTGACTCAACGCAATGGTTACACGTCATCCCCGAGACTTCAACGACGGTCTTCATGAGCCCTCCTTCGGCATACCCAGTTCCAGAGCATGCTGGATTTTGCCAGCTGATGGCACCAGCATAGGCACTATGGCTATGAACCCCGCCCACCTCTTGGCTGGGCTTCAGCACTATCTCGCCACCCCGCCCTCGCGGCGAAAGATCTCCGTCACATCACCCGTTCGCCCAGGAGAATCAGTGGATATCCCGCAAGCCACTGCTGGCGATGTCACGGCTGCTGCCAAGCGAGTGCGTCTGGCCCAACGCGACTGGGCTCAAAAACCCCTGTCGGAGAGAGCTCAGTTCGCGCGGAAGCTTCACTCGCTCGTACTCGAGCGACAAGATGACATCCTCGACGTCATCCAATGGGAGACTGGCAAGTCTCGTCGCAGCGCCTTTGATGAAGTAGCCGACGTATCAATGACCGCGTTGTACTACGCATCACACGGTCCGCGGCAGTTGGCTCCGGAGCGCCGTCAGGGAGCACTGCCGCTGTTGACGACAACCCGGGTTCACTACCAACCACGCGGGTTGGTGTCGATGATTAGCCCGTGGAATTACCCGTTCACCCTTCCGGTGAGCGATGCTATTCCCGCGCTAATTGCGGGAAACGGAGTCGTGCTCAAGCCAGACCCGAAGACGACGCTTTCGGCTTTGCTCGGGATTTCTTTGATGGTGGAAGCGGGTCTGCCCCGCGACCTCATCCTCGCCATTACCGGTGAGGCATCGCTCGTGGGACCCGCGCTTATTGACATTGGTGACTTCGTTATGTTCACCGGCTCCACACAAACAGGGGCACTCGTTGCACAACAAGCCGCTGCGAGACTCACGGACTTTTCGGCAGAACTCGGCGGAAAAAACGCAATGGTGGTGTTGGCAGACGCCAATCAACAACGCGCCATCGATGGGGTAATCACAGCAGCCTTTTCAAACGCGGGCCAGTTGTGCATGAGCATCGAGCGCCTTTACGTCGACCGATCCATATACAAGGAGTTCGTGTCTGCACTAACTGACCGAGTCGGGTCGCTTCGATTAGGAACCAGCTTTGACTACAGCTACGACATCGGCTCACTCATTTCCCGTGATCAACTCGTCAAAGTATCTGCACACGTAGACGACGCGGTTCGCCATGGAGCGCGTGTTCTCACCGGAGGCAAGGCTCGCCCAGACATCGGCCCCCTGGTCTATGAGCCCACTTTGCTGGAGGACATCAGCGAAGAAATGATGATCTGCCGAGGAGAAACCTTTGGTCCTGTCATCGCCATCACCCCATTTGATTCAGACGAGGAGGCGATTTCACGGGCAAACGACAGTGACTATGGCCTCAATGCCAGTGTGTGGGGATCTGCTGCTCGCGCGAGTAAAGTCGCCACGCGGATACAAGCCGGAAGTGTCAACGTCAACGAAGGCTTCACCGCGACGTGGGCGTCAACCGATGCACCTATGGGTGGAATGAAGAAATCCGGCATTGGGAGACGGCACGGGCCAGAAGGAATTAGAAAGTACGCCGAGTCTCAAACCGTTGCTCGTCAACGGCTCACCAATATTGACGCGCCTCGTGGGTGGAACGACGAAAAATTCACCAGGGCAATGACCCTCGGTTTGCGAATGTTGGGGATATTTCGCCGTTAATCACTGGTGCGCGAGGGGGGACTTGAACCCCCACGCCCTTGCGGGCACTGGCACCTGAAGCCAGCGCGTCTGCCAATTCCGCCACTCGCGCAGTGAGTGCACGACTCGCGTGCAACGACTGAGGTTAGCACAGCGAGGGCCCGTCTCACTGGGCCAAAAACCACAGCACAGCCCGCCCGACTACCATCGAGGCAGGCCAATTAAGGGAGTGGTGTGGGCTTTCTCGACAACTTTGAGCGTTCACTGGAGCGCGCAGTTGGTGGCGCCTTCGCAAAAACCTTCAAAAGCGGTGTCCACCCCTTAGAAATCGTGTCTGCACTCAAGCGCGAAATGGACTCCAGGGCCACGATCGTCTCCCGCGAGCGCACCCTGGTTCCCAGCGAATACGTTGTTGCACTCAGCGCCGTGGACTTTGAGCGCCTGGGAGAAATCGGCCACGATCTCACGTCAGAGATCGCCTCAGAGCTCAATGCTCACCGCGCTCGTCAGGGCTACCAATCCTCCGAGTCGCTGCGAATCGCCATGGATGTTGATGAGTCACTCAGTGAGGGAATGGTCAGCGTCCACGCGATTTTGCCTAAAGACGGCGTGGTCTGGATTCCGGTCTTGGATGTGGAGGGGGCGAGATACCCCTTGGTGCAGCGACGAACAGTTGTCGGCCGTGGCTCTGACGCCGATGTTGTCATTGAAGGACGAGGCCTCTCGAGGCGCCATTTCGAGATTGTCTGGGATGGCAAACGGGCAGAACTAGTCGACCTCAACTCCACCAATGGCACGGAGCTCAATGGTCAGCGGGTGGAGCGGGCCGCCTTGCCCGACCGCTGCACCATCACCGCCGGTGAGGCGCGTATCCTGATGGGGGTAATTCCCCAGCAGCAAGCGCACTACCAGGCGCTCGTGGAATCGGGACGATCGAGAAGGCCCCAGGAGACACCGTGAGCCCGTTAACGCTGTTTGTGTTGCAGCTTGGATTCCTCGCTGTGCTGTGGGCATTCATTTTTGCCATCGTCTACGCACTACGAACTGATTTGTTCGGGCCCACCATGCGCCGGGTTGAACAAGCCGCGCAGCGGCCGAAAAATTCTGAGTCCGCTGCCGTTGCAACCGGTGCAGCCCCCGCGGATGTGCGTGAACCAAGCGGTGTGGCCACCACTCTTGTAGTGACGTCGGGGCCAAAAGAAGGCCTCGAAGTGTCGTTAAAGGGTGAAGAACAATTCACGATTGGCCGCTCTGCCGAATCCAGCCTGGTGGTCAGAGACGACTACACCTCCACGCACCACGCGCGATTGATGCTGTGGAACGACCAGTGGATGGTTCAAGACCTCGACTCGACCAATGGAACCCTGCTCGCCGGAAAGCGGGTAGGCATCCCCACCCCCGTTCCGCTGGACACCCCCATCACCATCGGTGAAACGACGTTTGAACTGAGGCGGTAGCGGCGTGGTTACACCTGTTCTGAGCGCCGCCGCCAGCCACGTTGGCAAGGTGCGCGCCAGTAACCAGGACTCTGGTTACGTCGGCAACCACCTGTTCGTGGTCGCTGACGGTATGGGCGGTCACGCCGGTGGTGACGTGGCCAGTGCGATTGCCGTTCGGCATCTCCAAGAACAAGACCACTCCTATTCCACCGTCGAAGCAGCCCGAGATGAGCTGTATCACTCGATTTTGGATGCGGGTCGAGCTCTCACCGAAGCAGTATCGGAACACCCCGAACTCACCGGCATGGGCACCACCGTCAGTGCCATGATCCGGGTGGGCACGCAAATGGTGATCGCCCACATTGGTGACTCCAGGATTTATCGCCTGCGAAACGGTGTGCTCGAACAGATCACAGCCGATCACACCTTTGTCCAGCGGCTTGTCGATAGCGGCCGAATCACCCCCGAAGAGGCGGCGGTCCACCCCCGTCGAAGCGTCTTGATGCGGGTGCTCGGCGACGTCGACGTGGACCCAGAAATCGACACCCACGTCGTCGACATCGAGCCGGAAGACCGATGGCTGGTCTGCTCGGATGGCCTGAGTGGGTATGTCAGCGAGCGCGAGATCGCCGAAATTCTCATCAGCGTCGACAACACCGAAGACGCCTGCGAAAAGCTGATTTTGGCAAGCCTCGCCGAAGGCGCCCCCGACAACGTCACCTGCGTAGTGCTCCGCGCCCTCGAAGGAGTGACGACGTCGCCGCCTCGGGAAAAGTTACTGGTCGGCTCTGCCGCAAACCCACTGACCTACGAATCCGGTCCGGTCACGAGAGTGGCGAAGCTTCCCACCTTGTTGTTGCACCCGCTTCGTGCACAGCCCGTCTTTGACGAACACTTTGAGCCGGAAGAGAGCTACCTCGACGAGCTCATTGAAGAAGACCGCAGGCGTCGAATCCGGCGCCAGTGGACCTGGCTAGCCGGTCTCCTCGTCGTATTGGGTGGACTCAGTGGTGGCGCAGTGGCGAGCTACGAATGGACACAAACCAAATACTTCGTCGGTGAATCTGACGGCATGGTGATGATCTACCAAGGCGTTCAACAAAACGTCGGACCCTTTGCTCTATCCACCCCGTTTGAAGAGACCGGGATCTCACTGGACGAGCTTCCGTTGTTTATTCGACAAAGCGTGGAAGACACTCTTCCGGCCGACTCGATTGATGAGGCCAGAGCAATTGTGGACAGGCTTTCTCGTGACTGAGGCCGAACCACTTCCTCCCACCACTCCGCTTACTGGGCGAGTGGTGTTGAAGGTGCGGGTGCCCAAGCGGCTTCGAAACCTCGAGCTGGGATTGTTGTTTTTTGCCCTCGGCGTGAGTGCAATCGCGCTGGCGCTTGTGCAGTTTGGCGCGCAGGGCTCCCTTGACCTTCGCGTCTTGAGCTACACCGGGGGACTGGCCGCCCTTGTACTTCTGGTGCACCTCGCCCTTCGATTCCTCGCCCCCGATGGCGACCCCTTTGTCCTCCCCGCTGCCACAGTAATCAACGGCCTTGGCATCGCGATGATTCATCGCCTCGACATCGCAGAAGGCTTAGAGGGCTGGGACGCCTTTGGAATTCGGCAGATGGTCTGGACCGCAGTTGCCTTACTGGGGTTTGTGGGAGTTCTCGCGGTCGTGAGGAACCACCGGGTGCTTCTTCGCTACCGCTACTTGTTTATGTTGGCAGGCGTCGCCTTGCTGGTCTTGCCCATGCTTCCCGGAATTGGAAGGACCGTAAACGGCGCAACGCTGTGGATTTCACTCGGGCCGATCAACTTCCAGCCCGGTGAAGTTGCGAAAATCGCGCTCGCGATTTTCTTTGCCGGCTACCTTCTCACCGCCAAAGACAGCCTTCAGGTCGTGGGCAAGCAGTTCTTAGGCGTGCGCTGGCCGAGGCTTCGAGACTTAGGCCCCATCCTCGTGGTGTGGGCGCTGGCCATGGCGGTGCTGGTGTTCCAGAGGGACCTGGGAACATCACTTCTGTATTTCGGGTTGTTCCTCGGAATGATGTTTATTGCCACCGAGCGCTTCATTTGGATTGTGGTCGGCGGTGGGCTCTTCTTAGTGGGTGGACTACTCGCAGGATCGCAGCTGGGTTACGTCCAGGGTCGAATCAACGGCTGGTTGGATTCGTTTAACCCGGATGTCTATTCCGCAGTCGGTGGAAGCTACCAACTCGTCCAGGGACTTTTTGGTTTCGCAGAAGGCGGGTTCTTAGGAACCGGCCTCGGTCAGGGACGGCCGGACTTGGTGCCGCTGGCAGCAAGTGACTACATCTTTGCCTCGCTGGGTGAAGAGCTGGGACTCATCGGTGTCTTTGGCATCCTGGCGCTCTATTTGCTCCTCGTCACCAGGGGGTTCCGGGTCGGCTATGTCGGAACGGAAGACTTTGGTCGACTCCTCGCAAGCGGATTAGCCTTTGTTCTTGCCATCCAAGTCTTCATCGTGATTGGTGGACTCACCAGACTTATCCCCGTCACCGGATTGACCACCCCGTTCCTTGCGGCTGGTGGGTCGTCGCTGGTGGCGAACTGGATGATTGTTGCGCTCATTGTTCGCTTAAGCGATGACGCCACCAAGCGCGAGCGAGCATTGGGGGTGGAGGGATGATCAATTCACTCCGGATCACCGGTGCATTCGTGTTGGTGCTCTTCATCAGCTTGTTTCTCTCCACCAGCGTCGTGCAGGTGTTGGCCTCCCGCACCATTGCTGACGATGACCGCAATGTCCGAAACCTCTACGAGTCGTTCTCTGCTGAGCGTGGGCAAATCTATGCAGGCAATGAGCCGGTTGCGCTGAGTGTCCCCGTTGATAACCAATTCAAATTCCTGCGCACTTACCCCCAAGCAGAGCTCTACGCACCAGTGGTGGGCTACTACACCCTGAACCAGGGCAACGCGGGCATCGAGAGTGCCCTCAACGCTCTGCTGACGGGACAATCAAGCTCCCAATTCATGGAGCAAGTCAACGCTCTCGTGACCGGCAGTACCCCCCGCGGGGCCACAGTGGTGTTGAGCATTGACCACGAACTCCAACAAATTGCCGCTGACGCTCTGGGTGAGCGAGCCGGGTCAGTCGTTGCCATCGAGCCCTCTACGGGTCGCGTATTGGCGATGGTGTCCACTCCGTCGTTTGACCCGAACCGTTTAGCGACCCACTCCAGTAGCGAAGTGTTGAGCTACTACCAATCGGTCGAGGCAGATTCCACCAAGCCTCTGAGCAACCGGGCAATCGCTGGCGATCAATACTTCCCAGGCTCCGTGTTCAAACTCCTCGTCACCGCGGCGGCGCTGGAGTCGAGAAAGTTCAGCGCCGAGAGTGAATTTGAGAACCTCCCCGAGATTCAACTTCCCCTCTCCACGGCCATTGTCACCAACTCCGGCGGCAGGCTCTGTGGTTTAGGCGAGACCGTGACGATCGAGACTGCCTTGGTGCTCAGCTGCAACGTTCCCTTCGCCGAGCTGGGCCTAGCCCTTGGTGAGGGTGCCATTGGCGACATGGCAGATCGTTTCGGCTTTGAAGCCACGCTGGAAATTCCCCTTGCAGTGACCCCGTCTCGCTACCCCCGGGGAATGGACCAAGCCCAGCTGATGCTCTCGTCCTTTGGTCAATACGACGTTCGAGTCACTCCCTTGCAGGTGGCGATGATTAGCGCTGCAATCGCCAACGATGGCCAGCTGATGACGCCCCAGCTTGTCGATGAAGTTCTCGCCAATGACTTGCGCGTGCTCGACGAGTTCGAGCCGTCGGTGTATTCGACGCCGATGTCGAAGCGCACCGCCAACGAACTTCGCCGCATCATGGTCGAAGGTGTCCAAAACGGTGTAGCCAGTCAGGGCCAAGTCACCGGGATACCCGTCGCGGGTAAGACCGGAACGGCAGAAACCGGTATCGATGACGGTAGGTCGTTTTGGTTCACCGGCTTTGCTCCGGCGAACGACCCCAAGATTGCAGTCGCTGTCGTTGTCGAAGGCGACGCGGCCGATGGAACTGGAAATAGCGTGGCTGGGCCGATTGCCCGGGCAGTATTAGAGCAGGTGGTGACCCGATGAGACCAAGTACAGGCCAGGAATACGGAAACCGATATGAATTGGTATCCCGTATCGCTATCGGTGGCATGGGTGAAGTGTGGAAAGCCACGGACAAGGTCATTGGTCGCACCGTCGCGATCAAGATTTTGAAGGAAGAGTATTTCGGCGACCCTGGATTCCGCGAGCGCTTCCGCGCAGAGGCTCGTCACGCCGCCCTGGTCAACCATGAAGGTATTGCCAACGTCTTTGACTACGGAGAAGAAGAAGGAAAAGCCTATTTGGTGATGGAAATGGTGCCCGGTGAGGCACTCTCCACCATCTTGGAGCGCGAAAAGGTGTTACCCCCCGAGCGCGTGCTCTCAATCATTTGGCAGACCGCCCAAGCGCTCCACCAAGCACACCAAGCAGGTCTGGTCCACCGCGACATTAAGCCGGGAAACCTTCTGATCACTCCAGAAGGCCAGGTGAAAATCACCGACTTTGGTATCTCGCGCGTCACCGACCAGGTGCCTCTCACCGCCACCGGTCAGGTAATGGGAACGGTGCAGTACTTGGCACCCGAACAGGCAAGCGGCAAACCTGCTTCCCCCGCGACCGACATTTATTCGCTCGGAATCGTCGCCTACGAGGCCCTCTCTGGGCGGCGACCCTTCCGCGGCGAATCCCAGGTGTCCATTGCCATGGCCCACATCAAGGAAGCTCCCCCGGAGCTTCCCGGAACGATCCCCGAGCCCGTGCGCAAGCTCGTCATGAGCTGTATTGCGAAGAAGGCTGCCGGTCGTCCACAAAATGCAGAAATCTTGGCCAAAGCAGCCCGTGCCCTCGAGCTTGGTCACGAGGACGAAGCGATGACTTACCTTCCGGTGCCTGGTGCTGAAATGAGTGACACCGACACCGGTTCGGGCCCGAAAAACACCCAACCCATCCCCGTCGTGGACCAGGGAATCCCGCGCAAAATTTGGGTGATGGCCATCGCTGGTGGGGTGACCCTGATTGCCTTGGTCATCGGCTCCATTGCGCTAATCAACGCCCAACTAGAGCCCGCCGACACCACACCCGTGGTGGAAGAGCCTGTCGTGGTGGAAGAGCCCACATCGGAGGATCCTGCTCCCGTAGAAGAGCCAGTGGTCGAAGAACCTGCCGCACCAGAACCAGAGCCAGAACCTGAAATTGTCACCGTGACGGTGCCTGAGTCGGAGATTGTCGGAAAGACCGAAGCACAGGTGACTGAGCTGCTCTTGGCCAAGGGGCTTCGCCTTGATGCCATCACCGGTAACATCGCTCCCTCCAAAGACAAGGTCGGTGTTGCCTACCGGGTCAACCCGACGGGAACAGTGGCGGACAACACATTGATTGCGGTGTACTTCTACGCCCCTATTCCTAGCCCTCCCGCACCCTCGGCATTAGCGATTACTCCAGCCGAAGGGCCCTACGCCCCCGGTGATGACATCACGATTAGTTGGCCTGCTTACGCCCAGTGCCCCAGCGGCTTCCCCGTGACGAACTACCTCCTGGAAATTGTCGGGGGAACCTTGAACGACGAAGACGACGCAGCACTTCCCGCTGGTTCCACTTCAGCATCGATCACACTCGGTGCAGCAGGAGAGTTCCGGGCAAGCTACGTGGTGACGTGTACGTCAATCAACACCCCGAAGTCAGCGGTGATGACCGTCGCCATCACAGAACCGGTCGACGAAACCGCCCCGGCTGAATAAGTAGAATGGCGAGCACGCCTGGTCATCTCTGGGTGGCCGGCGAAGCGAGGAGAAAGTCGACGTGAGTAACCCGACACGGGGTCCGTGGACCGGTCGCCTCCTCAACGGTCGCTACGAAGTTCAAGAACTCATTGGCCGTGGAGGTATGGCTGATGTCTATCGCGGACTAGACGGTCGTTTGGGCCGTGATGTGGCTATCAAAGTCTTGAAGTCCACACTCTCCAGTGACCCTTCTTCACGCACGCGCTTCCGCAACGAAGCAATGGCTGCGTCCAAGATGGCCCACCCCACAATCGTTCGGGTCTTTGACGCAGGCGACGAGTTAGACGCCGACGACGTTGAGACCCCCACCGGTTCCACCACGCCCTACATCGTGATGGAACACGTGGATGGCCGCTTGCTCTCTGACATCATTCACCGCGGCATTTTGGACGAAGCTGCGGCCTTGGGAATTGCCGATGGTGTTCTCAACGCCCTCGAGGTATCCCACCAGGCCGGAATTATTCACCGCGACATTAAGCCCGCCAACGTGATGCTCACCAAAAACGGTGGTGTGAAGGTGATGGACTTCGGTATTGCCCGCGCAATTGCCGATGCCACCCAAAATGCGGCCGAGGCAACATCCATTCTTGGTACCGCGCTCTACATTTCTCCCGAACAAGCCCAAGGCGAAGACGCTGATGCCCGCTCGGACCTGTATTCGCTCGGCGTCATGCTCTACGAGATGCTCGCGGGACGTCCGCCTTTCACCGCTGACTCTGCCGTGGCAGTGGCCTACCAGCACATCAACGATGAAGTGCCACCGGTGCGACTCCAGAACGCAAAAATCTCGTCGGGTACTGCCCGGATCGTCCACCGCTTGATGGAAAAAGACCCCGCCCAGCGCTTCCAGTCAGCAACTGAGGTGAGAGACGCTCTCCTCGCTCTGCCCGAGCCTGGAACGGTTGAGGACGAGCCGATAGAGCGACCGAAGGCAACGCTGTTGACTCAGCGCCCACCGGTAGAACCCCCCGTGGTGACCGCAAACATCCCCCAGCCCAAGTGGGAATCGAGCGAAGAGCCCGCTGTCGAATTCGCCCTCCCGTTAGTGGGCTCGGGTGTGCAGGAGCGCAGCGTTCCTCGCCTCGCCATTGCGCTTGGATCGGTGTTGGCTGTGTCGATGTTGGTCGCGATCACCATTTGGCTGTTTACCCTGAACCCAACCACCGTGTCGACCGCGAGTGCGCCCATGGTGCCTGACCTCGTTGGCCAGTCGGAGGAAGTCGCCAGAAACACCATTGACGCCTTGGGGTTAGAAACCATGGTGATTGAAGAGGTGAGCGGCGAGTTTGACGAAGGTTTCGTCATTCGCACAGAACCAGGAACCGGTGTCCGCGTGGCACCCGGCGAGCGCGTGCGCGTTTATGTCTCCGCGGGTGCCAGCCAAATTGTGATTCCAGACGTGATCAACCAAACCCTGGAAGATGCCACCACAAAGCTTGAACAAACGGGCTTGACCGTGGGCCCTGCCGAAACAGACTATTCACCAAGCCTCCCCGAGGGCACAGTCATGGCGATGAGCCCGGCCCCTGGTGAGAAGGCCGGTGCTGGTGATGTGATTACCTTGACCATTTCAAATGGAATGGTGCTGGTGCCAGACGTCACGGGTCTGAGCATCGGTGAGGCAAACCCTCTGCTGAGTGGACCTTTGGTTCAGTTGACCGTGAGGCTTGACCCAGACCTCACCTGCTTGGGCCAAACCGTCCAAGCCCAGTCCTTGGCGCCTGGTGAGAACCCGCAGCGCTCAGAGATTGTGCTTCGCTACTGCGCCGCGATTGACCCGGCGCAGCCGATTGAAACTCCTGCGGAGTAGCTTAGGCAGACACGCGGGGGCTTAGTCCTCGTGCAACCTCGGCGGCTCCACTGAGACCTGTGAGCTCGAGCCAGTTGGCGATCATGGTGTAGCCACCCTCAGTGACAACTGATTCGGGGTGGAATTGGACGCCATACATGGGTGCTTCCTTGTGACACAGCCCCATAATCACTCCGCCGTCGGTACGAGCGGTCACCGTGAGGTCATCAGGGACTGTTCCATCCACCACTGCGAGGCTGTGATACCTGGTGGCGCGGAAGTTTCCTGGCACACCCTTAAACAGGGTGGAGTCGTCGTGGGTGACCTGAGAGGTTTTGCCGTGCATGAGCTCTTCGGCGTGCGACACTGTTGCGCCCAGAGCTTCGGCGATCGCTTGGTGGCCCAAGCACACTCCAAGCAGTGGCTTATTTTGGCGAAGTGCTTCGTGCACCACCGGGATGGAGACACCCGCCTCATCGGGTGAGCCAGGACCTGGCGAGAGGAGGACTCCGTCGTAGCGTGCGAGCAGCTCGGGAAGCTCTGCCTCGTCCACGTCGTCGTTTCGCACCACATCGGTGGTCGCCCCCAACTGATGAAGGTACCCGTTGAGGGTGTAAACGAAGCTGTCGTAGTTATCGACAACAAGAATGTGGGTCATCGGGCTCTTCTATGCGAAAAGGGCTAGGAACCCCTTAACGATATCGGCACAGCCTGGGTGCTCTAAACTTGTCCGCATGGCAAATAGCGGACGCGGAGCACAATCCAACGTCGACTTCGACAACGACGACAAGAACCCTGTGTGGTTCAAGCCGATTATGTTCGGTTTGATGATCCTTGGCCTGGTCTGGATCCTCACCTACTACATCTCGGGTACCGGCTGGCCTGTTCCCCCTCTTGGCCCCTGGAACATCGCCGTGGGATTTGGCGTGATGTTCGCCGGATTCTTGATGACCACCCGCTGGAAGTAATTACACCGCTGTCATTTATCCCCATCGTTTTATGGGGTGTGGATAACTTTCTCCGCTAAGCGAGGACGAATCGGGCGATCGTCGCGACGACAATCACGCCGATTACCAGGGCGAAAATGCCCACCGTTCCCGCTTTTTGGTGCGATTCACGAGCTTTGACCAATCCCCAGGCAATCATGAGGCCGGTTAACAGGCCTCCCACGTGTGCTTGCCAAGAAATTCCTGGCACCACGAAGCCCATCACCAAGTTGATACCGAGCACGATCATCAGCTGAGGGTTTGTCACCCCAAAGCTTCGCTGGATCACCAAGAGGGCCCCAAAGAGGCCAAAAATGGCGCCGGAGGCTCCCACTACGGCCGAACCAGGTGCGAGCCACAACACGGCGGTGGAACCGCCTAGGCCTGAGACCATAAACAGCCAGAAGAACCTGGATGAGCCGAGCAAACGCTCGAGCAATGTGCCCAGCACAAACAGCGAGTAGCCGTTAAAGAGGATGTGGAAAAACGAGCTCTCCGAGTGCACAAACAAGCTTGTGAGCATCCGCCACGGCTCAACCACGGTCAGCGGCGGCCAATACAGCAGCGCGTTGGTCAAAGCGCCACTTGTTACCAACTGGCCGAGATACACCACTGCCATTACGCCGAGCAGGCCAAACGTCACCGGAGCGGAGTCTCGCTGTGTTCGGCGAATCTTGGGCTGGTTCTTGCGTGCTTCCTTCGCACAGTCCGAGCAATGAACCCCTACTGCGGCCGGTATTTGGCAATCACCACAAATGGTGTTCCCACAGCGCTGACACAGCACATAGCTCACCCTTTTCGGGTGGCGATAGCAGTAGTCGTCTGCGCTGTGGGACTCAGCCACTAGAGCTCGGTAACAGTGACCTTGTGGATGATGGCGTCTTGGACGGGACGGTCCATTGCACCTGTGGGAGTCGCCTCGATTGCCTGGACAACCTTCTTGGACTCATCATCGAGGACCACACCAAAGATGGTGTGGTTACCCAGCAGCCATGGAGTCGGTGCGGTGGTGATGAAGAATTGCGATCCGTTAGTTCCCTGGCCTCCGCGCTTTCCAGCGTTTGCCATCGCGAGGAGGAATGGCTCATTGAAGCTCAGCTCAGGGTGAATTTCGTCGTCGAAGTTGTAGCCAGGACCGCCGGTGCCGGTGCCGATAGGGTCACCGCCTTGAATCATGAACCCTGGAATCACGCGGTGGAACACCACGTCGGAATAGAGCGGGGTGGTCATCTCGTCACCTGTTCCCGGGTGGGTCCAGGCAATGTCGCCGGTGGCGAGGCCGATGAAGTTTTTGACGGTCTTCGGGGCGTGGTTTTCAAACAGCCCTACAGTGATGTCGCCGTGGTTGGTGTGGATGGTTGCGGTGTGCGTGTGCAAAGTCATGGGCTCTATCCTGCCAGTTCCACCCTGAGGGCCAGGTCGCCCTACCGAGGCGACTCACAAGTTTTTCTGGGAGACTAAGGGCCTACTTGCAGGAGGTCTCTGATGGAACTATCACGTCGACGCGAACGCGAACTCGCCCGCCTCGGAGAAGAAGCATCCACGCTGTGGCACCGCCAACGCGACGTACTCTCTCGCGCCGGTGATCTCCTCCGCGATGCAGGCCGCCAGGCCGGCGACATTGGCCGCGATGACCTCTACCCCAAGGCCCGCCGCCAGGTCGAATCCCGCCTAGACCCCGTTCTCACTCGCCTCGGTAAGGCTCCGCAAAAGGAAAGTGCCGGGTTTGGCGCAAGCGTGCTCATGGCAATCGGTGCTGCTGCAGTGGCGATTATTGGCTACGCCATTTGGAGCACCCTGCGCTCGGATGATGACTTGTGGGTCGACGCCGACGACGAGTTCTAAAGCTGTTCGGGGATACCAATTTCCCCGGTTGCTTCGGTGACCACACGCTTCTTCTTCGAGACATAGACGCCACGGCTTTGTGAGGCCAGGTAACTGCCGATCACAATGAGTGGGAATCCGACCATGAAACCTGTCGTGAGTGGCTCGTTGAGGAAGATCACACCCAAGATGAAAGCCACCACCACGTTGACGTAGGTGATCAAGGTCGCACGACCCGGTCCCACTTCTTTAATCAACGCGAAGAAGAAAATAAAGGCCAACGCTGAGGTGATCAGACCCAGATAGCCCACGGCAATAAGCGGAGTCGCACTCGTCAGCGCCTGGAGCTCTCCTGGCAGCACACGAAGGGCGGGGATTGTGTAGACGATCACCACCATGGCCATTGACAGCGTGATCACACCCAAGGTCGGCACCTCGTGGAGTTTTCGATCAGCCACAATCGGCGCAACGGCATAACCAATGGCTGCGCCAATCATCATGATCACTGGCAACAGCGCAATGTGGCCGGCGAAGGCGTCAATGCCCACCAGAGCAACCACACCGGAGAATCCAAGGACCAGGCCCAGAACGGTCATCGGGTGCCAGGCAGAGCGATCACCCATCAGGCCAATCACAAAAGCGGCAATAAAGGGGACTGTCGTAATCAGCAGGCCCGCGAGGCTCGATGAAATAGATTGCTCGGCTTCAGTAATCAGTGCCCACGGGATTACCATCTCGCCCACGGCAAAGGCCAACACCCATCGCCACGCCTTAAGCGCAGGCTTCAGCGCCTTACGGAAGATGGCAATGGGCAACAACACGAGCGTGCCAATAAGGACACGAATCCAGACGATGCTCGGCGTCGAGAAGCCCTCCAAAGCGAGGGCAATAAAGAAGTAAGGAGTTCCCCAGACGACTCCTACAAAGAGAAAGAGGAACAGGCCGCGTGCTGACATCAGACCAGCGTAGTGCCCAGAAAACCTCAGAGGGGGCGGATCCTTGCGGATCACGCCCCCTCTGGAAGTGTTTAGCTAAGGACTACTTAACAGAAGCCTTCAGCTTGGAGCCAGCCGACACCTTCACACCCTTGCTTGCAGGGATCTGAATGGTGGCACCGGTCTGTGGGTTACGGCCGGTACGTGCCGAACGGTTGGTGCGCTCGAAAGCTACCCAACCTGGGATGGTGACCTTGACACCCTTAGCGATCTCGCTAGAGACAACGTCGAAGATGGCGTCAACGACACCGTTAACGGCGGCCTGGCTGTGGCCGGTCTTTGCTGCTACAGCTGCTACGAGCTCGGAGCGGTTCATCTGATGGTCCTCCTCGGACTATGTTTTTGCTAACAAAGCCCGATGTCATCGAGCTACGTAGGAAATTACCAGCTGGACTTCGTAATTCCGGGCAATTCGCCTCGGTGTGCCATATCGCGGAAACGCACGCGAGAAATGCCGAATTTGCTCAGCACACCACGGGGACGACCGTCGATCATGTCACGGCTACGCAGGCGGATAGGGCTCGCGTTACGTGGCAGTTTCTGCAGAGCCTTACGAGCTGCTTCGCGCGACTCATCGGTTCCGTTGGGGTCAACCAGTGCCTTCTTGAGCTCAATACGCTTTTCGGCGTAACGCTCGACGATGACCCGGCGCTGCTCGTTGCGAGCAATCTTTGATTTCTTAGCCATTTATCGCTCCTCGCGGAATTCAACGTGCTTACGCACTACGGGGTCGTACTTCTTGAGCACGAGACGGTCAGGGTCGTTACGACGGTTCTTGCGGGTGACGTAGGTGTACCCGGTTCCTGCCGTCGACTTCATCTTGATGATGGGTCGAACATCTTGAGCCTTAGCCATTAGAGCTTCACTCCCTTCGCCATCAGGTCACGAACTACTGATTCGATTCCACGGGCGTCAATAACCTTGATTCCCTTAGCCGAAACCGTCAACGTGACGTTGCGCTTCAGCGAAGGCACAAAATAGGTCTTCTTCTGGATGTTCAAATCAAACCGGCGCTTGGTGCGACGGTGTGAGTGCGAAATGTTGTGTCCGAAGCCGGGGGTGGCGCCGGTCACTTGGCAGACTGCTGCCATAGTTTTCTCCTTCTAGTTACCGCAGACCCGAAACGGGGCCTACCCAAGATCACTTGTCGGCACGCGCGCTCACGACTTCAGATCGAGAGGTTGTGGACGAACGCACAAGATAAGCGCATTAACGCTCAACGTCCCCAAGTGTAGGGCAGTGGCAGATCAATTACCAGTTCGAGTTTTCTGGCACTGTCCACACACCCCAAACACGTCCACCACGTGTTCTGGCTCGATAAAGCCATACTCTTCGGCAACGTCTTTCGCCCATGCTTCGATCGGCTTGGCGCTGATCTCCACCGCCATTCCACATTCCCGACAGACCAAGTGGTGGTGATGGCCAGGTCGGCAGGCGCGATAGACGGTCTCGGTTCCACGAGTAAGAGAATCTGCTTCTTCTGCTTCGACCAGGCTCGAAAGAGCCCGGTAGACGGTGGCAAGCCCCACCGATGACCCGTCTGCGTGGAGTTGCTGGTGAAGCTCTTGGGCGCTGACGAAACCCTCTTGGCGGGAGAGAGCCTCTCGCACGTCATCGCGCTGTTTGGTGTTTCTAATCACAGCTGTTCACCTCGAATCTGGCGCACCGAGATGGGCTCGTTCATCTCGGGGTCTTCGTGTGCCACGTCTAAGACACCGTGCTCTCCCGTGTGTGCCGGGTGCAACGCGCCTAATCCATAGGCTTCCGCGAGGTGCTCTGGGGTCAGTACTTCGTCGGGGCTTCCCGCAGCCACGACTCGTCCTGCCGTCAAAATTACGTAATCCGCTGCGCGTGCCTCATCTAGGTCGTGGGTGGTAAACACCACCGTGCAGCCATCATCTGGCTCATCGTGGATGATCTGATCAATCACCTTCGCGGAGGGCACATCGAGCCCAGTGAGCGGCTCATCCAACAGCAAGATGGTGTGTTCTTGGGTGAGGGCTTGAGCGACAAAGACCCGCTGGCGTTGACCACCAGAGAGATTGGCGATGTTCTTATCGGCGAGGTTTGAAATGGCGAGCTTGTCCATCGCCCAGGACACTCGCTCCCGATCAGCTGCTGTGGCGCGTCCAAAAAGTCCCAGCGTGGAGTACCGCCCCATTTGGACAACTTCTCGAACGGTGAGGGGAACACCGGGGGTAATTGGCATGTATTGCAAGACGTAGGCAATGTTTTTTAAGGCCTTGTCAGGAGCCTGCCCACACACGTCGAGGCGGCCTTCAATCTCCAACACTCCCGCGATGGCGTGGAGAATGCTGGACTTTCCACTCCCATTTGGCCCAATGATTGCCGCAGTGGAGCCTTCAGGGATATCGAAGTCGCTGCCAGCGATAACCTGGCGGCCCTCTCGGAATACGCGAAGGCCTTGAGCGCTAATTCCCGTCATTTGGCCACCTCACTCTTCTTGGCGAGGCTAGGGATTTCTCGAACAGCCATCACCACAAAGAACAACACCACCGGGACAAGCGCCATCGTGGCCGAGCCCGCAGTGCCGAGGTAGTAGCTAATGGTGAGGCCTACCCAGACAGAGAGAACGCCGATGATTGCCGCGGTGATCATGAGCCTAGGAATGGTGCGCACCATCAAGCTGGCCACTGCGGGTGGGCCGATCAGCAGCCCCAACACCAACAGGGTTCCTACGGATTGGTAGCTGCCAATAATTGCCAGTGCGATGAGGGCGAGAAGTGCCATGTGAGTGCGCGAGGGCTTCATGCCAAGCAGTTGGGCTTTGTCCTTGTTCAGACTGAGCGCGACCAATGGCCGGTACAACACCAGCGATGCCCCCAACACAATGGCCAGGACAACCAGTTGGCTGGTGATGTCATTCCAGGACACTCCGAGGGCGTCGCCGAACAAAATGCTGGTGAGTGAACCCGCATACGAGTCAAGTCGCGACAAAATCACCACACCGAGAGCGAGCATGCCCACAAACAACAAACCAATAGAGGTGTCAACACCCAATGGTGTTCGACGCTGCACCCACTCGATGGCGATGACCATGACCACGGCCGCGAGCGCGGCACCCAACATCGGACTCTGACCGAGCACGATGGCCGCGGCCACACCGGGGACGACTCCGTGAACGAAGGCGTCGCCAAAGAAACTCATTCCGCGAAGAACCAGCCAGGTTCCCACGGTGGAGGCCATGATCGCTGCGAGGGCTCCACCGATCAGGGCGCGCTGCTGGAATCCAAGCGCAAAAGGCTCGATTAACCAGTCCATGTCATCGCCCTATCCGAGTTCCATGGCCAAAACGGTGGCGTTTGCGATCATCATCGACTCGTAGTCGCTGGCGTCTCCGTCGGGCTGCCCCACGGATCCAACATAGAGCGGTATCACCGTGATGTTTCCCGCTTCTTCGGCCACCGACTCCAATACGGCAGAGGGTTCAAAGTAATCACTCACCATTGCCGGCACTTCAAGCGCAGTAATCGTGGAGACGAGGTCCGCAAGCTCTTGTGAGCTGGGCTCTGCAAGGGTCGATCCTCCGGGAATTACAACTCCAGCTATGTCAAAGCCGTAGTGCTCTGCGAAGTAGCTAAAGGCTTTGTGGTCAGTAACGAGGAGCCTTCGCTCAGTGGGGATGGCCTGAAGAATGTTGGCCACTTCCGCATCAGTGGCTTCGATCTGTGCGGCGACCACTTCGCCACAACGGGGGGCATCAGCGCCAAAGTCTGCTTCTAGCTCTACCCCTAGCTGCCTGGCAACGTCTGCCATCCGGGACATATCAAACCAGAAGTGGGGATCGAGGTCTCCGTGGTCGTGCTCGTCGGCCATCGCCGGCTCATCAGCATGGTCATCATCGTGCTCGTCGTCATGACTTTCATCGGCAAAGAGCAACGGATCGACCCATTCGGCGACATGAAAGACCCGCCCGCCATCAGCTTCAATCTGCTCCAGAGGATCCAACAGTCCCTGCTCAAGGCCGAGACCATTTGCCACGACCAGACCAGAGCGGCTCATCAAGGCCATCTGTTCTGAGGAGGGGGCAAAATCGTGGGGGTCTGCGCCAATGGGCATCAACACGGTTGTCTGGACCACATCGTCACCAATGCACTGGGTGATGTCTTCGACCACGCTTCCGAGAACCGTCGTGGTCGCCACGATGGTCGGGACGTCAGGCTCGCTGGTGCTTACTGGCCCCTGGCAGCCCGCCACAACAAGTGCTGCCACAGCTACGCCAGTAACAGAGAGGCCTGTGTTCATGGCCCCAGACTAGGCGTTATTGATAATGATTGTCAATATCGCTAGTCGAGGAGAAGCGCGGGCTCTTCCATCACGCTCGCCACGTCGGCGACAAAGCGGCTTGCCACATCACCGTCGACCACCCGGTGATCGAAGCTTGCTGCCACCGTAGTCACCATACGAGAGAGAACCTCGCCATCAACAACCCATGGCTTGGGCTTAATCGTTCCCAGCGCCACAATCGTCACTTCACCCGGGTTCAAAATCGGGGTACCTGTGTCCACGCCAAACGAACCGAGGTTCGTAATGGTGATCGTGCCATTAGACATCTCTTCAGGAGTGGTCTTACCTTCACGTGCGGTGACGGTGAGCTGCTCAAGCGCAACCGCGAGCTCACGCAGGCTCAACGTGTGTGCGTCTTTGACGTTGGGAACAATGAGACCTCGAGGAGTGGCCGCTGCCACACCCATGTTCACGTAGTGGTGAATGGTGATTTCTTTGTCCGACCAGGTCGAGTTGACGCTGGGGTTTCTCTGGACCGCCCAGATCATCGCCTTCACCATCACCAACAGCGGCGAAATGCGAATTCCTGCGAATTCAGGTGAGGCCTTGAGGCGCTTCACAAACTCCATGGTGCGGGTGGCGTCAACATCGACAAAGACCGACACGTGGGGTGCCTCAAACATCGACTTGACCATCGCCGAAGCGATTGCTTTTCGCACACCCTTGACCGGGATAACCTCTTCGCGCTCCTTGGGCCAGCCGGGAGTGTCGATGTTCTTAAACACCTTCACCTGCTCGGCGTGACTAATCACGTCGCTGCGGGTAATCTCGCCGCCGATTCCACTGGGGCTCACCTCGGAGAGGGTGACACCCATCTCTTTGGCAAGTTTGCGGATGGGGGGCTTTGCCAATATCGGCACGGAATCCTGGATGGGGAGCTTGCCCCCCGACTCTTCTGCTTTCTCGGCAGAGGCATAGCGTTTGCGGCGAGTGGGTTTTTCATCCGACTGAACGCCATAGCCCACCAAGTTTGCGGGCTGGTCGCCCTCGTCCTGGGCGATTGTCGCTTCGGCGTCCTGGACCGCTTCTACTACTTCCGCAGCGGGGGCGTTGGGCACGGCGGGGGCCTCAGGCGAGTCGTCCTTGACGGTGATGATCGGAGCGCCCACCTCAACGGTGTCGCCCTCGCTCACCAACAAGGCTTCAACGGTGCCTTCAAACGGGGAGGGCAGTTCGACCAGAGACTTGGCGGTCTCGATCTCGACTACCACCTGATTCAAACTGACCTGGTCGCCCGGCTTCACGCGCCATGCAACGATTTCGGCTTCGGTGAGACCCTCACCGACATCCGGCAGGGGGAACTGAAACAGTGCCACGCTGACTCCTTCGTTGCCTAGTAGGCCATCGCACGGTCGATGGCATCGAGAATACGGTCCACACTCGGTAGATAGGAAGACTCAAGCTGAGCGGGGGGGAATGGCGTGTCGAATCCGGACACCCGAATGACCGGCGCTTCCAATGTGTAGAAAGTCCGCTCGGACAGCGTTGCGGCGATTTCACTTCCCACGCTGACATTGCCTGGCGCTTCCTGGGCGACGACCACGCGGCCTGTGGACTGGGCGGATGCGACCAGGGTGTCCCAATCGAGCGGCGAGAGACTACGCAGGTCAATGACTTCCACGCTGGTTCCCTCACCCTCGGCAATTTCTGCCACCTGCATCAACATGCTGACGATGGCGCCGTGGCCAATCAGGGTGACGTCGGTTCCCGGCCGGACCACCACTGCCTTATTCATTGGCGCCTGTCGGGCAGACACATCAACCTCGCCTTTTTGCCAGTAGCGGCTCTTGGGCTCAAAGAAGATGACGGGGTCGGGTGAGGAGATGGCGTCCTGGATCATCCAGTAGGCGTCGTGTGAGGTTGCCGGGCTCACCACGCGCAGGCCCGCCGTGTGGGCAAAATACGCCTCCGGGCTTTCCTGGTGGTGCTCCACCGCGCCGATGTGTCCACCGTAGGGAATACGAATAACCACGGGCATCTCGAGAGAGCCTTCGTGACGGTAGGTCAACTTCGCAAGCTGCGTGGTGATCTGGTCAAAAGCCGGGTAGACAAAACCGTCGAACTGAATTTCACAGACCGGGCGGTAGCCACGCATCGCCATTCCAATTGCGGTTCCGACGATTCCCGACTCGGCCAGTGGGGTGTCGAATACGCGTTGGGGGCCAAATTCTTTTTGCAGGCCCTCGGTGATGCGAAACACACCACCAAGCTGTCCCACTTCTTCACCAAGGATCAACACCTTGTCGTCGGCCGCCATCGCCGCGCGCAGTCCGTCGTTAAGGGCTTTCGCCATGGGAGTTGCCATTAGTGGTTACCCCCTTGAACAAATGAAGCTTCAAACTCCGCCAGCCAGGCAGCCTCTTCGTCGAGGTTCTTATTGGGCGACGAGTAAACGTTCTTAAAAATCTGAGTGGAGTCTGCTTTATCCAGCGCCAGCACGCCCTTACGGAAATCGCTTACCTCGTCACGGGCCTCGCTGTCGACCTGGGTGAAGAAGTCTTCTGAGAAACCGCGGCCCGCTAAGTACACGCGGAAGCGTTGAATGGGGTCGCGCTCTTGCCAGAAGTGCAACTCTTCTTCGTCGCGATACTTGGTGGGGTCATCGCTGGTGGTGTGTGCGCCCATGCGGTAGGTCAGCGCCTCAATGAATTGGGGTCCCGCGCCGGAGCGAGCCTGGTCCATCATCTGACGCGTCAGGGCATAGCTAATCAGGACGTCATTTCCGTCGATTTGAACGCTGGGCATGCCATATCCCGCCGCGCGCTGATACAAGGGCGTGCGCGACTGCACGCGCACGGGAGTGGAAATTGCCCAATGGTTGTTTTGGAGGAAGAAGACAATCGGAGCTTGGTAGCTCTGGGCGAACACCATTGCCTCGTGGGTGTCTCCTTCGCTGGTCGCGCCGTCGCCGAAATACACAATGGTGGCTTCGTCTGCATCTGTGTTGCCCGTGCCTGCTTTGCCATCGAGGCCAATACCCATCGCATAGCCGGCCGCGTGTAGCGTCTGCGCGCCTAAGACCAATGTGTAGAGGCGGAAGTTGTTGTATTCCTTAGGGTCCCAGCCTCCGTGGGTGATTCCGCGCAACATCCGAACAATCTGAAGCATCGAGACCCCGCGAAGGCGGGCAATCGAATGCTCTCGGTATGCCGGGAAGATCGTGTCGTGTGGCCTCGCCGCCAAGCCAGAGCCGACTTGGCAGGCTTCTTGGCCAACACTGGGAACCCACAACGCCATTTGCCCCTGCCGCTGAAGGGTTCCTGCCTCCAAGTCCAGCGCACGAGTAATCACCATCGTGCGATACATCAACTCGAGCTGGTCATCGCCCAATTCTTGAATGACGGCGTGATACGGCTCGAGGTGGTCACCAGTTGCGAGGGTGCCATCTGGTTGGAGCAGTTGGAGTGCATCCGGAGAAAGAGGCATATGACTACCCTAACGGCGCTTTTTGGGTCGATTTTGGTAGGTCAGCAACAACGCGTTTGGCAATGCGCAGTAGCGGGTCAACACCTTCAGCCTCGGCAATGGACACTCGAATGCCCTCACCGGGGAACGCTCTGGCGACAATTTTCTCGTCCTCAAGCCAGCTAACCACCTGGTCGGTGTGTTCTCCCGTGGGCAACCAGACGAAGTTTCCATAGGGCAGGGGCAGGCCGCCCAGCTTGGCAAATGCGTCCCGCACCTGGGCAATGCGGTGCGCAACCTCGCCCACACGGGATTCGATCTGGTCGACATGGTCGAGACTTACTTCGGCGGCCAATTGGGCAGGTGCCGACACGGCCAGAGGTATGCCCGCCCCTTGGGCGGGGGCAAGAAGTTCCGGACGAGCAATGGCGTAGCCAATTCGCAGTCCGGCAAGGCCGTAGGCCTTTGAAAATGTTCTAGTCACCACCAGGTTTGGGTACTTATCCCAGTGTTCTTCACCGCGAACTGCGTCTGGATTATCGACAAACTCACGGTACGCCTCATCCAAAATCACGAGGCGATCAGAGGGAATCTGTGCCATCAGCTGTTCAAATTCAGCCGTTGTCACGATCGTGGACGTGGGGTTATTGGGGGTGCAGACAATAATCACTCGGGTGCGATCAGTGACCGCAGCAGCCATTGCCTCAAGATCGTGGCCGTGGTCGAGGCGGTTTGGCACCTTGATCGAGGTCGCACCAGACACCGTGACAAGTCCCGGATAGGCCTCAAAGCTTCGCCAGGGGTAGATCACTTCGTCGCCAGGTCCCGCGGCAGCAGAAATGAACTGCTGCAAAAGCGCCACCGAACCAGCACCCACCAGTAACCAGTCGCTCGGCACACCCAAGATTGCAGAGAGCTTTTCGCGAAGTTGTGCAGCGGTGGCGTCTGGGTACCTGTTCCAGGCACCTTTTTCTAGCGCGTCGATCACTTCGGGCAGTGGGCCAAACGGTAATTCGTTAGAGCTCAGCTTTAGCCCGCCAGGAACGGGGGGCCGGCCCTGCCGATACACCGGCAAAGACACAATCTCAGGGCGGAACAACACGCCGCCTCCTGGAACCACAGACATGGCTCAAGCGTAGGCGCAAAGCGTGTCCGCGGGGGAAGTTAAGAAACGGCGGGCATAGTAGGTGGGTGCTTCGCTTCCTAACCCGAACAATCCTGACCGCCATTGGTTTGGGAGTTGCGGTGTGGGCTGTTCCCGGCCTGACTCTTACTCCCTACGCCGACGAAACCGTAATCTTCATTGGTGCACCCACCATGGAAGTCGTGGTGTCGTATTTGGTGATCGCGGCGGTGTTTGGAATCGTCAACGCCATCATCGGCAACGTCATCCGCGTTGTGGCCTTCCCGATCTACATCCTCACCTTGGGTCTGATCTCCCTGGTCGTCAACGCCGGCCTGCTCTATGTCGTGAACTACATCTCCGACTGGCTCGGTTTTGGACTTCACGTCGCAAGCTTCAGCCAGGGCGTCATTGGAGCGTTGGTGTTAAGCCTGACGAGCTGGTTTATTGGCTTGTTCTTCAGGCCACTACTCAAAAAGCGCTAAGCCGGCCCGGCGGCAAACACCGTCACCGTCCCACGCGCGAAGCGCGGAAATTTTCTGGCGAAATCGGCCAGCTTTTTAGACACTGACTTGTCAATCGCCTCGGCTGTGTGGAGGTAGCCAGATTTTTCGTGGGCGCCCACAAGGTCTCCCGGCAGCGCCCCACTGTCTGTCCTCACCACATACGCATTAGTCGGGGTTCGTGTTCCACCAAGCTGTGGCACGAGGTCATCGGAGTGCTCGATGGTGAGCGCGGGATAATTTCCAGTCACGGGAAGGGTTCCTGTCGGAGCCCCGACGGTGACAAGACCTGCGGTGGTGTAGCGGCCAGACTCTGCCAATGTGGCAGCGACCGCGCCCCCTTGAGAGTGACCGACGAACACGACCGTGTCGTTCTTGGTCACGCCGGCGTGGGCCATGGCCCGTTCTGTCGCGAGCAACGACGCAGCAGGAACTCCTGCCACGAGGGCCAGGTTGGAGGACATGTCGAATGCCGAGTCAGGGGAATGAAACGACCAGTCGTTTGTTCCCGCGATAAACACCTCTGTGTGGTGGGTTCCATCATCAAGGAGGTAGCGCTCGACGCGAATAGGAGTGTCAGTGTCTGGAATGCGGGCAATACGCTCGGCAAGGCTGAGCGAGATGTCGTGGCGCTCCTGCCGGGAGACCACTTCGACCGCGACCTGAGGCGGGGTGGGCTCAACCAGGCTTGCGGCAGCATCATCGAGTGACGACCCTGGCTCTGAGCCTTCGACGCCCGGCTGTCCGGTGAGGTATCGAACAAGGCTGCTGAGTGCCAGATTCGTGGGCCTCTCCCACAAATCAACCCTGACTCTTTCCATCTGGGCCACTTGGTGGCAATAGGTATCAAGCGAGGTCGATAGCCATTGGCACCAGTAATGAAAATCCTCCGCGTCATCGTGAGCGCGTGACATCGTGGAATGACCAAATCGATGCCGAAGTGCCTGAAGATCATCTGCCAGGTGAGAACTCGCAGTGACTATCGGGCGAAGCTGATCCATCAACTCCAAAATCTGATCGGTCGCGACCGACAAACCTCCGGGCGTGGTAACCCATAGCTCGCTGGTCACCAGGACGAAAGAGCGCGCTGCGCAAGCTCTTCGTCACGCCGAATCTGCTCAATGCGCTGATCACACTCGTGGATAGCGAGGTCTAACTGAGTGCCAATGCCGGCAAGCGTGTCAGGCCCCTGACGGATTTGTCCCAGCGCTGCCAGGTGAGCGGGCCCACTCCACCGTGTGGGTTCTGGAAGAAGAGACCATTGCGCGCGAAGGCGCATCACCGTATCGACCTGTGCGTCTAATTGAGCGCGAATAGCCCGGTAATCAGCTTCGTCCATAGGACCTCCCCGAGGAGGATGGCCAAGGATTCAGACCAACACGCTCTCGAGTGTGTGATCGTGGATTGCTTGATTCGGAGTGGGCCCGGTGGACAAGCACGAAATAGGCCAGAATAGAAGGGTTGTTCGTGCCTAATCGTGAGGGGCTTCCTATGGCGCTTAACTCTCCACTGTCTCCCCTCGACGGGCGCTACGCCCCTCTTGTGGCTGAGCTTGCTGAAAACTTTTCCGAAGCAACACTCAACAAGACGCGTCTCGAAGTCGAAATTGAGTGGATCATTGCGCTGACCGACAATGGCGTTGCCGGGTCCGCAGCACTTAGCGCTGACCAGAAGGCAGCACTGCGTAAGCGCATCAGCGACTTTTCCGCTGACGACGTTGCCGCGATGGCCGAGATCGAAGCCACCACCCAACACGATGTCAAAGCAGTCGAATACTTCCTGCGCCGAATTTTGGACGAGAACAACCTCAACCACATCGCTGAGCTCGCCCACTTCGCAGCAACCAGCGAAGACATCAACAACCTCTCCTACGCGCTGATGATCAAGCGAAGCGTTCAAAACGTCTGGCTTCCCACTGCAGAAAAGCTTCAGTCGACTTTGGTGGAGCTTGCTAAGGAATGGCGAGACGTCCCCATGCTCTCTCGCACCCACGGCCAGCCCGCAACTCCGACCACGTTCGGTAAAGAATTTGCCGTGTTTGCCCACCGCGTGGCAATCGCTTTGGACCAGGTGCGAAGCGTTGACTTCCCCGGGAAGTTCAACGGAGCTACCGGAACCTATTCCGCTCACGTCTCGGCATCGCCTGGAACTGACTGGCCTGCCGTATCCAAGGCGTTTGTGGAGTCGCTTGGTTTGGACTGGAACCCACTGACCACTCAGATTGAATCCCACGATGGACAGGTCCGCCTGTTCCAGCGCTTAAACCACACCGGCCGCATCTTGCACAACCTCTGCACCGACGTGTGGACCTACATTTCTTTGGGCTACCTGCGCCAGATCCCCCAGGAAGGTGCCACCGGGTCGTCGACCATGCCCCACAAAGTCAACCCGATTCGTTTTGAAAACGCGGAAGCGAACCTTGAAATTGCTGGCGGACTCTTCGACGTTCTCCAGGCCACCCTGGTGACCTCTCGTTTGCAGCGCGACCTGACCGACTCAACGACCCAGCGAAACATTGGTGTGGCCATTGGTCACCAGATGGTTGCGATGAAGAACATTCAGCGTGGACTGGGAGAGGTTGCCGTCGACGAGAAGCTAATGGCAGAAGACTTGAACGACAACGTGGAAGTCCTCGCGGAGGCAATCCAAACAGTTATTCGCGCGGAAATTGTTGCCGGCAACTCGTCGATTACTGATCCTTACGACGTGGTGAAGAAGCTCACCCGTGGAAAGAAGGTCACCGCTGACGTACTCGCTGAGTTTGTCGATGGTCTCGACATTAGTGACGACGCGAAGGCGCGCCTTCGCATACTGACTCCCGCCACCTATACCGGTGTTGCGAGTGACTTAGTGAACTACTTGGACTAGTCGTTTCCCGTTCCAGGGGCTGACTTTTGACCCTCAGGGGTGTCGTTTGGTGTCATCGCCAGCATCAACATGGCAAGGCCCAAAATGGACACCACAAACACGATGCCAAACACCATTGCGGCAAACAGGATGTCTCTGCTCACCAGCAAGACCACCAGGGCCCCAAAGGCCCCGAGAACTGCGGAGATGCCGACGTACTCGCTGGGGGCAAGGTTTGCGATTGTTTTCTTAGCCACGTTATGTATCTTTCGCCTCTTTAGCTACCTGACGCAAATTGACCGCGCCAATTCCCAGGAACACTGCCACGACGCTCGCCCAGACACCGGTCATTCCCATGGTCCACACCAGCTCCCCCGGAACAACCAGGGTCACAATTCCAAGCAGCAGCGTTGCGCCGCCCACCACAAACCAGTCCGAACGCTCGGTTCCTTTTTCTAGGCGCAGCGCCGTCACCAGTGTCGATGCTCCTGCCACCAGGGCCCACACCACAATCGACCAGACAACAAAACCAGACTCTGCGATCTGGAGAAGGCCAAGTGTGAGTGCTCCCACCACAATCGCGGTGAGGCTTGTTCCCACCCACCAGGTCCACCACCCCTGGGGTCGACCAGAAGTCAGGAAGATGACGGTGTGGCCAAGGCCTAAGGCGAGAAGGGCGCCGCCCCAACTTAAGTGAGCAAACTCTGCAGTCTCGACGCGGTTGAAGGTTTCGATGGCGGCAAAGACTGCGGCCACGACGGCGAACCAGGCGTAGAGCTTGATTGCCAGTGCCGGGTTACTGTGCACTACTTGCCTCTTTAATCATCTTTACAACCTTGTTGAACATGGTCTTTTGCCCACGACGTGCTTTTTGGACGAAGGCTTCGGCCTTCTCCGCATCGTCTTTGGTCCACTTTGGCGGGTGGGCCAACACCGCGCGAATGTCTCTGGGGTGAACGATTCGGTGGGAGAGCCCTGCGTCTTCGAGCATGCCTTCTACTTTGTGGCTGTTGGAGGTGATGGCGAGGAACGGAGTACCCGTCAAAATGCACAAACACACTCCGTGGAAGCGGCCGGTCACCACCAGTTCGGCGCCTTCGAGGCTTCCCATGAAGTCGGTGAGGGGAACCATTTCAAGGTCACCGCGCATCTGGCGCACCAGGTTCTTGAGCTTGCCGCGGATCAAGAAGATCAGCTTGTAGGTGCGGTTGAGCTTCAGTTTGATGGTGTGGCCGATGGTTTCATCAAGCGGGGGGCGGAGCCGTTCGAACTCGGCGTCGGGGTAGTCACCGCGGTGGCCCCTCGGTGGAGTCATCGTCAAGTACCGAGATCCTGGATCTTCGCGGTGCAAGCGATAGAGAAGATCGGTTGCCGGCATGCCCACTGCGTCGGTATAGATCCGACCGGAGCGGGTGGGGGAGGTGCGCTGGTAGTCCCAGCCGAGAGTGAGGTCGGGAACCATCGTGGCGGAGAGGCCTTGCGCGGCAAATTGTTTCTTGGAACGAGACTCTCGGACGTAGCGCAGCAGGAACTTGCCGGCTTCTTCGGCCATCTCGTCGCTGTTGTCTTGCCAGACCGAGTTAATCAAGAACACAGGAATGCCCTTGGACTCGCAATACGGCGCAACAGCTACCAAGGAGCGACCTCGTTTTGCCGAGTGGTGAATAGTTCCTTCACCGTTGACGACGACACCGACTGACTGGTCGATGAGTTTCTTGTGTACCCGCCAAGTGGAATAGACAGAAACTGTTTTGATCTCGAAGCCGTAGCCTGCGAGCGTGTCGACCACGCGCTTCATCACGACCTTGCAGCCGTAGTGGGGGATCGCTGCCGTGTCGTTCAAGACGACGATGGTGCCAAGCTTTCCTGCCACGAAACTCATTCCCCTTTGTTAAATAGCGACGGTTTAGGCTACCGGGTTGGCCTATGCCTGAGGTGACTCGTGAAAACGGTGTGCCGGGATGATTCTGCGAATGTAATCCTCTTCCACACCTGGATCGTGGGCGACTACGTTGTTGCGCCCATGGGCAATGTCTGGAGTCTTAAAAAAGTCAAAGCCATACACATCGAGGGTGTCTGGGGTGCTCATCGTCCTCGTCAACAAGTCAACGGCCATGGCGCCGGTGGAGGGTCGGTGGCCAAGCTCTTTGATGAGCTCTTCGTGCCAGGCGGCTGGATAGTGGAGAAAAAACGGCGTCACGTCGATGCGAAAGAGGGTGCGGCCCTTCGATGACATCAAGACAACGCCCTTTTTGGCTGCCTTCTGGCCCCGGCGAATGAAACTCCACTTGGCGGAATTTGTTCCACCGGTCAACGTCATAAACAAATAGTCCGTGCGCACACCAGTGTTGTGAGGCTGAAGGTTCGCAAATGCCCCCTGGTTGATGCGAATCACTAAGTCGTGGGCATCGATGGCCGGGCCAAAGTCGGAATTTTCAAGAGACTGCGCGCTTCCCACCAACGCCACGCGTGCGTCGGCCCAAGGAAATCTCTGCTCACTCGCCATCAGCGGCCCACCTGGAACACTTTGCCCGTGTTGACCGCACCTCGGACGAAGTTTTCTTCGGCCTCGGGATCGTGTGGTGCCGCTTTGATCTTGCCGGTATAGGTCGTGGGTGAGCCCCAAAAATCAAACCCGAAAATACTGATTTGTCCAGGGTCACTGACCGTGCGACGAAGCAGGTCCACTGCCATTGCTCCCGTCGATGGCCGAGCGCCCATGAGCTCGTGGAGTTCGCGATGCCACTGCTCGGGGTAGACCGGGATGAGTGAGGCGAGGTCCAGGCCGAGGAATTTTCGATCCTTTGGCGTCATGGCGACAACCGTCTTCGCCCGACGCCTCGCCCTGGAATACATCCATGCCTTCTCAACCGAGTTGCCATTGAGCGACATCAACAGCGCATCAGTGCGCACGCCAGTTGATTGGGGATAAAGCTCGATGAACGCCCCCTGGTTGATCCGGATCACACATTCGGCCTCGTCGATCTGAGGCCCGAAGTTTCCTTCCCACAGGCTCGACGCATTTCCCACCAGGGAAATGGTTTTGTCGCGCCAGGGAAAATCTCTCACCGGGTATTCATCCTTCGGGCCACACGCCATCGACGATGAGATCGGAGAGCTCGCGCACTGCTCCTCGTCCCCCGAGAGCGTTGGTGACATAGCGTGCTGCTTTCTTGACCGCAGCCACCGCGTCGGCCGGTGCGCAGGACACCCCTACTGCCGCAAGGCAGTCGAGGTCAGGGAGATCATCGCCCATGTAGGCCACTTCCGACCACTCGATTCCGGCAGCGTGGACGAGTTCGGTCAACACATCTAATTTGTTGCCCACCCCGGTGTGAACGGGATTAATGCCCAAACGCTCAAGCCGTGAAATACCCGCGGTCGAGGCAGACGATGAAATCACCACAACCTGGCGACCTGACTTCACCAGGCGCACCACTCCGAGGCCGTCTTTGATGTCAAAGACACGACGCTCTTTACCTTCGGTATCCATCGACACCGTGCCATCAGAGAGCACGCCATCGATATCGAGCGCGATCAGTTTGACCGCCTGTGCCTCGCCGGCGCTCAGTGAGGTCACTTGGCTACTTCCCAGATGGCCTTCAACTTGGCGATCACGGCTGGCAGTTCGGCAGTCGGAATCATGTTCGGGCCATCCGACAATGCGTTGTCGGGATCAGGGTGGGTCTCCAGGAACAATCCATCCACACCAATGGCCACAGCACTCTTGGCCAGCGGAGCGGCGAGCCAGCGGGCGCCGCCGGAGGAACCATCAGCAGCACCTGGCTGCTGGATGCTGTGAGTGACGTCGTGAACCACGGGAGCAAACTCGCGCATGATCGGGAACGAGCGCATGTCGACAACAAGGTCGTGGTAGCCGAAGGTGGTTCCACGCTCAGTGAGGAAGACGTTCTTGCCTCCTGCCGAGCGGACCTTTTCGGCAGCAAAGCGCATGTCGCGAGCAGCCATGAACTGGCCCTTCTTGATGTTCACTGCTCGACCAGATTCTCCTGCGGCAATCAGCAGGTCAGTCTGGCGGCACAAGAATGCTGGAATCTGCAACACATCAGCCACTTCGGCCACCGTGGGCACCTGGGTTGATTCGTGCACGTCGGTGATGACCGGCATACCCAGCTCGTCTTTTACGCGCTGGAGGATACGAAGGCCCTCCTGCATTCCAGCGGAGCGGTAGGAACCAATTGAGGTGCGGTTTGCCTTGTCGTACGAGGCTTTGAAAATAACGTCGACATCGAGGTCGGCGCCCATCTTCTTCACACTCTCGGCTACCTGCATGGTGATGTCTTCGGTCTCGATCGAGCAGGGTCCCGCAAAGATGACCAGACGGTCGCCGCCGAGAGTGATCGAATCGGTGATCTGGATTGACGGTGCACGAGTGGGCATCATGAGGGAATCTCTCGGTGTAGTTGGTGAATGGTGATGACACCCAACACGTCGTTGTTGTCGACAACGGGTAGGGCGGAAATGGCTCCAGGGGTGTGGCCTTCCATGACCGACAAGGCGTGGGCCAGGTGGACGTCGGGGCCAATGGTGGTGGGCTCAGTAGTCATCACTTGAGCGACCTGAGTGTTGGACAAGTCAGTTACTTCAGTGAGTGCGCGACGAAGGTCACCGTCACTGACGACTCCGGATAGTTGACCTCCAGTACCCAATACAAGCGCCAAACCGGTGGGGTATTTGCTCATCGCAATCGCGAGGTCGCGCACTGAATGGGTGGGCTCGAGCACAGGAACCTCGCTGGTTCCGGCCATTACGTCGCGAACAGTGCGGTTGAGACGAGCGCCGAGGGCACCGTTGGGGTGGAAGGCGGCAAAGTCGATTGACGTGAAACCTTTGGCCTCCATCAAACACACTGCGAGCGCATCGCCCAATGCCAACGCCACCGTGGTGGAGGTGGTGGGAACAAAGCCTTCCGGGTCTGCTTCTTGGTGAACCGACGCGTCAATGAACATGTCGAGCTTGTTGACAATCGGCGAGTGTCGATCTCCAATGAGCCCAATCAGGGCAATTCCTCGCTCGCGGGCAAAGTCGACAAGCTGGGCGATGTCTTGGCCCGAGCCGCTCTTGGAGACGATGATCACGACTCCTGCGTGATCGACGCTCCCCAGGTCGCCGTGGAACATCTCCGAGGTCCACAAGAAGTGTGTTCTCGTTCCCACGCTGGTGAGGGTGGCGGCAAGTTTGTGGGCGACGTGGCCTGACTTTCCCACACCCGTGATGATGACGTCTTTGGGGGCGCGATCCAGAATTAGCCTGGCCGCGTGAGCCACCTGTTCGGCGGAGCGCTCAATGGCCTGGTCAAGACCGTCTCGCTCAGTGGTGAGGACCGCCTTAGCGCGTTCGACCAGTGAATCAGTCATGGTTCATCGCCCTCACCATCTGCTCGAGATCTTCTGGAACATCCACTGCGTGAGGGGTGTAGTCGGTGACGAAGGTGGCGACGGGGATGTCGTTTGCGAGGAAGCGAAGCTGTTCGAGTTTTTCTCGCTGTTCCAATTCGCTCTCGCCAAAGCCCTGATAGGCGGCGACTGCCTCTGGGCTGTAGACGTAGAGACCGACGTGGCCCCACAGGTGGTGCTCACCCGTCACACCGTCACGGTCGAACGGAATGACAGACCGGGAGAAGTAAAGAGCCCGGCCAGAGGAAGAGCGGGCCACTTTGACAATGTGAGGGGTTTGTCCATCGTCAATGCTCAACCGGAAAATCGGGGTACACACTCCAAGGCCGCGGTCGAAAAACGCTTCGATGGAATCGTTGATGAGCGACGCGGGGACAAACGGGTCGTCTGCTTGGACATTTACCAAACAGGATGCGTCCAAGTCGGCGGCAATCTCGGCGACGCGTTCTGTTCCACAGGTGGCCTTTTCGGACGTCATTCGCACCTGAGCGCCAAAGGCTTTGGCAACATCGGCGATTTCGTCAGAGTCAGTTGCGACGATTGCGTAGTCAACACCTACCGCCTCAACGGCTTGTTCCCACACGCGCTGGACCATGGGCTTACCCCCCACATCGGCGAGAACCTTGCGAGGGAACCGCGTTGATGCGAGGCGTGCTGGAATAATGACGTGGGGATTCGGCACACGTCCAATCTATCGTGAGCCCTAGGGGAGGACGACATGCGCTGGTCGCGTTTACTTCCTCGTCGGAGAAATCCACACACTGTGTTGATTACCGGCGTGAAGGCTGCCGTGCGCGCAGGCTCCGCTTCAAAGATCCAAAAAGTCCTTCTGACTACCCGCACCCAAGTCGGCTTGGGCCTGTTTGAAGCCCAGGAGCTCTACCTGATCATTGCCGGTCGAGTCGATAATTCGATGGGCCACGAAGAAGCCTCAACCAGGCTGACTGCGCTCGCAGCCTCGATGGCTCACCAATCGAAACCGGCCACGACGTGGTTTAGCGTCGAAAACCTCTCTCGCACGATTGGTTGCTTTAGAGCGTCACACGAATTCACGCTCCACGGCCTTGATGCGCTGTCTCGAAGCGATGACCCCCGAGACCGCTTTCTCAGCGGCCTCCACAGCCGCGACCTGGCAGCAGCGACTAAGGCGTGGGATGAGCTTTCTGGCTATGAGTCGGCGGAGGCCCAAGACGCCGGTCACTACCTGTGGGTGTGGAGCCGTGGAACAGCGGGCCGAGCTCACTGGAGCAGCGACTCTGACTGGTCAGAAAAGCTTGCGGGTCGCGACGTTGTCGTGATGGGTCCTGCACCCACTTCGCTCACCACCTCGAATCTGAAGAAGTCGTCACTCGTGGGTCGCGTGGCCATGCAAGACGTCTTGACCTGGGATGAAACACGCGACCCTCTCGGCGGTCGCTGCGAGCTGGCCTGGGTAAGCCGTGAAACCAGGATGTGGATCAAGGAAACAAACGCGTGGGATCAACTCTCCCGCTTTGACACTGTGAGTTTCAGGGTGGACCGTTCCTCGCAAGAGTGGGGCGAGATTGGCTCCAAGAATTTCCGGGCCAGCCACAACCCCTCCTCGTTGATGATTGGTGGTTCCTCGCCCAACATGATTCCGCTGATGGTCTGGGATGTGTTGAGTGTCGAAGGTGCCTCGCTGACGCTGGGTGGAACGACCTTCTTTGCCTCGCAAACGGCCTACACCGACACCAACCGTCGTTTTAAACACACCTTAGGAAAGCCCACCGATGAAACCGGAAGCACCGGGGAACTCTTCGAGCGCTGCCCCACTTTTGCTCGCCACAACGTGACGGAAAACCTGGCCCTGGTGGCAAACCTCGCCCAAGCTGGCGCCATCACGGTCGATAAAGACTGCAAAAGGGTTATTGACCTCAACGTCGTGGACTATTTGACCGAGCTCGATGAGCTCTATGGAATAGAGCGCCTCTAATGGCGAACCTGCTGGAGCGATACCGGAGCGTCAAACGCCGAGAGTTGCTCGAGCGTGCCAAGGCGTCAATTGAAGCCGGTGACAAAAAGGCCGTCACCGCGGCCCTCTCTTCATACGCCAGATACATCGGTCGTGATGCTGTTGCGGTGCTGGAGGGTGTGATCTGCGGTCGGATGGATGACTCGCTCAGCCACGCAGATGCGAGCGCATCGCTGCGTGCCCTCGCACAGAGCTATTCGCCCCGGTCGGTCGAGGCATGGTTCTTGGTCGAAAGCATCGGCCAAGCAGCTGGTTGTTTTGCCGCTGCCTCCGCATTCGGTGCAAAGGCAATGGCCACACTGGCTAAGTCTCCGAAGCCCGAGCAAGCGTTTGTCGGAGCCGTCCACACCAGAAACCTCGAAGCGGCAACAAGTGCCTTCCAACGAGGCGTCACACCGGAGGATGAGTTTTGGGCTGACGCAGGTCATTACCTGTGGCTGTGGAGCAACGGCGAAGCCGGTGTTGCTGCGTGGAGCGAGGACTTGTCCTGGAGAGGTGTTGTCGAAGGACGCTCGGTATCGATTGTGGGGCCAGCGCCCACACCCGCGCGAGCAAAAAAGGTACCGGCAACGACCGTGGTTGCTCGAGTCATCGCGCCCGGAGTTGTGACGTGGCCAGGCTCTGACATTGCGTCTGGTCGATGTGACCTGGCCTATGCCAACAGCAAGACCACCAAATGGTTTGTGCGCGAGCACAAAGCATCGCTTCTCAAGCCGTTCTCGTATCTGTCTTTCCGCACCGACAGCGGGATGGCGTTGGGAGTAAAGAACTCACGGGTTTCTTTTCACCACAAGCGGCTTCTTCCCATGCCCTGGGATCGCACCAACATGGTTCCTCTTGCTGCCTGGGATCTCCTCCACGTGCCAGACGTGCAGGTATCGATCACGGGAACCACGTTCTTCGCATCCCAGACTGCTTACACCGCAAACGATGTCCGCTTCGATGCCGAGCGAGACCAAAGCACCGATCAATCCGGCAGCACTGGCATTGTGTTGGAGCGGTGTGTCTCGTTTTCTCACCACAACATCGGCGGACATCTCAACCTCATGGCAAACCTGGCCGATGCCGGTGTGCTGAGCTTCGATAAAGACGGTGCGCGAGTAGTCGCACTTTCCTACGCCGACTACATGGCCGAGATCGACCAGTTCTACGGAATCCCCCGGGTCTAACTAGACCTGCGGGACGTGGGGCATATCCGCAAAGCGCGAATAGTGGCCCTGGAATCCCACGGTGACCGTTCCGGTGGGACCGTTACGGTGCTTGGCGAGAATGAAGTCTGCTTCGCCGGCACGGGGGTTGTCTTTTTCGTAGGCGGACTCGCGGTGGAGCAAGATCACTGCGTCGGCGTCTTGTTCCAACGAACCCGATTCACGAAGGTCGCTCAGCTGTGGCTTGCGGTCTGAGCGCTGCTCGGGACCACGGTTGAGCTGTGACAGGGCGATTACTGGTACCTGAAGCTCTTTTGCCAACAGCTTGAGCGAGCGAGAAAACTCACTCACTTCTTGTTGGCGAGACTCAACGCGCTTGCCGGAGGTCATCAACTGCAGATAGTCGATGACGACCATTTGAAGACCCACGCGCTGCTTGAGCCTGCGGCACTTGGCACGAATTTCTACCAGGGTCATGTTGGGGCTGTCGTCGATATACAGCGGCGCTGCGTCAATGTCTCCACGCACCTGGGCGATGGTGGTCCAGTCGCGCTGTTCGATTGTTCCCTTGCGCATTTTCTGCAGGGGAATTGCTGCTTCTGCCGACAGCAGTCGCATCGCAATTTCAGCGCGACCCATTTCAAGGGAGAAGAAGATGGTGGGCATCGAGTGCTTGATTGAGGCGGAGCGCGCAAAGTCCAAGGCCAAGGTTGACTTACCCAAGGCAGGACGGGCGGCAACAAGAATCAGCTGACCGCGGTGAAAACCGTTGGTGAGCTCGTCGAGGTCACGGAAGCCCGAGGGAACACCGAGCATTTTTCCGCCGGTGCCCTTTGCTGCTTCGATTTCATCCACGGCCGCAGTGACCGCTTCGTTGACGGGGACGTAGTCATCGGAGTCTGCCCCGCCGTGGACTTGGTAAATCTCCGTCTGGGCGATGTTGACCAGCTCGTTGACTTCACCTTCGCTGGCGTAACCCATGTTGGCGATGCGGGTTCCTGCGTCGACGAGGCGACGAAGCACGGCCTTCTCGCTCACGATGCTCGCGTAGTGGCCGGCACTTGCTGCAGTGGGAACCAACGACACAATGGTGTGGAGATAGTCCACGCCTCCAGCACGCTGGAGCATTCCGGTTTTGGTCAGCTCATCAGAGACTGTGATGACGTCGGTGGGTTCACCGTGGGAATACAGCGACAAGATCGCGTCGAAAATGATTTCGTGCTTGGGGTGGTAGAAATCACGTCCCTTCAGCACTTCGATGACGTCAGCAACGGCGTCTTTGCTCAGCAGCATTCCCCCGAGGGTGCTTTGTTCGGCCAGAAGATCGTGAGGCGGGGTGCGCTCTCCTTGACGGGAGTATTCGTCGGGGGTGTCTTGCACAAGTCCTAGCTGTGGAATTGACATGTGGCTAGCCCCCTTTCGTGCACCACAACGTGGTGTGTAGTTGTTCTATCAGTGACCTCTGACACGGCCCCATTGCCCTGTCAGAGAGTATGAAATCGACCCGCTGGTAAAGACAGACCCTTCACCATAAACAGAGTCGAAACATCCCTCAACCACACCTGTGGATAACCCTGTGAATAGCTCTTGAGCAACTCCGTTCCATATGTGTATAACCTGGGGACAAAATCACCCACAAACGTCCAATTTCTGCTCAAAAATACTTTTTAACCGAGCTTAAAAATTCACAACGCCGAACATCAAAACCTGTATAAACATGTGGTTGAGGGTTATTAATGATTGAGGGTTATGTGGAAAGAAATGAAAAATCCTCCGACGAAAAAGGGCGGGCAACCGGGTCCAAAAATGGTCCGATAACCCGCCCCGAAGGCGTCTCGCGCCTACTTCTTCTCGGCAACCACCTTGATGGTCATCGAAGCGACAACTCCATCGTGGAGAGCAACAGTTGCGTGGTGCTCACCCACGGCCTTGATGGCCTTAGGAATGTCGATGGTGCGGTGGTCAATTGAACCCACACCCTGGTCTGCTGCAGCCTTCTCAATGTCGGCACGAGTGACCGAGCCAAAGAGACGGCCCTCGCTGCCCACACGTGCAGCAATCTGCACGGGGGTGGACTCGAGCTTGTTCTTCAGAGCAACAGCGTCTTCGTGGCTTGCAAGAGCCTTCGCCTCGCGGGCCGATCGAATCTGGTCAACCTGCTTCTGGCCACCCTTGGTCCACTCAACAGCGAACCCCTGGGGGACGAGGAAGTTTCGGGCGTATCCGCCACGAACGTCAACCACGTCACCTGCGCGACCGAGGCCAGCGACCTCGTTGGTCAAAATCACCTTGGTCATGGGTTAGTTCCTCCCTGCACCGGCGTAAGGAAGAAGAGCCATCTCGCGGGCGTTCTTAATTGCCTTAGCGAGCTTGCGCTGCTCCTGTACCGAGACTCCGGTGATGCGGCGAGCGCGGATCTTTCCACGCTCGGAGATGAAGCGCTTAAGGGTCGCGACATCTTTGTAGTCGATTACGCCAACAGTGATTGCCTTCACCGGCGCGAGCGGCTTGCCGCCCTTGGGGCCACGTGGTTTACGTGGGGCACCCGATGCTTTTCCAGCCATAGTTATTCCTTTACAAAAAGTGTTCTCGGTGATCCGAGAGGTTTAGAAGGGGATGTCGTCGCTCGGCGCTGCGGCCACTCCGGGGGTAGCCCAGGGGTCCTGGACTGCTCCGCCGGCTGCAGGAGATGACCACTGGTCGTCTGATCCACCCTGACGGGAAGAGGACGACTGCTTGGTCACTGCTGCGGTGGCGTAACGCAGGCTGGGGCCGATTTCATCGACTTCCAGCTCGATCGAGGTGCGCTTTTCGCCCTCTTTGGTCTCATAGGAGCGCTGACGCAAACGACCAGAGGCCACCACGCGAGCGCCCTTGGTCAATGAGTTTGCGACGTGCTCGGCGAATTCGCGCCACACACTTGCCCGCATGAACAGCGCTTCGCCGTCCTTCCACTCACCGCTTGCGCGGTCGTAGGTGCGGGGGGTGGAGGCAATGGTGAAGTTCGCCACGGCCACACCGTTTTGGGTGTAGCGGAGCTCTGGGTCGGCCGTAAGGTTGCCGACTACCGTGATTGTGGTTTCACCAGCCATGACTAGCTCGCCTTCGCTTCAGCCTCGTCTTGTCCGATGCGGAACGACACGTCTTCGGCACGCAGCACCTTGGTGCGCATGACGGCTTCGTTGAGGCGAAGCTGACGGTCGAGCTCAGCGGTAGCGGCAGGCGTAGCGCTGAAGGTCGCGACGGCGTAGATGCCCTCGGACTTCTTCTGGATTTCGTAGGCAAGACGACGCTTGCCCCAAATGTCGACACTGTCGATCGTGCCACCATCGTTAGTGATAACGGTGAGGAATTGATCCAAGCTTGGCTGAACGGTGCGCTCATCAAGCTCGGGATCCAAGATCACCATGAGTTCGTATTTATGCACGGATACCCGACCTCCTTCGGACTAGAACGGCCACAGGATTTCTGTAGCAGGAGGGTAACTGCGGGCCCAAATGGGCCAAGAGTCGAGCTTACTGGGCTAAATGGCCCTCGGGCAAGCTGCTAGTTCTTCGCAGCCCACCATTCGTGGAGGCGCTTCGTGGCTTCTTCCTCGCCGAGTGGGCCTTCATCGATTCGCATCTCGAGCAAATACCTATAAGCCTCACCCACGGTCCGGGAGGGGCCAATGCCCAAAATGGCCATGATCTGTTCGCCGTCGAGGTCGGGGCGCATGGCGCCGAGCTCTTCTTGCTCGGCCAGTTGGGCAATACGCGCTTCCAAATCGTCATAGGCAAAGGCCAAACGGTCCGCTTTTTGCTGGTTTCTAGTCGTCACATCGGCGCGGGTGATGATGTGGAGTTGTTCCAACACGTCGTCGGCGTCTCGCACATACCGACGCACCGCAGAATCACTCCAGCCTTGATCGGCGTAACCAAAGAACCGAAGGTGAAGCTCCACCACCCGAGCAACCTTGTCCACGGTGGCGTTATCAAAGCGAAGCGCCTTCAAACGCTTCTTCGCCATCTTCGCTCCGACGACGTCGTGGTGGTGGAAGGTGACTTGGCCGCCCGATTCAAACTTCTTCGTGACTGGCTTTCCAATGTCGTGGAGCAAGGCCGCGAGGCGCACGACAATGTCGGCCGGCTCTCCCGGGTGTCGACTCTTTTCCAAGTCGATTGCTTGATCGACCACGGTGAGACTGTGTTGATAGACGTCTTTGTGGCGGCGGTGCTCGTCTTTTTCTTGCTGTAACAGGGCAAGCTCTGGCACGACGTATTCGGCCAAGCCCGAATCGACCAGGTGTTCAATTCCTGCCCGAGGAGTATCAGTCAGCAGCAGTTTGCTCAGCTCGTCACGAACCCGCTCGGCTGAAATCGATTGGATCTTGCCCGCCATGTTCGAGAGCGCTTCGGCGGTGTCGATGTGCAATGTCGCGCCCAGCTGAGCGACAAAGCGGCAGGCGCGCATCATCCGAAGCGGGTCGTCCGAAAACGACACCTCAGCCGCGCTTGGCGTACGAAGGGTTTTGTTCAACAGGTCATCGAGCCCGCCATAGGGGTCGACCAATACGGCGCCGGGAAGACGAAGGGCCATCGCGTTCATCGTGAAGTCGCGCCGAATCAAATCGTCGTCGAGGCTGGTGCCAAATTCGACCGTAGGTTTTCTCGTCACCCCGTCATAAGAGTCCGCGCGGTAGGTGGTGATTTCAACCGTGTGGTCGCCAAAGCGAGCGGCAATGGTGCCAAAGTCTCGGCCCACATCCCAGGTGGCATCGGCAATCGGCGCGACGACCTTTTCGATTTCATCGGGGCGAGCAGAGGTGGTGAAGTCCAGATCGTTTACGGGCCTTCCTAAAAAGGCGTCGCGAACGGGTCCCCCCACCAGCGCCAACTCATATCCGGCAGATTCAAAAGCGTTCGCGAGAATCGACACCGGGGGTTGGTCAACGAGGGACTTTAAAGTGTCAATGGCCTGGGCAACACGTGTCATCGTCATCAAAGTCTAGACTTCTAGGGTGCCAGCGAACGGGATGAGGCTCGGCTTCGAATGACAAAAATGGGGCCTAGCGGCCGGTTCACGACGGTCATGGGACGCCTTGTCACCGCGACCTTGATCGTCACGTCGGGACTGGCTCTCCCCGCACTGACCTCGTCAGATACGTTCGCGGCGGAATCGGAATCCTCGAATGGTGCCATTGACTTGTTTGTTCAAGAAGGCTCCATCGTCGCTCCTGGCCAAGAAGCAACTGTTCGAGTCACCCTTCGCGCCCTCGAAGCCTCGCCTATTCCCGAGCGGGCTGTTCGCCTCTCAATCACTGAGGAGCCGCTTGTCACCGAAACGGCCCTTCGTCGCTATTTAAACCGTGAAGCAGACCCCGTTCTCACCGAAATCGACACCGTGTTTAGCCCGGAAGTGTTGGAGTTAGAAACCGGTGACGTGCGCATCCCCGTCGTGGCGCCTGGTGACCCAGAAGCTGTGGATCAAGAACCGCAGATTTTCGGCCTTCAAGCCGACTTATTTGAATCCCCCGAGGCCACAGACGGTGAGCCACTGCTGAGTAACCGCCAAGTGTTGATTGTGGTTCCTACAGATTCACTCGTTCCGCCAACCCCCGTCGCGCCCATCGTGACCTTGACCGTTCCGCCCACCGGGGGTCAGCCGCTGAGCAAAGAAGAGCTCGAGGCCTACACCGCTGCCGGTGGTCCACTCGACGCGGTCGCCGGAGTTCTCCGTCGACACCCGGCAACGATCGCGGTGGATTCCAGGATCATCTTGTCCGTTCAAGCGCTCGCCGAAGATGCGCCTCCCAGTGCCGAAGCGTGGGTGTCTGATTTGGAAGATTTGGGCTTTGCCCAATTTGCCCTGCCCTGGGCGGATGCCGATCCTCTCGCTGCATTAGAAATCGACTCGCTGCTCTATGCCCGCCTTGGTCAATACCCTTGGCTTCACTCCCCTGAGGTCACCAGCGACCAACTCGATCTTCTGGCGCAGCGCTCTGCAGAAGCCGTATTGGTGCCCAGTTCCGTCGTCACCAGCGACCGCACGGTCATCCAATACGGACAAACCACGATGATCCGCGTCGACGAAGACCTCTCGAGTGAGCTTGTCTCTGCCGTGGTGGCCTCGAGCGAAGTAGAGGCAGAAGCAGCACTCCAGAGAGTGCAAGGACTCGTGGCCAAGCGTGCCTTTAGCCAAACCGGTGAAGTGTTGGTCGTGGACACCGGGCGACTTCCCGCCACCGCCACGGCACTTCGTTTGGAAGACGTGTTGACCCGGCTGGAAAACGTCACCTATGTCGACGTCGTCGGTGTTCCTCTCGGTGCTGACCCGAACGAATTGGCACTGGGAATCAATGAATCCGCACCTGAGCGGGCCTGGTCGACCTTTGTTGACCAAGTCTTTGAGCTGTGGAACTCAGATGTTCGCTACTCGATCATCGCGAGCAACCCTGAACTTGCCATCGTGGAGCGCTGGAATAGGTATTTGGCGCTGTTTTCGTCTGCCTGGCGAAACAATACGCAGGGGCGCCTCTCTGAATGGGAGCGGGCGTTAGACGACTCTGCCGCATTCCAGAACTCAGTCTGGATTGAACAGGGAAGCTCCATCACGGTGCTCGCTGACCGTACTGAGCTTCCGGTCACTATTCGAAATAGCCTGCCTACCCCGGTTCACGTGGAACTTGTTGTGAAACCAACCAGAGGGTTGTTGCGCGTAGAACAAACCAGGGTGGATGTCCAAGTTCCCGCCAACTCCTTCCAACGAGTAGGTGTGCCCGTGCGCTCGCTGGCTAACGGTGTTGCTCCGGTCGAAATCTCGTTGAATAACGCACTCGGTGAACAAGTGGGTGAAACCATCAGCATCCAAGTCACCGTGCGGGCGGGCTGGGAGAGCGTAATCACCATTAGCCTCGCGGTGGTCATCATCGCGGTGTTTGCCTTCGGTCTCTACCGCGCAATTCAGCGCCGCATTCGGCAACGCCATGAAGAAGCAGAGGTGAATCGTGGCTAAGTCGACGTCGACCGGGGGAATTGGTCGGGCCGGAGCAATCATGGCCAGTGGCACGATTATTTCTCGGCTGCTCGGGTTCCTGAGCGCCATTTTGCTCGCTCGGACACTCGGCACCGTCGGGTCGGGAGCGGATGCTTTTGCCCTTGCCAACCAACTGCCCAACAATATTTACGCTCTCATCGCCGGCGGTGTGATGACGGCGGTGTTGGTTCCACAAATTGTCCGAGCCAGCAGCGGCAGTGATGGGGGCGCGGCCTACATCAACAAAATCGTCACGCTCGGATTTGTCATCTTCATATCGCTGGCTGCCCTGGCAACCCTTCTTGCTCCGCTTCTTGTCATGCTCTACGCCCAAGAGGGAGGCGGCAGCGGACCTGGATTTAGTGACGCTGATATTGCGCTTGCCACGGCACTTGCCTACTGGTGTTTGCCACAGGTCCTCTTCTATGCGCTCTATAGCCTCTTTGGCGAAGTATTAAACGCCAGAAGCGTTTTTGGGCCCTTCACCTGGGCTCCCGTAGTGAACAACCTGGTAGTAATCGCTGGGCTACTCATCTTTGGCGCACTGTTCTCCGGTGTTGATACGTCCAACGCACTCGAGTGGACCCCAGCTATGACGGCTGTGCTCGGTGGTGGAGCAACGGCGGGTATCGCACTGCAAGCGCTTATCTTGTTGGTGTTTTGGCGAAAAGCTGGAATTGATTACCGTCCCGACTTCGCCTGGCGTGGTGTGGGCCTTGCGGCAACAGGGAAAGCAGCCGGCTGGCTGTTTGGAATGATCTTGATCGCCCAGGTCGCAGGAGTCGTCCAAGCCAATGTCGCCACCTTGGCCACCAGCGACGGCGAAGCCGGTCTTGCCATCCTTCGCTTCTCGTGGCTGTTGTTTATGGTCCCCCACTCGGTCATCACCGTCTCACTCGCGACCGCATACTTCACCCGAATGTCTGCCCACGCGAACGCGGGTGACACCGACTTGCTTCGTGCTGATGTGACTGCCTCAATCAGGCGCATTGGATTAATGATGGTCCTCGCATCAGCGGGCCTGATCACGTTGTCGATTCCTTTTGCCCGGTTATTTGGCGGAGAGCCAAGCGCGGTGTCCGCGATGGCGCTGGTGATGAGCGCCTACGCGGTAGGACTGGTTGCTTTTAGCCTGGTGTTTGTCATTCAGCGCGTCTACTACTCGCTGGGTGACACCAGAACACCGTTTATGTTTCAGCTTGTTCACACCGCAGTGTTTATCGCGCTTGCCCTCGTGGTCCAAGGATTCTCCACCAGCGACATTGCGTCATCTCTTGCGCTGTCCGCATCGATTGCCTCCTGGCTTCAGCTGATTGTGGCGTTGGTGTTGCTGCGCAACAAGCTCGGTGGCCTTCGCCTGCACACACTCGTGGGGCGACTGTTGTTGTTTGTCATTGCGGCCGTTCTTGCTAGTGCGGTGGGAGTGACCCTGCTCAACGCACTAGGCGGATCACACCCCGATGGTTTTGTGATGTCGAGTGTGTTGGGGCCCCTTGTGGCGCTTGCCGCAGGCGCTCTGGCGATGAGCGTGGTCTACCTCGGTGTGCTTCGACTGGTGCGAAATGATGACGCTGCGGCAATTTTGGGCGGCGGAATTCGACTTCTCCGCAAGGTGTTCACCAGATAGCCATCTTCACTATCTACACTGAAGGCTCACGCCTTTTTTACTAGGAATAGTTGGTCATGCGAGAACTCATCATCATCGGCTCTGGCCCTGCCGGCTACACCGCCGCTATCTATGCTGCGCGCGCCAATTTGGCTCCCGTTGTTGTCGCGTCGTCTGTTGAATTTGGTGGCGACTTGATGCTCACCACCGATGTCGATAACTTCCCCGGGTTCCCTGACGGTGTCATGGGCCCAGAGCTCATGATGAAGATGCAGGCACAGGCAGAAAAGCACGGTGCAGAGATCATCTATGACGATGCCACCGAGTTGGTACTCGATGGACCCGTCAAAAAAGTCACCCTGGGAAATGGTGACGTTTTGGAAGCGAAAGCCTTGATCTTCGCCACGGGTTCTGCCTACCGCAAGCTGGGACTGGCGGAAGAAGAATCCCTCAGCGGCCACGGTCTGAGCTGGTGTGCCACCTGCGACGGCGCATTCTTCCGCGAAAAGACCGTCGCCGTCGTCGGCGGTGGCGACTCGGCGATGGAAGAGGCCACCTTCCTCACCCGCTTTGCCGACAAGGTCTACATCATCCACCGCTCTGACACCCTTCGCGCCTCTGCCGCGATGATTGACCGAGCCAAAGCAGACCCCAAGATCGAATTTAAGTACTTCCAGCAGGTTGCCCACATTTATGGCACCGAGCAGGTCACGGGTGTGGGACTGAAAAACACTGAAACCGGTGAAGAGACCACCTTGGATCTAGATGGCCTGTTTGTCGCCATTGGTTCTGACCCCAGAGTCCACTTGGTGCACGGAAAGCTGGAGCTCACCGAGCACGGAACCGTTCAGGTTCAGGGTCGAAGCTCTAAGACGTCGGTCGAGGGCGTGTTTGCCGCGGGAGATGTCATCGACCCCACCTACCGACAAGCCGTCACTGCAGCGGGTTCGGGAACCGTCGCCGCGCTGGATGCGCAGCATTACATAGAGTCGTTAAGTAAATAACCGAGGAGAAATAATGAGCGCCAAAGACGTGAGTGACCAGACCTTCGCCGAGGATGTTCTGGCTAGTGAAAAGCCGATCATGGTGGACTTTTGGGCCGAATGGTGTGGCCCCTGCCGCGCGGTATCCCCGATTTTGGACCAGATTGCCACTGAGCACGCCGACAAGATCGAAATCGTGAAGCTCAACGTCGACCACAACCCAGAAACCGCAATGAAGTATCAGATCACTTCCATCCCCACGATGAAGGTGTTCAAGGGCGGCGAAGTGGTCAAAACCGTCATCGGCGCAAAGCCCAAGCCTGCACTCGAGCAGGACTTAGCTGAATTCCTCGCCTAATCTGCCCTACCCTGGTGGGATACGTGCCCGCCCTTTAGGGAGCAACCATGGTGGATAAAAACACCCAGGGAATCATCCTCGACCCCTGGATGCACCACTATGCCGATCGCTCGAGCGGGTTGAGCGCCTCTGAAGTGCGCGCACTTTTTGCCGTGGCAAATAGACCAGAAGTGGTCTCTTTGGCGGGTGGAATGCCGTATGTGCGGGCAATTTCGGAAGATCGCATCAAAGAAACCCTCAACCGGGTGATCGACGACCGCGGTCCAGAAGCACTCCAATACGGCTCTGGACAAGGCCACCCGCTGCTTCGCGAACAAATCGTGCAGGTCATGGCCAAAGAGGGCATTTCAGCCAGACCAGACGACGTTGTGGTGACTACTGGGTCCCAACACGGCCTCGACTTGGTCGCCAGGCTTTTCATTAACCCCGGGGACGTGGTGTTGGCAGAATCACCCAGCTACGTGGGTGCTCTGGGAGTCTTCCGTAGCTACCAGGCGGACGTGCGCCACGTGCCAATGGATGATGACGGCATCATTCCCAGTGCCTTGACGGACGCAATTGATCAGGCACGCTCTGAGGGCAAGCCGATCAAGATGATCTATTTGATCCCGAACTTCCAAAACCCCGCAGGCGTGACGTTGAGCGCCGCGAGGCGTTTAGAAATTATTGACATTGCCCACGAGGCCGAGATCTTGATTGTCGAAGACAATCCCTATGGCCTGTTGTGGTTTGACCAGCCGGCTCCTCCCGCGATGCGAGCTGCAGGCGACAAGGGAATCATCTACCTGGGGTCTTTTTCTAAAACCCTCGCTCCGGGACTTCGCGTGGGATGGGTGGTCGCCCCCCACGGTATTCGAGAAAAACTCATTTTAGCGTCTGAGGCTGCCGTGTTGTCACCAAGCCCCTTCTCGCAGCTGGTCGTCGCCGACTACTTGGCCCACACCGATTGGCAGGGCCAAATCGATGAATTCCGGGCGCTCTATAAAGAACGTCGAGACGCCATGGTGGACGCGCTCGCGCACGAACTGCCCGGTATTCGCCACACCATGCCAGGTGGAGGATTCTTCTTGTGGCTTGATTTGCCAGAGGGGCTGAACTCCAAAGAAATGCTTCCCCGAGCCGTTACCGAGCTCGTTGCCTACACGCCAGGAACTGCCTTCTTCGCCGATGGCCGGGGAGAGGGCCACATGCGCCTGGCGTTTTGTTACCCCACCCCGGAAAACATCCGCGAGGGTATTTCACGCCTCGCGAAGGTAATTCGGGAAGAGGTAGAGCTGATCGAAACGTTCGACCCAAAGCCCAGTTCTCAGTCGTCTGACGCCCACGTGGCCTCACCACCCCCAAACCTCGCCTAAGAAGGACTCACTGTGTCGAAGCCGTCTGTGTTAGTACTCGCCGGAGGAATCTCCCACGAGCGCGACATCTCCTTACGCTCTGGTCGATTGGTCGCCGACGGTCTTGAGGCAAATGGTGCCAGCGTGACCATCGCCGACCCAGACGCCACCCTGGTCGAAAAGCTCCTCGCCGATAAACCAGACGTCGTATGGCCCGTCCTCCACGGTGCCAGTGGTGAAGACGGCGCCCTTCGCTCACTCCTCGAAATGATGGGCATTTCCTATGTCGGCTCGCCCAGCGCTGCGACCCGCTTGGCCTGGGACAAGCCCTCGGCAAAGACCATGGTGGAGCGAGCGGGAGTCGCCACACCAGAGTCGATTAGCTTAAGCCGCGATGCCTTCCGCGAGCTCGGCGCAGAAAGCGTCCTCGAAGTGGTCTCCGACACACTTGGATTCCCGGTGGTGGTAAAGCCATCACGAGGCGGGTCTGCTCAAGGCGTGAGCTGGGTGAATTCACTGGATGAGCTTCGTCGAGCGATGGTTCACGCTTTCACCTATTCCGACGACGCGCTCGTGGAGCGCCAAATCATCGGCACTGAGGTGTGTGTGGGAATTATCGACACCGGAGATGGCCCTACCGCGCTGCCAAGTGTGGAAATTGACCCGGTCAATGGACACTTCACATTCGAAGCCCGCTACACCGCCGGCGAAACCCGCTTCTTCTCTCCCGCCAGACGAGACGAGAAAACACTTGCCGCAGCAGCAGAACACGCATTGCTCGCGCACAACACCCTGGGCCTTCGCGACCTTTCCCGAATTGACTTCATCATCGACGAAGCAGGGACGCCATGGTTCCTCGAAGCAAGCGTCATGCCGGGGCTCACCGAGACCTCAACGGTCGCATTAGCGCTCGATCAAGCAGGCTTCGACGTCGGTGGCGTCTACAAGGCCCTCGCAGACCAAGCCGCGAGGCGCTAATTAGCGCTGGCCGTAGCCTTCCACGCCCATTTCACCGAGAATTCGGTTCAAATCTGCCACAGTGGCGAAATCGATAGTGATTTGACCCTTTGTCTTGTTCAGCGAGATCGCCACACGCGTGTTGAGGCGGTCTCCTAGGAGCTCAGCGACCTCGTCGAGCTGACCGTGGCGGCCACCCGCGCGGGTGTTTGAGCCTGCTTTGCGCTTGGGGCCCCCTGTTGAGGCCAATTCTTCTGCCTGACGCACCGTGAGTGATTTCTTCACAATGTCGTCGGCCAAACGACGCTGCGCAGCCGCGTCATCAAGGGCTAACAGCGCGCGGGCGTGACCGGAGGTCAACACTCCACTTGCCACCATCGCCTGCACGTCCTCGGGGAGCTTCAGCAAACGCAGCGTGTTGGTCACCTGAGGTCGGGAGCGGCCCAATCGGTCAGCAAGCTGCTGCTGCGTACTACCGAAGTCATCCAGTAGCTGCTGGTAGGCGGACGCTTCTTCGAGGGGGTTTAGGTCGGCGCGGTGGAGGTTTTCCAGCAGCGCATCGCGCAACATCTGATCATCTGCAGTATCCCGAACGATTGCGGGAATCATGGTCAAACCAGCAGCCGTAGACGCACGGAGCCGGCGCTCACCCATGACCAGCTCATACGAGGCATCGATCACGCCGTGAGTGATGCGAGGGCGCACCACGATCGGCTGGAATACGCCAAATTCCTTAATCGAGTGGGTCAGTTCGCTCAATTCTTCTGCGCGGAACTCACGCCGGGGCTGTTGGGGGTTGGGGACAATCTGGTCGATGGGAATTTCGCGCAATTGCACGCCTGGAATCGCGGCAAGATCGGGCTCTTGATCGCTTCCGAAGAACACATCAGTCGCGCTTTCCACAACAGGTGCTTGGGTAGGAATGAGGGCGCCAATGCCCTTGCCGAGACCACCACGTTTGGTTGCCATTGTCGCTACTGTCCTCTCTGCGCAAACTCAAGGGCCGCTTCGGCGTACGCCAGAGCCCCGGGAGAGTTGCGGTCATATTCAATTACTGACTGTCCATAGCTGGGCGCTTCACTAATGCGCACCGAACGGGGAATGATTGCACCCAACACCTGGTCGGGGAAATGGCTTCGCACGTCTTCTGCGACCTGGTGGGCCAAGTTGGTGCGGCCATCAAACATCGTCAACGCAATGCTGCTCAGTGCTAGCCCTGGGTTGAGGTGCTCGCGAATACGGTCGATCGTGCCCAGCAACTGGCTCAAGCCCTCCAGCGCGTAATACTCACATTGGATAGGAATGAGGACTTCAGTCGCCGCGACAAAGGCGTTAATGGTCAGAACACCAAGCGATGGTGGAGTGTCAATAAAGACGTAATGGAATGGCTCGGCGGAATGTGCCGCCAACACCGAATCAATGCCCTTCTTGAGCCGATATTCGCGCTGATCGACCGACACCAGCTCGATTTCGGCGCCGGCGAGGTTGATCGTGGCGGGAACACAGTACAGCGACGGCGAATTGGGGCTTTGTGCCACGACGCGTGGCATTGACACGTCGCCCACGAGTGCTTCATAGGTTCCTTGAACCTCTGCGTGATGTTCGATTCCCAGTGCCGTAGAGGCGTTTCCTTGAGGATCGAGGTCCACCACGAGCACCTTTGCCCCGTTATGAGCAAGCGCGGCGGCCAAATTGACGGCCGTTGTGGTCTTTCCCACCCCACCTTTTTGGTTCACGATGGTGACCACGCGAGTGCGTGGGGGAAGCGGCCACGTCGCGGCGTCCAGGCGTTCGCGCCTGGTCCTATTGGAGGCGAGCTCGTCGGCCAAAGGGGTGTGGCCGAAGGATTGACTCATTACTCTCCCAGGAAATGTTTCACGTGAAACATTTGACGCTATGAACCGTGGACAGCCTCAAGAGTAGCCCGAAATACGCGAGTCTCTTCCGTTTTCCACTCCGCGCCGACGGTAAGGGCCTCAACAGAGGCAAATCCCGCAGAAACAAGCTGCTTTGCCGCTTCAGTAATCTCCTGATCGAGACGCTGGCCCTTCAAAAACACCATCTGACCACCCGGAGCCACCAATGGTCTCGTCATGGGAACAAGCTTTTTCAGCGCGCTCACGGCACGGGCTGTCACCACATCAAACGTCCTGGACTTCGGCACATCCTCAGCTCGAGCGCGCATCACTTCCACGTTCTTCAGCCCCAAGCGTTCTGCTTCATCCGCCAGCCAGAGCGCGCGGCGCTCCATGGGCTCAATCAGCGTCACCTGAATATCGGGTCGCATAATTGCGATGACTAGTCCCGGGAAGCCCGCACCCGAACCCACATCGGCCAGTGTTCCTTCGGGAACAAGGGGGGAGAGCACTGCGGAGTTGATGATGTGCCTGGTCCACAGTCGCTCAATTTCGCGGGGACCAATGAGGCCTAGTTCTTCGCCGTAGGTGAGCAGGTCTTCGTAAAACTGCCGGGCAATGGGGAGCGTATGGCCAAAGAGCAGCTCTGCTGCTTCTGGCTCCGGCTCGCCCGTGACATGTTTCACGTGAAACATTCCCTACTTGGCAGCAGTAATCACAGTGTGGCGGTCAGCGCCTTCACCGTTTGATTCCGAGTGGAATCCACGCTCAGACACGATGTCGTGCACGAGCTTGCGCTCGTAACTGCTCATCGGGGGGAGGGCTGCTTGGCTTGCTCCACCCTCAATCTGGGCGACAGCTGCGTCAACGATCTCAGCAAGCTCGTCTTCACGCTTCTTGCGTGACCCTGCGATATCGAGGATGAGGCGTGAGAACTCTCCGGTTTCTTGCTGCACTGCGAGCCGGGTGAGCTCCTGGAGGGCCTGCACAACATCTGGCTTGGACAGCGCACGCAAGTCATCGGAGTCTTCTGACTCAACGCTCAAGTAGGTGCGCTGGTTCTTGATCTCGATTTCAATGTCGCCATCGAGATCGGCAATGTCGAGCAGCTCTTCTAGGTAATCAGCAGCGAGCTCGCCCTCATCGGGCGTAGTGGTGGTGTCGGTCACGAGACCTATCCTTTCGGTTTCGCTGGGGATCCAGCGGGGGGAGCTTGATCATCGCCTGGCTTCTTGGAAGCGGGCTTGCCCTTCTTTTTGGCGCGCGACTTGCTCACGGGCTGCTGGCGCTGGGCGGGCTTCGGAGGTTCTGGGGTGTCGTTTGCAACTTCGTCGAGAGGGGGTAGTCCCCGACGCTCGCGGCGCTTTGCAATACGAGCATTGCGCTCGCGCTCGGCCTCACTGCCCGGCGTGGGCAGGTTGCGAATGACCAGGAACTGCTGACCCATTGTCCAGAAGTTCGAAACGAGCCAGTAGAACATCACACCAAGCGGGAAGAACACACCAGAGAACAAGAACACCAAAGGCAGCATGTACAACAAGATGCGCTGCTGGCGATACATCGGAGATTCCTTCATCGCGTCCGATTGGTTCTTCGACATGATCTGCAGCTGGGTCACAAACTGCGAACCAGACATCAGAACCACCATCACGCCAGCGATTACGGCAACAGCGATCGCCTTAGCACTTTCCAAACCCGCTTCCCCGTTGAGCGCGGTCTGCATGGTTGCACTCAGTGGAGCCATACCAAAAAGCTCTGCGGTTCCAAACTGAATCGCAAAGTCTTTCGTCATAAAGGACACACCGGCGTTACCTTGGCCGGCTTCAGAGAGCACACGGAACAAGGCAAAGAAAATTGGCATCTGGAGAAGCAGCGGCAGACACGATGAGAACGGGTTGGTGCCCGCCTTGGAATACAAGGCCATGGTCTCGCGGCTCATTGCCTCGCGGGAGAACTGGTCCTTCTTACCCTTGTACTTATCCTGAATTTTTTTCAGTTCTGGAGAAATCTCCATCATCTTGCGCTGGCTCTTGATCTGGCGCACAAACACCGGAATAAGCGCGGAGCGAACGACGAGCACCAGCACGGTAATTGCGAGGACCCAGCTCAGCCCCGAACCACCCTCAAGTCCTAAGTACTCAAAGGCGCGGTGGAAGCCCACCAACATAGCTTCGATGACCCATCTAATGGGCCACAGAATCGTGTCGATAATTCCCACCGGTTAGACCTCTTTCTTTGGGCGGACAAAACCGTGCTTGGTTAATTCAAGATACGGACGTAAACCTTCCGGCGGATCATCAATCCCTCCACGAGAAAACGGATTACACCGCAGTACTCGCCATGCAGCAAGACCAATGCCCCGGAGTGCCCCATGATACTGAATTGCCTGGAGCGCGTAGAGCGAACAACTCGGGTAATAGCGACAGACCTGCCCATAAAGTGGCGAAATTACTTTTCGATACGCGACCAGAAAGCCAATTACTGCATTACGCGGGACCAAGGCCAGCCACCGGCCAACGGCGCTCACTGGGTGTCCCTGGGATGGGGGGTGGCCGCCGCCACCACATCAACAACCTGATTAAAACTCATTTCTTTGGCACTCGCTGCTGCCTTCACCACCACATCGACAGACCCAAGCTCGGGCAGGAGCTGCGCGAACGCTGCGCGCACCAGACGCTTGACTCGGTTTCGCACCACCGCCCCGCCGACAGCTTTCGAGACCACTACTCCCAATCGAGCTGGCCCCTCAGCTGGGGTAACCACGATTAACCCGAGATCTGAGTGGTGTTTTTTTCCGCGCCGAAATACGCGACGGAAATCATCGCTGTGATTGATCCGGTGCTGCAGGGGGAGCACCTTGGCTCACCGACTTAGGCGGAGAGTTCTTCGCGGCCCTTACGACGGCGGGCAGCGAGGATCGCACGACCGGCGCGGGTACGCATGCGGGCACGGAAACCGTGGGTCTTCGCGCGACGGCGATTGTTGGGCTGGAAAGTACGCTTTGACATCTAGATAACTCCTGGCGGTGTCCTGACTGATCTGCCAGGAAAGACTGTTCGAAACCGACACATCAGGATACGGGCCAAACCATGGCCAGGTCAAACCCCAAAAAATAGTTATCCACAGAAATCTGCTTTTGGTACATGATTGTGGTCGGTGCATCTTCGGGCACTAATGTAAAAGCTTGCGTTATCCACAGGTTGGAGGGGACATGGCAGAGTCGGATTTCGACGTCGACCAGTTGTGGTCGGCTGTCTTAACCCACCTCGCCACCGATAACCGGATTACCCCTCAGTTGCGCGGGTTTCTGGACTTGGTGGAGCCCCGCGGGGTGCTCCAGGGAGTGTTATATCTCGAAGTCCCCAACGAACTCACCCGGGGCATGTTGGAACAACGTGTACGCATTCCCCTTATTTCGGCGATGGAGAGCATCGAAGGCAACGAGATTCAAAATTTCGTCCTGACGGTCAACCCAAATATTGAAGCCCGTGAGCGCTCACTGGAATCTGCTCCGATGCCCGACCCCATGATTAATGTGTGGGATAACACTGACACCCAACCAATTAGCTCTCCGCAGCTGACTCGTCTCAATGACAAGTACACCTTCGATAGCTTCGTGATCGGACCGTCTAACCGTTTCTCTCACGCCGCTGCAGTTGCGGTAGCGGAAGCTCCTGCCAAGGCGTATAACCCTCTCTTTATTTATGGCGGCTCTGGGTTAGGTAAAACCCACCTTCTTCACGCAATCGGCCACTACACACAAAATCTCTACAAAGGCATTCGTGTGCGCTACGTCAGTAGTGAAGAATTCACCAACGACTTCATTAACGCCATTGCCAATAACCGTTCACACGAGTTTCAAAACCGCTACCGCGAAGTAGATGTCCTCCTAATCGATGACATCCAGTTCTTACAAGGAAAAGACTCGACTCAAGAGGCCTTCTTCCACACCTTCAACACCCTGCATGACCACAACAAACAGGTTGTTGTCACCAGTGATCTCCCGCCTAAGCAGCTCACCGGATTCGAAGACCGCATGCGCACCCGCTTCGAATGGGGTTTGATCACTGACGTTCAAGCACCCGACCTCGAAACGCGTATCGCCATCTTGCGGAAGAAAGCAGCGAGCGACGGTTTAAACATTAGTGACGATGTTTTGGAATACATGGCCTCTAAGGTCTCCACGAACATTCGTGAACTTGAAGGTGCACTTATTCGAGTCACCGCCTTTGCAAACCTCAACAAATCACCGGTCTCCATGGCATTGGTACACACGGTCATGAAAGACCTGGTCTTGAGTGAAGAGGCGAACGTTGTGTCACCCACTGAGATCATCAGTGAAACCGCGTCATATTTTGAATTGACTGTTGAAGACCTCTATGGGTCTTCCCGTTCAGCACTGATTGCCCAGGCGCGACAGATCGCAATGTATTTGTGTCGAGAAATGACGAGTTTGTCACTTCCTAAAATCGGCCAACTCTTTGGAAACCGTGATCACACCACCGTGATGTACGCCAATAAGAAAATTGGCGAACTCATGAAAGAACGGCGCAGTGTCTATAACCAAGTCACCGAATTGACGTCCAAGATCAAATCTCGGCAGGTTTTCTAAATTTCCCCACTCTTTGTGTAAGTGAGTGTGGAGAACCCTATTTACATGTGGATAACTATGTCTACCTGTGGATAACAGTTCAAGGCGGCTTATCCCTACCCGCGCTATTCACACTGAATTATCGGCAAATCACACATCTTCCACGAATGTAGTTCAGGAGAGTTTTCGGGAAAGTAATCCACTTATCCACGGTATCCACAGTGGTTATTACTGTTATCTCTTACGTATATAGAAATGGTCCTCCGCCAACGGTTGGGGAGATAGCCAAAGGCTGTGACAGAATCGTGTGACCTACGTTGAAAGGGGCCGGTTGTCGTGAAACTCACTGTCCACCGCGATGTCTTCGCTGAAGCAGTTAGCTTCACTGTGAAATTGCTACCGCAGCGCACCACCTTGCCAATTCTTTCTGGTGTCCTCATCACCGCTGATAGTTCGGGAATGACCCTTTCGTCATTCGACTACGAGGTCTCTGCTCGCACCACTATTTCTGCAGATGTCGCAACCCCCGGATCAGCATTGGTCTCTGGTCGTCTCCTCTCCGACATTGCACAGCGTTTGCCCCAGCAAGACGTGACTCTTGAACTGGATGGGTCATCGATTCGAGTGACCTGTGGAACTGCGAAGTTCAGCTTGCTCACCATGCCATTGGAGGAGTACCCACAACTTCCCGAAGTATCAGGTCAAGTCGGACAAGTATCAGGGTCTGATTTCTCCGATGCGATTGCACAGGTCAGTCCTGCAGCATCACGTGATGATGTCACCCCAGTAATTACCGGTGTCTTGCTTCACCTCAACGGTTCGGAGCTGTCCATGATGGCCACTGACCGATACCGCGTCGCGGTGCGTGCCATTAACTGGAATTCCTCGGAATCAATGAGCGATGTCAGTGCACTGGTCCCCTCCCGCACACTCTCGGAGGTAGGTAAAACATTCGCTCACGCTGATTCGGTGACAGTGACAATCGCAACGGGTGGCGATCGCGAGCTCGTAGCCTTTAGTGCAGGAGATAAAACGGTCACGTCGTTGTTGATTAAGGGATCATTCCCCCCGGTACAGCGTCTCTTCCCTGAAGTCACCGACAACTACGCAGTGGTTAACACTCAGGAACTCATAGAGGCCACCCGCCGCGTGAGCTTGGTAATTGAGCGTGAAGCTCCGCTTCGCTACTCGTTTACCGCCGACGGCGTGTTACTCGAGGCCTTGGGATCAGAACAGGCACAGGCATCTGAAACAACTGATGGACACCTTGTAGGAAATGAGTGTGTGGTGTCGCTTAAGCCTGGATTCTTAATCGACGGTCTAAGCCATACAGGCAGTGAATTCGCCCGCATCGGATTTACTCCTACGGATAACCCCAACAAGCCAGGACCCGTGCTCATCACTGCACAAACATCGCGTGATGGCGACAGCGACGCCAACTACCGCTACTTGTTGCAGCCCAATCTGTTGATGCGCTAACTGACCCATGTGGGTCAGTGACTTGTCGTTGCGGGATTTCCGCAACCATGAGTCGACGACCCTGTCACTTGAACGCGGGGTCAGTGTCTTTGTCGGATCAAATGGCCAAGGAAAAACAAACCTGGTCGAGGCCTTGGGCTATCTGGCTAGCTTGTCGTCCCACCGCGTATCCGTGGATAGGGCTTTGGTCCGGGAGGGCTGTGCCTCGGCATTTGCTTTAGCCACGATTCACCATGACGCCAGAAAAGTAGACCTTGCACTAGAGATCAAAGCCAGTGGGTCTAACCGCGCCAAAAAAAATGGACAGAACATTGCGGTAGGTGAACTGGTCGGGTGGCTAAAAGTTGTGCTCTTTACACCAGAAGACCTCTCCATTATTCGCGGAGAACCTGGAATGCGCCGGCGCTACCTCGATGACGCCGTCATCGTTCTCAAGCCCTCACTTCACCAGGTGTATGCCGAATACGACCGGGTGGTGAAGCAGCGAAATGCGCTACTGAAGTCATCACGGTCACTGCCCCACTCACAGTTACTCGACACGTTGAGTGGTTGGGATGAGCCGTTTGCAAAGCTTGCGGCGACGATCACAAGAGAGCGCCTCGGCGTTATTTCCGAACTAGAACCAGAATTTCAGCGCTCCTACGAGGTAATCGCACCAGATCACGCTGCCGGTATCGCGCTTGAGAGTAAAGTCTCAGCCCACGGCCTAAGCCTCGAGGAACTCACTGGTGTCTATGCGGAGGCTCTTGAGGCGAGGCGCAAAGACGAGATTGATCGCGGGATGACACTGGTTGGCCCGCACCGAGACGATCTCGAAATCACATTAAATGGGCTTCCTGGTCGCACCCACTCCAGTCACGGAGAAGCCTGGTCGCTTGCGCTGTCGCTCAAAATGGCGCTCGCCGAGGTGTACCGACGAGATTCCGCCTCTGGTGACCCGGTGATGATTTTGGATGATGTGTTTGCCGAGCTCGACGCCAAGAGGCGGGCCACCTTGCAGCAGCTGGTGAGTGGCTTTGAACAAGTACTGGTGACCGCTGCAGTGCGAGAAGATATTCCACACGACTTTGTTCACCATGTCTTTAGTGTCGAGAAGGGAGTGGTGACCACCGATGCCTCATCACCTCGCTCGACCTAGCGATGAACCAAAAAACGTTTTTGCACGGCTTCGACGAGTGTTCGG
>JAYOHK010000004.1:0-3203 GCA_038118225.1 Cellulomonadaceae bacterium | reverse complement strand
AAGTCCACGGTTGAAGTTGTGCTCACTGTGTTGCACGCGGGTGGAAAGTTTGGCGGTGGCGGCTACGCCGTCTCCGGTGGTCTCCACGGGGTGGGATCGAGTGTGGTCAACGCGCTCTCCCACAAGCTCGAGGTCGAAGTGCGCCGCCAAGGAAATGTGTGGCGTCAAAGCTTCAGTCAGGGTGTGCCCGATGCTCCCTTGAAAAAAGGCGAAGCAACCGAAGAAACCGGAACCACGATTACCTTTTGGCCAAACGACGACATCTTCGAAACGGTTGACTTCGATTACGAGACTCTTCGCACCCGCTTCCAGCAGATGGCTTTTTTGAATAAGGGTCTGGGAATTTCACTCACTGATGAGCGCAAAGAAGCCGGCGGCCGAAGCGACAATTACCGTTATGAGCAGGGCCTTGCGGATTATGTGGAGTATTTGAACTCCACGAAGAAGTCTGAGGTCGTCCACCCCGACATCATTTCCTTCGAACACGAAGACACCGAGCGCACCATCGCGCTTGAGGTGGCGATGCAGTGGACCACCAGCTATGCCGAGAGCGTTCACACCTACGCCAACACGATTAACACCCACGAGGGTGGAACCCACGAAGAAGGATTCCGCGCAGCGCTCACCAGCTTGATCAACAAATACGCGAGGTCGGCGAACTTGTTGAAAGAAAAAGACGAGAACCTCACCGGTGATGACGTCCGTGAGGGTCTGACCGCTGTGGTGTCGATCAAGTTGGGTGAGCCTCAGTTTGAAGGCCAGACCAAGACCAAGCTGGGTAACACTGAAGCAAAGTCCTTCGTTCAGAAGGTCACCTCCGACGCTTTGGGTGACTGGTTTGAGAGAAACCCCTCACTCGCCAAAGACGTTGTTCGCAAGGCAATTAGTGCATCTCAAGCACGTATTGCTGCGCGTAAAGCGAGAGAGCAGACCAGACGTAAGGGCCTGCTGGAATCTGGCGGAATGCCCGGCAAGCTCAAAGATTGCCAGAGCAAAGATCCCTCCCTTTCGGAAATCTTCATTGTGGAGGGTGACTCCGCAGGTGGCTCAGCCGTTCAAGGCCGAGACCCCGAGACCCAGGCCATCTTGCCGATTCGCGGAAAGATCCTGAATGTTGAAAAGGCTCGTCTCGACCGCGCACTCGCCAACCAAGAAGTCCAAGGGATGATTACCGCCTTTGGTGCGGGTATCGGTGAAGAATTCAATATCGAAAAGGCCAGGTATCACAAGATCGTGTTGATGGCCGATGCCGATGTGGATGGCCAACACATCACGACGTTGTTGCTGACTTTGTTGTTTAGGTACATGCGCCCTTTGATCGAACACGGCTATGTCTATTTGGCCCAGCCACCGCTGTATCGGATTAAGTGGTCAAATCACGAACACGAATACGTCTATTCGGATAAAGAACGAGACGCCGTTGTAGCGGATGGAAAAAACGCCGGGAAGAGGCTTCCTAAAGACAATTCCATCCAGCGCTACAAGGGTCTCGGTGAAATGAACCACCAAGAGCTGTGGGAGACCACGATGAACCCCGACTCCAGGACCTTGTTGCAGGTCACCTTGGATGATGCAGCAATAGCTGACTCGATCTTCTCCACCCTGATGGGTGACGACGTGGAGTCCAGGCGTAACTTCATCCAACAAAATGCGAAAGACGTGAGATTCCTTGATATCTAAGACCCACAGGAGAAGCGCGTGGTAGACACTGACGTGACCCCGGCACCCTCAGGCCGTATCGATCAAGTAGACCTCCAACTGGAGATGCAGCGGTCCTATTTGGACTACGCGATGAGCGTCATCGTCGGTCGAGCACTGCCTGACGTCCGCGATGGTTTAAAGCCCGTTCACCGCCGTGTTCTCTACGCAATGTTTGATGGCGGATACCGCCCTGACAAGGCCTTCTCGAAGTGTTCGCGTGTGGTCGGTGACGTGATGGGTAAGTACCACCCGCACGGTGACTCAGCCATCTATGACGCTTTGGTGCGTCTCGTTCAGGCCTGGTCGATGCGATACCCGTTGGCCGCAGGACAGGGAAACTTCGGCTCCCCGGGTAATGACGGCGCTGCTGCTCCCAGGTACACCGAGACCAGGATGGCTCCGCTGGCCATGGAAATGGTCCGAGACATCGAAGAAGACACTGTCGACTTCCAAGACAACTACGACGGCCGCACCCGCGAGCCCTCGATTCTGCCTGCTCGGTTCCCGAACCTTTTGGTGAATGGTTCGGTGGGTATTGCGGTGGGTATGGCCACCAACATCCCACCCCACAACCTGCGCGAAGTCTCTGACGCTGCTATCTGGCACCTGCAACACCCAGACGCTGCGGATGACGAGCTTCTCGAAGCCTGTATGGAGCGAGTGAAGGGGCCAGACTTCCCCACCGGCGCTCAAATTCTTGGCACTAGGGGTATTCAAGATGCCTATCGCACCGGTCGTGGCTCGATCACGATGCGCGCTGTGGTCAGTGTTGAAGAACTCAATGGCCGCACGGCTCTCGTCGTCACCGAGCTTCCTTACCAAGTCAACCCTGACAACCTCGCGATGAAGATCGCCGAGCTGGTGAAGGATGGAAAGCTCACTGGAATCGCTGACATCCGCGATGAGACTTCTGGTCGTACCGGTCAGCGCCTGGTGATCGTTCTCAAGCGCGACGCTGTGGCTCAGGTGGTGTTGAACAACCTCTACAAGCACACCCAGTTGCAGGAAAACTTCGGCGCCAACATGTTGGCCATTGTCGATGGTGTTCCTCGCACTCTGCGTCTTGACCAGTTCATCCGCTACTGGTCGCGCCACCAGGTGGAAGTCATTGTCCGTCGCACCACGTTCCGCCTGAACAAGGCAGAGGCCGACTGGCACATCTTGAAGGGTTACCTCCTTGCCCTCGATGCCCTAGACGCCGTCATTGATCTGATTCGAAAGTCTCCGACCGTCGAAGACGCCCGCGATGGACTGATGAAGCTGCTCGGAGTTGACGAAGACCAGGCGACGGCAATCTTGAACCTGCAACTTCGTCGCCTCGCCGCTCTTGAGCGCCAGAAGATTCTGGACCAGGCCGCAGAGCTCGAAGCGCAAATTGCCGGATACAAGATCATCCTTGGCAGTGAAGAAAAGCAGCGCGAGATCATCGTGGAAGAGCTCAGCGAGATTGTGGAGCGCTTCGGCGATGACCGCCGAAGCGAAATCATGCCCGGCTTTGATCC
>JAYOHK010000003.1:74217-103378 GCA_038118225.1 Cellulomonadaceae bacterium | reverse complement strand
GGTCTTGCCACAGGAGCATTGCTGGGACTTATCGGTTCGGCTGCGTCACTCACCCACAAACTCTTTGGTGGATTGAGCCTTCGCGCCTGGGGTCTTGAGGCCGGATCTGACATCGTCGGGCTGGCCGCGATGGGACTCGTCCTAGGCCTATTCGGCTAGGGGAAAAATAAGTTAAATTTCCGACACGCCCGGGTTGCAGGAAATGCCGGGGTGTGGCAGAGTTTACGAGGTTCAATACGCGCTGCCCTGATGCAGCGCTCACTGCCAGGCAGTGCATAGAAGGCGCAATAGCGACCTGTCTAGGCCGCGGGGAGAGAACTCAAGTCACTTCGAGCCCCCGCTTGAGTGTGGGTGGCGAATGAGGTGGTCCAGGCTGTGCCTGGACTCGTTGACAGAAAAACAGTGATGTCAATCGGGTTGCCGTGAGCAACTCGGTGGAAAACCGGGAATGAGAGTTCCTGGTGCGTAAAGGAAAGAGACAACCATGGCGGGACAAAAAATCCGCATCCGACTGAAGTCGTATGACCACGCAGGTCTCGACTCATCAGCACGCAAGATTGTCGACACGGTGACCCGCGCAGGCGCCACCGTGGTGGGACCCGTGCCACTGCCGACCGAGAAAAACGTGATCGCAGTGATTCGCTCCCCGCACAAGTACAAGGACTCTCGTGAGCACTTTGAAAAGCGCACCCACAAGCGTCTGATTGACATCATTGACCCCACTCCCAAGGCTGTTGATTCGCTGATGCGTCTTGACCTGCCCGCGGACGTCAACATCGAGATCAAGCTTTAAGGACGACCATGTCAACAATCACTGCCACGAAGGGTGTGCTGGGCAAGAAGCTCGGTATGACCCAGGTCTGGGATTCGAACAACCGTGTCGTCCCAGTAACTGTTATTGAGGTGAGCCCGAATGTGGTCACCCAGATCCGCACCCAGGACAACGACGGATACGACGCTATCCAGATCGCTGCCGGCGCTATTGACCCCCGCAAGGTCACCAAGCCACTCAAGGGTCACTTTGAGAAGGCCGGTGTTACCCCTCGCCGCCACGTCACCGAAATCCGCACCCCCGACGCTTCTGAATACACCGTCGGTCAGGAACTCTCTGTGGATGTCTTCGAGGCTGGCCAGGTTGTCGACGTAGTCGGAACCAGCAAGGGTAAGGGAACCGCCGGTGTCATGAAGTTGCACAACTTCAAGGGTGTATCCGCATCGCACGGTTCGCACCGCAACCACCGCAAGCCTGGTTCGATTGGTGCATCCGCAACTCCATCTCGCGTGTTCAAGGGCATGCGCATGGCAGGTCGCATGGGACACAACCGCGTCACCGTGATGAACCTCCAGATCGAAAAGATCGACGCCGAGCGCAACCTGCTTCTGATCAAGGGCGCTGTTCCTGGTCCGAAGAACTCGCTTGTGTTTGTTCGTAACGCCCGGAAGGGAGCGTAACCAACATGGCTACCGCTATTGACGTTGTCGACGCAGCAGGAAAGAAGGCCGGTTCGGTCACTCTTCCCGCCGACATTTTCGACGTCCAGACCAACATCCCGCTGATTCACCAGGTTGTTGTCGCACAGCTCGCAGCTGCGCGTCAGGGAACCCACAAGGTGAAGCACCGCGGTGAGGTGTCTGGTTCGGGACGCAAGCCGTTCAAGCAGAAGGGAACCGGTCGTAGCCGTCAGGGTTCGATCCGCGCACCTGAACACCGCGGCGGTGGAGTTGTGCACGGTCCAGTACCCCGCAGCTACGCCCAGCGCACCCCTAAGAAGATGGTTCGCCAGGCACTGCTTGGAGCACTCTCTGACCGCGCCCGCGGCGAGCGTTTGCACATCGTGGCAAACCTCGGCCTCGGAGAATCCCCTTCGACCAAGACCGCTGCTGCACTGGTGAAGCAGACTGCACCCGGACGTAACGTCCTCGTAGTCATCTCCCGTGCAGACGAGGTCGGCCAGAAGAGCGTTCGCAACCTTCTCGGTGTGCACGCGATTCACCCGGACCAGCTCAACGCCTATGACGTTTTGGAGTCCGACGACATCATCTTCACCCAGGGTGCATACGACGAGTTCGTTGCTCAGGGTGACAACGGGAAGGACGCCAAGTAATGAGCGTTGACCAGCTGTCACAGAACAAGGACCCGAGGGACGTCATCGTGCGCCCCATCGTCAGTGAGAAGAGCTACAGCCTCATTGACCAGGGCAAGTACACCTTCGAGGTAGACCCCACTGCAAACAAGACCGAGATCAAGCTCGCTATCGAGAAGATCTTCGGTGTCAAGGTTGCCAGTGTCAACACCATCAACCGCCAGGGCAAGACCCGCCGTACTCGTTTCGGCATGGGTAAGCGCAAGGACACCAAGCGTGCCATTGTGACCCTCGCCAGCGGTTCCATCGACATCTTCACGGCAGTCGGCTAAGGAGACTAAGAACAATGGGTATTCGTAAACACAAGCCGACGACTCCAGGTCGTCGCGGTTCCTCCGTTGCTGACTTCCAAGAAGTCACCCGCAGCACCCCGGAAAAGTCGCTGGTTCGCCCGCTTCCTAAGACCGGTGGCCGCAACAACCAGGGACGCATCACCACTCGTCACATCGGTGGAGGCCACAAGCGCCAGTACCGCGTGATCGACTTCCGTCGCAACGACAAAGACGGTGTTAACGCCAAGGTTGCTCACATCGAGTACGACCCGAACCGCACCGCGCGTATTGCGCTGTTGCACTTCGTGGACGGCACCAAGCGTTACATCATCGCTCCCGACAAGCTCAAGCAGGGCGACATCGTGGAATCGGGTCCGTCTGCTGACATCAAGCCCGGCAACAACCTGCCCCTTCGCAACATCCCCGTAGGTACCGTGGTTCACGCAATTGAACTGCGCCCCGGTGGAGGCGCAAAGATGGCTCGTTCTGCTGGTGCATCGGTTCGCCTCGTTGCCAAGGATGGCCCCTACGCGCAGCTTCGTCTGCCATCGGGTGAAATCCGCAACGTTGACGCTCGCTGCCGCGCAAGCATCGGTGAGGTCGGCAACGCCGAACAGTCCAACATCAACTGGGGTAAGGCCGGCCGTAAGCGTTGGAAGGGTGTTCGCCCAACCGTCCGCGGTGTTGTCATGAACCCGGTTGACCACCCACACGGTGGTGGTGAGGGTAAGACCTCGGGTGGTCGCCACCCAGTGTCGCCATGGGGCCAGAAAGAAGGCCGCACCCGTAAGCCGAACCGTCCATCAGACAAGCTCATCGTCCGTCGCCGGACCACTGGTAAGAAGCGCTAGGAGTCAGATAAATGCCACGCAGTCTGAAAAAGGGTCCCTTCGTGGACGAACACCTCCTGCAGAAGGTGGTTCGCCAGAACGACGCCAACACCAAGAACGTGATCAAGACCTGGTCGCGCCGCTCGATGATTATTCCCGCAATGCTCGGGCACACCATCGCCGTGCACGACGGTCGCAAGCACATTCCTGTATTCATCACCGAAACCATGGTCGGACACAAGCTCGGCGAATTCGCGCCGACTCGTACCTTCCGTGGTCACGAAAAAGACGACAAGAAGGGTCGCCGCCGCTAGGCGCGCGCTCGAAGGAGAATCGAGATGGTTGAATCAATCGCTCGGGTGCGCAACATCCGCGTGACGCCTCAGAAGGCGCGCCGTGTTGTCGACCTCATTCGTGGTCGCCAGGCCACCGAAGTTGTCGCAATTTTGAAGCACCAGCCACAGGCCGTGAGCGAGCCACTGGCAAAGATCGTGTCGTCGGCAATCGCCAACGCACAGGTCATTGCTGATCGCGACGGCACCTTTGTTGACGAGAACGACTTGTACATCACCAAGGCGTTTGTCGACGAGGGCCTGACGCTCAAGCGTTTCCGTCCGCGTGCCCAGGGGCGTGCGTTCCGCATCAACAAGCGCACCAGCCACATCACTGTGGTCGTTGCCACCCCTGACGTCGCGGCAGCATCTGCCAACACCGCAAAGAAGGTGAGCAAGTAATGGGTCAGAAAGTCCACCCCTACGGGTTCCGTCTGGGAATCACCACCGACCACGTGTCGCGCTGGTTCTCCGACTCGACCACCAAGGGTCAGCGTTACCGTGACTATGTCACCGAGGACGTGAAGATTCGTGAGTTCCTGAAGAAGGAACTCGACCGTGCCGGTATCGCACGTATCGAAATCGAGCGCACCCGTGACCGTGTTCGCGTTGACATCCACTCGGCTCGCCCCGGAATCGTCATTGGACGTCGCGGTGCAGAGGCTGAGCGTATTCGCGCCGACCTGGAAAAGCTCACCAACAAGCAGATTCAGCTGAACATCCTTGAGGTGAAGAACCCAGAGGCTGAAGCTCAGCTGGTTGCTCAGGGAATCGCCGAGCAGCTCAGCGCCCGTGTGGCCTTCCGTCGCGCAATGCGCAAGGGCCTCCAGGGTGCACAGCGTGCAGGTGCCAAGGGTATTCGTATCCAGGTGTCGGGACGTCTCGGTGGCGCTGAAATGTCGCGTTCCGAGTTCTACCGCGAAGGCCGTGTGCCACTGCACACCCTCCGCGCCAACATTGACTACGGCTTCTACGAGGCTCGTACCACCTTCGGCCGTATCGGTGTGAAGGTGTGGATCTACAAGGGTGACCTCACCAACAAGGAGCTCGCACGCGAGCAGGCGCAACAGCGCTCGCAGCGTCCCGAGCGCGGTGGAGCCCGTCGTGGACCAGGCCGTCAGGCCGAGCCCGTAGCCGCTGCTGCACCAGGGAGTGAGGGCTAAAAATGCTGATTCCACGCAAAGTTAAGTACCGCAAGCAGCACCACCCGAAGCGCAGTGGCCACGCCACTGGTGGCACCACGGTGTCCTTCGGGGAGTACGGCATCCAGGCGATTAGCCCTGCGTATGTGACCAACCGTCAGATCGAGGCAGCTCGTATCGCGATGACCCGTCACATCAAGCGTGGTGGAAAGGTGTGGATCAACATCTACCCTGACCGTCCGTTGACCAAGAAGCCCGCTGAAGTTCGTATGGGTAGCGGTAAGGGATCCCCCGAGTGGTGGGTCGCTAACGTCAAGCCCGGCCGCGTGCTGTTCGAAGTTGCCGGTGTGAGCGAAGAACTCGCTCGCGAAGCACTGACCCGTGCCATCCACAAGCTTCCGCTGAAGGCACGCATTATTTCCCGGGAGGAGGGCGCGTAATGGCTGTTGGATCGAAAGAGCTTCGCCCTGAAGAGCTCGACACGTTCGAAGACCAGCGTCTGCTGGACGAACTCAAGCGACAGAAGGAAGAGCTGTTTAACCTGCGCTTCCAGGACGCAACTGGCCAGTTGGACAACCACGGCCGTCTGCGCTCCGTGCGTCGCGACATTGCCCGCATCTACACCGTGATCCGCGAGCGTGAGCTCGGAATCCGCGCCACCCCGGCGCCGATTGAGGCTCCGGCGAAGAAGAAGGCAAAGAAGGCCGAGGAGGAAGCCGAAAAGGCTTCGACCAATGAGGAGACGAAGTAATGGCGACCGAAGCAAAGGCGAAGAAGACCGTGGCTGAGCCAGTGGTCCGCGGATACCGCAAGGTCCGTCGTGGATACGTCACCAGCGACAAGATGGACAAGACCATCGTTGTCGAGGTTGAAGACCGCGTGAAGCACCCGCTTTACGGCAAGGTTGTGCGTCGCTCTTCCAAAGTAAAAGCTCACGATGAGACCAACCAGGCTGGTATCGGTGACCTCGTAGTCATCGCAGAAACCCGCCCGCTGTCAGCGTCCAAGCGCTGGCGTCTGGTCGAAATCGTCGAAAAGGCCAAGTAGGCCTGGGAACCTAAGGGACTAAGAACATGATTCAACAGGAATCTCGACTCAAGGTCGCCGATAACACCGGCGCCAAGGAGCTACTCACCATTCGTGTGCTGGGTGGTTCGGGTCGTCGCTACGCAGGCCTCGGTGACATCATCGTGGCCACGGTGAAAGACGCAATCCCCGGCGGAAACGTCAAAAAGGGTGAGGTTGTCAAGGCCGTAGTAGTGCGCACCGTCAAAGAGACCCGCCGCGCTGATGGCTCGTACATCAAGTTCGACGAGAACGCAGCTGTGCTGATTAAGAACAACGAGGGTGAGCCTCGCGGAACCCGTATCTTCGGACCGGTTGGCCGCGAACTTCGTGACAAGCGTTACATGAAGATCATCTCCCTCGCACCGGAGGTGTTGTAAAACATGGCAAAGATTAAGAAGGGCGACCTGGTTCAGGTCATCACTGGCAAGAGCCAAGCTCGCGGCGGAGACCGTGGCAAGCAGGGCAAGGTCATTGAGGTGCTCTCCGAGAACAACCGCGTGATTGTGGAAGGTATCAACTTCGTCCACAAGCACATCAAGGTAGGTCAGAACTACCGCGGTGCGAAGACCGGTGGCATCGAAACCCACGAAGCCCCCATCCACATTTCCAACGTTGCCTTGGTGGACCCCAAGTCGAAGAAGCCCACCCGCGTGGGATTCCGCGAAGAGGTCGCTGAAAAGGGCGGCGTGAAGAAGACCGTACGTGTCCGTTACGCAAAGAAGTCAGGTGAGAAGCTCTAATGACTGCTACGACCGCTGTGCTGCCTCGTCTGAAGGCGCGCTACCGCAACGAAATCAAGGCAGCGCTGACCGAAGAGTTCGGCTATGCAAACCCACACCAGGTTCCAGGCATCACCAAGGTGGTTGTCAACACTGGTGTTGGTGAAGCAGCCCGCGACTCGAAGGTGATTGAGGGCGCCGTGCGCGACCTCACCGCCATCACCGGCCAGAAGCCTGTCGTGACCAAGGCCCGCAAGTCCATCGCACAGTTCAAGCTGCGTGAGGGCATGCCCATTGGTGCACACGTGACCCTCCGTGGTGACCGTGCGTGGGAATTCTTGGATCGCCTGATCAACCTGGCGCTTCCTCGAATCAGAGACTTCCGTGGTCTCTCCGACCGTCACTTCGATGGAAACGGAAACTACACCTTCGGTTTGACCGAACAGGTGATGTTCCACGAGATCGACCCCGACCAGATTGACCGGGTTCGCGGTTTCGACATCACCATCGTGACCACCGCAAAGACTGACGACGAAGGTCGCGCGCTGCTCCGCCAGCTCGGCTTCCCCTTCGTTACCAACAACCAACCGGCCTAACGGCCCCAACTCGGAAGGTCGTCCCCGGTGTACCGGGAGGCGAAACCGCCGAAGACAGGAAACACCAACCCATGACGATGACAGATCCCGTCGCCGACATGCTGACCCGTTTGCGCAACGCCAACCAGGCGCAGCACGACCAGGTGAGCATGCCCGGTAGCAAGCTCAAGGAGCACATCGCTGAAATCCTCCAGCGCGAGGGTTACATTCAGGGCTTCGACGTGAAAGAAGAAAAGGTCGGCAAGACCCTGACCCTTTCGCTCAAGTACGGCCCGAAGCGCGAGTCCTCCATTGTGGGAATCAAGCGTGTCTCGAAGCCAGGTCTTCGTGTCTACGCAAAGTCCACCGAACTGCCAAATGTTCACGGTGGCCTCGGTATTGCCATTTTGTCCACCTCCTCCGGTCTGTTGACTGACCGCGAGGCCAACTCGAAGGGCGTGGGTGGGGAAGTCCTCGCCTACGTATGGTGATCGAAAAATGTCACGTATTGGACGCATGCCTATCGACATCCCTGCAGGTGTCACCATCACCATCACGGGCCAGGACGTTAACGTCAAGGGCCCCAAGGGTGAGCTGAACCTGACTGTGGCAAGCCCGATTGAGGCCAAGGTCGAAGAAAACCAGGTCATCGTTACCCGTCCAGACGACGAGCGCGCATCACGTTCGCTCCACGGTCTGACCCGTACTTTGATCAACAACAACATCATCGGTGTCACCCAGGGCTACGAAAAGAAGCTCGAAGTGGTCGGTACCGGATACCGCGTGACCTCAAAGGGTCAAGGCGTTGAGTTCGCGTTGGGCTACTCGCACTCCATCGAGGTAAACCCTCCCCAGGGAATTACCTTCACCGTTGAGGGCAACGACAAGCTCACCGTGAGCGGTATCGACAAGCAGGCCGTCGGAGAGGTGGCCGCCAACATTCGTAAGCTGCGCAAGCCTGAGCCATACAAGGGCAAGGGTGTTCGTTACGAAGGCGAACGCGTGCGTCGCAAGGCCGGAAAGGCTGGTAAGTAACCATGGCTATCGGAACCAGAGGTTCAAGCAAGCAGGCCCAGAAGGCCCGCCGCCACCACCGTCTTCGCAAGAAGATTGTGGGTACCGCAGAGCGTCCCCGCTTGGTCGTTACTCGTTCAGCCCGTCACGTATTCGTGCAGGTTGTCAACGACGCCACCGGAACCACCGTTGCGTCTGCGTCCACCATGGAAGCAGACCTGCGCAAGTTCGACGGTGACAAGACCGCCAAAGCCCGCAAGATCGGCGAAATGGTTGCCGAGCGTGCGAAGAAGGCTGGAGTCTCCTCGGTCGTATTCGACCGCGGTGGAAACCGTTACGCCGGTCGTGTCGCGGCAATTGCCGACGGCGCCCGGGAAGGTGGTTTGGAACTGTGAGCGAAGAACAGAAGGAAGTAACGGTGAGCGAAACCGCCGAAACAGTAGTCGAGCAGGCTACCGAGCAAGCCGACCAGCAGCGTGAAGCCCGTCGTGGCTCCCGCGAGCGTCGTCCCGACGTTCAGCGCGGATCCCGCGACCAGGGTGACAAGAACCAGTTCCTGGAGCGTGTGGTCACCATCAACCGTGTCTCCAAGGTGGTTAAGGGTGGACGTCGCTTCGCCTTCACCGCTCTGGTCGTCGTCGGTGACGGTAACGGCATGGTCGGTGTGGGATACGGCAAGGCCCGCGAGGTTCCCTTGGCAATCTCGAAGGGCGTCGAGGACGCAAAGAAGAACTTCTTCCGCGTTCCCCGCGTCGCTCAGACCATCCCGCACCCCGTTCAGGGTGAAGCTGCCGCCGGTGTGGTGCTGCTTCGTCCCGCTGCAGCCGGTACCGGTGTTATCGCCGGTGGTCCCGTCCGCGCCGTACTCGAGTGCGCCGGTATCCACGATGTACTGAGCAAGTCGCTTGGTTCGTCCAACACGTTGAACATTGTTCACGCCACCGTCGAAGCTCTCAAGAGCCTCGAAGAGCCGCGCGCTGTTGCTGCTCGCCGTGGTGTGGAATTCGAGCAGATGGCTCCCGCTCGCCTCGTGCGCGCTGATGCCGAAGCTGCTGCCGCGAAGAAGGTGGTCGAGTAATGGCTAAGAACCTCAAAGTGACTCAGATCAAGTCTGTAATCAGCGAAAAGCCCAACCAGCGCGAAACCATTCGTAGCTTGGGTCTCAAAAGAATTGGTGACCACGTAGTCCGCCCAGACACTCCGCAAAACCGCGGATATGTGCAGACTGTTCGTCACCTCGTGAAAGTCGAGGAGATTGACTAATGGCTGAGGAAAAGAAGCCAGCCGCTAAGAAGCCTGCTGCGAAGCCCGCAGCAAAGGCTCCTGCGAAGAAGCCAGCCGCCGCTAAGGCCCCAGCCGCTAAGTCGGCTGCGGCGAAGCCAGCTGCTGCCAAGAAGCCTGCCGCCAAGACCGCAGCTGCAAAGCCAGCTGCTGCTAAGGCTGCAGCGCCAAAGGCCGCTGCAAAACCTGCTGCCAAGAAGGCTGAGGCAAAGCCGGCCGCTAAGGCTGCCCCTAAGGCAGCTGCGGAGAAGGCTCCTGCCAAGGAAACCGCTGCGAAGGCAGAGGCTCCCAAGGCTGCTGCCAAGCCCGCTGCGAAGAAGAAGCCTGCTGCAAGCGAAGAGAAGCGTCCTGGTGTGGTGAAGCTTCACCACCTGCGCCCCGCTGCTGGAGCCAAGAAGGCCCGCACCCGTGTGGGCCGTGGTGAAGGTTCAAAGGGTAAGACCGCAGGTCGCGGAACCAAGGGTACGAAGGCTCGTTACCAGGTTCGCCCAGGCTTCGAGGGTGGCCAGCTCACTTCGGTGATGCGCGCTCCTAAGCTTCGCGGATTCACCAACCCGTTCCGTGTCGAGTACCAGGTTGTTAACGTGGGCCGCCTCGCTGAGCTCTACCCCAAGGGTGGAGACGTCACCGTGGCCGACCTCGTCGCCAAGGGTGCTGTCCGCAAGAACGAAAAGGTCAAACTGCTCGGAGACGGCGACCTCGCTGTTGCTCTGAAGGTCTCGGTCGACAAGGTGTCGGCGCAGGCTAAGCAGAAGATCGAAAAAGCTGGCGGCGAAGTTAGCTAGTTCGCTTAATGACTGGCCCGAATAGGGCCAGTCAAAAGCGATAGGCTCAACGACATTGTTGGCCAACGGCCAGACCAGGAGGGTGATGTGTTTCAGGTCATAGGGAGAATCTTTAAGACTCCTGACTTGCGTCGCAAGATTGGCTTCACGCTGGCCATCATTGGACTGTTCCGTCTGGGGTCGTTCATCCCAGCGCCGTTTGTCGACTACCGCAACGTCCAGCAGTGTGTGGCCGGCGCCGGTGGAACCTCCGGTCTCTATGAGCTCGTCAACGTCTTTAGTGGTGGAGCGCTCTTGCAGCTGTCCATCTTCGCGCTGGGAATCATGCCCTACATCACGGCGTCGATTATCACCCAGTTGCTTCGGGTAGTCATCCCTCACTTTGAGACTCTCCACAAGGAGGGCCAAGCAGGCCAGGGCAAGCTCACCCAGTACACGCGTTACATGACTATTGGTTTGGCGCTTCTCCAGTCGACCACCTTGATCACGGTGGCCCGTTCCGGTGCGCTCTTTGGCGCAAACACCGGTATTCCTGCCTGTAACCAGTTGCTCTCAAACGACTCCTGGTACGCGATCATGCTCATGGTCATCACGATGACCGCAGGCACTGGTTTGATCATGTGGCTCGGCGAGCTCGTGACCGAGCGCGGTGTCGGTAATGGAATGTCGTTGTTGATCTTCGTATCGATCGCCGCAACCTTCCCAGTCTCGCTTGCTGCCATTGCGCGAAGTGAAGGCACGAACATCTTCCTCATGGTCCTTGCAATCGGATTGCTGATCATGGCGCTGGTTGTCTTCGTGGAGCAGTCGCAACGTCGTGTTCCCGTCCAGTACGCAAAGCGCGTGGTGGGACGCCGCACCTACGGGGGAAACAACACCTACATCCCGATCAAGGTGAACATGGCCGGTGTTGTTCCCGTCATCTTCGCCTCATCGCTTTTGTATTTGCCAGCGCTCTTGGCACAGTTCAACCAGCCCGCAGCGGGAGAAGCTCCCTCGGCGTGGTTTGTCTGGATCCAAAACAACTTGACCTCTGGCGATAACCCGCTCTACATGTTTGTGTATTTCCTGTTGATCGTGGGCTTCACCTACTTCTACGTCGCAATTACCTTCAACCCTGAAGAAGTAGCCGACAACATGAAGAAATACGGCGGATTCATTCCCGGTATCCGCGCTGGTCGCCCCACCGCCGAGTACTTGGACTACGTCCTGACCCGCATTACCTTCCCCGGTTCTCTGTATCTGGGCCTCGTGGCGCTAATCCCGCTGATTGCGCTGGCGACCATTAACGCCAACCAGAACTTCCCCTTTGGCGGAGCCAGCATCCTGATCATCGTGGGTGTGGGTCTTGACACCGTGAAGCAGATTGACTCCCAGTTGCAGGAGCGCCACTACGAAGGCCTGTTGAAGTGAGCGCCGGCGTAAGACTGCTCCTGATTGGACCCCCTGGAGCAGGTAAGGGAACGCAGGCTGCCAAGCTTGCCGAGCATTTCGGGATTCCAGCAATCTCAACCGGAGATATCTTCCGTGAGAACGTGCGCAACGAGACTGAGCTCGGCAAGCGCGCTAAAGAGTTCATGGACCGCGGTGACAACGTCCCTGACTCGCTGACCAACGAGTTGGTCGCAGATCGTCTTGCTCAGCCTGATTGCGCGCCTGGTTTCCTCCTAGATGGATTCCCGCGGACTGCGGCCCAGGTGGACGCCCTTAACGGAATGCTCGCCGAGCACAACACCGCACTCGATTCAGTGGTAGAGCTGGTGGCAGACGTTGAGGTTGTCGTAGAACGATTGAAAAAGCGCGCTCTCGAGCAGGGACGAAGCGATGACGACGAGTCAGTGGTGCGCCACCGTCTCGATGTCTATGCCGAGCAGACTGCTCCGCTGATCACGCTTTACAACGAGCAGGGTGTTCTTGTTTCGGTCGACGGCATCGGAGAGATCACAGAAGTAACCGGCCGAATCCTCGACGCCCTCGCGGGCCGTGGAATTAACGGCTAAGAAAAATTTGTGTTGCCTGATTAAAGGCAATAAGCTATTCCATTGGTGTGTCAACGGCTTTCGGGCCAGCCACTCCAGCACGACCAGTTGATAAAACTTACTAGCTAGACAATGAGGCTATGGCCAACAAAGACGGTGTCATCGAGATCGAGGGTTCGGTAGTCGAAGCCCTTCCGAACGCGATGTTTCGTGTTGAGTTGACCAACGGTCACAAGGTTCTTGCCCACATTTCGGGCAAGATGCGCCAGCACTACATCCGAATCCTCCCCGAGGACCGCGTGATTGTGGAGCTCTCGCCCTACGACCTGACCCGCGGCCGTATCGTCTACCGCTACAAATAAGCCCCAATCAGCTGAGAAGGAACGGCCGGAGAAGTTCCGGCACGAGGCCAGCAGGAGAGAAATATGAAGGTTAGCTCGAGCGTTAAGAAGATTTGCGACAAGTGCAAGGTCATCCGTCGCCACGGAAACGTGATGGTGATTTGCGAAAACCCCCGACACAAACAGCGTCAAGGCTAGTTCGGGACCACAACTAAATAGACCAAAGCAGGTTCAAGATTCCCGCAAGGGATGACACCTCGGGGAGAGGCCCGGGCACCGAACCTGATGAAGACCTCTCAACTCTTTTGGAGATAAAGACATGGCACGTATCGCCGGAGTCGATATTCCTCGCGAAAAGCGAGTCGAAGTGGCTCTTACGTATGTATTCGGAGTGGGCCGTACCCGCGCGCAGCAGACTCTTGCTGCCACCGGTATTGACCCCAACACTCGCGTGAAGGACCTGGACGACGATCAGTTGCTCCAGATTCGTACTCACATTGAAGGCGAGTACAAGGTGGAGGGTGACCTTCGCCGTGAGGTAGCAGCCGACATTCGCCGCAAGGTGGAAATTGGTAGCTACGAAGGCCTGCGTCACCGTCGCGGCCTCCCCGTTCGTGGACAGCGAACCAAGACCAACGCCCGCACCCGCAAGGGACCGAAGCGCACTGTCGCCGGTAAGAAGAAGGCCTAGTCGGTCCAGAGAGTCTCGGAGAATTAGTTAAATGGCAACCACCAAGCAGGCGGCAGCTCGTAAGCCCCGCCGTAAGACCAAGAAGAACGTCGCCGTGGGTCAGGCCCACATCAAGTCGACCTTCAACAACACCATCGTGTCGATCACTGACCCGACTGGTGCCGTCATCAGCTGGGCATCCTCCGGCGGTGTTGGATTCAAGGGTTCTCGTAAGTCAACCCCATTCGCTGCCCAGCTCGCTGCTGAGTCCGCTGCCAAGCAGGCTCAAGAGCACGGGATGAAGAAGGTTGATGTATTCGTGAAGGGACCGGGTTCGGGTCGTGAGACTGCAATCCGTTCGCTCCAGGCCGCTGGGCTCGAGGTTGGTTCAATCACCGACGTCACCCCTCAGGCTCACAACGGATGCCGCCCGCCCAAGCGTCGCCGCGTCTAACTCACGCCACCACAACTGCACATAACCAAATAAGACTCCGCGGGAAACCGCATCGAACAGGTGTCATATAGCGGACACTTTGCCGAAAGGAAATAAATCGTGCTCATTGCACAGCGCCCCACCCTCACCGAAGAATCAATTTCCGACCACCGCTCAGCGTTTGTGATCGAACCTCTGGAGCCTGGCTTCGGATACACCCTCGGTAACTCGCTTCGCCGTACCCTGCTGTCCTCGATTCCTGGTGCTGCTGTCACCGGTATTCGTATCGACGGCGTGCTCCACGAGTTCTCCACCGTTAACGGTGTGAAAGAAGACGTCACCGAGATCATCCTCAACGTCAAGAACCTCGTGGTTTCGAGCGAACACGACGAGCCCATCACCGCGTACCTGCGCAAGCAGGGTGCTGGCCAGGTCACCGCAGCCGACATTTCGGCTCCTGCGGGCGTGGAAATCCACAACCCTGACCTTCACATCGCCACCCTCAACGACAAGGCAAGCTTCGAGCTGGAGCTCACCATTGAGCGTGGACGTGGCTACGTGTCGGCAGCCCAGAACCGCAACGAGTTCGCAGAAGCTGGTCACATCCCCGTTGACTCGATCTACTCGCCCGTTATGAAGGTCACCTACCGCGTAGAGGCAACTCGTGCCGGTGAGCGCACCGACTTCGACCGTTTGGTCGTTGACGTTGAGACCAAGCCATCGATGGCTCCTCGCGATGCTGTTGCATCGGCAGGTAACACCCTCGTGGCCATCTTCGGTCTCGCAAGCGACCTCAACAAAGAGGCTGAAGGTATTGAAATTGGACCGGCTCCCGTTGAGGTTGCCGCATCCAGCGAGATGGCTACCCCCATCGAAAGCCTCGACCTCTCGGTTCGCAGCTACAACTGCCTGAAGCGTGAAGGCATCAACAACGTGAGCGAGCTTGTTGCTCTCTCCGAGTACCAGTTGATGAACATCCGTAACTTCGGCCAGAAGTCGGTCGATGAGGTTCGCGACAAGCTCGTTGAGCTTGGCCTCTCGCTCAAGGACACCATGCCCGGTTTCGACGGAAGCGCCTACTACACCGGCGCTGACGAAGAGTAATCCGGCCAGAACCTTTTAGTACAAGGAAACAACAATGCCTAAGCCCACTAAGGGACCCCGCCTCGGAGGCGGCCCTGCCCACGAACGTTTGATGCTCGCGAACCTCGCAACTGCGTTGTTCACTCACGGCCGCATCCAGACCACTGAGACCAAGGCAAAGCGCCTTCGTCCCCTGGCTGAGCGCCTCGTCACCTTCGCCAAGCGTGGAGACCTCCACGCTCGCCGTCGCGTGATGACCGTGATCCGCGACAAGTCAGCGGTCCACCGTCTCTTCACCGAGATTGCTCCACTGGTTGAGCACCGTGAGGGTGGTTACACCCGCATCGTGAAGATTGGCTTCCGTAAGGGTGACAACGCTCCAATGGCCGTCATCGAGCTCGTTCTTGAGCCCGTTGAGAAGAAGCCATCAGCTAAGAAGGCTCGCCTGAAGGAAGAAGCCGAGAAGGCCGCTAAGGAAGCCGAAAAGGCAGCCAAGGCTGCTGAGAAGGCAGCAGCGGCAGAAGCCGCGGCTGTTGAGGCCGACGCTGCTGATGCAGAGGCAACCGAGGCTGTTGAGGCCGAGGCTCCTGCTGACGAGGCTCCCGCAGTAGAGGAAGCTCCTGTTGAAGAAGCTGCCGCTGAGGAAGCGCCTGCAGAGGAGGCCCCCGCTGAGGAGCCTGCCGCTGAAGAGGCTCCTGCTGACGAAGCACCCGCTGAGGACGAGCAGAAGTAGCTTGTTTCTCCCTCACACGTGGAGGGTGATGTGCGACTAAGAATTGACCTTGCCTATGACGGCACAGGCTTTTCTGGTTGGGCGAAACAGCCCGAGTTACCAAGTGTTCAAGCAAGTCTTGAAAACGCTTTGTCTCGGGCTTTTCGCATTCCAGAAAGTAATGTGCGCACGGTGGTCGCTGGTCGAACCGATTCGGGGGTTCACGCTACCGGGCAGGTGTGCCACATCGATGTCGCCGATGATCTTCTCGACGAGCTGGTCGGTGAGGACTTTTCCACACTGGCTACGAGAAGACTCCGCGGCGCGTTAGGCAAATCAAGCAGTATCCGCGTCATCGCGGTGGATGTCGCGCCAGACGGCTTTGACGCCCGGTTTTCGCCCCTTCGCAGGCGCTACGAATACCGCATCGCCGATGGTCTCTCCGTGAAAGATCCGCGACAAGCTGGTTACACCCTGTGGATTGACGAGTCTCTCGATGCTGAGGCAATGAACAGTCTTGGCAGCCGACTCACCGGTCTGCACGACTTTGCCAGTTTTTGTCGTCAGCGAGAAGGTGCCACCACCATTCGCACCCTTGAGCAGTACTCCTGGCGTCGAGACGACCACGGAGTGCTGGTTGGCACGGTCATTGCGGATGCGTTTTGCCACTCGATGGTGCGCTCGTTGGTGGGTGCTGCGGTGCTGGTCGGCAAAGGTGGCACATCTGTTGACCAGATTGTCGAGCTTCGCGACAAGGCCGAGCGCACTAGCGTGTGGAAGACAATGGCTGCCCACGGTCTCACGCTGGTGGAGGTGGAGTATCCCCCCGCGGACGAACTCGCAGCCAGGGCCGAGCAAACAAGGGGTACCAGGGAACTGCCCTCGGATTGAGAATCCTGGACCTGGGGTGTAATGTTGACCCTTGGTGTCAGAACAGCTGACACTTCGGTTGAGCCCCCCACCGGGTCGTTTGGATAAACACCCAACGGGGCGGGATACACGAACTCCTCGACACGATGGGATGACGCATGACGCGCACCTTTTCGCCCACTCCGACGGACATCCGTCGCGACTGGCTAGTTATCGACGCAACAGACGTCGTACTGGGCCGTTTGGCCTCACACGCTGCAACTTTGCTGCGTGGCAAGCACAAGCCAACCTTCTCGCCCCACATGGACATGGGTGACCACGTCATCATTGTGAACGCTGACAAGGTTGTTCTGACCGGCCAGAAGGCTGCTCAGAAGATGGCCTACCGTCACTCGGGTTACCCCGGTGGTCTGTCGGCAGTGAGCTACACCGAGCTTCTTGAGAAGAACCCTGTGCGGGCCGTCGAGAAGGCAATCCGTGGAATGCTCCCCAAGAACACTCTCGGCCGTGAACAGCTGAAGAAGCTGAAGGTTTACACCGGCAGTGAGCACCCCCACGAGGCTCAGCAGCCTCGCCCCTACGAGCTCACTCAGATCGCCCAGTAGACGCGATTACGGCAGAAGGATTAATCATGGAAAACACCACTGAAGCAACTGAAGCCCCAGAGGTCTTCAGCACTGAAACCCCTGAGCAGGCTGCTCCCGCAGCTCCTCGCGCCCCGCTGACCGTTGGCGGTCAGGCTGTGGGTCGTCGTAAGGAAGCTGTTGCTCGCGTACGCCTTACCCCCGGTTCTGGCACCATCACGGTGAACGGACGCGCATTCGAGGATTACTTCCCGAACAAGCTCCACCAGCAACTGATCAACGACCCCTTCACCCTGCTGAAGCTCGGTGGCTCCTACGACGTTGTTGCCCGCATCACCGGTGGCGGACCCTCCGGTCAGGCTGGCGCTCTTCGTCTGGGTATCGCCCGTGCTCTCAACGAGATTGACCGCGAGAACAACCGTGGCGACCTCAAGAAGGCTGGCTTCCTCTCCCGCGACGCTCGCGTGAAGGAACGCAAGAAGGCTGGTCTGAAGAAGGCCCGTAAGGCTCCTCAGTACTCGAAGCGCTAGTCCGTATCGGTCGGACCACGCTATGGGTCGTTTGTTTGGAACAGACGGCGTCCGAGGACTCGCTAACGGCGACCTGACGGCGCAGCTGGCGCTTGAGCTTTCTCAAGCGGCGGCGTCTGTGTTGACCCATGGTCGTCACGCTGACGAACTTAAAGCCAAAGGACAGCGCCCCCGCGCTGTGATCGGCCGTGACCCGCGAGTATCGGGACAGTTTTTGTCCTCCGCGGTCGCGGCCGGTTTGGCAAGCTCAGGAATTGATGTTCTCGACGCCGGAGTGATCCCCACACCGGCGATTGCACTGTTGGTGAGGGACGCTCACCTCGACTTTGGTGTGATGGTCTCCGCCTCACACAACCTGGCCCCGGACAACGGCATCAAGTTCTTCTCCTACGGCGGCACAAAGCTTCCCGATGAGGTTGAAGATCGCATTGAAGAAGCACTGGGCACGCAACCGCTTCGTCCCACTGGCGAAGGTGTGGGACGGGTGTCTCGCTTCTCGGACGCCGAGGACCGCTACGCGCTGGCGTTGTTGAAGTCTGTTCCCGTTTCGCTCAAGGGCCTCCACGTCGTGATCGATTGTGCTCACGGAGCAGCAGCCGGAGTATCGCCGCGGGTGTTCAAAGACGCCGGAGCGGAAGTCACCATCATGGGTGCAGAGCCCGATGGCTTAAACATCAACCAGGGATATGGCTCCACCCACCCCGAACTGCTGCAAGAAGCAGTCGTGGAACTCGGTGCAGACATGGGTATTGCCCACGACGGCGACGCCGACCGCACTCTTGCTGTTGATCACACCGGCCGCCTCATCGACGGTGACCGAATCATGGCGATTTTGGCCTTGGCCAAGAAGTCCCGGGGAGATTTGGTGGGAGACGGAATCGTCGCCACCGTGATGAGTAACCTTGGCCTTCACCGATTGATGCAAGAAAACGGAATCACCGTGCACGAGACAAAGGTGGGAGACCGTTACGTCCTCGAAGAGCTTGCGCGCACGGGGTTGATTTTGGGGGGCGAACAGTCTGGCCACATCATCATGGCTAACCACCAAACCACCGGAGACGGCATTTTGAGCGGCCTGCAACTGGCCAGCGAAGTAGTGCGAAGCGGTCGTACTCTGCACGATCTGGCGAACCAGATGACGGTGTATCCGCAGCTTCTGATCAATGTGTCCGGAGTGGACCACACGAAGCTGGACGGCGATCCTGCAATTGCAGAAGCGGTCGCCAAGGCCGAGGCCGATCTGGGAGAGTCTGGGCGCGTGTTGCTTCGCCCGTCTGGCACCGAACCGCTGGTGCGCGTGATGGTGGAAGCGCTTGACCGCGATGAGGCCAAGCGCCACGCTGAGACCATTGCTCAAGTCGTCAAAGACCGCCTGAGTTAAACCTTCCTCAGCGACACCGTGTTGACGCGGTGGTCATGGTCTTTGTTCAAGATCAGTGACGCGCGTGGACGGGTCGGAAGAATGTTTTCGACCAGGTTTGGTTCGTTGACTTCGCGCCAGATCCTTGCTGCCTCGGCGCGCGCGTCTTCCTCATTCAGTTCTGAATAGCGGTGGAAGTAGCTTCTGGGGTCCGCGAACGCCCCTTGTTGAAGCGTAAGGAAGCGCTCGACGTACCACTGGGCAATGTGCTCGGGTTTCGCATCCACGTAGATGCTGAAATCAAACAGGTCACTCACCGCCAGAGCTGAGGATGCTGAGGGGGGCTGGAGGACGTTGAGGCCCTCGACGATGAGGACGTCGGGGGAGGTGACTTCTTGGAACTGGTCTTCTACTCGGTCATAAAAAAGGTGTGAATAGGCGGGCGCCGAGACTGACTCGACTCCTGATTTCACCTGGGTGACAAAGCGAAGGAGCGCTTTGCGGTCGTAGCTTTCTGGAAAACCCTTCCGATTCAAAATGCCACGACTCTCCAACTCTGCCGTTGGCCATAAAAACCCATCGGTGGTGACAAGTTGAACCGTCGGGGTGGAGGGGTTAAGGGCAAGAAGCTCGCGGAGGATCCTGGAGGTCGTGGACTTTCCGACGGCCACACTGCCTGCGACACCAATCACGAACGGGGTCACCCGGCCGTTGCTGCCCAAATAGTTGCGGGTTTGGCGGTGAAGCTCTCGTGTGGTTTCGACATACAACCCCAGAAGTTCCGCGAGGGGCTGATAGATATCGGTTACTTCTCGGGCATCCAACTTGTCACCTGTGGAGCGAATGCGTTCGAGATCATCGTCACTCAGCTGGAGTGGCCTGGGGCTGGAGAGAGCGGCCCAGCTCGCCCGGTCGTATTCATCGAAGGGGCTGCCGTTGACGAAACTGTCGTGGACCGAAGCCATAGATTCCAGGGTAGTGCGCACACGGGTGCGTGAGAGCCCATCACCTAGACTCGATGCCATGTGTGGAATTGTCGGATATGTAGGCCCCAGGCCAAGCATTGACGTGCTGTTGGCTGGTCTCGGACGCTTGGAATACCGCGGATATGACTCTGCAGGTGTGGCAATTGTCTGCCCCGACAACACAATCCAGACCGCAAAGCGCTCCGGAAAACTCAGTGTGCTGCGTGAGCACCTCGAAATCTCTCCGTTGGCCAACGGCCACACCGGAATTGCCCACACCCGCTGGGCAACCCATGGCCCGCCCACCGACGTCAACGCCCACCCGCATCTGGCCGATGGCGGCAAGCTCGCTCTCATTCACAACGGAATCATCGAAAACTACATGGAGCTCCAGGCAGAGCTGCGTGAACACGGAATCGAATGCATCTCCGACACCGACAGTGAAGTAGCTGCCCACCTTGTTGCCCTGGCCTACAACGAATCAGGTGATCTCACCGAGGCGCTTCGTCAGACTGTCAACAAGCTAGATGGTGCTTTCACCCTCTTAGTTGCCCACCAAGACCAGCCTGGGGTGGTTGTCGGCGCTCGCCGTAACTCGCCACTTGTTGTGGGCCTTGGCGAGGGCGAAAACTTCCTCGCCTCTGACGTTGCTGCGTTTGTGGAGCACACCCGTCACGCCATGGCTCTGGGCCAAGACCAGGTTGTCACCATCACGGAGGCGGGAGTGAGCGTCACCGACTTTGACGGCAATGCCGTCGAGCCTGAGCGTTTCACCGTGGACTGGGATGCATCCGCTGCCGAAAAAGGCGGCTGGCCAAGCTTTATGGCCAAGGAAATCTCGGAGCAACCCGAAGCAGTCGCGAACACATTGCGCGGCCGCCTCGACGAGTCCGGCGCGCTTAGCGTTCCAGAGCTCGAGCCACTCTTCGAGGGCGAACCGGTTAACCGCGTGGTCTTTGTGGCCTGTGGAACAGCAGCCTATGCCGCAATGGTCGGCGCCTACGCGATGGAGAAGTGGGCGAAGATTCCTGCCAGCGTGGAGCTCTCCCACGAGTTTCGCTACCGCGGCGCCGTGATTGAGCCTGGGACCTTGGTGGTCTCAGTGAGCCAGTCGGGTGAAACGATGGACACCTTGATGGCTGTTCGTCACGCCTGCGAGTCTGGTGCCAAGACTCTGTCGATTTGTAATACGCAGGGCGCGACCATTCCTCGCGAATCAGACGCAACGCTCTATACCCACGCGGGTCCCGAGGTTGCGGTTGCCTCGACCAAGGCGTTCTCTGCCCAGATTGCAGCTAGCTACCTGCTCGCACTCTCCTTTGCGGACAAGCGCGGGACCTTGCCGGAGGCTGAGCGCACTGAACTCGTCCAGGCCTTGCTGAAGACACCGGGCTGGATGGAAGAAATGGTCCAAACCGGTGGCCGAATTCGAGAACTCGCGGGTTGGATGGCTGACACCCGCTCGGTGTTGTATCTCGGCCGTCACGTGGGATTCCCCGTTGCCCTTGAAGGCGCACTCAAGCTAAAAGAACTTGCCTACATTCACGCCGAAGGCTTTGCCGCGGGTGAGCTCAAGCACGGGCCAATTGCCCTGATTGAACCCGGACAGATTGTCTTCGTAGTGGTGCCAAGTCCGAGAGATCCCGGCTCGCTGCACGCGAAGGTCGTCTCGAACATTCAAGAAATCCGTGCTCGTGGCGCCAGGGTAATCGCTATTGCCGAGCGCGGCGATGCAGCAGTCTTGCCGTTTGCTGATGAAGTGATCGGTATTCCCCCCGCACCGACCTATATCGAGCCGTTGCTCGCAGTGATTCCGTTGCACATCTTTGGCATGGAGCTTGCCCAGGCGAAAGGGCTTGATGTCGATCAGCCACGAAACCTCGCCAAATCTGTCACCGTCGAATAGCAGGTGAGTTCGTGATCATCGGAGTGGGTGTCGACACTGTCGACTTGGCGCGGTTTGGTCGCGTCTTAGAACGCACTCCTGCACTACGAGACCGCCTGTTTGGAGATGTTGATACTGCTGGTCTTGGTGAAGGCGATGCTGAAGTCTCATCGCTCGCAGCCCGGTTCGCGGCCAAGGAAGCAGCGCTCAAAGCTCTCGGCGGAAACATCGCGGGCTTTAGTTGGCATGACATTCAAGTGGAGCGACACCCAGGCCTCGCCCCCACGCTAAAGATTCGCGGTGGCGCACTCACCCGCGCCCAAGAACTCGGCGCCACGAGGTGGCATTTATCGCTGAGCCACGATGGTCCAGTCGCCACGGCATTGGTCGTTGCAGAAGGGTCAGATCGTGCGTGAGCTAAGAATTTCCCCCTCGGCGATTTCCGAGAACGTTTCCAAGCTGATCACCCAAGCCGGTACCGCCCATTCCATGGTGGTGGTCAAAGCCAACGGTTACGGTCACGGTATCGAGCTAGCTGCTCGCGCCGCCTTTGAGGGTGGAGCGAATTGGCTAGGAACTGCCGATATTGATGAGGCGCTTACGCTTCGTCAATCGGGGATTACTACCCCGGTGTTGGCCTGGTTGATTGGTCCGTCGTCGAACGTATCCGGCGCAATCGAGCAGGGAATTGATCTTGGAGTGTCGAGTCTCGGTCAGCTTGAACAGATTGCAGCCAGTGCATCCGTTGCACAACCGGCATACATCCACGTGAAGGTTGACTCGGGGATGGGCCGAGGCGGTGTCTTGCCCTCTGACTGGGATGAGTTGTTTGCACGAGTCGCTGCGCTTCAGGCAGAGGGGCGAATCGTTGCACGAGGCATCTTTACCCACATGTCGCTGCGGGACACCGAAAGCGACCATCGCCAGGGCGATGTGTTTGTTCAGGCCATCGACGCGCTCGCGGGCCATGGTGTAACCCCTGAGATTCGTCACGCGGCCTCCAGTACCGCTGCGGCAAGGAGCGCAGATCTTCGATTCGACATGGTGCGTCTGGGAATCGCAAGTTATGGCATTGCCCACACTCCAGAGCAAGAGGCACTACTCCTTCGCCCCGCAATGCGCCTGAGGGGCCAAGTCATTGTGGTGAAGCGACTCCCTGCAGGCCATGGTGTTGGTTACGACCTGACTTACACAACGGAAAAAGACACCACGTTGGCTCTGGTTCCTGTGGGCTATGCCGACGGCGTTCCGCGGCACGCGTCGTCGGTAGGTCCTGTGAGTCTTGATGGAAAACGATTTAGTGTCTCTGGCCGCGTCTCGATGGATCAAATCACCATCGACGTGGGCGACCACCCCGTACAGGTGGGTGAGTGGGTGAGCTTGTTTGGCGACCCAGCACTCGGCGACCCACACGTGAGCGAATGGGCTGAGGCCATTGGCACCAACACTTACGAAATCCTCACCCGCATTGGGTCTCGCGTGCCGAGGATTACCGAATGACTGTGTTGAGCATTAACAGCTCAGACGAGATGTTTGCGCTGGGTGCCAAGCTTGCTGGAGTTCTCGAATCAGGAGACGTTGTCGTCCTCCACGGGCCACTTGGAGCGGGAAAGACCACTCTGGTTCGTGGTCTTGGTGAAGCACTCGGGGTGGAGGGGATGATTCAAAGCCCCACGTTTGTTGTGGCTCGGGTGCACAAGAGGACCGACTCCTCGAAGCCACCGCTCGTGCACGTGGATGCCTACCGCTTGAACCATCACGATGAACTTCTTGACCTCGATATTGATGTCGACCACTCCATCACCCTCATCGAATGGGGTCGGCCCTATGTCGAGCACATTGTGGGCGAATGGCTAGATATCGATATTCAACGCCCTTCTGATGAAGCAGAGATCATCAACCTCGAAGAGGCCGATCAGGGCACGAGAATCGTCACCGTGAGCGCGCACACCGCCGGTGGTGGAACGAGTCACCGTTTTGATAAAGCGATGGAGGTGATCAATGCTCCTCACCATTGATTCCTCAATTGGAACCGTCGTGGGTGTGACCGGTCTGCAAGGCAACTGTCTCTCCAGCGCATCGGTAGAAGACCGCAGAAGTCACGCTGAAGCAATTGGTCCCCTCATTGCCCGTGCGCTGAGTGAGGCCACCATCACACCTGCGGATATCACCGGTGTGGTGATGGGTGTGGGGCCAGGTCCCTTCACTGGCCTTCGAGTCGGAATGGCCGCCGCCACTGCGTTCGCAAAAGGCCGAGGTGTTCCTCTGCTGCCCGTGTTGAGCCACGACAGCGCTGCGTGGGAGATCGCCAGAGACACCCTTGTCGTCAGTGACGCTAGGCGCGGCGAATTGGCGGTGACGAGGTATCAGCCAGAGCCCGGTCGATCTTTCGCCTCTCGTGTAGGAGACACCACGTTGGTCTCCAAAAACGACATTCCAGAGCAGGCAACCGAGCATGACGGTGCTGACGTCGTGTGGTTAGAAAGCGTTGACCCCTGTCGGCTGGCCAGGGCTGTGCTCTGGTATCAACACCACGGTGTTGAGTTGCTGCCCGAACAGGCGGTCTACTTGCGTGCACCAGACGTGACGATGCCATCGTGAGCGCCACGATTCGCACAGCTGTGCCCGCTGATGTGGATGCCCTTTTTGAACTGGAGAAGGGGCTCTTCCTAAATGACGCGTGGTCCCGGGAGCTCTTCCTGGATGAGCTGGGCCATCCGTTTTCGTACTACTTGGTGGCCGAAGAAGGTGACGAGATTGTCGGTTACGCCGGACTGCGAGCGGCCCCAGCCGACGCTGATCAGGGCGATATTCAGACCCTGGCTGTCGTGCCGCAGCTTCGTGGCCAAGGATTAGGGCGAAAGCTGCTGAGCCTCCTGATCGGTGAGGCCGAAAGTCGGGGAGTAAACGCTTTATTTCTCGAGGTGCGTGCAGACAACCCGGTCGCGACCGCGCTCTATCAATCGGTGGGCTTTCACGAGATTGATCGACGCCACGGCTACTATCAGCCAGACGGTGTTGACGCCGTGGTCATGGTTCGAGCTGACGGCATGGAAGTAGAGGGTGGTGCATTAACGTGAGCACTCCCTCGGCTCCTCTGGTTCTCGGGATTGAGACCAGTTGTGATGAAACCGCGGTCGGCATTGTCCGCGGCGGCCAATTATTGGCGAATGTGATTTCCTCCTCAATGGAACTCCACCGTCGATTTGGCGGCGTGGTCCCAGAAGTTGCGGCCAGGGCTCACCTGGAGGCGATCCCCTCAGTCATTGATCAAGCGGTGGCAGAAGCCGGAGTGCACCTCGACGATATCGACGCGGTGGCGGTCACATCTGGTCCTGGTTTGGCGGGCGCGCTGATGGTGGGAGTAGGGGCCGCCAAGGGCCTCGCCCAGAGCCTCAGTGTCCCGCTTTATGCGGTTAACCACCTCGTGGGTCACGTCAGTGTCGAGTTGCTGACCTCAGAAGGTCGAGACCTGGAGCTTCCCACTATTGCCCTCTTGGTCTCCGGTGGGCATACATCAATCCTTCTCGTCCGCGACATTGTCGACGATGTGGTCGTTCTCGGCGACACCATTGACGACGCCGCGGGGGAGGCCTTTGACAAGGTGGCACGACTCTTAGGTCTTCCCTATCCCGGAGGCCCAGAAATAGACCGGGTCGCCAAGGAAGGCAACCCGAAGGCCTATTCGTTCCCCCGAGGGCTCACCCATCCAAAAGACCAAGAAAAGCACCGGTTCAACTTTTCGTTCTCGGGTCTTAAGACTGCAGTGGCTCGGTGGTGGGAGCAGCACGGTGATAGTGAGGATCAGCAGCTCATCGCCGACGTGGCAGCGTCGTTCCAAGACGCAGTGGTTGATGTGTTGATCACTAAGGCACTAGATGCGTGCCGAGACAATGGCGTGACGAGACTGGTTCTTGGCGGGGGAGTCGCCGCGAATAGTCGCTTGCGCGAGGTGGCAGAGGCTCGGTGCGCTGACGCGGGGGTTGACCTTCGTATTCCACCGCTTTCGCTGTGCACCGATAACGGCGCCATGATCGCTGCCCTTGGCGCAGAACTAATCTCACGAGGACGCCCTGCCTCGGATAACGGGGTATCGGCAGATCCCACCTTGAGCGCATCGATTGCTCAGGCTGGGTTGCCTCCCGCGCGCCAGGTTTCTGATGACGATCTTGGTGAGTGGATTAGCCAGACTGAAGGCCAGGAGCCTGCAACCCAGGCAGAGTTTGTCGAGCAGGTTGACCAGGCAATTACTGGAATGCAGCCGACGATTACTCCGCCGAGTAGGCGAGTAAACAAGTCACGACGCTCCTGGCTTCCCACCATCGCCTCGTCGCTTGGCGTATTAGGTCTCGCCCTGTCGCCCGCATTTGGTCTGGGGTTGATTCCCTCGATTCTTGCCACAATCTTTGGTCAGATCGGGCTTCGCCAACATCCGGCCAAACGCGGCGGTTTGATCGTTGCTCTTGTCTTGGGTTACCTGGGCATTGCGGTGTCCACCGTCATCGCAGCTGTCTTGGTGACACCGTTTATCCGCGCACTATTGGTGGCCTGGGGGATCTTGCTGCCCTAGCTGTTGATTCGGGTGGCCGCAATTGCGACCTTCTTGCCGTTGGCTCTTGTGAGGATCAAGGTCTTGGAGGTGGAGCCAGACAGTGGCAGTTGTTTGCGCAGTGTCGCGGGGTCTACATCGAAACCGCGCTTTTTGATTTCGAGAGTTCCCACCTCGTTGTCCCGTACCCACTTGGCTAAATCCTTGGTCTTAGGGGATAAGACTTCTTCGACCCTGAAAGCACTGGCAAACGGTGTGGGATGGTGCGAATCGGCCGTGAAATAGGCAATTGACGAATCAATCATTCGCCCCTCGACGGAGCGAGCCACGTCGCCAATGAGTCGCGCGCGAATAATCGCCCCATCGGGCTCGTAGAGGTATTCACCGAGCTCGCCCGTAGTGACATCATCGGTGTCGCCTGCAGCGCTCAGGGTGTGGCTTGATTCGGGCCCGATGATGAGCGCGCTTCGGGTTACCTCCGGAGTCTTGAGCACCCCGCTCCACAGCACCATCTCGACCACGTCACCTCCAGCGCTGACCCATTGGGCTTCCATGTCATCAGGAATCAAGCTGCGATCCATCCCAGGAGCGAGTTTCACGCCGCTCGGTAGCGTGCGAGCGATATCAAATGCCACATCGAGCGACGGTGACCAATCGTCTGGGTTTGTGAGACGGCTCACCCCGTCGCGCCTGGCAGGATCGAGCCAGGCTGATTCGACGCGACTGAGGTCGATTGATTCCAGGGTGGTGTTTTCCACCTCCGCGTTGTCGAACGAGGCCAGGTTGAAACTGGCAACGGCGGCAGTGAGGGGGTCGGCGTCAACGGCGAGAACGTGCAGTCCCAGCGCTGCGAACGCCATCGAATCTCCACCAATTCCGCACCCCAAGTCAGCAACTGATTTCAGCCCCGCTGCCTGAAAACGACCCGCATGATGAGCCGCGACGCCAAGCCGGGTGGCTTGTTCAAGGCCTGCCTCGGTAAACAGCATCGATGAAGCGAATTGGCCAAACTTGACTCCTGCTTTTCGGCGGAGCCGTACTTGTTCGATGGCGTGGTGAATTCGCTCCTGTGGGTGGCCGCCAGCACGCAGTTTCGACACCGTCCCCACAATGTCGTCGAGGGACGATTGCTCACTGAGCTCATTAATCAGCGTTAGCGTCTCGGCCTGAAAGAGGGCGCTGGAATCGATCGAGCTCACCTCCCTATTGTGACAGTCGCCCAAGCTGTGAACTTTGGCACTCGTATTGCATGAGTGCTAATTATTTCGCTACAGTTGTGGTTAGCACTCAACCACTGAGTGTGCTAATTCAACGTCTTACGAAAGAGGTCAACTGTGTCGGTTTCCATCAAGCCGCTCGAAGATCGCGTCGTGATCAAGCAGGTCGAAGCAGAGCAGACCACCGCGTCTGGTCTGGTTATTCCAGATACCGCCAAGGAAAAGCCCCAGGAAGGCGAAATCGTCGCTGTGGGCCCAGGCCGTATGGCTGGCGACAAGCGTGTTCCCCTCGACGTTTCCGTCGGTGACCGAGTTCTCTACTCGAAGTACGGCGGAACCGAGGTCAAGTTCGGCGCTGACGAGTACCTTGTGCTCTCGGTGAAGGACGTGCTCGCAGTAGTCGAGCGCTAGACGCCAAGAAATCATCAGCTGAGGGCTCCGGGAAACCGGGGCCCTCAGTGTTTTGGGCAGATAGCCTTAGCGCGTGAGTGCAGAGCGGGACATGAGGCATGGCTATTTCTATGCCGTTTCCGCCTATCTGTTGTGGGGAATTTTCCCACTGTATTTCGTGGCGCTTGCTCCCACGAGGCCGCTTGAAATCCTTGGCTGGCGGATCATTTTGTCGCTGCTTCTGTGCGTGGTGATTTTGGCGGTTCAAGGATCGCTCACCGCCACTCTTGCTCTTCTGCGAGATCGAAAGACCGCGATACTTACGGCCGCCGCCGGTGTGTTTATCGCCATTAACTGGGGCGTATTTGTTTTTGCTACCCAAACCGGGCACGTTGTTGATGCCGCGCTTGGGTACTTCATCAATCCCTTAGTGACTGCACTTCTTGGGGTCCTGGTGCTTCGTGAGTCACTCCGCAGGCTGCAGTGGGTGGCATTGGCACTTGGCGGCCTAGCAGTTGTGGTTCTCATTGTTGCCTATGGCCAATTCCCGATCATTGCATTGAGTTTGGCCTTCTCGTTCGGGCTCTACGGGCTTGTCAAGAAACTGTTGGGACAGATGGGCGCTCTCCAAGGGCTCGCTTTGGAGTCCCTCTGGGTGACACCTCTTGCACTGGCTTTGTTGTGGTGGGAGGCAGGCCGCGGCGGCCTCGACATGGGCGCGATTGGATCGGCGCATACAGTGTTGCTGTTACTTGCTGGAGCGGTAACCACTGCGCCATTGCTGCTGTTCGCGGCAGCCACGAGGCGACTTCCCCTGAGCACTGTGGGCTTCATTCAGTACATGAATCCAGTGCTCCAGGCAATCGTCGGAATAGTGATTTTGAGTGAACCGATGCCACCCGAGCGATGGTGGGGTTTTGCGATTGTGGTGATTGCATTGGCTGTTTTTGCTCTGGATTCTGCCAAAACACTGCGCAACCGGTCTCGTTAACCGATTTGTCGCCTATCCGACAGTTTCACGTTGTTACAGGGATGTAATCTTTTCGCCTTGGAGCCGAGATGTAACTACGCCTAACATTGGATATTGGCTGTGTTTAAGCAGTCGCTTTTCCTTTGGGAAAAACAATTCAATGTAAGGAGCATCATGAGCGTTATTTCAAAGGCTGGGAGTGGCGTAGCCATTCTTGCTGCCTCGGCTCTGGTCCTTGGTGGCTGTGCAGCGGGTTCCGCTGAGCCTGCTGCTGAAGAGGCCGCTGAGGAAACCACGTCGGAGCCAGTAGGCGACCTGACCCTGAAGATCGGTACTGCTCTTCCGCAGACCGGTAACCTCGCATTCCTCGGACCCCCCGAAGAAGCTGGTGTAGCTCTGGCTGTTGCAGACATCAACGCTGCAGGCGCTGGAATCACCGTTGACGTTGAGTGGGGTGACTC
>JAYOHK010000003.1:30404-74207 GCA_038118225.1 Cellulomonadaceae bacterium | reverse complement strand
CCGACAACAAGGCATACGAAACCGAGATTCCCCGTCTGCTCAACGCTGGCGTAAAGGCAATCCTTGGTGCTGCTTCGTCCGGTACCTCGCTCCAGTTCATCGACCAGGTTGTTGCTGCTGACGTGATTCAGTTCTCGCCAGCTAACACCTCTGCTGCATTCACCACCTACGAGGACAACGGACTGTACTGGCGTACTGCTCCTTCTGACGTGCTCCAGGGTGAGGTGCTCGGAAACTGGATCGCTGAAGACGGACACCAGAACATCGCAATGATCGTTCTGAACGACTCCTACGGAACCGGACTTGCTGAGTTCACCACCAACGCCTTCGAGGCTGCTGGTGGTAGCGTGCTCGCTGCTCCGACCTACAACACTGGTGACACCAACTTCACCTCGCAGATTAACGAGGTTCTCGCGGTTGACCCAGATGCAATTGTCCTCATCACCTTCGAAGAGGCCAAGACCATCCTTCCTGAGCTCGTGAGCCAGTACCCAGCGGAGAACCTTTACTTCGTTGACGGTAACCTCGCAAACTACAGTGAAGACCTCGATGCAGGTAGCTTGACCGGTGCAAAGGGAACCCTTCCTGGTCTCGACACCAACGTAATCGGTGACTTCACCGAGCGCATGAACGAGAACTGGATGGCCGACGGCAATGCAGACCTCGCTGGTGTGTACGCCTACGGTGCAGAGTCCTACGACTCGACCATCCTGCTTGCCCTCGCAGCTCTTGCTGCCGGCAACGTTGACAGCGGTTCTGCAATCGCTGCCAAGCTGCAGGAAGTATCCGGTGGATCCGGTGATGGAACCAAGTGCACCAGCTTCGCTGAGTGTGCAGAAATCATCAACGGTGGCGGCGTAGCTGACTACGACGGCGTGTCCGGTCCTATCACCTTCAACGAGGTGGGCGACCCGACTGAAGCCAGCATCGGAAAGTACATCTACCTCGAAGACAACACCTACGAGCCATACGCTGGCTAGTTAGTGTTGCCTCTTAGAGAGGTGTAGCAGGGCCCCGGGGAAACCCGGGGCCCTGTTTCGTGTCTGACACCAACTGCCCGTGAGTCAGGTTTTTCAGACCAACGCAAAACGCCCCTAGGCGCTCACAGGAGGCTCTAGGGGCGTTTGTAACGCGTTGTCTAGGTGCCGAGGGTTCCGAGGTACAAGCTGATGACCTTGGGGTCGTTCAGCAGCTCACGACCGGTGCCGGTGTAGGCGTCAGTTCCTTGGTCTAACACATAGGCGCGGTCACAGATCTGGAGGCAGCGACGTGCGTTTTGCTCCACCATGATCGTGGTCACGCCCGCCTTGTTGATCTCAGAGACGCGGATGAACGCTTCGTCCTGGCGCACAGGCGACAATCCAGCGGACGGCTCATCCAGTAGGAGCACCTTGGGGTCCATCATGAGAGCTCGGCCCATAGCCACCATCTGACGCTCACCACCAGAAAGCGACCCTGCGCGCTGCTTGAGACGCTTCTTCAGCTCGTCAAACAAACCCACGACGAAGTCCAAACGCTCTTCATAGAGAGCTGGATCTTGGAAGACGCCCATTTGGAAGTTTTCTTCGATGGTGAGGCTGGGGAAGACGTTGTTGTTTTGCGGAACCATGCCGACGCCGCGTTCGACGAGCTTGTTGGCTTTGAGACCGGTGATGTCATCACCGTTGAGTAAGACATGTCCGTCTCGAATATTCACTTGGCCAAAGATGGCCTTCAACAGGGTCGACTTTCCGGCACCGTTGGGGCCGATGATTCCAATGAGTTCGCCCTGTTTTGCTTCGATGGTGCATCCATTGAGGATGTTCACGCCGGGAAGGTATCCCGCAACGAGATTGTCGACGTGGATTACGGGAGTGGATGATTCGGTCATTATTTTTCTCCTGCAGTCCTTACTTCGAAGCCTCGTCGTAGCGTCCGGTCACCACACCGAGGTCGATTTCTTGGTGGGCGCCGAGGTAGGCATCGATCACGGCGGGATTCTTCATCACCTGGTCGGGTGGGCCTTCAGCCACAACGCGACCTTCGGCGAGGACGACAACCCAGTCAGCGATGTGGCTGACCATGTGCATGTCGTGCTCAACGAACAATACGGTCATGCCGTCCTTCTTGAGATCCAAGATGTGGTCAAGAAGCGACTGGGTCAACGCCGGATTCACACCTGCCATTGGCTCGTCCAACATGACTAGTTCTGGGTCGCTCATCAGCGCGCGAGCCATTTCAAGCAGTTTGCGCTGGCCACCAGACAGAGATGCGGCGAAGTCATCCTTCTTGGCATCGAGCTTGAACTTCTTTAGAAGTTTCATTGCCTTCTCGGCGATTTCGTCATCTTGGCCCTTCCAGAGGAAAGGAAGGAGCGACGGGAAGAGGCGCTCACCCAGCTGGTGCTTAGAACCAAGCTTCATGTTGTCGAGCACTGTGAGAAGGCCTAGGGCCTTCGTGAGCTGGAAGGTTCGTACCTGGCCGCGCTGTGCAAGCTTGAAGGCGGGGACGCCGGCAATGTTTTCACCGTCGTAGGTCCACTCGCCACTATCTGGCTTGTCGAAACCAGTCAGCAGGTTAAACAGCGTTGTCTTGCCGGCACCATTGGGGCCGATGAGAGCGGTGATGACTCCGCGCGGGATTTCCAAGTGGTCAACGTCGACTGCGGTGAGACCACCGAATTGGCGGTGCACCTTGTCGATGGTGACGATAGGGTCAACTTTCTTGACGCCTGGTTCAATCTCGCCGATGTGAAGACCAGTGGTCTTCTCGACGCTCTGAGGTTTCTGGTTGCTACTTGACAAAGGTCATCTCCCTCTTGTCGCCCAAGATTCCTTGAGGTCTAAACACCACCAACAGCACGAGCCCGACTCCCACCAGCACGAATCGCAATGTTGCAGCTTGCGCGGAAGATACGAAGGGCAGAATTCCGGATGACACCATGGCTGGCAGCACGTTGCTGAGGAAGGCCTGGAGAACCCAGAAGATCACTGCTCCGAGTAGCGGGCCAAACACGGTGGCTGCTCCACCGAGCAACAGCGCTGTCCACACGAAGAACGTCAGCGAGGTGACGTAGACGTTGGGGTTCACAGCACTTGGGAGCGCGTAGATGATTCCACCAATTGCGGCAATCACACCACCGATGATCAGCGCCTGCATCTTGTAGCTAAAGACGTTCTTACCCAGGGCCCGAACGGCGTCTTCGTCCTCACGAATGCCCTTGATCACGCGACCCCAGGGGCTGTTGATCAAACGCCACACGAACAACACGGCGGCGCCGAGCACAATGAGTCCCAAGACCAATACCCAGAACTCCACCTCGTTATACGTCCAGGGGCCAAAGCCGTAGGTTCCCTCCGGGAAAGGGTTAGCAGCGCGGAAGCTCGCGTGGTAACCGAAAAGTCCGTCGGCCGAACCCGTGATTTCCTGATTCGCGGTGGTGAGGAAGAGTAGGCGCAAAATCTCCGCACCTGCAATCGTCACAATCGCCAAATAATCACCGCGAAGGCGAAGGGTCGGAGCGCCCATCAAAATTGCCAGGATGACTGATGCGCCGATTCCTACCAGTGCGGCTGCCCACCAGGGGAAGCCGAAGGTCAAAATCGAAATGGCGTACCCATAGGCGCCCACGGCCATGAACCCTGCGATACCCATGTTGAGCAGTCCTGCAAAACCGAAGTGCACGGCGAGGCCGAGCGCGGCCAGCGCGAACGCCATGGTCGCTGGGCTAAATAGCGATTGCGCGGTGTTCGAAAGAATTGATCCCCAGTCCATCGTGGGCCCCTAACCTATGCGTTCTTTCTTGCCGAGCAAGCCCTGAGGCCTGACCAGCAGAATGATGATGAGCAAGCTCAATGCTCCGACGTACTTAAGGTCGGAGGGGATCACCATTGCGGAGGTCTCCACTAAGACACCCACGATGATGGCTCCAATGAGCGCGCCGAATGCTGTTCCCAACCCTCCGAGAACCACTGCGGCGAACATGAGAAGCAGAATTTTCTCTCCCATATCCCACTTGATTCCTGGGCGGAAGTAGGCCCACAAGATTCCGGCGAGACCGGCGAGCATTGAGGCCAAGATCCAGACGATGCGGATGACGCGGTCGACGTCGATTCCCGATGCGGCAGCGAGAGATGCGTTGTCCGAGATCGCCCTAGTTGCCTTACCGATACGGGAGAAGGTCAACCAGATTCCAAAGGCCACAATCACCACGATGCTGATTGCCATGCTGGCAAGGTCAATCGTGCTGAGCGCTACTGCTCCAAAGAGTGGAATCTTGGCGGCACCAGAGCCGGGAAGCTGCATCGTTCCACCGCCAACGGCGAATTGGAAGATGTAACGGACGGCAAGCGAGAGTCCAATACTGACGATCATGAGCTGAACAAGGCCGAGCCCTCGACGCCGAAGTGGCGCCCACAGTCCCGCGTCTTGGACCCACCCGATCCCGGCGCTTGCAGCAACCGCGAGGATGATGGCGATCCACATGGGCCACTCGAGGATGGACCCAAACACCATCGCGACCAGGGCGCCAAAGGTGACGAGTTCTGCGTGAGCGAAGTTTGAAATTCCGGTCGTTCCGTATACCAACGACAAACCGATGGAGGCCAGTGCCAACATCAATCCGAAGTTCAATCCGTAAATCAGCCGGGCGGTGAACTGGTCAAGAAGACTCGTCGTCTGACGCTCACCTTCACCAATGAAGAAGTTCTTCACCACAGAGCCACCTGGGCCGATCTCTACCTGCTGGGTGTCTCCACCCTCCAGCACGGCGATGCCCTCAGGAAGGGTGTTTTGGTCCAGAGTGACGGTGTAGATCGCGCGTTCGGGAACGCCAACCTTCCACTTTCCATCGGCACCACTGGTCACTTCGGCTGAGTAGCCGTCGCCTTCCACCGTGATGACAACGCCTTGAAGCGGCTCGCCCTCATTCTTGACGTTTCCAGAAATCTTGAAGTCGTAGTCCTCGCCAACCTCGTCAGCCAGGGCTGTGCCTGCTGGTCCGACGGCGAGTAGAAAGGCGAGAGCGCTAATGAGACTGAGGACTATCCAGCGAGGAAGCCTTCCGCCCAGATTGCTCTTCAGGGTGTTCACGAGTTCCACATTGCCTCCATGGATGCCTCTGTATCTGCGCACAACTCGTGCTTCGCTGTGCGTCAACGATGACGCTCTTATATTTCCTTGTTGTCTACTGCGTGTTAACGCTTCGAGACATTATGCCTGGTTCCTGGGGCCAGGTCGAACCGGTACCATTGGTTCACGGCGCTACTTCGTCGTGATGAATTGATGTCGGTGCGGGTAAAAGGGGCGCTTTGGTGGAGTCAAATCCTTTCGATTTTGTTGGTCTGACCTACGACGATGTGATGTTGCTTCCAGCGCACACAGATGTCATCCCCTCTCAAGCCGATACGTCCACCAGGCTCACCAAGCGCATCACCATGCATGCCCCGGTGATCTCCGCCGCGATGGACACAGTGACAGAAGCGCGCATGGCCATCGCCATGGCCCGCCAAGGTGGGATTGGTGTGCTCCACCGCAACATGTCCATCGACGACCAGGTTGAGGCTGCCGACAAGGTCAAGCGCAGTGAATCGGGAATGATCACCAACCCCGTCACAATCACGCCCGATGCAACAGTGGCCGAAGTGGATGAGATTTGTGGGCGCTTTCGTGTCTCTGGTCTTCCCGTTGTAGAAGGAGACGGCAAGCTGGTGGGGATTGTCACCAACCGCGATATGCGTTTCGTCTCTGCCGAAGACGCGCAGACCACCCTGGTTCGAGACGTGATGACTAGCGACAAGCTCGTCACCGCCCAAGAGGGCATCAAGCCGGAAGAGGCTCTCGCCCTTTTCGCCGCACACAAAATTGAGAAACTTCCCCTCGTAGACGACAGCGGACGCTTGCGCGGGCTGATTACCGTGAAGGACTTTGACAAGTCGGAGAAGTACCCCTTCGCCACGAAGGACGATCAGGGGCGACTCCGCGTGGCTGCGGCGATTGGTTTCTTCGGAGACGCCTGGGAGCGCGCCTGCGGCCTGCGCGATGTGGGAGTTGACGTCATCGTCGTCGACACCGCAAACGGCGACAGCAGTGGAGTGCTCGACATTATTGGGCGTTTGAAGTCAGATTCGTCATTTGATGGCATCGATGTCATTGGCGGCAACGTGGCAACCCGCGACGGAGCAGAAGCTTTGATTTCAGCGGGTGCCGATGCCATCAAGGTAGGTGTGGGCCCAGGGTCGATTTGCACCACCCGCGTTGTGGCCGGCGTGGGCGTTCCCCAGGTCACGGCAGTGTGGGAAGCCTCGCGTGCAGCGATCCCTGCGGGTGTCCCCGTCATTGCTGATGGAGGCCTTCAGTATTCAGGCGACATCGCCAAGGCGCTCGTTGCCGGAGCAGATTCGGTCATGCTCGGCTCCTTGCTGGCGGGAACGGATGAATCTCCTGGAGATTTGACCTTTGTTGATGGCAAGCAGTTCAAGAACTACCGAGGCATGGGATCGCTGGGAGCGCTCCAGCGCCGCGGCGAAAAGACTTCCTATTCCAGGGACCGTTATTTCCAAGCCGATGTGCCAAGCGATGAGCAGTTGATCGCGGAAGGCATTGAAGGCCAGGTTCCCTACCGTGGTCCGTTGGGTTCGGTGGTGTATCAGCTTTTGGGAGGGCTTCGTCAGTCGATGTTCTACACCGGCGCAGCCACGATTGACGAGCTGAAGGTGCGTGGCAAGTTTGTCCGCATCACAGCAGCCGGCCTTAAAGAGTCACACCCGCACGACGTTCACCGCGTGGTGGAAGCGCCGAACTACCGGCGCTAAAAAGCCCCCTTGTCCGTGTGGCACTAAGCTTGCGGGGTGAGTGAGCTAGAAATTGGCCGTGCCAAACGGGCCCGCCGAGCATACGGATTAGACGATATTGCCGTCATCCCATCTCGTCGTACCCGCGACCCAGAAGATGTGTCGTTGGAGTGGACCATTGACGCGATTGGCTTCGCGATTCCCGTGGTCGCCGCTCCGATGGATTCGGTCATGTCGCCCCAGACCGCTATCGCCTTAGGCAAGCTCGGTGGCCTGGGTGTGCTGAACCTCGAGGGCCTCTGGACTCGCTACGAAGATGCGGACTCAATTTTTCGGCAGATCCAATCGGTCCCCGAAGCAGAAGCCACCGCATTGCTGCAAAGGCTCTATCGAGAACCCATCAAGGCTGATCTCATCCGACGTCGCCTCGACGAGGTGCGAGAAGCAGGTGTTCCCGTTGCCGGAGCTTTGAGCCCGCAGCGCACCCAAGAGTTCTATGAAACGGTCGTCGCAGCGCATCCCGACATGTTCGTCATCCGTGGGACCACCGTGAGCGCTGAACACGTGAGCAGCAGTGAGCGCGAAGCTCTCAACCTCAAAGAGTTCATCTACCAACTTGACGTCCCCGTCATCGTGGGAGGAGCTGCTACCTACACCGCGGCCCTTCACCTGATGCGAACCGGGGCCGCAGGAGTCTTGGCAGGCTTTGGCGGAGGAGCCGCCTCAACCACCAGGCTCACCCTCGGCATTCAAGCGCCGATGGCGTCCACTATTTCCGACGTTGCTGCAGCCCGCCGCGACTACCTCGATGAGTCTGGTGGACGTTACGTCCACGTCATCGCCGATGGCGGTTTGGGAACGAGCGGCAACATTGTCGCCGCAATCGCCTCCGGGGCAGACGCCGTGATGCTGGGCAGCACGCTTGCGCGCGCATCGGAAGCGCCAGGTGCTGGTTGGCACTGGGGTCCAGAAGCGCACCACCCTCACCTTCCGCGAGGAAACCGCGTGCACGTGGGAGTCGCGGGAACACTCGAAGAGGTGTTGTTTGGCCCAGCCGATGGTGCCGAGGGAATTAGCAACCTTATGGGTGCGCTTCGACACTCGATGGCCACGTGTGGATACACCGACGTGAAGGATTTCCAGCGCGTCGATGTTCTCATCCGCCACTAATTCACGTCTCGCCCAGGGTTAGTCCGTATCGTCGTGGCGGAGAACACTATGAGCACATTCTGGAGCGTTGCTAGGCGTCCGAAATGGATCGGCGCATTGCTTTTCGCGCTCGCCGTGGCCAGTGTGTTTGCGCTACTGGGGCAATGGCAGTGGCAGCGAAGCGTCGACACCGCGACCGTTTTAGAGCGAGACACAGAAATAGCCGTCGAGCTCACTTCTGTCGCGATACCCCAATCGATCATCACCTCTGACGCGAGTGGCCGAATGGTCAGGGTGGAGTGCGAGGTGCAAGAAGGCGATGACGTGTGGCTCACTAACCGCACACTCCCCGAGGGCACCGGTGACTGGCTGGTCCGCCACTGCGTAACGGCAGAGGGCAACTCCCTCGCGGTCGCTGCCGGCTGGGTTCCCACTGGGGGCGGAATGGATCTCCCCCTCGCGTCGACTGCGTCTGCCTTTGAAGGTCGCTACGTCCCCACGGAGTCTCCACAAAGCTCAGACTTTGAAAACGGCGAGCGACGCGCCCTTTCGGTGGCAGAACTGATCAACCTGTGGGACAACCCTGGCCCCGTGTATGGCGGATACCTGGTCGCGAGTGAGGCGCCCGAGGGATTAAACACGATTTCGACCACCCCGCCCTCGAAAGAGCGGGTCCTTAACTGGTTGAACATCTTCTACGCCGCAGAGTGGGTCATTTTCGCCGGCTTCGCGCTCTACCTCTGGTACCGCTTGGTGCGTGATCAGTGGGAGCGGGAGCTGGAATCTGACCAGGCGCTCGCGGAATAGGATGGTCGATATGGCTGGCACCACATCTCACGCGCAGGCGAATACCGCTAAGTCACTTCCTGGTGCGCTGTCGTTCTATCGTTTCTCCTCCTATGTGACCGGTGTGCTCTTGCTGTTATTGAGCATCGAAATGGTTGCGAAATACGGTTTCGGCTACGAAGTGGAAATGTTTGGTGACCGCGGCCTCGTCGCCTTGGTTCCTGACGGCCAAGTAGAAGCATTTAACTTTTCGCAAGCGATTTTGATCGCCCACGGTTGGTTCTACGTGGTTTACCTCTTTGCGTCATTCAGGGTTTGGTCGTTGATGCGTTGGCCGTTCTGGCGCTTCTTGTGGTTGGCCTCGGGTGGACTCTTCCCCTTCCTCTCCTTCTTTATTGAGCACTATGCAACCCGCCTGGTGCGAGGACGCATCGAGCAGGTGAGCTCCTGATGAGCGAGCAGGTAACACCCCGCCCGGTTTTGGTCGTCGACTTTGGCGCTCAGTATGCCCAGCTGATTGCCAGACGGGTGCGAGAAGCGGGTGTGTATTCGGAGCTTGTGCCTCACTCGATTTCTGCGGACGAGATTGCTGCAAAAAACCCTCTTGCGTTGGTGTTGAGTGGCGGACCCTCCAGCGTCTATGCAGAAGGCTCACCTGAGCTCGACCCCAAAGTGTTTGACCTTGACCTGCCTATCTTTGGCATTTGCTACGGCTTCCAAGTCATGGCCCAAGCACTCGGTGGAGAAGTAGCCCACACGGGTCTTCGCGAATACGGTCGCACGGAAGCCACGGTGCTTGATTCCCACGACCCGTTACTTGCCGGTCAGCCTGGCACTCAAACCACGTGGATGAGCCACGGCGACCAGGTGCGACAGGCCCCTCCCGGATTCCAGGTCTTGGCGAAGACCGAGGCCACTCCGGTCGCCGCCTTCGGTGACCCCGCATCGAAACGCTATGGAGTGCAGTGGCACCCCGAAGTGAAGCACTCTGATTTTGGTCAAGACGTCTTAGAAAACTTCTTGCACGACATCGCAGGACTATCTCACGACTGGAACTCGGGCAACGTAATTGCTTCCCAAGTCGAGCAGATTCGCGCCCAGGTCGGTGACGCGAAAGTAATTTGTGGCCTCTCCGGTGGTGTCGACTCCGCTGTTGCCGCGGCACTGGTCCACAAAGCAGTCGGCGACCAGTTGGTCTGCGTATTTGTTGACCATGGTTTGTTGCGGGCGGGGGAGCGCGAACAAGTTGAGCGCGACTTTGTTCAGGCCACCGGTGTGCGCCTGGTCACCGTAGACGCCAAGGACAAGTTCCTGGGCGAGCTTGCGGGTGTCAGTGAGCCAGAAACAAAGCGCAAGATTATTGGCCGCGAATTCATCCGCACCTTCGAAGACGCCGCAGCGCAGCTGGTCAAGGAAGCACACGATGCTAATGCCGACGTGAAGTTCCTGGTTCAAGGAACCCTCTACCCAGACGTGGTGGAAAGCGGCGGAGGCTCGGGAACTGCCGTGATCAAGAGCCACCACAACGTCGGTGGACTTCCAGACGATCTCGAGTTCGAACTCGTCGAACCGTTGAAGACTTTGTTTAAAGACGAGGTCCGCCAGATCGGGCGTGACCTGGGGCTTCCAGAAGCAATCGTCGCCCGCCATCCCTTCCCAGGCCCTGGCCTGGGAATCCGCATCATTGGTGAGGTCAACGAAGAGCGCCTCGATGTCCTGCGTGCTGCCGATGCGATCGTCCGCGAAGAACTCACCGCCGCCGGTGTTGATGGTGAAATTTGGCAGTGCCCCGTCGTTCTGCTTGCCGATGTTCGCTCAGTGGGCGTGCAGGGAGATGGCCGCACCTACGGTCACCCGATTGTGCTTCGCCCGGTATCGAGTGAAGACGCGATGACGGCGGATTGGACCAGGCTCGACTACGAACTTCTTGCCCACATCTCCAACCGGATTACCAACGAGGTGTCTGAAGTGAACCGCGTGGTGCTTGACATAACGTCAAAGCCGCCCGGCACCATCGAATGGGAGTAGCACCGGGCGGCTTTAAGACGTCTTAGTTAGTCGCCCCGCAGGATTGCGAGGATGCGCAGAATCTCGACGTAAAGCCACACCACGGTGACCACGATGCCGAAGGCTGCTTGCCAGCCGTAAATCTCGGGGGCGCCGCGCTCCACACCGTTTTTCACGGATTCAAAATCGAGAACCAGTGAGTAGACGGCGAGAAGAACGATGACTACTCCCAGGAGCAACCCGAGCGGGATGCCCATGAAGGTCACGCTGCGAAGACCAAACATGCTGTCGGTTGCCCCGAAGATCATCAATCCGAAGTTCACCAGCGAGAAGGCGGCGTAGCCGACCATTCCCACAATGAACATCTTGGTCAGACGCGGGGAGGAGCGCAGTGTTCCATTGAGGAACAAGAACAAGGTGACTCCCACCACGGCGAGTGTTCCAAACACCGCCTGGGTCACAATGCCATCCCACATGTTGTTGAAGATGGCGGAGATGCCACCGACGAAGAGACCCTGGGCAGCTGCATAACTCAGGATGAGGCCGCGCGAGGGGGTCTTCTTAAAGATGTTGACGAGTGCCAACACGAAACCAGCAATGGCTCCGATGAGGGCGAGTCCTGGCAGGACCCATCCCACGAGTGCACCAGCAAGCAGCACACCGAAGGTGATCAGGGTCTTCATGATGGTGTCGTTGTAGCTCATCCGTCCGGTTTCGGACGGGGTCGCTGCCGGCCGGCCATACATCTCATCGAGCTGTTCCAAGCTGATGGGTTGGCGGCCGGTGTCACTAAAGACAGCCGAACGGCTAAATGCGGGGTTGGATGACGCCATGTCGTCAATCACTCCTTCTAGTCGTATGCGCCTCGATTAGAGGCGCTCCTCCAGTGTATTGAGAAGGCTTGAAAAATCCTTCGAGTAAGCCTCAGGCGTAATGAGAATTAGGGCCAGAAAGGGTTTTCTGCCCAGATAGTCAGTAGTGCTGTGATGAGCACTGCGTAGCTTGCAAGCCACAGCCATCCAAGCCCCACCGAAATCCACGCCAACGAAGTGCCCGATTGGTCGGATTGTCTGATTTGGCGAAGGGCCACGTAGCCAAACGGCATCGCCAAGGGGCTTAGCACGAGGGCAGCGACAAACGACAAGATCGCGAGAATATTCCATCGCTTCCCACGGTGGGACGGGGCGTCACCCACGTCGTCGACACTTTCGATGTCGACGGGAGTCGTTGCTGGCATCTCGCTCACAGGCCCAGGCTAGTCGGGTCAACCCTGGTGGGTGGTGGTGCATAGACTGAGTGTCCGATGTCACTCGCCGAATCTCCGCTCCTCGAGGGCTTAAACGACCGCCAAGCAGAAGCCGTCAGCTACCGAGGCCAAGCCCTCCTTATTGTTGCCGGTGCCGGTTCGGGAAAAACCAGTGTGCTCACTAGGCGTATTGCCTCTCTGATCGCCGGCAAGGAAGCATGGCCGAGCCAAATTCTTGCCATCACCTTCACGAATAAGGCCGCAGGTGAAATGCGGGAGCGGGTGAGTGGGTTCTTAGGCGAAGCCGCTGAGGGAATGTGGATCTCCACCTTCCACTCGGCCTGTGTGCGCATCCTCCGCACCGAAGCAGAGAGATTCGGATACACCAAAGCCTTCACCATTTATGACTCCGGGGATCAGCGTGCATTGCTCAAGCGCATCATCAGAGAGCGCGGCTCAGACCGTCTGGGCCTCACGCCCGCCAGCGTCTCGGGAAAGATGTCGAGGCTCAAAAACGAACTCGTCGACGTGGATGGATACCGCTCGCGGGTGAATGACTCAGACCCCAACGACGTGGAGTTCTTCCAAATCTGGGGTGAGTATCAAGCGGAACTCGCCCGCTCACAAGCATTCGACTTTGATGACCTCATTGTTCACACAGTTCACCTCTTCCGCGCCTTTCCCGAAGTAGCGGCGGTGTATCGCAGACGATTCCGCCACGTCTTGGTGGATGAGTACCAAGACACCAACCACGCGCAATACGCGCTGGTTCGAGAGCTGACTAAGCCGGTTCCCCCTGAGCTCGTGCCCGAAGGGGCGCCAGAAGACCAGCGTCGAAACGGCCTCGCAGCCCCCACGCTGACCGTGGTGGGTGACTCAGACCAGTCAATTTATGCCTTCCGCGGTGCGGATATTCGAAACATCATCGAGTTCGAGCGCGACTTCCCCGGCGCCAAGGTTGTGTTGTTGGAGCAGAACTACCGCTCGAAGCAAAACATCCTCGACGCAGCCAACGCCGTCATTTCGAACAATTTCGATCGCAAAGCCAAGAACCTTTTCAGCGAGCGGGGCGCGGGAGATCCGATTGTGGGTTTCACCGGCTACAGCCAGCACGATGAAGCGCAATTCGTCGCTGACGAGATCATCAAGCAGTTTGATGAGGGCCACCGCTACAACGACATGGCCGTGTTCTATCGAACCAACGCCCAAACGCGTGCCCTGGAAGAAATCTTCATCCGCCAAGCCATCCCCTACCGGGTGATCGGTGGCACCAAGTTCTACGAGCGCCTCGAAGTAAAGGACATGCTCGCCTACCTCCAAGCAATCGCCAACCCCGCCGACACCCTGGCAATGCGCCGCATCTTGAATACGCCCAAGCGCGGCATTGGTCCGGCAACCGAGTCGACGCTGGTGTCTCACGCGGAAGCAAACGGCATCACACTCTCCCAAGCGCTCGCCGAGGTCGACCAGCTGGGGCTTGGGCCGAAAGTCACCAAGGCAATCGCTGAGCTCAACGCCCTCTTGGTGGAGCTTCGCAGCACCCTTGACCGCGCGAGTGCCGCCGACACCTTGAAGGCAGTGATCGAGAGAACTGGCTATAAAGAACTCCTTCTCGCTTCGGGTAATCCTCAAGAGGAAGCTCGTGCCGAAAACGTGGACGAATTATTGGCCGTTGCTACTGAATTCTCCAGAGGCAACCAAGAGGCGGGCCTTGTCGAGTTCTTGACTGAGGTGTCACTAGTGGCCGCGGCCGATGAGTTGGATGATTCTCAAGGCACTGTCTCGCTGATGACTCTTCACACCGCGAAGGGTCTTGAGTTTGATGTGGTGTTTGTCACGGGAGTGGAAGAAGAGCTTCTTCCCCACAGGATGAGTGCGGCTGAACCAGGCGGCCTCGCCGAAGAGCGTCGCCTGTTCTATGTGGGAATGACGAGAGCAAAAGAAAAGCTCTATCTTTCTCTTGCGATGAGTCGGATGACGTATACCGGCGAACCACTGGTGTGCGCACCGAGCCGCTTCCTCCAAGAAATTCCTCAAGACCTAATCCACTGGAAAGAATCGGGAATGGGGCAGGCCGCCCTTAATCGTCCTCGGCCGAGCCTGGACCGCGCTCTCCCTTCCTTGCCTCAAGCTCCCCGCCAAAAGAACACCCAGTGGGCAAACCGCATTGATTCGGTGCCGCGGGACAACTCGAGCCTTGAGCTCGCGGTGGGCGATCGAATTAACCACGACGACTTTGGTGGCGGGTCAGTGACGGCCCTCACCGGCGAGGGCCCCAAGCGCGTCGCTGAAGTTCAGTTCGACACGGTCGGCAAAAAGCGCCTGCTTGTCAAAATTGCTCCGATTTCTCGGGTTGATTAGCGAGGTCTCGGCAAAAACCTTCACGTGAAGAGACTAGGCTTGGAGTGTCTGTTGGGCCTGGTGGCCAAGCCACCGAGGCTTCGTTACGCGCCGTGTGAGAGGTTTATCCCCCGTGGATCTATTTGAGTATCAAGCTCGAGACATGTTCGAAAAGCACGGAGTTCCCGTGCTCCCCGGCAAAATTGCCGACACTCCTGACGAAGTTTTCGCCGCAGCATCCGCAATGGGTGGCGTGACGGTCGTCAAAGCCCAGGTCAAGACTGGAGGCCGCGGTAAAGCCGGCGGTGTCAAGGTCGCAAAGACCCCCGAAGACGCTAAGGCTGCGGCCGAGTCCATTCTGGGCCTCGACATCAAAGGCCACGTGGTTCGCCGTGTGATGGTGGCTGCAGGTGCCGCAATCGCTGAAGAGTTCTACTTTTCTGTTTTGCTCGACCGCGCAAACCGCTCCTACTTGGCTCTGTGTAGCTACGAGGGCGGAATGGAAATTGAGCAGCTTGCTGAGGAGCGCCCCGACGCTCTTGCCCGCATCGAGGTCTCGCCACTGACGGGTATTGACTTGGCAAAGGCGAAAGAAATTGCCGTCGCTGCGAAGTTCCCCGAGGAACTCGTCGACAAGGTAGCGCCGGTCTTCGTGAAGCTCTACGACGTCTACGTGAAAGAAGACGCCACCCTGGTTGAGGTGAACCCGCTGGTTCTCACCGAATCAGGCGACATCATCGCCCTTGATGGCAAGGTGAGCCTGGACGAGAACGCTGAGTTCCGCCAAGAACACCACGCCGACCTCGCAGACAAAGCATCTGCTGACCCACTGGAAGAAAAAGCCAAAGCTCACGACCTCAACTACGTGAAGCTTGATGGTGAAGTGGGAGTCATCGGAAACGGTGCTGGGCTCGTGATGTCGACTCTCGACGTCGTCGCCTACGCCGGTGAAGAATTTGGTGGCGTGAAGCCCGCCAACTTCCTCGACATCGGAGGTGGAGCTTCCGCCGAAGTGATGGCCGCTGGACTCGACGTGATCTTGGGTGACCCTCAAGTGAAGTCAGTGTTTGTCAACGTGTTCGGTGGAATCACCGCGTGTGACAAGGTCGCAAACGGAATCGTGAAAGCCCTTGAAATCTTGGGCGACCAGGCCAGCAAGCCCCTCGTGGTGCGACTGGATGGTAACAGCGTCGACGAGGGTCGCCGCATCCTCACCGAGGCGAACCACCCGCTGGTTCAGCTGGCAGAAACCATGGACGAAGGGGCGAGCCGCGCAGCCGAGCTCGCTGCGAAGTAGGGGATTGACCAATGGCAATTTTTCTTGACAAGAACTCGAAAGTCATCGTCCAGGGAATCACTGGTGGTGAAGGGTCGAAGCACACGGCACTCATGCTCGCCTCTGGCACGCAGGTTGTCGGGGGCGTAAACGCTCGTAAGGCGGGCGAAACCGTCACCCATGGCGATGTCACTCTTCCCGTGTTTGGAACCGTCGCTGAAGCGATGGCCGAAACCGGCGCTGATGTGTCGGTGGTGTTTGTGCCACCTGCTTTTGCAAAGTCTGCAGTGATGGAAGCCATCGACGCAGAGATGCCACTTGTTGTGGTGATTACCGAAGGTATTCCCGTCAAAGACACCGCAGAATTCTTCGCGTATTCGCAGGAAAAGGGCACCAGCCGCCTGATTGGCCCTAACTGCCCAGGAATCATCACCCCCGGAGAGGCGCTGGCGGGAATTACCCCGGCCACCATCACCGGAAGTGGTCCCATTGGTTTGGTGTCGAAGTCAGGAACCTTGACCTACCAGATGATGTTTGAGCTTCGCGATATCGGATTCTCGACCGCTATTGGTATCGGTGGAGACCCCATCGTGGGAACCACTCACATTGACGCACTCGAAGCTTTTGAAGCAGATCCCAACACCAAGGCAATCGTGATGATTGGTGAAATCGGTGGAGACGCTGAAGAGCGTGCCGCTGACTACATCAAGGCACACGTGACCAAGCCTGTGGTGGGATATGTCGCTGGATTCACCGCGCCCGAGGGTAAGACCATGGGCCACGCTGGTGCAATCGTGTCTGGTTCGGCCGGTACTGCTCAGGCGAAGAAGGATGCTCTCGAAGCTGCAGGCGTGAAGGTGGGTAAGACTCCGAGTGAGACTGCTCGCCTGATGCGTGAGATTGTCGAAGCTCTTTAGTCCGCGTCACAGCCGCTCAGTGACAGTGCTGACGGCTAGGCTCAAAAGGCCATGAACGCCCGACTTGCGGCCCTTATAACCGCGCTTGAAACGCTTGTCGTTGTGGGCATTGGCGTGGGCGTTTTCTTTGCGCCGTTGAGTCTGGTGTGGGCACTCGACGACCAGTTCTCGACAGATTTATTGACCTATTGGCGGGCATCGGCTGACTTTTGGTTGCTCGGCCACGGGGTGCCCGTCTCCGTATCGCTGGACTACGAAACCGCTGCCGCGCTGGGGCTGTCGGGGGCCCAGTCGAATTTCGTGCTTTCCGCGGCACCCTTGGGTGCCGGGTTGCTCACCCTCTGGTGGGGATTTCGGATGGGTCGACGAGACCTCATCCTCGATTACCCCTTAGTCGTGTGGCTGGTGGGTGTCGTGACGCTTGCGGGCTTGAGCTACGGCATTCACGTCAGCGCCGCACATTCGATGGCCACCACCGACCTCGTCCAGGCCACGATTCAGCCCTCACTGTTTCTGGCGGCGGGACTCATTGTCGCCTCTTGGACCACCAAGTGGTCTCAGGGGCGTCAGTGGATGCAATCTGTTATGTCCGAGGGTGCCTGGAATGTCCTGGCCACGGGCGCGCGTGCGGGAATCGCCTCAGCGTTTGGTCTGATTGGCATTGCCAGCGTGTTCTTTGCCCTCCTGCTGATTGCCTCTTACGCAACGGTAGTCGGACTCTTTGAATCCCTCGGGCCCAGTGTGATGGGCCTGATTGTGTTGTTTGTTGGCCAGCTGGCGCTGATTCCAAACTTTGTGATCTGGATTGCCTCGTGGCTGGTCGGGCCAGGATTTTCGCTCGGTTCAGCGGCCCATTTCTCGCCGCTTGGCACAGACATTCAGGCGGTTCCCGCCTTGCCTATCTTGGGGTCGTTGCCCACCAATGTTGACTCGATTGGCTTTAGCCTCGTTGCTCTTCCGGTCCTTGTCGCGGTTGTGGCGACACTACTCGCCAAGCGCGCTCAGCCAGGAATCGAGTCCCGCGGAGCGTTGAACTCAATTGTCACCGTGGTCTCGACCGCTCTGGTCTCGACCGTGATCGCCGTTGTGGTGTTGAGTGTTCCCGCTGCGCTCAGCAGTGGGGCTTTTGGTCCAGGTCGATTCGTTGACGTGGGAATTATGGGTTCAGACTTTGCGACCTGGTGGGCAGTTGAAGTTCTCGCTGGCTCGATTCTTGGCGCCCTTGCCTTTGACGTGTGGCGTTGGGTGAGGCTCCAAGACCAGGCATATTCAGCCACGGCCTCTCGGTAAGATTGCACGGTGACGACCCGAATTGTTCTCCTGATCTCAGGCGCCGGGTCGAACGCACGCTCCCTCCTTGACAGCCTCGATAGCTCCGTCGGAACAGTCGACGCGACGGTAGTCGCGGTGGGCTCCGACAAAGACGCACCAGGGTTTGCTCACGCCGCCCACTACGACCTCCCTACTTTTCAGGTTCCGCTGAACCAAGGTGATGACCGTGACGCGTGGGGTGAGCGGCTTATCGCCGAGATTGATCGGTTCGAACCAGACCTCGTCATCCTCAGCGGGTTTATGAGGCTGGTTCCTTCCAATGTGGTCGAGCGCTATTCGCCGGCGCTGTGGAACACCCATCCTGCTTATCTCCCCGAATTCCCTGGCGCCCACGCGGTTGCCGATGCCATGGCCGCTGGCGTGAGCGAGACGGGTGCGTCGGTGATTGTGGTCGATAACGGAGTCGACACCGGGCCAATATTGGCTCAGCGTCGGGTAGCAATTAACCCGGGTGATACCGAAGAGATTGTCCACGAGCGAATCAAGACCGTGGAGAGGGAATTGTTATTTGATCTGGTCAGCCAGGTCAGCGCAGGAGAATTGACGATAGAGAAGAAAGAAAGTGGCACCGCCCATGACTAAGACCGCCATCCGCCGCGCCCTCATTAGCGTCAGCGACAAGACAGGGCTGCTGGAGTTTGCGAAGGCACTCACTGACAACGGCGTCCAATTGGTCTCGACGGGCTCGACCGCAGCGACTATTCGAGACGCTGGCATGGATGTCACCGAAGTAGCCCAGGTGACCGGCTTTCCGGAAGCTCTTGATGGCCGGGTGAAGACTCTTCACCCCAGCATCCACGGTGGAATCCTCGCCGATCGCAGATTGGACTCACACAATGCGCAACTCGATGAGTTGGGGATTGAGGCATTTGACCTGGTTGCTGTGAATCTATATCCCTTCGAGGCGACTATTTCTCGCGGCGCCGACTTCGATGAGGCCATTGAAAACATCGACATCGGCGGGCCCGCGATGGTCCGCGCTGCGGCCAAGAACCACGCTTCGGTGGCGATTGTGGTGGACCCGAGCGACTACGAATCGATTGTTGAACAAATCAATTCGGGAGGGGTCAGTCTCGAAACTCGCACGGCTCTCGCGCAAAAAGCTTTCGCGCACACTGCCGGCTATGACTCGCTGGTGGCGAGCTGGCTCGCAGGCCAAATCAAACACACAGGCGTGGGCGATGGTGTGACCATGGCCGCGAGGCTTCGGGGGGAGCTTCGCTATGGCGAAAACTCTCATCAAAGCGCAGCACTCTATGAGCGCCCCGGTGCTCCTGAGGGGCTCGCCCAGGCGGAGATTATTCAAGGCAAGGCAATGTCGTTTAACAACTACCTCGACGCCAATGCCGCCATCGACGCAGCCTTCGACCATGAGAGGCCTGCAGTAGCGATCATTAAGCACCAGAACCCCTGCGGCATTGCAACGGGCGAGAGCTTGATTGAGGCATATCGCGCGGCACACGCTTGCGACCCAGTCAGCGCCTTTGGCGGCGTTATCGCCTTAAACCGCGAGCTCGACGCAGAAACGGCGTCGGCAATCGCCGAAGTCTTCACCGAGGTCGTGGTCGCGCCATCTATCTCAGCAGAGGCCGCGACGGTGCTGGAGGCAAAGAAGAACCTCCGCGTTGCACTTCTCCCGCAGGGCTTTGCGCGTGAAGCCAGGGACCTTCGTCTGATCTCGGGAGGCCTTCTCGTGCAAGAGCGCGACATGTCGTTTGCCCCCGCCAGCCAATGGGAGTTGGTCGCAGGAGAAGCAGCTGACGCCGAGACACTGTCGTCGCTTGAGTTTGCCTGGCGTGCAGTGAAGTCGGTGAAGTCAAACGCAATTTTGTTGGCGAGAGGCAACGCGAGTGTGGGAATTGGAATGGGTCAAGTCAACCGCGTGGACTCGTGCCAGCTCGCGGTATCCCGCGCCGGGGACCGAGCAGCGGGATCTGTTGCTGCCTCCGACGCGTTCTTCCCCTTTGCCGACGGCTTGCAGATTCTGCTCGACGCGGGTGTTCGCGCGGTTGTTCAACCGGGTGGGTCAGTGCGCGATGAAGAAGTTGTAGAAGCAGCCAAGAAGGCCGGAATTACGCTCTACCACACGGGTGAGCGCCACTTCCTTCACTAGGAAAGGGCGAGAGACCCAATGCGATCGCCATAGGCGGAGTCGCCCACGTCGACAAAACCTAGGTGGTGGAAGAACTCTCCGGGGCCTTCGTCGCCTGGCGTCCACATCACGGTGAGGCTCTTGCACTCTTGGCGCTTTGCTTCGTCGATGACCGCTTCGACAGCGAATCGACCCACTCCTTCGCCCTGGTGTGATCCGGCTACGGTGATGCGCCATATGCAGCAGCGAAGCTCTTCTTTGGGGTGTTCGGGATCGCAATAGGCCCGAACAAAGCCGACGACCTCGTCGCCTTGCTTGATTACACGCGACCACGCCTTGGAGGGGTCGATGCCCTGTTCTTCTTGGGTGTAGGTCGTGGGGGTGGCAAATGCCTGTTGTCCGGGGCGCAACTCAAGTCCGTTTGCCGCTACAGCGGTGGAGGCGGAGAGTTCTTCGAGGACGAGATCAGGCATAAATCCAGATTAGAGGCTCAACGGCGCTTATGGGGATTTATCTCCACGTGAAGATAAATTCAATATCGGGTTACACTGGTAGAGGTGCATAGTTCGCCAGTTCAAGACCAATTCAGAGGGGCCCTTCGTGGAGAAAATCAAGGTTGACGGTGTCGTAGTCGAGCTCGACGGCGACGAAATGACGCGCATTATTTGGCAGTTCATCAAGGAACGCCTCATTCACCCTTACCTCGACGTGACGCTCGAGTATTACGACCTCGGGATCGAAAAGCGCGACGAGACCGACGACCAGATCACGGTTGACGCAGCTCACGCCATCATTAAGCACGGTGTGGGTGTGAAGTGCGCCACGATCACCCCTGACGAGGCACGCGTTGAAGAATTTGGGCTCAAGAAGATGTGGCGAAGCCCCAACGGAACCATCCGTAACATCATCGGCGGCGTGATTTTCCGCGAGCCGATCATCATCTCCAACATTCCTCGCCTGGTGCCTGGCTGGAATAAGCCGATCATCGTCGGTCGTCACGCATTCGGTGACCAGTACCGCGCAACGGACTTTGTCTTCGACGGCCCAGGAACTCTTTCGATTAGCTTCCAGCCCCAGGATGGCTCTGAGGCCCAGAGCTTCGAGGTGTTCCAGGCTCCTGGCGCCGGTGTTGCTATGGCGATGTACAACCTGGACGAGTCGATCCGTGACTTTGCGCGCGCATCGATGAACTACGGTCTCTCCCGCGGCTACCCCGTATACCTCTCCACCAAGAACACCATCCTCAAGGCCTATGACGGCCGTTTTAAGGATCTGTTCCAGGAAATCTTTGACGCAGAGTTCAAAGAGAAGTTCGAAGCAGCGGGCATCACCTACGAACACCGCCTGATTGACGACATGGTCGCAAGCGCGATGAAGTGGGAGGGTGGCTACGTCTGGGCCACCAAGAACTACGACGGTGACGTCCAGTCCGACACTGTTGCCCAGGGCTTTGGTTCGCTCGGTCTGATGACCAGTGTTTTGACCTCGCCTGACGGAGCGATCGTGGAGGCAGAAGCGGCTCACGGAACGGTGACTCGTCACTACCGCGAGCACCAGGCGGGTCGCCCCACCTCGACCAACCCGATTGCATCGATTTACGCATGGACCAGAGGTTTGGCTCACCGCGGAAAGCTCGACGGCAACGAGGCGTTGATTGAATTTGCCAACACCCTCGAGCAGGTTGTTGTTGAGACCGTTGAAGCGGGTCAGATGACCAAGGACCTCGCGTTGTTGGTCAGCCCCGACCAGCAGTGGCTCACCACCGAGGACTTCCTGGCAGCACTCGACACTAACCTCCAAGCAAAACTCGGCGCCTAACTAGCAAAAATACCCCTAGGGGTATACACTGGTGTCACCGGCGGATACGCCGAGTAGACCTAACACGAGGAGATCTCATGTGCAGTGCAGTGCGTTGTAACCGTTGTGGCAAAGTGACCTGGAGTGGCTGTGGCCAGCACATCGAAGAGGCGCTGAGCCCCTTCGCTCCAGAAGAACTGTGCACCTGCGGATAATTCGCTGAACACCAGCAGTTCTACCGAGTTGCATCGCCAACTCGACACCATCATCGAGCAATCCCTCGACGCCCTGACCTCGGCGGCGTCGGGGGATTCTCTATGCACCCTGAAAGGCGTGAGCGTCCAGGCGGCCAAGTACCACGAGGGTCAAGTGGTGTTTGCCAAGCAGGTGAAAAAGGCATTGTTGAATGATCCGTCAACCGCGCTGAGCGGTGTGCGCCAGACATGGCAAGCGGCAAACCCTATGGCTTTGCGCACAGACCCCGGCTGGAAGTCCTACTTCACCGGAGGGGTCGATATGGGCGAGCAGCTGGCGAGACTGTGGGGCGATATCCCCTAGGCCGACGTGACAGAATCGTTTGAGTGAAGCCCATCTTTAACTTCTTCCGCACCTATCCGTGGGTATTAGCCGCGTTGATTGTGGGGGTTGTCGGGCTTCTGCTTCCGATTGCTGGAGCGCCGAGCATCACTGCGTGGTTCGTCGGCGGGTTCGCCGCGGTAGTGGCAGTGACCCAAGCCTGGGGGATGGTCAAATCGATCCTCAAAGGCCACTGGGGCTTGGACGTCCTGGCTGTCACCGCGATCATCTCCACCCTTGCGGTGGGCGAATACTGGGCGAGCCTCATCATCGTGTTGATGTTGACCGGTGGTGAAGCCCTCGAAGATTTTGCCGCGGTGCGCGCAAAGCGAGACCTTCAAGCTCTTTTTGATCGGGTTCCCACCAGAGCACACCGAGTCTTAGCCGACGGATCAATCGAAGACGTTGACGCTGACGCCATCGCGGTGGGAGATCGCATCTTGGTGCGTCCCTCGGAAATCGTTCCAGTCGATGGCCCACTGCGCTCAGACAGCGCGGACTTTGATGAATCGTCTCTCACGGGGGAGAGCCTTCCTGTGTCAAAGTCCACCGGCGACATGGTTCTCAGTGGTTCGGTCAATGGGAGCCGGGCAGTCGAAATCGTGGCCGAGAAAGAGGCCAAAGACTCGCAGTTCCAGCGCATTGTGGCCTTGGTGAACGAAGCATCCGGGTCGAAGGCTCCTCTGGTGCGCCTGGCTGATCGCTACGCGATTCCCTTCACCGCCGTCGCCTACGTGATTGCGGGATTAGCCTGGTATCTGAGCGGCGACGCCGTCCGGTTTGCAGAAGTACTCGTTGTTGCAACGCCCTGCCCCTTGCTCATCGCCGCACCTGTGGCCTTTATGGGAGGAATGTCGAGGGCGGCTAAGTCAGGTGTCGTCATCAAGGACGCGGGAACGCTGGAGCGCCTGGCTGAGGTGCGCACCCTCGCGCTGGATAAGACGGGAACGCTCACCTACGGTCACCCAGAAGTTTCGGACATTCGCGCTGTGACGGGTGATGAGGGCGAATTGCTCGCGATGGTTGCCAGCGCCGAACAGTATTCCTCTCATGTTCTCGCACACGCCATCGTCTCTGAAGCCAAGGCGCGGGGGCTGAAGCTCGTGGACGCAGATTCCGCGGAAGAAGTCGCGACCCACGGCGTGCGTGCCACTATCAAGGGCAAAGAGGTTGTGGTCGGAAAACCAGGCTTCGTCGCCGACCATGCCTCTGGCGTGGCTGAAGAGGATCTTCAAGCCGGTGAAATTGTGATCTATGCCGCAATCGGCGGAAAATTTGCCGGTGCGATCGTATTGAAAGACACGATTCGCGCTGAGGCCAAGGGCACCCTTGATGCGCTCCGCGCAAGAGGAGTACAACAAATCGTGATGGTCTCAGGTGATAGCCAAGCGACCACCAGTCACGTTGCGGACGAGCTCGGGGTCACCCGAGCGCATGGTGGGCTGCTGCCCGAAGACAAAGTCACGATTGTAAAGTCCCTGGAGCCGCGAAACGTGATGATGGTCGGAGATGGCGTCAACGATGCACCCGTCTTGGCCTCTGCTGACGTGGGCGTCGCCATGGGGGCTAAAGGATCCACCGTTGCCGGTGAATCTGCCGACGTCGTGATTTTGGTCGACAACCTAGAAGTAGTGTCCAAAGCACTAAGCGTGGGCAGTCGCACGATTCGCATCGCTCTTCAAAGCATTTGGCTGGGCATTGTGATCAGCGTCGGGCTCATGCTCTTAGCCGCCTTTGGGCATCTGCCAGCAATTTATGGAGCGCTGTTGCAAGAGGTTGTCGACCTTGTCGCCATCTTGGGGGCACTTCGCGCGGTGCAAGACCGCGACTAGCGGAAGATAATCGTCCGGATTCCGTCCATCAGAATTCGGTGTTCTGCGAACCAGCTCACGGCCTGGGCGAGCGTTCTCGATTCTTCATCCTGACCCACACGAACCAGCTCAGACACTGATTGAGAGTGGTCGACGCGGACCACGTTTTGTTCGATGATCGGGCCTTCGTCCAAGTCTTCGGTCACAAAGTGCGCGGTTGCGCCAATCAGCTTCACCCCACGTTGGTGAGCCTGGCGGTAGGGGTTTGCACCTTTAAAACCGGGCAAGAACGAGTGGTGAATGTTGATGATCTTGCCGGAGAGTTTTTCGCATAGCTCGGGGCTCAACACCTGCATGTAGCGGGCGAGGACGACCAGTTCAATGTCATGTTTTTCAACCTCTTCGAGCACGCGCTGTTCAAAGGCAGCTTTTTGTTCGGCATTTGTCACCGGCATCGACTCGAAAGGCACCCCGAAGAACGAGACAGTGTCCGCCAACGTGTCGTGGTTGGCCATGACAACCGGGACGTCGATAGAAAGGTGGCCATCTCGTTGCTTGCCGAGCAAGTCAACGACGCAGTGTTTTGCCGTCGAGGCAAGAATTAGAGTCCGAAGCGGCCTGCCCACCTCAGTAATTGAGTAGTCCATGTCGTATGCGGCGACGACGGGCGAAAGCTCTTTCTCTAGTTCGTCGGCGCTTCGAGGCGTTTCGACCTGGAGGCGCATGAAGAAGCGACCCGTGTCGTGGCTTGAAAACTGCTGCGACTCTGTGATGTTTCCCTCGGCAGCAACCACCGCCCCACTAATGGCGTGGACGATCCCCGGTTGGTCGTCACAGCTGAGGGTGACGATGAGGTGAGACGAATGAGACACCCCCATATCCTAGGCGCCCGCCCGTCGCTGGAGAGGCTCAGGCTCCACCCAATAGACTTATGCCATCGCGACTGGCGTAGGGATGGGTCACCATCGGGGAGCGAATAGGTAGAAGCCGAGCGCCTGGGCAACTGCCGCCAATAAGGGCCGTAGGCCCATAACACCGTAGCCAGAAGGAGATACCGTGAGCCCTGCGCAAGACGCCCGTGCCGCTTCATTCACCGCCCCACTCGAGAGCATTGACCCCGAAATCGCCGAGGTCCTCGAAAAAGAGCGCGGTCGCCAGGAAAACACCCTGGAAATGATCGCCAGTGAAAACTTTGTTCCTTTCTCCGTGCTGGAAGCACAAGGAAGCGTTCTGACCAACAAATACGCCGAGGGCTACCCCGGCAAGCGCTATTACGGCGGCTGCGAATTCGTCGACGTCGCAGAAAGCCTGGCCATCGAACGCGCAAAGAAGCTCTTTGGAGCTGCCTACGCAAACGTCCAACCTCACTCGGGTGCGACGGCAAACGCTGCCGTGTTGCACGCTATTGCAAGCCCCGGCGACACCATCTTGGGACTTGAGCTTGCACACGGTGGACACCTCACCCACGGAATGAAGATCAACTTCTCCGGCAAGGTATACAACGCCGCTGCATACGGCGTGAACGAAGAGTCGTTCTTGATCGACATGGACCACGTCCGTGACCAGGCCAAGGCCCACAAGCCAGCTGTGCTGATTGCTGGATGGTCGGCCTACCCCCGCCACCTCGACTTTGCTGCCTTCCGCGAGATCGCAGACGAAGTGGGCGCAAAGCTGTGGGTCGACATGGCTCACTTTGCAGGCCTCGTCGCCGCAGGACTCCACCCCTCACCTGTTCCATACGCAGACGTCGTTTCCACCACCGTGCACAAGACCCTGGGTGGACCCCGCTCTGGTTTGATCCTGAGCCGTGATGAGGAGCTTGCCAAGAAGCTGAACTCGGCAGTGTTCCCTGGCCAGCAGGGCGGACCGTTGATGCACGTGATTGCTGCGAAGGCTGTCGCGTTCAAGATTGCCATGGAGAAAGAATTCAAGGACCGCCAGCAGCGCACCATCGATGGCGCCCAGGCCTTGGCCGCGCGTCTGACAAGCGACGATGCGCGCGCCGCAGGCATTGATGTCTTGACCGGTGGAACCGACGTGCACCTGGCACTGGTTGACCTTCGCACCTCTGAGATCAACGGTCAGGAAGCCGAAGACCTCCTGCACGAGGTGGGAATCACCGTGAACCGTAACTCGATTCCAAATGACCCACGCCCCCCGATGGTCACCAGCGGTGTCCGCATTGGAACTCCCGCTCTTGCCACTCGTGGTTTTGGACGCGAAGAATTCACCGAGGTCGCAGACATCATTGCCCAGACGCTGATGCCAGGTGCAGACATTCAGGCGCTTTCTGCTCGAGTAAAGACCTTGGCTGGAAACTTCCCGTTGTACCGGGAACTTCCCTAAACCGGACGGTTCACACGTGAGCGCACAGGTACTTGACGGGTTAGCTACTGCCAAGTCGATTAAGACTGAGCTTGCACACCGGGTGGAAGTTCTTCGGGAACACGGTCACACTCCGGGGCTGGCCACGGTGTTGGTCGGAGAAGACCCGGGGTCGAAGTGGTACGTGGCGGGAAAACACCGCGACTGCAACGAGGTGGGAATCTCGTCGATTCGAGAAGACCATTCGGCGGATATCACTGAAGACGAGTTATTGGCGGTGTTGGATCGCCTCAACGCCAATCCCGATGTCACCGGGTATATCGTTCAGCTCCCACTACCTCCACACATTGATGTGGATCGGGTATTGGAGAGAATCGACCCGGATAAAGATGCCGATGGCTTGCACCCGATGAACCTCGGTCGACTTGTCAACAAGGTGGCAGGTGACATCGATTCACCACTTCCGTGTACTCCGCGCGCGGTCATTGAACTTGTCACCCGTCATGGGCTCGACTTCGCAGGAAAGCATGTTGTGGTTATCGGTCGCGGTGTGACTGTGGGTCGCTCGATTGGTTTGTTGCTCACCAGGAGGGGCGTCGATGCGACCGTCACCTTGACCCACTCCAGGACTCCCGATCTGCACGAGCACCTGAAGCGCGCAGACATCATCGTGGCCGCCGCCGGAGTTGCACACATTGTGGGCCCAGCAGACGTGAAGCCAGGCGCAGTTGTTCTTGATGTTGGAGTATCGAGACAGAGAAACGACGAGACGGGTAAGGACGACATCGTGGGTGATGTGGATCCCACAGTGGCCGAAGTAGCTTCGTGGGTCTCACCAAACCCTGGTGGCGTGGGCCCAATGACGAGAGCACTACTGTTGAAAAACGTGGTCGAAATGGCAGAGCGTCAGGCAGGAATCACTAATGGCTAAGTTGTATTTCCGTTACGGAGCGATGAATTCCGGCAAGTCCACTTCCCTGTTGCAGGCAGCGCATAACTATGAAGAGCGTGGCCAACGCGTCGTCCTCATCAAGCCTCGCGTGGATACCAAGGGTGCCGACCAGATCGTTTCCCGTTTGGGCGTGACCAGAACCGTTGACGTCGTGGTCGAACCCCACGACAACATGGTGGCGCTTGTTGCCGAACAAATCGACGTGCTCCAGGGCAAGACGGGTGAGCGTCTGGCCTGTGTGCTCGTAGACGAAGCACAGTTTCTTACGCCTCGCCAGGTTGATGAGCTCTTTATCGCCGCGGTGCAAATCAATATCCCGATCTTGGCCTACGGAATTCGCACCGACTTCCAAACGGTTGCTTTCCCAGGCAGTAGGCGCATGTTGGAAATTGCGCATTCTCTCGAGGAGTTGAAGACGATTTGTCGCTGTGGCCGAAAGGCAGTGTTCAACGGTCGCAAAGTGGACGGAACGTTCATCTTCGACGGCGATCAGGTCGCAATCGACGGGCAAGACGTCACCTACGAGTCACTGTGTGGTGAGTGCTACCTCTCAGAGAGTGGAGGAAAGTTGGCGTCTGGCTATTCAGCCGACAACGCGATTGGTTTCTCAGAGCCGATGGGGCCCGATTCAGACTTTAGCTAGTTGGTCGGGGTGACAGGATTTGAACCTGCGACCTCGTCGTCCCGAACGACGCGCGCTACCAAGCTGCGCCACACCCCGTAGAGGCCACCTCACGGTGAAATAACGGCTCAAGCGTAGCCGATATCGTCTCCCACCAGCGTGACCAGAACGGCCTCGGGAGGGCATGCAAAACGAATCGGTGCATAAATGTTGGTGCCAATTCCCGCTGACACATTCAAGTAGCTGGCTTTGTTTGCATGCCGCCACAAATTCAGGCCTCGTGCATAGCGCGTGGGCAAATCACAGTTGGTCGTCAAGGCACCGACGCCTGGAACACAGACTTGGCCGCCGTGGGTATGGCCGGCGAAAATGAGCTCTGATCCGTTGGTCACCATGGCATCGAGTATTCGCCGGTAGGGCGCGTGGGTGACACCAATTGATGTCACCGAGCGGTGTGACTTCGCATTCGTTCCACTTCTTGACTCCCTGAACGCTTCCAACCATTCGGGCATGTGGGCAATTTCGTCTTCACCGTGGTGGGCATCACCCACACCCACAAATTCGAGCTCTGAGCCCTTAATGGTGAGCGATACCGCTCCGTTATTGATGTCGTGCCACCCCAGTTCTTCTGTGTAGAGATGGAGCAGACCGTCAAAGTCCAAGGGCTCACCTACTTCTTTGGCCTCGCTTGGGCTAAAGAGGTATCCGAACGGATTCACCGCCCGAGGCGCGACACGGTCGTTTGAACCGTGCACCACAACACCCGGTATTCCTTGAAGTGGTGTGAGGGCTTCTCGGAGGGCCGGGAGCGCGTCTTTGTGGCCGAGGAAGTCTCCTGTCCCGACAACGAGGTCTGGTGGGTTGTCGCCGAGTGCTCGAATCCATGAAATGGCATTTTTTTGCCACGGCGCTAAGTGCAGGTCGCTGAGGTGGAGGACTCGAATGGGCTCACTGCCGGCATCGAGGATGGGGACGTGTTCAACGCGGAGGCGGTAGTTTCCCCGCTCCACAATCACACCCCACGCGGCTGCGCCCACGGCAAGTGCGCCCAGCCCCCAGAGGGATCGGGAAATGGTAGTTGCCGGCCCTGCCACGGGGTTACTCCAGGGCAGTGTCGGGGTCAGGCGCGGCTCCCGCAGCACACTGCATAGCTACCTCCACACCGACGTCAACTCGCACGACTTCGCCGGGTTCAGGTGATTGACCAATGGCAATTCCGTTTCCGGTGTCGGAGCCTGCCGAGCCTTCCACACAGTAGAAGTTGATTGCGCCATACATTCCAGCTGCCGAGAGCGCTCCTCGTGTTTCCACTTCGGTCAGAGCAGGCGAGATCACATTTGGCATGGAAGCAGAGGGCACGTATCGATCACCTGCGTCACCGTCGGTGTTGACATAGACCGTTTGCCCGCGAGCCAGCAGTGTTCCAGGGGCCGGTTCGAAGTAGCCGACGACCCCACCGCCGCCGAGTCGGATTTCGAGATTCAGACCAATGCCGTTGAGCAGCAACATGGCCTCATCTACATACATTCCCGTGATGTCCGGTAACTGAACACCCGAGCCGTTGAGAAGCCGTGCAGGAGGAGAGGGGAAGGAGTCTCCACCGTACTGTTCGTTCGCGAGCTGCATGATGGGTCGGAAGATGTCGTGACGCATCACGGTTCCTCCAGAAATGTTCCTCAGGCTCGTGTCGCCGATGATGTTTCCTACCCACACGGCAGTGGCTACTTCAGTGCTAGAGCCGACCATCCAGGTCTGCACCTGGGAGTCAGTCGTTCCAGTCTTTCCAATCACGGGAACCGATCCTCCAGGGTTGGAGCGACCACCGGTACCGCCGTTTATCACGCCGCGCATCGGAGAAGCGGCCGCAGCGGCAACATCGGGTGTCACTGCTTGGCGGCAGGTAGTGGTTTGGCCAGCAAGCGTTACACCGTTGGTGGTGACGATGCGGTCGATGATGACGGGGGTACACACTTGTCCACCGTTGGCGATTCCGGCAAACGCGGTGGCCATGGTCAGGGGCGCAATCTCATTGGTTCCAAGAATTGCCGCGGGGTTGGTTTGAAGTGGCGTCGAGTCGGCGCGGTGGACGTTGAGTGCCTCTGCAACTCGGCGAATCTCACACTGGTCGAGTTCTTTACCGATCGAGGCGTAGGCGGAGTTGATCGATCGCACCGTTGCGTCATAGACGGTGACGGAGGGGACTTCCAGGTTTCCGGAGTTCTTAAACTCCCAAATTCCACCCCAGGGGCCGCCGCCATCCGCGCAGGTGTCAAGAAACTCTGCTTGGTCCATTTCAAACTTTGAGGCATCGACTACCTCGTTCAGACCGAACCCGCGCTGGAGCCATGCAAGTAGCGCGAAAATCTTGTAGGTCGAGCCCACCTGGAATCCGCTCGAGCCACCGTAGGCACGGTCGGTGTTGAAGTTCACGGCGGTGGTGGTGATGCCTCCGCCTTCTTCGGTGTCATTAAAGATCTTGTTTTGCGCCATCGTCAGCACGCGGCCGGTGCCAACTTCCACGCTGACCGTGGCGCTACCAAGTTCAAACTTTTCGTAATCGTTGGGGACAAGCTCCCAAATGCGATCTTGAGCCGTCTGCTGAAGCTCCATGTTCATGGTGGTGTACACGTCGAGACCACCCTGGCGCCAGCGGCTTTGGCGCTCTTCAGGAGTTGCGCCGAGGCTTTCGAAATTGTCGATGTTCTTCACGACGTAGTCACAGAAGAACTTGGCGTAGTCGTTTGCGGCCAAACATCCGTTTGTGGGCTCAGCGAGGTTCACGAAGTTACCGTCGACTGGTGTGTTGATGGCTTCGGTGTACTGGGCCTCAGTGATGTACTCCTCGGCAAACATCGCCTGCAAGATCACGTCGCGACGCGCTTGGTTGGCCTCGTAGTTGTCCGGAGACGACAGGTTCCTGCTGGTGGGGTACTGCACGATTGCGATCAAACTCGCTGCCTCAGCAGGAGTGAGCTCCCACGACTGCTTGCCGAAGTAGAGCTGGGATGCGGCCTGGACGCCGTAGGTGTTTCCGCCAAAGGCGGCGATGTTGAGATACGCCTCAAGGATTTCATCTTTGGTGAAGCGCTTTTCCAAACCGATCGCGAGCTTCATCTCGTTGAGCTTTCGCTCAAAGTCAGTCGCAGTTGCCTGCTGGTAAGCCTCCTGGCGTTCTTCCTCAGTCGGAAGATACAACGAGCGCTGAACAAAAATGTTTTTAATCAGCTGCATCGTCAGTGTGGATGCACCCGATTGAATTCCCCCGCTAAACACGTTTCCGAGCACAGCACGCATGAGAGAGGTGGCGTCCACGCCAGAGTGCTCATAGAAACGACGATCTTCACCGGCAACGGCCGCGCTCACCAGATACGGCGACATGCGCTCGATTGCAATTTCCTCGCGGTCTTGCCAGTAGACCTCGGCGATCTTCACATAACCCTGGCGAGGGCTATTGGTGCGATACGCCCAGAGGGTGTTCTTCTCGGCTTGTTCTCCGATGTCGATATATTCCGGCAGCGCGTCAAAGACACCGACGGCGCTGTTTGCGCCCACACCAGTAATCGCGAGGGCGGGTGCCACCATCGACGTAATGATGAGGCCGGCTAGAGCGGACATTCCCGCTAATCCAAGGATTGAGGGGAGCACGCCAAAGCGCCTCGGCGAAGAATCTGCCATAGCAGTAGGCTACGCGATGGATATAAGAGTCGGCTCCTAGAGAGGAAGAGATCATGACGAAGTGGGAATACATCACCACCCCTCTGCTGATTCACAACACCACCGCAATTTTGAATAACTGGGGCGACGAAGGCTGGGAGCTGGTCCAAATTGTGACTGGCCCGGAAGGCGGACTCGTCGCTTACTTGAAGCGCCCTGTGGAAGGAAACTAGTGGGACACATTGATGCTCGTTTGAATGAGCTCGGAATTGTTATTCCTGAGGTGGCCACCCCGGTCGCTTCTTACGTGCCGGCGCAAACCACCGGCAACCTGCTTTACACCGCAGGTCAGCTGCCCTTTGTAGATGGCGCATTGGCAAAGACCGGAAAAGTGGGCGCTGAAGTGAGCGCCAGCGAAGCTACCGATATGGCTCGCACCTGCGCGCTCAACGCGCTCGCCGCGGCACAAAGCGTCTTGGGATCTCTTGATCGCATCACCAAGATTGTGAAGGTCAATGGATTCGTTGCCTCCACACCTGACTTCATCGGACAGCCCGGAGTGCTCAACGGCGCTTCGGAACTCCTTGGTGAAATTTTTGGCGACGTGGGCAAGCACGCCCGCGCAGCCGTAGGTGTTGCTGCTTTGCCTCTCGACGCTCCGGTTGAGGTCGAGCTGATTATCGAATTCGCTTAGTCTTCGTCGGCGAGGTTTCCGCGGATCGTCTGAATGACGCTCGTGTCGGTCAGTGTTGTGGTGTCGCCGACGTCGCGGTTTTCTGCAATGTCTCGCAGTAGCCTGCGCATGATCTTTCCGGAACGGGTCTTCGGAAGCTCATCCACAAGGTGAATATCGCGAGGCCTCGCGATCGGTCCGATTTGCTCACCCACCCAGGTGCGAAGTTGGCTGATCAGTTCGTGATCGTCAATGGTTCCTTTAAACCGCGACTTCAAAATCACGAAGGCCACCACCGCTTGACCCGTGGTCTCATCGTTCGCGCCCACCACTGCAGCTTCTGCGGTCATCTCGTGGGCGACCAGGGCTGACTCGATTTCCATGGTGGAGAGGCGGTGACCAGAGACGTTCATCACGTCGTCGACGCGACCAAGCAGCCAAATATCTCCATCGGCGTCGAGGTGGGCACCGTCACCAGCAAAGTAGCGATCGCCAAACTTCGACCAGTACGTCTCGACGTAGCGGTCGGGATCTCCCCAAATTCCTCGGAGCATCGACGGCCACGGGTCACTGACCACGAGTAGGCCACCAGCTTCGGCACCTACATGGACGCCGTCTTCGCCGACGACGTCAATGGTGATTCCAGGCACAGGCACTTGGGCGGAGCCTGGTTTCGTTGAGGTAATACCCGGCAGCGCCGAAATCATGATCGCTCCCGTCTCGGTTTGCCACCACGTGTCAACAATGGGGCAGGTTCCGCCTCCGATGACGTCGCGGTACCACATCCACGCCTCTGGGTTAATGGGCTCTCCGACGCTACCTAGTAGGCGCAGGCTGGAGAGGTCAGAGCGCTGAGGAATTTCTCGCCCTGCTTTCATGAAGCCACGGATAGCGGTGGGGGCGGTGTAGAAAATGCTGACTTTGTATTTCTCAATAATTTGCCACCAACGGCCAGGCTCGGGAGAGTCCGGAGTTCCTTCGTAAATCACTTGGGTGGCGCCGTTTGCGAGTGGGCCGTAAACGACGTAGCTGTGGCCAGTAATCCAGCCAATGTCGGCTGTGCACCAGTACACGTCTGACTCGGGGTGGAGGTCAAACACGTTCTTATGGGTAAAGGCAGCCTGGGTGAGGTAGCCACCGGAGGTGTGCATGATTCCCTTGGGCTTACCGGTCGTGCCAGAGGTGTAGAGGATGAACAGCGGGTTTTCTGCCTCAAATGCTTCGGCGTCGTGCAAGTAGCTCATTTGAGCCATCTCGTCGTGCCACCACAGGTCACGCTCAGGGGTCATCGTGACGTCGTTACCGCCACGCTTGACCACGAGAACGTGTTCGACGTTGTGACCCTCACCCTCTAGCGCTTGGTCGACGGCGGGCTTGAGGGCAAATACTGAACCCTTTCGGTATCCGCCGTCTGCGGTGATCACTACTTTGGCGTCGGCGTCTTCGATGCGTGCGCGGAGACTTTCTGAGCTGAACCCTCCGAACACGACGGAATGGATCGCCCCGATTCGCGCCACAGCGAGCATCGCGATCACAGCCTCAGGAATAAGAGGCATATAGATAACCACCCGATCGCCTTTTTCGACGTCGAGCGATTTCAAGAGGTTTGCTGCCCGACGCACTTCACCGGTGAGCTCTTCGTAGCTAATGGAGCGAGAATCGCCAGGTTCGCCTTCGAAGTGGAGTGCGATGCGGTCGCCTCTTCCTTCGTTGACGTGACGATCAAGACAGTTATAGGCGACGTTTAACTCGCCATCGGCAAACCATTGAGCAAATGGTGGGTTCGACCAGTCAAGGATTTGGGTGAACGGCGTATGCCAGTGCAGTAGCTGTTTGGACTGCTCAGCCCAAAAGGAGAGCCGATCTCTAGAAGCTGACTCATAGAGGTCTGGAGTGGCCACCCGATTAGCCACAAACTCAGGCGACGGATCGAACCGACGATCTTCGTGCAGCAAGCTGTCAATAGTGTTGTCGCTCATTAATAACCCTTCCGCGCCATTGCGAATTCGTTAGCCAAAAGCTTGACGCCCTAGTTTAAGTATCTTTGTCAGCTTCTCCACAGTTTTTCGTCGAGGCTCCTTTCTTGCGTGGTTACATGGCACGGTATGCCGGTGATCAGTGCAGCTAACTGGAGCTTCCCCTCACCTGAGCCACCAGACTCCTCAGCGGCTACCCACGCGCTGGGACCCCTTGCCACCTTGGGGCGAGACCGCACAGTCACCGATGTATTTGTCGTTGCCGATGGTCGCGTGTTTGCTGATCGGGGGTCGGGGGCGCAGCTGGTGAGTGATCTACACATCCCACCTCCGGAGACCATCGCCTTTGCCCGGGCTCTCATCGAAGCAGGTGGTCGTCACCTCGACGATGCCTCACCCGTGGTGGATGTGAGATTGGGCCCGGGGCTTCGTGTTCACGCGGCACTGCCTCCGGTGTCTCTGGGTGGGGCAACGGTGTCCATTCGGTTTTCCAGAACCCGCAAGACCGATTTGTCCGAGCTCAACATTGAGTGGAAGGGGGCTCAACGAGATCGACTCGTGTCGGCCGTGGCGAACTACGAGACGGTCTTAATTTCTGGGTCCACCGGCAGTGGGAAGACCACTCTCTTAGGGGCTCTTTTGGCCAGAGCCTCTCCCCGCGACCGAATTGTGGTGTTAGAAGATGTTGCCGAGCTCGACATCGATCACCCTCATGTCGTCCAACTCGAGTGTCGGCAGGCAAATCTTGAGGGAGTGGGTGAAATCCCGCTCGAGCGCTTAGTGCGGGAATCACTTCGCATGCGGCCAAGCCGACTCGTCGTCGGTGAGTGTCGAGGGGCTGAACTTCGAGATCTCTTGGCGGCGTTGACCAGTGGCCATCGCGGGGGAGCGTCGACAATCCACGCGACCAGTGTGGAGTTACTGCCCGAGCGGATGGAGGCACTGGCCACTCTCGCAGGACTATCTGCCTCTCACGTCGCACGGCAAGTGGCCGCAGCGTTTGATCTGCTGGTGAACATCAGCGTCGGGGAAGGGGGTGTTCGACATGTGGAACTGGGCACATTCGCAGTGGGCGCAGGTGGCGAGCTGGTGGTCGAAAAAATCCTCGCCGAATCATGACTCACTGGATGTGGTCGTTGTGGCAGGGCGACTCTCGGTGTTTATCCGCGCTGGGCTCTCACCGGTGCGAGCCTGGGGTGAGGTTGCGCGATTAGTCAACAACGATGCAGTGGGGGACATCGCCAGAGCTCTAGCCGCGGGAAAGCGCCACAGCGAATCAGTAGAGCGTGCGGTGAAAGGACTATCTCCTGAGTGGTCTGGTTTGTCGAGTGTGATTGCCATCGCCGATCAAGCAGGTGCCCCACTCGCGGATGTGATGTGGCGATTTTCCCAGTCTCTTCGCCAACAACAACAGATCGACCGAGAGTTAGAGGTGGCCACCAAAGCGCCCAGGCTCACCGTGGGAGTTCTGGTCATACTTCCTGTACTCGGCTTGCTGATGGCTTCTTTGCTGGGCGTTAACGCGTGGGGGTTTCTCGTAGGCACAGCACTGGGACGAATCTGTGGTCTGCTCGCAGTTGTCTTGCTCATCACGGCGATGGTCTGGATGCGCACGATGATGACGCGTGCGACTCCTGCGCCTGGAGATCGTGGGCTGCCTGGTGAACTCTTCTCTATTGCGGCATCTGGGGGAGTGCTCCCCGAAATCGCGTTAGAGCGGGTACGGATAGTCCTCGCCGAGCACGACCTTCCGTATATCGATGAGGAGCTCACGTCGCTCGCGCAGCTCTCCAGGAGGGTGGGCGTTCCTGTCTCGACTCTCGCGGCTAGTGAAGCGAGCTGGGCGAGGGAAAAGGTACGTCTCGACGCTGAGGAGGCACACGCCGCGCTCGCGGTGGCGCTGTTAATCCCTTTGGGGTTGTTAATTCTGCCTGCGTTCGTTTTGGTGGCGGTGGTGCCTGTTGTCGTCACGTTGTTGGGAGACGTGATCGTACCCTCCACGATTCCGTGGTGATCTTGTCCACAGCTTCTTCCGTAGGCGAAAAGACCACTGTTGTGGCAACAGGCCTACTTCCCACGATTGCAGCCGCCATAGTCACCCCAAACTCACCACACCAAGAGAGAGGACCACTCGTGGAAGAAGATTTGAGAGACGTCGAGGAGTTTGCTCCCGATCGGGGAGCAGCAACAGCCGAATATGCAATCGCCACTATGGCTGCTGTCGGATTCGCTGGGTTGCTCGTCGTGATTATGAGAAGCGATGAGGTGCGCCAGATTCTCACCGACTTGGTGCGAAACGCGCTTACTTTTGCGGGCTAACAGGGGATCAATCACCGCGGAATGGGCGCTTGCCCTTCCGGCGGTGGTGGTCGTGGCAGGCGTGGTCATCACGGGTATCGGAGTGGGACTTGATCAGGCCGCGCTTCATCAGGTTGCCGCGGATGCTGCCAGGGCGGCAAGCCTTGGACTCGGGGATGGGGACGTTCTTTCTCGAATCCGCAGCGCTGAGGGACATCACGTCGCGGTCGAGATTCAACGAGACCCGAGCACACACACCGTGTGTGTGGAAATTGAGGGGTCAGCGCGGAGCACAGCCGGCATCAACTTATTTCACCCCTCCAGCACCATGTGTGCGTTGTTGCCGCCAGAGCTTGCCCAGCCATGAGGCGCGGGTCAGCAACCTTGATGGCTACCGCCTTGATGGGACTCATTGCTGCGGTAGCAATGGGGGTGTCACTCGTGGTCACTGCCGTGGGGGAGACCCGGAGGCTCCAGCACGTCGCGGACCTTGTCGCACTGTCTGCGGCAGATGTTGACCAGGGGGTAGCGCCAGGGACCCCCTGCGATATGGCTCGTATGTTGGTGGTTCGAATGGACGCAGGGGGTGTTCACTGCACCGTATCGAGTGGTCGCGCCGATGTGAGCGTGACCAGGAACTGGCGGGGAGTTGAGATCACTAAGCGGGCGTCCGCGAGGCCATTTATTCCGGTGCCGTAACTGGGGTGGCTGTATTCGCCACAGGAGCCCTTGAACGGCGCAAAAGATTTTCTTGTGTATCGTGAGCCCTCGGAACCTGGTCACGCACCTCTTCTATGAGAGGCCAGGGGAATCTGGAACAGGAGCAAGGTGTCAGACACTAAGAAACTCGTCATCGTCGAGTCCCCGGCGAAGGCGAAAACCATCGGTAAGTACCTCGGTGACCACTACGAGGTGATGGCTTCTGTCGGCCACATTCGCGACCTTGCCCAGCCGAGAGACCTGCCCGCAGAGCTGAAGAAGACATCGATGGGCAAGTTCGCCGTCGACGTTGACAACGGATTTGAGCCCTATTACGTCACAACCGAGCGCGGTCGCAAAACCGTTCAAGAGCTGAAGCGCGCGGCCAAAGACGCCGATGAAATCTTGCTCGCAACAGATGAAGACCGCGAGGGTGAGGCCATCGCCTGGCACCTGCTGGAAGTGTTGAAGCCCAAAGTGCCCGTGCGTCGCATGGTCTTCCACGAGATCACCCCAGAATCCATTGCCCAGGCAGCTGAGGGCACCCGCGAGGTCGACCAGGACCTCGTCGATGCCCAAGAAACCAGGCGCATCGTTGATCGCCTCTATGGCTTCGAAGTATCGCCCGTGTTGTGGCGCCGGGTCAGTGGAGCAAAGTCTGCCGGTCGCGTTCAGTCTCCCGCGCTTCGGCTCATCGTGGATCGTGAAATTGAGCGCCGCGCCTTTACCCCCGCCCACTACGCCGACGTAGATGTTGAAGTATCAACCGCCTCAGGCGAGAGCTTCGTGGCAGGTGTTGCCAGATTGGGTGGAAAGCGCATCGCCCAGGGTCGAGACTTCTCCAGCGACGGTGTCCTGGAAAACGATGTGGTGTTGTTAAACCAAGAGCAGGCTGAAAAAGTCGTCGCCGCACTGACCACGGCCGGAGCAGTAAGCGTTGCATCGCTCGAGCCAAAGCCTTACACGCGCCGCCCGGCTGCACCGTTTACGACCTCAACCCTGCAGCAGGAGGCTGGCCGAAAGCTTCGCTACTCCGCCCAACAGACGATGAGTGTGGCGCAGGGTCTGTACGAAAACGGATACATCACTTATATGCGTACCGACTCGGTCACGCTCTCTGGTCAAGCCATTTCTGCAGCGCGATCGCAAGCGAGTGAAATGTTTGGCGCGTCATCGATTCCTGATGCTCCGCGCACCTACAAGGGCAAATCCAAGAACGCCCAGGAAGCCCACGAAGCAATTCGCCCCGCGGGGGATGTGTTTAAGAAGCCTTCGGAGCTATCTGGAGCCTTGCGTGCAGATGAACTGAAGCTCTATGAGCTGATCTGGCGGCGTACTCTGGCCAGCCAAATGGTCGACGCAAAGGGTCAAACCGTCACCGTCACTCTGGACGGGCCCAGTGTGGCTCTGGAGTCGGAGATGGGTATTGAGCTCACCGCATCGGGAACAGTCTTGTTTGAGCGCGGATTCCTCCAGGCGTACGAAGAGAGCAACGACGATGACAAGGACGATGAGTCCTCGAAGGTCTTGCCTGAAATGACTCAGGGTCAGTCGCTGAATGTGGGCGATGTCTCCTGGAAAGACCACGAAACCCAGCCACCCGCGCGGTTTACTGAAGCGAGCCTGGTGAAGGCACTGGAGGAGCGCGGGATTGGCCGCCCTTCCACCTATGCATCCATCATTTCGACCATCATCGACCGCGGCTATGTCACCAGGCGCGGATCAGCGCTGGTGCCCCAGTGGATTGCCTTCCCGGTCATTCGGTTGCTCTCCGAGCGCTTTGACGAGCTTGTCGACTACCAATTCACCGCAGAGCTTGAAGAAGACCTCGACCGGATTGCCCGCGGAGAGTATTCGCGCAAAGAGTGGTTGCAGAAGTTTTACTTCGGCGACGATGACCACCGCGGTCTTCACGATGTGGCAAGCCTTGCCACCGAAGAAATCGATGCCCGCGAGCTCAACACGATTCACATCACCGACGACATTGCCCTTCGAGTGGGACGGTACGGACCTTTCATTGAAGTGGCCGACGTGGAGACAGGCGAGCTTCGACGCATCAGCCTGCCACCTGATCTCGCTCCCGATGAGCTAACTCCCACCAAAGCCCAAGAGCTCGTCGATGCTCCACCGGTTGAAGACCGTGTGCTGGGTGTTCACCCAGAGACCGAGCGCGAAATTGTGGTCAAGAACGGCCGCTTTGGCCCCTATGTATCGGAAGTGATTCCCGAGGTCGAGGGTGACGACGCACCCAAAGCAAAGAAGACTGCTGAGAAGCCCAAGACTGCGTCGTTGTTCAAGACGATGGAGCCTGAGTCAATTGATCTCGAGGTGGCGCTGAAGCTTCTGAGCTTGCCCCGCGAGGTGGGAGCCGACCCAGAGTCTGGCGAGATGATCACCTCTCAAAACGGTCGATACGGCCCGTATTTGAAAAAGGGCACCGACACTCGCTCTCTCGATAGCGAAGAGCTCATCTTCGACATCGATTTGGCGGGCGCACTCCAGCGCTTCAGTGAGCCAAAGTACGGAGGACGTCGTCAGAGCCAAGCCCTGAAGACTCTGGGTGAAGACCCGGTATCGGGTAAACAAATCACGGTGAAGAACGGTCGTTTTGGCCCCTATGTGACCGATGGCGAAACGAACGTCACGGTTCCCCGTGGAATAGATCCTGAATCGATTGACCAAGAAACTGCCGAGCGCATGATTGCCGAAAAGCGCGCCAAGGGTCCTGCTCCCAAGCGTGCTGCGAAGAAAGCGCCGGCGAAGAAGGCCGCGGCAAAGAAAACCACTGCGAAGAAAACCGCTGCAAAGAAAACCACCACCAAAAAAGCCCCTGCGAAGAAGGCTGCACCGAGCAAGACTGGGCTGCCAAAGTCGATGGAGCAGGAGGACTAAGTGGCTGGGGTGTTCATCACCTTCGAAGGCGGAGACGGCGCGGGTAAGACCACGCAGTTAGAGCTCGTGAAGAAGTGGCTTACTGATCACGGCCACACCGTGGTGCTCACCCGCGAACCAGGCGGCACCGATGTCGGAATAGAGCTTCGAAACATCATTTTGCACCGAAAAGGCTTTCTCGCTCCTCGCGCCGAGGCGCTGCTCTATGCGGCAGACCGCGCCCATCACATCCACACTGTGGTGCGCCCGGCCCTTGAGCGTGGAGAGGTGGTCATCCAAGACCGCTACTTCGATTCATCCGTGGCTTACCAGGGTGCAGGACGTGTCTTGGAAGAAAACGAAGTGCGCGATCTGTCGCTCTGGGCCACAGAAAACCTCTTCCCGGATTTGACCGTCGTGTTGGATATTCCCTCCGACGTCGCCAGGGCCAGGCGCGACTCGGACAAGCGAGTATTCGACCGACTCGAAGCTGAGCCAGATGACTTTCACGAACGAGTCCGCGAGGCCTACCACCGCTTGGCCGCAGCCGAGCCGGAGCGCTTCCTCGTCATTGACGGGCAGCAAAGCCCCGAAGCCATTAGTGAGCAAATCATTGCCCGCGTCGCATCGCTTCTTGGCTAACGTGGTCTTGTGAGCGTCTGGGACGAATTAGTCGGTCAAGAATCGGCCATTGAGGCTGTTCGTCGCGCCGCTGAGCCCGGCTCAGATGCGATGACCCATGCGTGGATGATCGTGGGTCCTGCTGGGTCTGGTCGCTCGACACTTGCTCACGCCTTTGCGGCCACCTTGATCTCAGAGGGTGACGACGAGCATGCGTTGAAGCTCGTCATGGCGGGCACCCACCCGGATGTGTCCATACTCGCGACCGACCGAGTCTCGATTTCGATTGATGAGGTGCGAGACCTCGTTACTCAGAGTTATTACGCACCGTCGACTGCCCGCTATCGGGTGATTGTGATTGAAGATGCGGATCGAATGACGGAGCGCACATCCAATGTGTTGCTCAAAGCACTCGAAGAGCCTCCACCTCGGACCGTCTGGATTTTGTGTGCACCGAGTGTTCAAGATGTGTTGCCAACCATCCAGTCCAGGGTGCGCACCATCACTCTGCGCACGCCGTCGGTTGAGCAAGTGGCTGAGTTGATTCATCAGCGCCGCGGAGTTGAGCTCGACCTGGCAACTCAAGCTGCCCGGGAAGCCCAATGTCACATCGGAATGGCAATGCGTCTGGCAACGGATGAAGAGGCGCGCGGCCGTCGCGATGAAACGGTGGAGACGGTACTTGGGTTACAGACTGTCTCGACGGCCGTGAAGGCAGCTGCTCATCTCATTGCGTTGGCCACTGCCGATCAAAAGGCATTGCTGGAAAAGCTTGATCAGGAAGAGCGTGAAGAAACCCTGCGCACTCTCGGTGTTGCCCCGGGAGCGGCAGTTCCCGCGGGGCTTCGAGGAAGTGTGAAGCTGCTCGAGGAAAACCAGAAGCGTCGTGCGACGAGGAGCCTTCGCGATGGTGTTGATCGGATTGCCACGGATATCACCTCGGTCCTGCGTGACATTTTGATGATTCAGCTCAACACGGGAAGTGATTTGGTGAACCAGCGTTTCCTGGCTCAACTGGAGGAGCGCGCTGCGCTCACCAGCGTTCAGCAAACGCTGTTTGCGATTGATCACATCCAAATCGCGCGCGATCGCATCGCAGCAAACACTCCGCCGCAACTAGCTCTGGAGGCCATGTTGATTGCCATCACAGGGCGAGTGCCCATCGAACTCATCGACGCTCCATAAGCAACGTCGCCCCGGCCGGGGTGAAGACGCCCGATAGGGTTGAAGAAACGTCTGTCCGGTTTACCGCTCCCAGAGTCGTGGAAGTACCGAGACGCTAGCGCCGAAAAGTGCTCGATTCCGACGTGTAATCCTCGTGATTCGAGGTGTTCGATCAACCGAAAGTAAGTAATGACTGCTATTTCCATGCCCCAAGATGACAAGAAGCGCTATGCGCCGCGTCCGTCTGTGATGACCGCTCTTCGCACCCCGCGCATCTTGACGAAGGAAGTACTCGCGGGACTCGTAGTCGCCTTGGCGTTGATTCCAGAAGCAATCTCGTTTTCGATCATCGCGGGCGTTGATCCCCGTGTCGGATTGTTCTCGTCATTCGTCATGGCCGTCACCATCGCCTTCTTGGGCGGTCGTCCCGCAATGATTACCGCCGCTACGGGAGCAATCGCTCTAGTCGTCGCACCCGTTGCCAGGACTTATGGCATGGACTATTTCATTGCCACGGTGATCTTGGCGGGTGTGCTCCAAATTGTCCTGGCAGCTCTTGGTGTAGCCAAGTTGATGCGGTTTATTCCGCGAAGCGTCATGGTGGGCTTTGTAAACGCCTTGGCGATTTTGATTTTTATGGCCCAGTTGCCTCACTTGATCGGGGTTCCCTGGCTTGTTTATCCACTGGTGGCCGCAGGTTTGTTGATCATGGTGGTGATGCCGAGGCTGACAAAGGTGATTCCTGCCCCCCTCGTGGCGATTGTGGTGCTGACGGGAATCGTGGTTGCAAGCGCCCTTATGGTTCCCACCGTCGGCGACGAGGGTGAGCTTCCCAGGAGCCTGCCGGAGCTGTTTATTCCGAATGTTCCCTTTAGCCTCGAAACTCTTTCGATCATTGCGCCCTATGCGGCGGCGATGGCAGTGGTGGGGTTGATGGAGTCACTGTTGACAGCGAAATTGGTGGATGAGGTAACCGACACTCACTCGAGAAAAACTCGCGAGGCGTGGGCGCAGGGTGTGGCCAATGTGTTCTCAGGTCTGTTTGGAGGCATGGGCGGTTGCGCCATGATCGGCCAAACCATGATCAATGTGAAAGCGTCGGGTGCTCGCACTCGCATCTCGACATTCCTGGCAGGAGTATTCCTGTTGATTCTTGTCGTGGGCCTCGGTGACCTTGTCGCGGTGATCCCCATGGCGGCCCTGGTTGCCGTAATGATCATGGTGTCTGTGGCGACCTTCAACTGGCACAGTATTCAGCTGAAAACTCTCCGCACAATGCCCAAGAGCGAAACAGGTGTGATGCTCACCACTGTGGTGGTGACTGTGTGGACACACAACCTTGCCATTGGTGTGATTGCCGGAGTGATTGTGGCGATGGTGTTGTTTGCCAGACGTGTTGCGCACTTTGTCACCGTCACCAGGGTTTTGCCTGAGGATGATTCAGTCGTTGTGAACTATCGGGTCAATGGCGAGTTGTTCTTTGCCTCGAGCAACGACTTGACCACCCTGTTTGAGTATTCAGACGACCCTGCTCGAGTCGTTATTGACATGACGGATTCCCACATTTGGGATGCCTCAACAGTTGCCGCGATCGACGCCATCGTCACCAAATATGAGGACTACGGCAAAGAAGTGACCCTGGTGGGAATGAACGAGGCGACCGCTGCGTTCCATGGTCGCTTGAGCGGTGGAATGGGCGACGGCGTCTAGAGAACCATCACCCCGGCCCGCCCTTCTTGTCGGTTACGATATGAGAGCCGGTTTGCCGGTTGGCCGCCTTAGCTCAGTCGGTAGAGCGTCTCACTCGTAATGAGAAGGTCGCGGGTTCGATTCCCGCAGGCGGCTCAGT
>JAYOHK010000003.1:21300-30304 GCA_038118225.1 Cellulomonadaceae bacterium | reverse complement strand
CTCCTCGCCGTTGTGGCGAGCATCGTCTCAGGTGTTGGCGTCTCAATCCAATCCCGGCTAAACGGTGAACTGGGTCTTCGTTTAGAGGATGGGTCTCTTGCGGCCTTGATCTCGTTTTCTTCCGGATTGCTCATTTTGGGCACGCTCTTGTTCTTTTCTCGTGCGGGACGCATCGGTGTCGTGCGGGTATTTGGCGAAATCCGAGCAGGCACCCTGCCCTGGTGGAGTATCGCCGGTGGTCTTGCAGGCGGCCTCTTAGTGCTCACCCAAGGTTTAGTAGCCGGTGTCCTAGGAGTCGCGCTTTTTAGCATCGCGGTCATCGCGGGTCAGACCCTCGGGGCTGTAGTAATCGATACCCGGGGCCTGATTGGAATGGTGAAAATTCCGCTCACCGCGACCCGAGTCGTCGGGGTGGTTCTGGTTGCCATTGGCGTGGTGACCACAGTGGGGCTGTGGTCTGGAGCGGGTGATGTCGGCTGGGCAATTGTGTTGCCATTAGTGGCCGGTATGGGAACAGGGTTCCAGCAAGCACTTAATGGAACGGTGAAGAAGGTCTCTGGTTCGGCACTTGCCGCCACTTTTATTAACTTCGCCGCCGGCACCGCGATCTTGTTGCTCATCACAGCGGTGATGAGCCCATTAACTAGTGGTGGGGGAGATTTCCCCACCAACTGGGTGCTCTATTTGGGCGGGTTTGTGGGCACCATCTTTATTGCGATTCAAACGATTACCGTGAACCACATTGGGGTCTTAGGCCTTGGCGTAAGTCTCGTCGCCGGCCAAGTGTTGGGCTCGCTTACCCTAGATCTGCTGGTCCCCGTATCTGCTCACCCCATCACCGCGGTGACGGTGTTGGGAGCAGCGCTCACGTTGGTTGGTTCAGTGGTTGTGACGGTGACCAGGAAGAAATAGGTTTAGGCCTCCGGCTCGAAGGTGAGCGAGAGCGAATTGGTGCAATAGCGCTGGCCTGTTGGCGTATTGAACGCGTCATTAAATAGGTGTCCTAAGTGGCCACCACACTTCGCACACAAAATCTCGGTCCGGACCATGCCGTGGGAGCGGTCTTCTCGAACCTCAATCAAATCAGGGCTGATCGCATCGAAAAAAGACGGCCATCCAGAACCTGATTCGAACTTGGTGTCGCTTGCGAAGAGAGCTTGACCGCATCCGGCGCAGTGAAATTTGCCAGGACGCTTTTCTTCGAGGAGCTCACCTGTCCACGCTGGTTCGGTTCCTGCTTGGCGCAACACGTGGAACCGGTCGGGCGATAGCTCAGCCTTCCACTCGTCTTCGCTTTTGATTACCGGGTAATTCATAGTTGCTCCTCGTCCAGGCCGTCCTAGCTTCGGACAATAGACTTTTTTTGTGGATATCACCTGGGAATCAAAGCGCTTTCGTGAGTGCACCGCCGACGACGTATTCGAGTTCTCGAAGCTTCGCACCGACATTTTCTTTGTCGAGCAGCAGTGCAACGAGGAAGAACTTGATTCATGGGATCGCCACCCAGGCACTGTCCACGTGTGGGCCAAGGTTGGCGATCAGATGGTGGGCTATGCACGAGTCGTGCGTCGAGAAAAGGGTGAGCCCATCGATCACGGTGTCACCACCAGTATTGGCCGAGTAGTTGTTGACAAAGCTTTTCGAGGCCGTGGAATCGCAAACGACTTGGTCGCCAAATGCCTTGAGCTCACTGCCGGCGAAGACGTTGTCTTGCACGCGCAGGAGTACGTGACGGCACTGTATGCCAGAAATGGCTTTGAAGAATTTGGTGAGCCCTTCGACGAGGCAGGGATTATTCACCGCCGGATGCTGAGGCGTGCACAATGATTCGGCAGGCCTTTGCGCTCGGCCTCGGGGTGTTCATCCTCGGTGGTGTGGCCACTCCCGCCATGGCTAATGAATCTGAGGAATCAGTTGATGCCTGCCAGGTGACGTCCTGGAGTGCGCAGTGGGGTGTCAAGGAATCGTTTCGCTCTTATCTCTCAGGAGCTATTGCTCAAGGGGAGTGGACTACTGCGGGTGGCGTGAGCTACGACACCCCGACGTTCAGCATCGCCGGTGATTCGGGTTGGATTAGCCCCGATGGTCACACCGGCGAGCTGGTTGCAGATGGCTCCCTTCGCTTTTACGGGCACGGGGGAATTCTTGATCAAACGCTCTCTTCTCCAACTCTGGTGATCGGCGAGGAGACTCACCTCGTCTTTGACGTGTTCGGCGACACCCGTGAGGGGGTGAGTGTCAATCAAGAGGCAGTTGATTTTGTCGTCGTCGAGGGGCGACCAGTAGTGGACGTGGCAACGTCGACCTGGCGTCTGGTGGATGCGCCCACAATCTTGACCGAAGAGGGAGCCGACGCGTTTGGTAACTATCCGGCCGGCACAGACTTCGACCCCGTGAGCGTCACTGCCGAGGTCGAGCCAGGCTGCCTCACTCAACGCACGGGGCCGCTCGCCTGGGTCGTGAGCCTCAGTCTTCTTGCCACGGCTGTGGGGGCCGCGGTTACGGTGTGGGTGCGTAGACGGCGCGGGCCAGAGCGTCCAACACCGCAGGAGTCCTAGGCCCAAATCCCAAAATGACAGAGTCGGCCATGTCGACAAACCGCCTGTTTTGGCCGGCCGTGGTGAGCCCTATTGCAGGTTTCTTGACAATGAGCTCGTCTACTCCGCCCACACTCTCAAGGCCACCGGACATCACCAAGATGAGGTCGGGGTTTGCTTGAATGAGCGCTTCGTCGGTCATGGGGCGAAGACCCTCCCAGCCGATTTCTCCTGCGACGTCGATGCCGCCGAGTGCTTCGATGAGATCTCCTGCGCCTGACTCGTCGCCGAAGAGGTAGTAGATCCCGTTTGCCCCCCGCAGGTAGAGAAACACCATCCGAAGGCGTTGGGCCGGATCAGTTGGAGTGTTGTCGGCAATAGTGTTGCGAACCATATCGATTTCGTCAGAAATCCTGGCTGCGAGTTGGGCACCAAGTTCGTCCTGGCCGAGAATTTCGCCAACTCTCTGTGCTTGCTGAGCGGCCTGGTTCAAGCCTGCTGGTTCTCGCACAAACACCAACGTGATGCCAGCGTCGCGAAGTTGCATCATCACGTCAATAGGTCCGACCGTCCCGTCGGTGATGACCAGGTCAGGGCGCAGGCTGAGGACCGATTCAATGGAAATGGAGTGGCCGCTTCCTGTCACGACGGGTAAATCTTCGGTGCCTGGGATCGTGGTGGAAATATCTCGCCCAACGAGTCGATCGCCATAGCCAAGCCCCCACACTGTTTGAGCGAGCGACCCCGACATATCGACGGCGATGATCCGCTCCGCCTTGGAGATGGTGACGTCCACGGCGCCCGAGAGATCATCGGAGGTGACGGTGGTGGGAAGTGCGGGCTTAGGTGCATCGTTCGTGATGGGTTCGAGTGCGTGGGGTCCAAGAACGGCGGTGGAAGGCCCCTGCCAACTGCGGGGATCATCAAGCCACGCGATATCCGGCAAATCCGGACGATTCTCATCAGTATCGGTGAGGGTGGCAGAGCCCGAGTAGGAACCGGGTTGGCAGCCCGTCAGCACAAGAGTTGCCACAGCAATCACACTGATCGCGAGGCGCACGACGAGGCGGGAAGTCGAATTCTGCACAGTGTTTTAAGCCTACGCGCGCCACCTGGGTTTCAGCTTCTGGCGACCTATCATGGAGGAGATGTCACAGCATGTTTCGCATACTCCCCAGAACACCCTGGGTGAAGCAGACGTGGCGTACCTCGAATGTGAGCGCGAGTACTGGGCGGTTGGGCCGAAAAAAGAGCAGGTCGTTTTCGAGCGCTTCAACGTCTCTTTACCGGTTTACTATCAGCGCCTCTACCGAATCGCTGCAAAGCCCGAGGCGTGGAAATATGACCCGGTATTGGTCCGGCTCATTCACGACACGGCAGACGACGTCACCAGTAAGAGATTGACCAGGCAGGGGCACACACATGGCTAAGAACATGAGATTTTTGCCTGATCGTTTCGATGAGGTCCCCCAGGAGGAGGGCTACGTAGGTATTCGCCGTGCGCGGCGCTCAAAGATGTTCTGGCTCGTGCCGACGGCAATCGTCGCGGGGGTCAGTGTGATTTTGATCGTGATTGGCATGGTGGCCGTGCAGCGCGCCGATGATCGACTCCAGATATCTCCCGAGGAGATTGCCTTGGCGGAGCCAGATCCCACCACTGTTGAAGAAGTCGCCCCCGAGCCCGAGCCAGAGCCCGAGCCGGTGGAGCCGATTATCAACCCCACCGCCGATGAGGCTGATGGTCTGACCATCACCATTTTGAATGGCACCGACACCACTGGTCTTGCTGCGCGGGCGGGCAACTTGCTCGATCGTGAGGGTTGGCCCGAACAAACTCGCACCAACGCCGACGAGCAGGGTGTAACCGAAAGCCTCGTGGCCTACCAGGACCCAGAGGATGAAGCCCTTGCACTAGGCGTGGGAGAAATCCTTGGTATTTCCCAAGTGGTTCAGTCTGACAACTACCCCGGTGCGCGAATCACCGTGCTTGTTGGCTCCGATTTCACCGGAAACTAAAGCCATCATCGGTAGTGTGACGGGCGAGGGAGGTCCCATGACCACCAAATTGATGTCCACAATTGCCCTGGCGGCGCTGCTTGGCCTAGCCGGTTGCTCATCTACTGCTGAGCCGGCACTCGACGTCGACGAGAGTGCACCGAGCTCAGAATCAACCACAGAGGGTGATTCTGGAATCACGGTTGACAGCAATTTGTGGCCCCTGACCGGGCTACCCCTCGATGGCGGAGACCCTACGCTTCCGTCACTCGCGGCAAAAATCGATAACCACCCTCTGGCCAGGCCCCAAGTAGGCCTTGACCAGGCGGACATTGTTTTCGAAGAGCTCGTTGAGGGTGGCATCACCCGCTACGTCGCGGTATGGCACTCCACTCTTCCTGAAGAAATCGGTCCGGTTCGTTCGGTGCGACCCATGGACCCTGACATTGTGAGCCCCTTTGGCGGAATCCTCGCGTACTCGGGTGGACAGCAGCGTTTCATTGAAGCCATGCTCGATGCGCCAGTGGCCAGTGCAATTCACGGCCAAAGCGACGTTCAAGACTTCTTCTACCGCTCGACCACGACGACCGCCCCGCACAATGTGATTGTTCGAGCTCCTGACTTAGTGGCTTATTTTGCCGACCGAGCAGGTCCCGCACCCCAGTTCAACTTTGCCCCGAGTGCCGAGGCTTCCAGTGCGGCAACTGCGGGGGAAGATATCGCCTCCATGCGTGTGCTTCTGAGCTCGTTTTCGGCACCCAGCTGGGAATGGTCAGTGGAGGATGGAGTGTTTTACCGGAGCCAAACCAATGGTGCGGCCGATTTGGCGATCTCTGGTGAGCAACTTTCTGCAGACAACGTCATCGTGTTGTTTGTTGACATCCAGGTGATCCAGGACATTCCGACGACTACCTTGGTGGATCAAGGCGAGGGGTATGTTGCCACGGGCGGAAAATACCTTCCGATTCGATGGTCAAAGTCCGCAAGCGACCAGCCCATTGAGCTCACGGATGGCTCAGGAGCCAGAATTCTTCTTGCTCCAGGACACACCTGGATTGAGCTCGTACCCGCGGCAGGCTCGGGTGTGCCTGAGGGCATCGTCACCATCCAGTAAACAGCTGAGAAGTAGCCCGATGGGCTTGCACTCTTAGTCGGAGAGTGCCAAAATCAATTAGCACTCGCATACCGTGAGTGCAAATTGCTTACTCACGCTAGACGTCCAGGAGGGACGAGAAACTGACATGGCAAAACTAATTGCTTTTGATGAAGAGGCCCGTCGCGGTCTTGAACGCGGACTCAACATCCTTGCTGACGCCGTAAAGGTGACGCTTGGACCCCGCGGCCGCAACGTCGTACTCGAGAAGAAGTGGGGCGCCCCCACCATTACCAACGATGGTGTCTCCATCGCTAAGGAAATCGACCTCGACGACCCATTCGAGAAGATCGGTGCCGAACTGGTTAAGGAAGTTGCCAAGAAGACGGATGACGTCGCTGGTGACGGAACCACCACCTCGGTCGTTCTTGCTCAGGCCATGGTTCGCGAAGGTCTCCGTAACGTCGCAGCAGGTGCTGACCCAATCAGCGTGAAGCGCGGTATCGAAAAGGCCGTTAACGCCGTTTCCGACCAGCTTCTCAAGAACGCTAAAGAGGTCGAGACCAAGGAAGAGATCGCCGCTACTGCATCAATCTCTGCTGCTGACCCCGCTATCGGTGAGCTGATTGCAGAAGCAATCGACAAGGTCGGTAAGGAAGGTGTGGTCACCGTTGAGGAGTCCAACACGTTCGGAACCACTCTTGAGCTGACCGAAGGTATGCGCTTTGACAAGGGTTACCTCTCGGCCTACATGGTCACCGACCCCGAACGTCAGGAAGCGGTCTTCGAAGACCCATACATCCTGATCGTGAACTCCAAGATCTCCGCGATCAAGGACCTCCTTCCCGTGGTTGACCAGGTCATCCAGTCGGGTAAGCAGCTTCTGATCATCGCTGAAGACGTTGACGGTGAAGCACTGGCCACCCTCGTGGTCAACAAGATCCGTGGCATCTTCAAGTCGGTAGCTGTGAAGGCTCCCGGCTTCGGTGACCGCCGCAAGGCCATGCTGCAAGACATTGCCATCCTCACCGGTGGTCAGGTCATCAGCGAAGAGGTCGGCCTCAAGCTCGAAAACGCCACCCTCGATCTTCTGGGCCGTGCCCGCAAGGTTGTTGTCACCAAGGACGAAACCACCATCGTGGAAGGTGCCGGTGACTCGGAGGCAATCGCTGGTCGCGTCAAGCAGATTCGCTCTGAAATTGACAACACCGACAGCGACTACGACCGCGAGAAGCTCCAGGAGCGCCTGGCTAAGCTCGCCGGCGGTGTTGCAGTGATCCGGGCCGGAGCCGCGACCGAGGTTGAGCTCAAGGAGCGCAAGCACCGCATCGAAGACGCCGTGCGCAACGCCAAGGCCGCTGTGGAAGAGGGAATTGTCGCCGGTGGTGGCGTGGCTCTGATCCAGGCAGCGACTAAGGCTCTCGAGAAGCTCGACGTCACTGGCGACGAGGTCACCGGTGTGAACATCGTCAAGGTTGCTATCGAGGCTCCGCTGAAGCAAATCGCTTTCAACGCAGGTCACGAGCCTGGTGTTGTGGTCGAGCGTGTCCGCGGTTTGAAGGTTGGTCACGGCCTCAACGCCGCAACCGGTGAATACGGTGACATGCTCGCTGCCGGAATTGCTGACCCAGTGAAGGTGACCCGCTCAGCTCTGCTGAACGCCGCCTCGATTGCTGGATTGTTCCTCACCACTGAAGCTGTTGTTGCTGACAAGCCTGAGCCTGCTGCTCCGGCTATGCCAGACCCCAGCGGTGGAATGGACTTCTAAGCACGAAGTACTTCAACACTGTGGGCCAGCGCAAAGCGCTGGCCCACAGTCGTTTACGCGGACGTTATGGCCTTTCGAGAGTGACGCGTGCCACCGTTCCGCCTGTTTCGCCAGGCGTGAGGCTGACTGACCCACCGCTTGCTTGCGCCAACTGGCGGACAATCGCCAGGCCAAGGCCTGTTCCTTCGTGAGTGGCGTTGCCACGCCAGAAACGGTCGAACGCTCGGTGAGCGTCCGCCGCGGAAATGCCAGGTCCGTTGTCGGCTACCGAGATGACGACGTAGGAGAGCTCCTCGGTGACAGTCACATCAATCGCACCGCCTTTAGACAGGATTGAAATCGCGTTGTCGATGAAGTTGTCAACAATCTGTTCGATCGCAGTGGGAACAGCAAGGGCGCGGGCCGATTGAGGCGCTTGGCAGCTGAGGGCGATTCCTGCCTCTTCGGCGAGGCTCGACCATTCCTCAACCCTTTGACGAACAACCTCTGCGGCATCGACACTTTCGCGGGTCAACGAGTCAGAGCTGGCTCGGCCCAGTGCCAACAGTCCCTCAATCAAGCGGCGCATACGAGAAATCTCAGATTCGATCTCGTCAAAGCCTTGCTCGGTTGCTTTTGTTGCCTTGATCTTGTCGCGCAGTCGCTCGATCCGAAGCTGAAGGGCGGTAAGTGGTGTGCGTAACTGGTGTGACGCGTCAGCGGCGAAGGCTTTTTGTTCTCCGACCAGCAACTCCAATCGATTGGCCATCAGGTTGAAGGCCGTCGATACGTCACGAAGCTCCTTAGGGCCTTTTGGCTCGGGGGCCCTGGAGCTCAAGTCCCCCTTTGAGAGCCTCTTGGCAGCGGCTCCCAATTGATTAAGGTTCCGAGACAGCACCCGCGATAGGACAATCGCCAACACCACGGCAAAGAGCAGGGTGACCAGCGCCACGAGATACACACCAATGAGCTGGCGGTTCACCGCATCGTCGACTGCCGATTCTTCGAAGGTGAGCCTGACCGCGCCGACGACGTGTTGGCCGCTGTAGATGGGGACTGCGACATAGACCAGCTCAACGCCGAGTGTTTCTGAGAAGCGGTGACCGGACACGACTCGTCCGGCGAGCGCCTCGATGATCTCTGGCCTGGTGCCGTAATTGAGCCCCTCCCTGGAATCGTCGGGGTCGTTGGTGATTTGTGCGATGCCGTCATTGTCGACGATGACGACTCTCGCACCGCCTTCATCGCGATACGCCACCGCAAGGTCACGTGTGATTGCAAGTTCCTCGGGGGTGCCATTTTCGAGGCCCTCTTCAGCGCGCCCCCCCAAGATAAACGCATCTCGCTGGAGCTGAGTGATGAGTTGATCTCGCTCAACTCCATAAAGGTAGAGACCGAAAGGTAAATCCGAGAGCAGGAGAGCCAAAACGCTCACTCCCAGGAGGGCAAACAGGAATAGGCGTCTCATTCGGGAGTCACGAGCCTAAAACCAACACCCCTCACGGATTCAATCCAATCGGGTGAACCAAGCTTCTTTCGCAAGGAAGCGACGTGGGCATCCAAGGTCTTCGTACTGCCGTACCAGTTGATGTCCCATACGTCGCTGAGGATTGACTCTCGCTTGAATACTGT
>JAYOHK010000003.1:19802-21200 GCA_038118225.1 Cellulomonadaceae bacterium | reverse complement strand
ATCGCTTCGACCACAGACTGGGCGATACTTCGATCGTCTTCGACTACCAATATGCGCACACTCCATTGTTTCCCCTTACGCAGGTTTTTGCAGAGCCCGTGCGCTGATTACCTGATTTTTTGTACAAATCTTTGACGTCTCCCCAGGAAAGCGCGCTCTTTTCGTCGTAGCGTTGAGGAATGAACACCCAAGCGATAGTCGGCGCCGTGATCGCCGCGACCATGGGAGTGGGGGCCGCAACGGTTGCCACCAATGTTCAACTTCTCTCTGCGCCTTCCGGAAATTCCATTGAACAGGCGAGTGAAGTCCTAGTCGACGAGACCACAATTCTCGATAGTGACCCAGCGAACCTTATTGAGCCTGCGCCAGAAGAACTGGTGGAGGTAGCTGTCACTCCGGCGGATACGGCAACGGAGCCCCCGGCTCCAGACCGTCAGGCAACTCCGATTCCTGCGCCAAGCCCAGAACCCGCGGTTCAAGAAGAACCCGCGCCCGCACCAGCCCCCAAACCTGCACCGGCTCCCGCGCCAAGCCCGTCGAATGACGACGGCGATGACGATGACGATGACGACGACGAGCGCGACGATGACGACGACGAGCGCGACGATGAGCGCGACGATGACGATGATGACCACAGTTCGGACGACGACTAGATCACAACTCTGATTCGCTACTCGCTCTAGAGATATTCCATGGGTCTAAATCTTTGACGTTTCTTTACTTTTAGCTATCTCCGCGCTGTACACGGCTCCGTAGCGTTGAAGTCATGAACAGCAATCTTCTCGTAGGAGCAGGAATCGCCGGAGTGCTCGGTGCAGGCGCCAGCGCAGTAGTCGCCAATAGCGATGTCCAGCTCGATACAGCGGCATCTGGCACACAACTCGATCAGGTAGCGGTAACGTCGGCTACCGACTCAGTCACGGAACCCGCGTCAATTGGGGAATTGTTCATGGCTGAAATTCTTCAAGCCACTTCCGCAATTACCGGTGGGACTGCCGATCCGCAAACAGGCCTTGCCTCGTCAAGCGAAGTCTTGACTTCTGGCACCGTTGTCGTTGATGGAGTGGCTGGCGCGACAGCAGCTACAGGTACGACCGCAGCTACTGTCGAGGCCACCTCTGGAGCTTCGTTTTACGAAGAGACCGCCGCCGTAGCGGGCTCGACTGCTACCGCGGCGAGCGCGAGTACCGCCACCGTGGACGCTGCCACTTCTGGCTCAAGTTACGCAGAACCCGCTCCCAAGGTGTCGGCCCCTTCAGTACAGACCGCTGCTGTGACGGCATCGTCAACAGCCCCTGCCGCTGACGGTTCGACTTCTGCATCGGGTTACTCGGGCGGTGGAAGCAGCTCTGACCACGACGACGATCACGACGACGATCACGACGACGATCACGACGA
>JAYOHK010000003.1:0-19702 GCA_038118225.1 Cellulomonadaceae bacterium | reverse complement strand
CACGACGACGATCACGACGACGATCACGACGACGATCACGACGATGACCACGACGATGACCACGACGATGACCACGACGATGACCACGACGATGACTAAGAATCAGAATTCTCGCCCGGTGGCCGGGTGGACGAAACAAGTCGCAAGCTTCGCGACGTCGTTTGCGTTCTTTGGCCTGGCGGGTTTCCTCCAGTCGCAAGCCGCAGCAACCTTTGAGCAAACCGCGGCCCCCGCGCAGCCGACCGTGGCAGCAGAAGCAGTGGTCGCCACTGCTCAGGTGGCGCAGATTTCTCAACCAGAGCTGTTGGGCCCTGTCCAGCCGAGTTCAGAGGCCTCACTTCAGGCATCCGAGCCAGCCCCTACTGTGGAGGTTGCACCCGCTCCGGTAGTTGCGACCCCTGCACCGGTTCAGGCTGAGCCCGTTGCGGTCGATACGCATACCGCTGCATCGTGATTAACCTCACGACCTTTCAGGTGGACCCTGCTGAAGAAGCCGTCCTCGCGGCTTCGTTTGGCGACGGCGCAGAGGCAGTCGTGTCGCGGCGTGAGTTTCGCGTGATGGGGTCGAACGCCTCAATCAGCGTTGTCGGCGGCCGAGACGGCCTGGTTGACGACGCAATTGGTCTCGCCCACGAATTGGAGGGGCTATGGACTCGGTTTAGTCGAGATTCGGACATTAGCGAACTGAACTGGTCAGAGGGTAACCCTGTGGTTGTAGATCCGCGAACTGTTGAATTGATCGAAGTCATGCAGGTGGCCCATCGGGAGACCCAAGGTGCTTTTGACCCCACCCTGCTACCTGCGTTGCTTAAAGAGGGATATACCCATTCTCTCGTTGACCCATCGCGCTTTACAGAACTTCCTGTCTCTGCCCAGGCACCGGGCCACATGGAGGGGATTGTGGTCGAGGGCAACGTGGTTACTCTTCCGAAGGGGACCACCCTTGACTCCGGCGGGATTGGTAAAGGTTTTGCCGCTGATCTGATTGCGCGATTTATTAGGGAATCGGGTGCGTTGGGGGCAATGGTTGAACTCGGCGGAGATGTTCGAGTTGACGGCTATTCACCGCGAGGTCGAGGATGGCGTCTCGCGGTTGACCATCCTGTGCAAACAGATGCGCGCATGTCGACTATTGAAATTGAGGGTGGGGGTGTTGCCACATCGAGTCAGCTGAAGCGTCGCTTTTCTCGTGAGGATGGATCCCCTACTCACCACTTGATTGACTCTGTGGCCGGCCAAAGCGTCGAGTCAGAGTCTTTGGCAGTCACGGTGATTGCTCCCACGGCATGGCAGGCTGAAGTCTCGGCGAAGGTTGGTTTTAAGAAGACTCCGTCTGATTTCTTGACCTACGCGAGGCGTCGTTCGATGAAAGCTGGGGTTTACACCAGCGACGACCAGTGGATTAGATCCTCAGATTGGCCTGAATACCGTGCTTGATTTCTCTAACCCCGCCGTCTGGTGGTACATCACCCGCTCGAGCGCGGTTATTGCGTGGGTGCTGCTGACAATGTCTGCGTTGTTTGGAATTTTGCTCAAGACCCGTATTTTGCGGGGGGCAGATAATCCCGAATGGCTAAAAGCTGTTCACCGATACCTCTCCACCCTGGGCGTGCTCATGGTGGGGACCCACATTGTCTCGCTGTACCTGGACACGTTCGTGGACTTCAGCGTCCTTGACTTGTTGGTGCCTTTCCACTCGACCTACAAGCCCTTGGGTGTCGCGCTGGGAGTGATTGGCCTGTGGGCAATGGTGTTGACCTGGGCGACCGCATTAGGAATGAACTGGATTCCACAACCAGTCTGGAAAGCAATCCACTATCTGAGCTATCTCAGCCTCTTCGTCGTTGCATTGCATGCGGGAATGGTGGGAACAGACGTGGGAGAGATCTGGTATTTCGCTCTCAGTATCGTCTTGGTGACAGCGACGGTTCTTGCCGCTGTCATTCGCATTGTGTTGGTGAAGCGCTCGTCCACGGCCGTGCTCAAGCCTTCGGCGACAGCCCAGCCAATGAAGGTGCCAGCCGAGGCTGTGGCTAGTTCCGCCTTTACGGCCAAGGTACTCTCGCGGCGTGACGTAGCCAGGGACGTCGCCGAGTTTGTGTTGAGTCCAGTGGGTTCCGGAGTGGAGCTTGATTGGGACGCCGGTTCTCACGTCACACTTCATTTGCCCAATGGCCTCGAGCGCCAATACTCACTCTGCGGCGACCCTGCCGACAACACCACATTGACTATTGCGGTATTGAATACCCGGGGCGAGGGCGGGGGAAGCAGGTGGATTCACGACAACTTGGTTGAGGGCATGGAACTCGAGGTGGACTACCCACTCCAAACGTTCCCTCTTCGCCCCCACAAGCGCTATCAATTCGTCGCCAGTGGGATTGGCATTACCCCGATTCGCTCGATGCTTGCGTCCCTTCCGGCGCAACGCCAGTGGGAGATTATCTACATCGGTCGAGAACGAGACTCGATGGCGTATGTGGATGAATTGGCAAAGGCGTGTGGCGATCGACTGTTTACCTATGTGACGAGTGAGAAGGGCAAGAGAATCTCGCTTGCCGATGTGGTTGATCCCACTGCCCATATTTATGCCTGCGGTTCAGAAAGCGTGATGGAAGAGCTCGAAAAGGTCGTTCCTGCCGAGCGGTTGCACGTGGAGCGTTTTACTCCGAGGGATCGCTCATCAGAACACACTGCTTCTGGTTTGACCGTGACGTGGGAGCCGACGGGCCAGGAGATCTCTGTGCCTGCCGATACCTCGGTCCTTGACGCGATGGAACAACACGGCGTGCCAGTGTCGGGTTCGTGTAGGCGGGGAGTATGCGGAAGCTGCGAACTGCGCGTGGTTGCGGGTGTGCCCGCCCATTTGGACTCGGTGATGAGCGATGAGGATAAGGACGAAATCAATGCGTTCTATCCGTGCGTCTCCCGAGCCAAAGGCGACTCAATCACGCTGGGGTATTAGCTTCAGCGCGTAAACAGCCTGGCGTTTTGCGCTTCCATTTCTGCATAGTGAGCAGCTGCGAAGCCGAGAGATTGCGTGATCTGGAGAAATTGGCCCTCAACGGCCAGCTGAGTATTACGCCATTCCGCCAAGACACTTTGAAACGCGGTCGACGCCTGGCCAGACCAGGACGATTGCAAAGCCTGCAGGTGGCTGGTGAGTTGTTGCATGTCCCCTTGAACTCGGGCAATGGTGGCGTTGGCGTGGTCGGTGGCCTGCCGAACGGCCTCGCTATCGACGTGGTAGGTGGTCATGAGTCTCCTTATCTGCAGCGAGACAATCACGCACCCTCATCTGGTGCACAGAATTGTGCTGAATAGGGGAGCGAGCGAATTTACTTTCCGCTGTGGACAAGGGGGAAGCTCACTTCGAAAGTCGCCCCACCCCCCGGAGTGTCGAGGACGCGGATGTCACCGTGGTGACGGCCGACGATGGTGGCGACGATGGCGAGACCGAGTCCAGAGCCACCGGTCTCACGGGCACGTGAGGTGTCAGCCCGCCAAAACCGCTGGAAGATTTTTTCTTTTATCTGCTCGGGGATTCCCTCACCGTGATCAACTACGCGAATGACTGCTCGGTCAGGACGCCTCTGGCGAGACACCTCAATCTCGATGGGGGATCCATCGGGCGAAAAGCGTCGTGCGTTTTGAAGCAGGTTGGTGAGAACTTGGCGAAGCTTGTCCTCTTCCGCGTCAATCACCACGTCATCGGCGAAGGAGCCTTCGGCTAGGTGGGCTTGAATGACTCGGTTCGGGGCAATGGCGGAGTTATCCAGTGCCGCGTCCTTGGCGAGTGTCAGGAGAGAAACTTTGGCCATCTCGACAGGCTTGTTTTCATCTAGTCGCGCCAGCTCTAATAAGTCGGTGACCAGGGTGGACATCCGCTGTGCTTCTTTCTCAATGCGCTCCATCGCCTGAGAAACATCCTTCTTGGTTTTGAGCCCGCCCATTCGGTAGAGCTCTGCGTATCCACGCACAGACACCAGCGGGGTGCGAAGCTCGTGGGAGGCATCAGCGATGAAACGGCGCATCTGCTCAATCGTGTCGGCGCGGTCTCTAAAGGCGCGATCGATTCGAGACAGCATTGTGTTGAGTGAGCGAGTGAGGCGACCCACTTCGGTATTAGGGGTGGAGCCCCCGAGGCGCTGTGTGTAGTCGCCTCCCGCAAAACGCGCTGCCGTTTCCTCTACTTCACGAAGCGGCCTGAAGGTTCTACTAATGAGCAACCTGGTCAGCGCAGCACTTAAGACCACAACGACCAAGCTGAAGGCCAAAAAGACCGACGCGAAGCTGCCGACTATTCGCTTGGTCTCTTCCATATCGATTCCCACGGCAAGGGTTGCCGGGAGAACTTGGCCGTCGGAGGCACTAATGACGTTGAGCTTGTAGGTCATCACCCGCCAGGTGGTCTCACCGTTAATGCTGTTGAGGGTTAGCGGGTGCTTTGCGTCACTGATCACGCCAAGGCTTAGTTTGGACACATCTGGACCGTATTCTTCGTGGCCCTCTTCGAGGTTGCTGGCAATGACCGTTCCCGACGCACTCACGGCAGCGAGATAAAACTCATTAGACAGCGCAGTTTGTCCCACTCGGTCAAAGGCATTGAAAGCCCCTGTCCCTAATACGTCCGGAAGGGTCGAGGCAGCTTGAGCAATCTTGTCGTCAGTTTGATTGGTGAGATAGCGCTCGATCGTGATGACCGTTCCCAGGCCAATGACCATCAACCCAATAGTGACCACGACGACGGTGAGACCAGTGATTTTGGTCCGCAACGACGTTGCAGCCCACCACTGGGCTAACCGTTCATACATACAGCAAGATTAGGCCTTGCCGGTTTTGAGCATGTAGCCAAAGCCGCGCTTGGTCTGAATCAAGGGCTCATCCGTGTTCGGGTCGAGCTTGCGGCGAAGGTAGGACACATAGCTTTCGACGATTCCTGCGTCTCCGTTGAAGTCGTATTCCCAAACGTGGTCGAGGATCTGCGCCTTCGACAGCACGCGGTTGGGGTTGAGCATCAGATAGCGCAGCAGTTTGAACTCGGTGGGGGAGAGTTCGATGTCGACGCCGTTGACGGTGACTTCGTGGGTGTCTTGATCCATGCTGATCTCGCCCACCTTCAGAGTCGACTCGTCTTCTTCCTGTTTGGTGCGGCGAAGGATTGCGCGGATGCGGGCCACGATCTCATCCAAGCTAAACGGCTTAGTGACGTAGTCGTCGCCACCCACGGTGAGACCTTGGATTTTGTCCTCGGTGGCGTCTTTGGCCGTGAGGAACAGAATCGGGCAGGTGTAGCCACTTGCGCGCAGGCGCTTGGTCACCCCAAAACCGTTGATGTCCGGCAGCATGATGTCGAGCAAGATGAGGTCTGGCTCTTCTTCGAGCACCGCCGAGATGGTTTGTGCGCCGGTAGTGACGGCGCGGACTTGGAAGCCTGCGAATCGCAGACTGGTAGTGAGTAGGTCGCGAATGTTTGGTTCATCGTCGACAATGAGGATTTTTGCTCCGTCAGCCATGAGACAAGTGTCTGATAGTTAGCTGGGGCTTTTCTGAACGTTATTTATGAAGAGTCTGGGCGGTTAGAGTTCTGTTGCTTTGACGATGCGGTAGCCATAACCCTGCTCGGTGAGGAAGCGTTGGCGGTTGAGCGCATAGTCCTGGTCGAGGGTGTCTCGGGTGACCACCGAATAGAACACTGCTTGCCTGCCATCGGACTTCGGCCGAACAATGCGTCCTAGACGCTGGGCTTCTTCCTGGCGCGAACCGAAGGTTCCAGAAATCTGAATCGCAATGGACGCCTCAGGCAAGTCAATGGAGAAGTTCGCCACCTTCGATACGACGAGGAGGTTCCTGGTGCCTTCTCGAAACTCCTGAAGGAGCACTTCGCGTTCGGCCATCGGGGTATCACCCGTAATCACGGGGCACTCCAAATGTGAAGCGATGCGCTCAAGCTGGTCGAGATACATGCCCATCACCAAGATGCGCTCATCGGGGTGGGACGCCACAAGCTTTTCCACAATGCTGTCTTTAGAGGCGGTGGAGCTTGCAAAGCGGTAGCGCTCGTTATCGGGAAGGGTCGCATAGTGGAGGCGATCAGTATCGGGAAGGTCGAGTCGAACCTCCACACACTCCGCGGGGGCCAAGTAGCCTGCTCGCTCGAGGTCTTTCCAGGCCGCGTCGTAGCGCTTTGGGCCAATCAGGCTAAACACATCGCCTTCGCGGCCATCTTCTCGAATCAAGGTGGCGGTGAGACCCAGTCGCCTCGTTGCTTGAAGCTCTGCCGTGAGTTGGAACACCGGAGCGGGGAGGAGGTGCACCTCGTCGTATATGACCAAACCCCAGCGCTGATCGCCGAGTAGGCCGATGTGCCTAAATTCGCCCTGTCGCTTCGCCGTCACAATCGAATAGGTGGCAATCGTGACCGGCTTGATTTCTTTGACTGACCCTGAATACTCACCAATCTGGTCCTCGGTGAGGGAGGTGCGCTCTAGTAGCTCGCGTTTCCACTGGTGTGCCGAGAGCGTGTTGGTGACCAAGATCAACGTGGCCTGGTCGATATTAGCCATGACCCCTGCGCCCACGAGCGTCTTGCCGGCACCACAGGGCAAGCAGACAACACCGGAGCCTTGATCAACAAACCGCTCAACAGCGCGAAGCTGGTAGTCCCTGAGGGAGAAACCATCTGCGGACAAATCAATCTCGAGTGCTTCACCTTCGGTGTACCCCGCATGGTCAGTGGCAGGCCAGCCCAGCTTCAACAGCTCTTGTTTGACTTTGCCCCGGGACAGCGGGGTAATCAACAGCGAGGTGGGGGAGAGGGTCTGTGCAATCAGAGGCTCCATCTTCTTTGAGCGAGACACCTCATCGATGATTGCCTCGTCTCCCGAGAGGATCAGCTCGCCGTCCTTCTTGCTGATCTCAAGTCGACCACAGCGAGCAAACGCGTCGGTAATGTCCGCCACAACGTTGTCGGGAACGGGGAAGCGTGAGTGGAGGGTGAGTGTGCCAAGAATTTCATCAACACTGTGTCCCGCTGCTTCTGCGTTCCACAGAGCAAGGCGCGAGATTCGATAGGTGTGAACGTGTTCTGGCGCGCGCTCTAGTTCGGCAAAGACAGCGATGTCGTGGCGGGCGTCCTCGCTTCCTGGATGTTGGAGCTCGATAAGGACTGTTTTGTCGCTTTGGACAATCGCTGCACCCGTCTCAACCACAATCGGCCAGTCTAGGCAATCTGGCTGACTTAGTCCCCTGCGGTGACTGAGAGCACGTGAGACATGGGGATCGTCCGCTCCACATCCGACCGGGTATCGAGCCCCCTCAGGCGCCCGTTCTTCAGCGCGTGCGGCTCAATTCTCATCGTCACCGGCCCATCGTTCATGGTGACCGTGACGGCAATGGCGCACTTTTCGGCAATAGCCAGTTCAATGGCTTCGATGAGTGCGGAGCCATCCGAATCGTCTCTAAAGGAGTCGATGAGTTCCGACACGGAGTGTGCTGACCAGCCGGTCTGTTCAGAGCTGCGCGTGAGCGCTTCCACCGGTTCTAACGGCAACAACGAACCATCATGAGCAAACACCAGGTGAGGGTAGTTTTCGTCGAGGAGTAGTTCGTGCAGGTCTTCAGGAGACCAGGGGCTATACAGCTCGTTGCCGCGCTCGCTGATATCCGCAGCGGCTAAGCGCCGATCGGCTTTCATCAATGCCAGCGTTAGCTCGTTGCCTGAGCGGATAAGGCAGTGGCCACCCTCGCTCATGAGCGACAACATGCTCGCGCGAGCAATAGTGTCCGCCACCATTTCGCTGATCACATTTCCCATCCCAGGGGGGATGAGTTCGGCAATCGTGGCGGCTAGTTCGTCTGGGCTCACTCCACGCTGCAGCGCTCTACACACCGAGCGGGGTGAGATGCGAAACCTGGGGGCAAGGCTTCCCGAGATCCAGTCAGAAAACGACCTCACACGTGCCTCCCACTCATCACTCAGAGGCCCCGTGGCAATGACGGAATCGGGCCCATCGGGAAAGAGCGCGGTGGCCTCCGAGGGAAGCATTCTCCTGATGTGTGCGTCAAGGTCGGGATCCCACGGGTCAATGGTGGTAGCTATGCCTGATTTGGTCAGTCCCCAGCGCGCAGCATCGTCTACGAGCTCGTCGATGCCATCGAGAGACACTAGGGGGAACGATGCAATAGCGCACTCCATGACCGACTCGCGCGAGACGGTGGCAGGAAGTGCTCGTGGCCACCAGCGTGGTGCGTGGTCTCGCCAGTGCTGGAGGATATCGAGCCACTTCGAGGCGGCTCCTCGATTCCGCCATGTCAGCCCGCGTGGTGTGATCCGCATGGTGTGGGGTGTGACGGCAAGATATCCACGTCGAATCGCCGCATCGACGAGTGAGGCGACGTCGTCGAGATCCCACCCCAGTTCTTTCGCGATCCCGGAGAGTTCGCTTCTATCGTTTTTCTGACCTGTGCTCACAGGGGTTCGACCTAGCTCGGCAAGCAAGGTCTCCATGAGCTCAATCTGGCCAAAGACGCCTGGGACATCGGGGTCGACTCGAATGGCCGCGCTCTCGGCAGGACCCGCATCGCCTGGATTAGGGCCGGTGATGACGAGCGGGTCAACACATGCATCAATCTCCGCCCGGCGAAACGTCGTGACCCCATCGCTCCAGGCCAACAGCTGGTCGATGTAGGGCTGATCGGCTGAGCGTGTTGCCGCCGGAAAATGTCCGAGTTCTCGCAATTCCTCTGCGGTGAGCTGGGAAAGGTGAGAGCGGATGGCACTTTCTTGCGTTAGCGCCCGAGCCAATCCAACCGGTGTGTAGTCATTCGTGAAGGGGACGTTGCGAAGGGTGAGAGTGCGGGCGAGAGCATCTGGCTCAAGCCGAGAAAGAGTGTCGACTAGCCCCAGGATGTGGCTAGCGTGACTCACCAGGAGCCTGGCCCGAACGTCGACGCCTCGTGCTCACCACCAGCAACGCAATAATCAACACAAAACCAATGGGAAGCCCAATGAGCGGAACCATGGTGATGGTGGGCCAGAGGCCGCCTCCGAAATCTCCCGATTCGAAGCCCGCCCACGTCGCAATGATGATCGCGAAGAAGGACAGAACGCTCAGTCCGATAGTGGCGCCCACCATCGTGGCGAGAACGCGTTCGAGTCGACTGGGTGGGGGGAGTTCTTGGTTAGTCACCTCCCCAGCTTATCGAGGCCCAGCCAGCGCTATTCTGGTCGGGCAGTTCCGTTAAGGAGCTGGCTAATGAAGGAGTGTGCACATGCCCACCGGCAAAGTGAAGTTTTACGACCAGGACAAAGGCTTCGGGTTTATCCAATCGGATGACGGCGATGAGGTCTTTTTGCATGCCTCTGCACTCCCCGAAGGAGTCAGCGTGAAAGCCGGCACTCGTCTTGACTTCGGCATTGTCGATGGCAAGCGCGGAGCGCAGGCGCTTACTGCACGCGTCATTGACCAACCGCACCGTGAGCGCTCTGACCGTAAGGGCGCAGAAGATATGGCAGTCATCGTGGAAGATCTCGTGAAGGTGCTCGACAAGGTCGGCGGCGACCTCCGTCGTGGCCGCTACCCCGAGCGTGACTTCTCGGGCAAGGTTGCCACCATGCTTCGTCGTGTAGCGGACGAGTTTGATGGTTAAGAAAAAAGCGACCCTAGACGACGACCGCGTAATCGACATTGCTCGGGATGCGTTAGCGGGTATTGCCCGCGAAGAACATGTCGGCCCATCGAGTGCCTCCGAAAAAGATGGCATCCACACGGTCTCATTTGACTCGACGATGCCTGGCTACCCCGGCTGGAACTGGGTCGTCACTCTCACCGATGGTGAGGGTGGAGATCTCAGCGTCCTAGAAGTGAACCTTCTGCCTGGCGAGCACGCCTTGCTTGCCCCTGACTGGGTTCCATGGGCGGATCGCCTTGAGGAATATCAGCGGCAAGAAGCCGAGCGCGCAGAGCACTCGGACGAGGAAGACGATGACGACCATGACGACATCGATATCGACGAGGACCTCGACGGAATCGACATCGATCAGCTCGACTTGGATCCCTCTGATCTAGAAGTCCCCGACGAGCCAAACGACGTATTTGATCACGTCGACGTGGACGACGACTAGTTCGCTAGACGCTCCATCACGTAATCGATACTGGCGCTTAAGCGCTGAAGGTCATCCAGCTCTACGCCCACGAAAGTGGCGATGCGAACCTGGTTGCGGCCGAGTTTTCGGTAGGGCTCCGTGTCGACAATTCCATTTGCGCGGAGCACCTTGGTGAGCTCGGTTGCGTCGATGCTCTCATCCACATCGATGGTGACAATCACCGGGGAGCGGTCTTCAGTTTTGGCCACAAACGGGGTGAGTAGTTCGTGTGACTCAGCCCACGAGTAGAGGTGGTCGGAGTTGGCGGTGGTCTTCGCTGCAGAGGCGCTTAAGCCACCAAGCTCCAGCATCCAGTTGACCTGCGATTCCATCAGCAACAAGGTGGCGAGGGCAGGAGTGTTCAGCGTCTGTTGAAGCCTGGAATTATCAATTGCTTGGGTCAGACTCAAAAACGGCGGGATGTATCGGTCCGTGGACGCAATTGCTTCTGCGCGGGCGATTGCCGCAGGGGACATCAGTGCAAACCAAAGACCGCCGTCACTAGCGAAGTTCTTTTGCGGGGCGAAGTAGTACACGTCTGTTTCGGTAACGTCAAAGTCGATACCGCCTGCAGCGCTCGTGGCGTCAATAACGGTGAGGGCTCCAGCATCTGCACCGGCAACTCGGCTGATCGACGAAGCAACACCGGTTGAGGTTTCGTTGTGGGGCCAGGCGTAGACGTCAACGCCCGCTACCGCTTCTAGTGTTCCCCGAGTACCTGGCTCGCTCTTCACGACGTGGGGAGCGTCCAGCCACGGGGTCGTGGCGCTGGTAACGAATTTCTGACCAAATTCACCAAAGCTTAAGTGGCCACTTCTATGGCTAATAAGGCTTGCGGCCAACACGTCCCACAGTGCTGTCGAGCCACCATTTCCCAGGACGACTTCGTAGCCGTCCGGGAGGCGAAACAGTTCAGACAGGCCTCGTTGGACACGGCCGACAAGGTCTTTGACGGGTGCTTGGCGGTGTGAGGTGCCAAGAATTCCCTGGTTGCTCACCAGGTGATCGATTTGTTCAGCGCGTACTTTCGAGGGGCCAGCGCCAAAGCGGCCATCGAGGGGCTTGAGTTCTACCGGAATGGTGATCGCGTTCACTCCCCTAATCCTAGGGCCCTATCAAGAAGGCTCCCGTGAGCGTTGGCTACACTTTCGGCAGTGCGCACCCCGCGCGAGCTAAAGGACTCCAATGACTGATCTTGTAGATACCACTGAGATGTATCTGCGCACGATTTTGGACTTGGAAGAAGAAGGAATCGTCCCGGTTCGCGCGCGAATTGTCGAACGCCTTGGCCACTCCGGTCCCACAGTTTCTCAAACGGTTGCCCGAATGGAACGTGACGAACTTCTCGTCGTCGAAGACGACCGCACATTGTCGCTGACTGCGCACGGCCGGGACACCGCGCTGAGTGTTGCGAGGAAGCATCGCCTGGCCGAGCGGCTCCTAGTCGACATCATTGGCTTGGACTGGTCACTCGTTCACGACGAAGCCTGTCGGTGGGAACACGTGATGAGCGAGGAAGTGGAGAAGAAGCTCTTCACCCTGCTTGGTGAGCCCACAGAATCACCGTATGGAAACCCCATCCCTGCACTTGAGCGAATCGGCGGGAAAAAAGCCAAGCCATTTCTTGATGGTGTGATTAAACTCACCGATTTCGCCACGTCGGAGTGGGCAACCGGTGTGATGCGCCGCATTGGAGAACCCGCCCAATTTGAGCCAGACACCCTCGCCAAGCTTCACCGTCTAGGGATTGTCCCGGGGGAGCGGGTAAAGGCCAAGATCGACCCCAAAGGTGGATTCACAATTGCGTCGATGGAAAAGGACCGTCCCGTGACGCTGCCCGAAGAGACTGCAGCGCACCTCTATCTCGCCACATAACACTTCCGTCGCGAAGCGTTTTGGTTCACCAAATGTTTCCCATTCGCGGATACACTTCCCACATCCGGCCTCGCGTGGGAAGGAGTAGGTCGTGGTTATAGGCTCTGGCGCCAATTGCGACTCTCGCGCGCACTTCCGGATACAAATGGGACACCGGCCTCGCGCCCTTGTGTGTCTCACCACGCATGCTCCTAGGCACTGTCATTCGACAGTGCCTTTTTTTGTGCGCATTTCGCCTGATGCGAAGGAGGCATCATGACCCCTGTTCTCGAGGCAACGCTGAAGCCAGCGCTCGCCGATCCTGCGGCGAGAACACTTGTGTTGAATGCGGGCTACGAACCGCTCTCTGTCGTGAGCTTTCGCCGAGCAATGGTGCTGGTGATGAATGGACGGGCGCACGTGTTGGAAACCGACCACGCTCACCCGGTGCGCACCGTGTTTGGCGAATACGAACGCCCCACCGTGATTGTGCTGGCCCGCTATGTGCGCCTTCCCCACACCCGGACCGTCCCGGTCTCCAGGAGGGGTGTCCTTCGTCGAGACTCGAACCGGTGTGCATACTGCTCGCACAACGCCTCCACCATTGACCACGTTGTACCGCGCTCGAGAGGAGGGGCGGACTCGTGGGAGAACCTGGTGGCGTGTTGTCTTAAGTGCAACAACATCAAGGGTGATCGCACCCCACAGGAGATGGGCTGGCAGCTTCGGATCATTCCGAAGGCGCCCTATGGTTCAGCATGGTTGGTCCGAGGAATTGAGCGACCCCAGCCGCACTGGGAGGAATACCTCGCCCAGGCTGCCTAAAGTCTGGACTCGATGACGTCCATTGCGGCGGCGACACCATCTTCTGCGTTGATCGCGCGAGAAGCATTTTTCACAGCATCTGAGTAGGTCTTTGCGGACTCAATCGCCTTCGCAAGCATTTCGGGGCGGTGGCAGGACGGCGACACCGCTGTGGGGCCGAGTCCTGCTTTGTGCAGGCGCATCGCCCACCACGGTTGGTCCACGATGAAGGGCATGAAGACACTTGGCACTCCGGCGCGCAACATCGAATGGGTGGTTCCTGCTCCACCGTGGTGGATGGCAACCGACACGTGAGGCAACACTGCCTGGTGGTTCACTGATTCACGCAGGAGCACGTCTGACGCCTGAGCAATTTCTTCATCAGGCTCGAGCCCGCCCCATCCCGTGACAAGAAGCGTTTTCATGCCGAGGGACCTGGCGGCATCCACGATGACTCGTGCGCGTTTGACGGGGTTGCCGCGTTTCATCGAACCCACTCCGGCGTAGAGGACGTCGCCGGAGGAGACGAACTCGTCCACCTCTGTGTCCGGTGTCCCCTTTTGTGCGACGTGCCATTGACCCGTGACCATCGCGGTATCGGGCCAGTCATGGGGAGTGGGAACAAGAGTGGGACTCACGGCGCACAGGGTCAGGTCGGGTGAGGCGCTCACACCAAGACGGCGGGCAAGGTTCACGGCTTGATCACCGAAGGCTTTGATGCCCCAGTCGACAAGGCGATAGGTCTGACGGTTTAGCCACGGACCAAGATTCGCCACAATCGCACCGGTAGGAAATTCCGTGGTGGGGGTCATAATCGGCATGGGCTCGGCCAAGACGGCCATGGCTCCTACCTCATGGGCAACCACCGGAGCAGTTTGAACCTTTGGGTGGTAAACGACCACATCGGGGGTGAGCGAGCGGATCTGCTCGGCAGATGCCTCCAAGATGGCTTCTTGGAGTGGCTTCAGATGCTCTCGGTAATCCTTCAACGCCTTGATCACGCTCACGCCCGATTGGGAAATCCATTTCTCAATGGAGCCGGGAAGGTCCCACTCTGTGTAGGGGGCCGCTGGGTCACGAGGGAGATCGGATGTGTGGGCGAAGTGAACGTCGTGACCGCGTCTGGCTGCTTCGTGGGCGAGAGCGCGAAATGGCTCGTTATCTCCCCTGGAGCCCAGTGTGGTCAGGTAAATCTTCACAGCCCCACGCTAGCGCGATTGCCCTCGGTAGACTTGGGTACCTGGCCTCTGTAGCTCAATGGAAGAGCAGTTCCGTCCTAAGGAAAGGGTTGGGGGTTCGAGTCCCTCCAGGGGCACCCGGCGAGAAAGCAATGGGAGCACAATCGTGAGTCACGAACTCGACAAGAATCCAGACATCATTGCGATGCGCAAGCAGGTGTGCGACTTGCACGCCGAACTCGTTCGCTACGGTTTGGTGATTTGGACCGGAGGAAATGTCTCAGGCCGAGTACTTGGTACGGACTACATGGTGATTAAGCCATCGGGAGTCGCCTACGACGACCTCACCCCCGACAACATGATTGTCTGTGATCTAGACGGCAACGTGATTGAGGGGACCGCGGGAAGTGACCGCAGTCCGTCATCTGATACTGCCGCCCACGCATACGTGTATCGACACATGCCGTGGGTGGGGGGAGTGGTGCACACCCACTCGACCTATGCCGTCGCATGGGCTGCACGTGGGGAAGAGATTCCCTGTGTGATTACCGGTATGGCCGACGAATTCGGCGGCCCCATTCCGATTGGGCCCTTCGCGATCATCGGCGATGACTCGATTGGTCGAGGAATTGTCGAAACCCTTGAAAACCACCGCTCTCGAGCAGTGTTGATGCAAAACCATGGCCCGTTCACGATTGGTGTCTCGCCGAAGGATGCGGTCAAGGCAGCCGTGATGTGTGAAGACTCTGCTCGCTCGGTTCACATGGCCCGTCAAGGCGGGGAGCTCATTCCGATCCCTCAGGAAAAGATTGATTCGCTCTACAACAGGTACCAAAATGTGTATGGCCAGAGTGGAGATGATCGTCGATGAGTGGCGCCGCGATTTCTGCGATTACCGAGGGTCGTGCCAGTCTCGGAATTGAGCTTGGCTCCACGCGTATTAAGGCCTGCCTTATCGGCGACGATCCCTCCCAGTCACTTGCCGTCGGCAGTTTCGAATGGGAAAACCAGCTTGTCGACGGCTTGTGGACCTATTCGTTAGATGAGGTGTGGACCGGGCTTCAACAGGCATTTGCCGATTTGCAGTCGAACCTTGAATCCACTTTCGGAGTGCGACTAGAGCGTGCTCGAGGCATTGGAATCTCGGCGATGATGCACGGTTACCTTGCCTTTGACGAGGCAGGAGAACTCCTTGTTCCTTTCCGCACTTGGCGGAACACCAACACGGGTGAGGCGGCGGCGGAGCTCAGTGAGCTCTTTGGAGTAAACATTCCGCTTCGTTGGTCCGTTGCCCACCTTCACCAGGCCATCAAGAATGGCGAAGACCACGTCTCCAAGATTCGCTCGCTCAACACTCTCGCCGGCTACGTCCACTGGAAGCTCACTGGTCAACGCGTATTGGGAGTGGGAGACGCATCTGGAATGTTCCCGATCGATTCATCGATTGTGAACTACGACGCACATCTCATTGCTCGCTACGACGAGTTGGTTCATGACACGGCGTTGGAAACTCCGCTGAGTGTCTTGCTGCCCGAGGTCCTCGCCGCAGGGGATCACGCGGGTGAGCTCACCTCAGAGGGGGCATCGTTGCTCGACCCCACAGGCGGCCTACAGCCGGGTGCCCTGTTGTGTCCTCCTGAAGGTGACGCAGGCACGGGAATGGTGGCAACTAACGCTGTTGCCCCGAGGACGGGAAACGTAAGCGCTGGCACCAGCATTTTCGCGATGGTGGTGCTCGAGAAACCACTCGCGAAAGTCCACGACGAGCTCGACTTGGTCACGACGCCAGTCGGAGACCCGGTTGCGATGGTGCATTGCAACAACGGCGCAAGCGAGATGGCTGCCTGGGTCGGGCTGTTCTCACGGTTTGCTGAAGCGTCTGGTTCGGCCATGGGAGCAGACCAGGTCTACGACGTGTTGTTCCAAGAAGCACTCCAGGGCGCTGCAGATGGAGCAGGCCTCACCGCCTACAACTTCCTCGCTGCGGAGCCCGTGGCTCATGTCGATGCGGGGCGACCCTTGTTTGTGCGGACCCCTGATAGCCAGTTCACACTGGCAAACGTGATGCGTACACAGCTGTACTCGGTATTTGGAGCGCTGAGCCTTGGAATGCGCGTGCTCGACGAAGAAGGTGTCGAGCTCGATCGGATGTCGGCGCACGGTGGAATGTTTAGAACTGCCGGTGTTGCCCAGCGATTTTTGGCCGCTGCGCTTAACGCGCCGGTATCGGTGGACTCGAGTGCCTCTGAAGGTGGCGCCTGGGGTGTGGCCGTGCTCGCGGCCTTCGCAGCGTCAGACACCGAGGACTTGGCTGATTACCTCAACGAAACTGTCTTCGCTGAGGCTGATGACCATACGGTGAAGCCGGCGAAAGACGACGTCGATGGGTTTGCTGACTACTTGGAGCGATACGAGAGTGGACTCGCGATTGTCCGCGTGGCAGGAGAGGCTCTCTAGCCTGTAATTTCGCCCATTTCGGGCGCCGGCGTGGGATACCCAGGCCGGAGATACAAGCGTTTTAGTGTTGTCGCGTGTGGCGTGTCGACTCAAATGATGGCGACCAGGGGGCAGCAGACCTCTGGGACGAAGCGCTCCCCCCAACTTCTGAATTTGCCAGTCAAGTCAGCGTGGGCGACCCCGAGGCGACCCCTGTGAATCAGGCAGCATCGGCCTGGGACGACTGGCGAAGCCAAATCGCTCACATCGGTGGAGCGAACCCGCTCATTCACTTAAGCGACGACCCTTCCACGATGGTGAACCTCACCCACGCCCACCCCGGAGGTCTCGCCCGATTCATTGCGGGCTCGCCCACATTGCTCAGTGGTCTCGTCCGCGACGATGTCCAGCGCCGAGGTGCTCACCTGGCAGCGACCCGCTTGGTGGACCACCACACCGAACTTGTCCACGCGCGAGGAATCGAATCGATCCAGTTGGGGATCGGCCTCGTGCAGTGGAACCACGACGGGGAAACTTTTAGAGGGCCCCTGTTGTTGCGTCCGGTGTCTATGAGGCGCCGAGGATCCGACGTCGAGTTCACCCTGCAGCGCACGGGAATCAAGCTCAACCCCGCTTTGCAGCGTGAGTTTGCGAAACACCTCGAGCTCCACCTCGACGCTGAGTCGTTTGTTCGCCTCACCGAAGACAACGGTTCGTTTAGACCAAACGCCGCACTTGATCGCCTCCGCGACCTGACCGCTCACCGAAGCGATGTGAGCGTCAAGGCACAGCTTGTCATCGGAAGCTTTGCCGATGTGGCAGCGCCCTTGCTGGCAGACGCAGCAAACCTGTCGCACCCAATCCTCGATGCCCTCGGGGGTAACGCTGCGGCGCTCGCGGAAGTCCGTGCTTCGCGAGTGCCTGTTGAAGTACCAGACTCTGATCGCAGGAGCCCTGGAGTGGACCGCCTCATTGTTGACGCGGACACCGAACAAGACTTGATCGTCACCCACATCGTCGCCGGCAACTCGATGACGGTGCGCACGCTTCCTGGTACCGGAAGCACCCAAACCATCGTGAATTCGCTTGGTGCATTGGTCGCCCAGAACAAGCGCGTACTCGTGGTCAGCCCCAGGCGTGCGACGCTTGGAGCAATCAGCGACCGGCTCGCGCGGACAGCTTTGCCGGGGATGGCTCTTCGTCTCTCAGACTTCAAGCGTGATTTAGTCCGCTCCATTGGGCGCAATGAAAAGGCCACCCCAGTTGATTCAACAGATGTTGATGGCGCCCTGGAGCGCTTGCGTGACGTCATCGTCAAGTACCGCTCGGGACTGACCAAGACCGACCAGGTGTTGGGTGTGAGCTTTTTGGAATGTGTCCACTGGCTCTCGCGCTTGAGCTTGCAGGACAACGCCCCCCAGACTCAGGTCAAGCTCTCCTCTGACGCGGTGCTCGCGCTTGTCGGCCGCAGAGACGAGGCGGCGAAACTCTTACGCGATGCCGCAGAGCTTGGACAGTTCCGCTTCGGGCCAAACGATTCGCCGTGGTACGGCGTGGAGTTTAGAGACGCCGAACACGCTCAAAAATCTCAGCAGATCGCGAAGCGCCTCGTCAACGAAACGCTGCCGCGCCTGATCGAGCAGGCCACACCGGTATTGGGACAGACCCCGCTTCCTGAGCCTAAGAACTTCGGTCAATTGGCGTTGTTTGTGCACCTGCTGGTGAACCTCCGCGACAGTCTTGACCGATTCCAGCCCGCAGTCTTCGATCGACCACTCACCGACTTGATTACCGCCACTGGTCCCGCCGAAATGGCCAACCAGCTCGGACGTGTCCAACGCCGTCGTTTGAAGTCGTTGGCGAAGGAATACATCCGCCCGGGCATGCACGTGGCCGACATGCACGAAGCCCTCGTTCGCATCAACGAACAGCGCCACACCTGGCAGCGATTTGTCGAAACCGGAGCGCCACCATCGGTTCCTCCCGGTCTGGCAGATCTGCACCCCCTGTTGCAAGAAGTCGAACAAGACGTCACCTATTTGGCGGACACCCTCGGACGAAGCGGCGACGATGCTCTCACTGGGTTGACCATGGAAGAACTCGCGTCGTTGATGGGGGAGCTTGCCAAAGAATCTGATGTGCTTCGCACCCTAGAAGACCGCGCCCAGGTGACCGAAACCCTCCAGCAGTGGCACCTCGGACCCCTCGTGGATGATTTCGCAAACCGTCACATTCATAGTGACCAGGTGCAAGCAGAACTGGATTTGGCGTGGTGGCGCTCAGCCCTTGAGCAGCTCCTTGCCGGCAACGAGGACTTGTTAGGCCAAGACACCAGCATTTTGCAGCGTTTGGAAGCTGACTACCGCCTGGTTGATGAGGCACACGCCTCCACAAACGCCAAGCGGTTGGCTTGGCAGCTCGCCGAGCGCTGGTCGGTGGGCCTGATGGACTGGCCGGAAGAATCGAACTGGCTGAAATCGAGTCTGAAGTCAGGAAAGATGACGCCATCCGACCTGCATGACAAGGCTCCGCATCTTTCTCGCGCGTTGGCTCCCGTGTGGCTTGCAAGCCCCTATGACGTTGCCAAATTGCCGGCCAGCCAAGGCTTCGATGTGGTCATGATTGCCGATGCGGGAGCAGTGACGCTCCCCGAGGTGGCCCCTGCGATTCGTCGCGGTAAGCAGGTTGTGGCCTTCGGTGACCCCGTCGTCCAACGCCCCGAACACTTCAGTGTGGGCCTCGAACCCGCAGCGGTAAGTGAGTTTGATCCCGAGGAGCTCCACCCACACTCCGCGTTGGGAGTACTGTCCGAAATTCTTCCTGGACACCAAATCACCCGCAGTTACCGGGTGACCGGCGATGACTTGGCCGACCTGGTGGATCGAAACCTCTACGCGGGCCACATTGCGTCACTGCCGTGGGCCGGTAGCTTCTTAGGGCACCGCTCAGTGGGACTGACTGTGGTGGAAGACGGCTATGGCCTTCCCGACCCGATTACCGGAGTGATCGAAAGCGTGGACGCCGAAGTACGCGCCACCGTCGAGCGGGTTATCGATCACGCGCTCACCAATCCCGAACAATCCCTCATGGTTGTCACGGCAAGTGCCGTTCACGCCAGACGCGTTTTTGAAGGTGTGTCACGCGAGGTGCAAAACCGAGGAGACCTCGGAGAGTTCTTCACGGGAGAATCTGTCGAGCCATTTGTCGCGGTCACTCTTCGTCAAGCACACGCGATTACGCGTGACCGCGTCATTTTCTCTCTGGGCTATGGCCGCACCCCGCACGG
>JAYOHK010000002.1:68253-104857 GCA_038118225.1 Cellulomonadaceae bacterium | reverse complement strand
CCATGCGCCCTTTTTCTTACTCCTCATCGCAGCGATTGCTTCACCGTTTTCTTTTAGTGCCGCAGAGATGCGATCGCGAACCTCGCCTGTGGCAACGGCGACCCGGTAGGGCCTGGTGTTAGACCAACTCGCCGACGTCAAGGCATCCTGAAGAATTTCGTCAATCAGGGCGTCAGAAACGGGCTTCGAGTCAAAGTCTCGAATGCTTCTCCTGGAGTAGGCCACATCGTGAAAACTCGGTTGTTTGGTCGCCATCACATCACCTCACATCAAGTGGTTAGAGTCTGCCAGCAGGCTGCGCGACTCACAGGATTCACTAGCGCTGATTCTTCATATCTGCGACTTACTCTGTGACCATGGACGACCGTCAACTCACCGATCTGTACTTTCGCACCACGATTGAGCTGCGTGATGACGAGGGTCGTGCGTGGAGGATTTCGCCCACCGACACCGCAGGTTCGGCTACCGATCCTCTCGTGGTGCTCTCCCCCTTCACCGACGCATTCATATTGACAGCAGAGAACCCCGAAAGCTCCGGCGCCGCAAGCGCACAGGAGAATGCCCGCGCTACCGCAGAGCTTGCTCACCTATTAAGCGAGTCCTCGGTCACCTACCGTGAATGCCCCGGCTTCGCCTGGGATGCCGACCACGTCGAACCAGGCTTTGCCATCTTGGCAAGCCCGAGCAGGCGCGACGAATTAGAAGCTTTCGCGCTGGAGATTGCTCTGCGTTTTCGCCAAAACGCGATTTTCCACCTCGACCAAAGCGGCCTTGGAATCATCGGCGCGCTGCGCACTGAGCTCACCGGGCATACCCCGGTGGTGTGTGAGAGGTTTTAAGCCTCTTCGGACGCAACCTTGCTCGGCTGGGTAAGGAACACAATCAACACGATTCCACCCACGATGGGGACCAAGCCCAAGAACAGCCATGCCCAGTGGTAACCGGCATCGCGGAGACGACGTACACCAATGGCAATGGTGGGGAGCAAAATGGCGATGTTCCACGCAGTTCCTAGGCCATCCCAGATCGCGTTGGTAGCGAGTCCGACCAACACAGTGAACAAAATCCACCACCAGTAAGCGGGGCGAGCCTCAACACCCGAGAAATCGGTGTACTTCTGGAAACCATTCTTAATTGCGTCAGTAAACGACATCACACACTTCCTTTGCGTTGATTCCAGTCTAGGCAATGCCGTTTGTGCCTCCTGGCAATTAAGGTGAACAGGTGCCCAACGACCACTATTTTTCTGCCTCCCCGGATTCAGCCCGGGTCGATCAGAGTGTGTCGATATCCATTCGAGGCCACGACCTCGTCGCCGCAACAGCATCAGGCACTTTCTCCGCAGACGCCCTCGATCGAGGCACCAAAGTCTTACTGGAGTCAGTTCCGGCGCCTCCTCCCAACGGAACGCTGGTCGACGTGGGATGCGGGTGGGGACCCATCACCCTCGCCCTCGCACTTGAGAGCCCAGAAGCGAGAGTGATTGGCGTCGACGTCAATGAGCGCGCCCGAGACCTCACTTCGCAAAACGCCCAGGCCCACGGCCTTTCGAACATCCAGGTCATGGACCCAGAGACTTTCCCCGCAGAACTAACGATTGATTGCATCTGGTCCAACCCCCCAATTCGAATCGGCAAGGAGGCCTTGCACGAACTGCTCACTACATGGCTCAATCGCCTCTCCCCCGAGGGTGTGGCCTATTTAGTCGTGGCTAAGCAGTTGGGCTCTGATTCTCTGCAGACGTGGATTGCAGGCGGAGGCCCAGGGGGCTTCAGCTGTGAGCGGCTCACCACCGACAAGGGCTTCAGAGTGTTGGAAGTGAGGCAGCGCTAAAGGCTGACGGTGGTCTGATAGACCAGCTCTGAGGGCCCAGACAGCGACACGTGTTCGCCCTCTTCGGTGGGGAACATTCGCACAGCCACAACACCGCCTGGAACAGTGACTCGCCAGTGGTGTGGAGCAGATTCGCCCGCGAAGTGTCGTGCGGCAAGCGCAGCTGCGACCGCTCCGGTGCCACAAGAGAGTGTCTCCCCCACGCCGCGCTCGTAGACGCGCATGGAGATGCGTCCCACACCGTCTTCTACCAGGGGGTCGGCGGGAACAACGAATTCGACGTTTGCACCGGCGGGAGGCTCAGGGTTAAGGGTCGGCTTGGTCGAGAGCTCTAAAGCGTCCAGCTCTGAGGGTTCAGCCAAGATCACTACCGCGTGCGGGTTTGGCACCGTAATGCCAAGGCTCGGCCTCGGCACATCGAGTCCCACCGCGTGAACCATCGGGTCATCGCCGTTTAGCTGCCAGCGGCCAAGGTCGACTTGATAGTGACCAGAGCCTGAGACCGTGACGTCTCGGATTCCGCTCCTGGTGGCAATCGGCAGAGTATGACCGGGTTCTATAGAGGCAAGCCCTGTACTGACGAGAAAATCGGCAAACACACGAATACCGTTGCCGCACATTTCGGCCTTCGACCCATCTGCATTTCGGTAATCCATAAACCAGGTGGCATCTGGTTCTTGCTCCAACAAGTGAGAAACTTCCGGCGAATCAGCGGTGCGCGCAGCCCTCAGAATGCCATCTCCACCCACCCCAAAGTGCCGGTCGCAGAGGAATTGAACCTGTGTGTCGCTTAAGTCGTAGTCGCCGTGGGGATCCGCGAACACCACAAAGTCGTTACCCGTGCCATGGCCTTTGGTGACGGGGAGGGACAGTTGTTCGCTCACCCTCCGAGCCTACTGGTGGTGTGTTGCGACAAGACCCTGAATTGTCGCCACAATGTCGGGCTTTGACCCGTCGAGCCACTGGATTGCACTATCTCGCCTAAACCAGGACATTTGTTTCCTGGCATAGCGCCTAGTGTGCTGAGCAACGAGCTCTTTGGCTTCTGCTTCATCAATTTCCCCATCGAGGAAATCCAACACTTCCCGGTAGCCAATGGCTTGCGCCGCTGTTTTTCCAAGTCCTGGTGACGCACTCAGTAGTCGCCTGACCTCTTCGACGAGGCCGCGCGCCCACATCAACTCCACGCGCTGGTCGATACGTTCAATCAGCTCATCACGATCCCACTCAATTCCGACGATGACACTGGGCTCGTGCCACAGCTGCCCCCGGGCTTTAAGCCCTGGCGTGATCGGCATGCCCGTAATTTCAATGACTTCAAGGGCTCGCACTACTCGCCGTGGATTGTTGAGATCGACCTCTGTGGCGGCCTCTGGGTCTTTTTCCACCAACCGTGCAGCCAAGGCGACAAGTCCGTCGTGCTCGAGCTCGTGCTCGAGGCGCTGGCGGATCTCTTCATCGGTACCGGGAAATTCGAAGTGGTAGAGAACAGATGAGAGGTAGAGCCCGGATCCGCCGACCAGGATGGGAATTACTCCTCGGGAAAAACACTGCTCAATCGCAGCGCGGGCGCGCTCTTGGTAGTCCTGCACGCTCGCTTCAGTGGAGGGCTGCCACACGTCGAGGAGGTGGTGAGTAACGCCTTTCATCTCTTCTTCAGTGACTTTGGCGGTGCCAATATCCATGCCGACATAGAGCTGCATGGCATCAGCAGAGACAATTTCTGCCGCCTGACCGCCCTCTTGCAGAGCACGGGCTAGTTCCACCCCGATTCCAGACTTGCCAGAACCAGTTGGCCCCACAATCGCCACCAGGGGCACAGAAGAGCTCACGCGCTAGAGTCCGATGCGAATGGTGGGAAGCCCAATCGAGACAGGGCCTCCAGACTGTGGCTCAGGGGTGGGTGCGCCACAGGATTCTGCTTCAAAGCGATCCCAGGCGTCGCCCGCGCGTGTGCGGCGCACAGCAAAGGTCTCCCCCGGGGCCGGATCGGCGATGAGGAAGAAGGGCTTTGCCTCGGTCACTGTGGCGGTTACGACGTCACCAGGTCGTGGTTGTTCGCTTCCCTCTGGAATACCGACGTGGACGAGTCTGCCATCCTCTGCACGGCCAGAGAGGCGGTGGGTTTCCTCGTCTTTCTTGCCCTCGCCTGTGGCGATGAGGACTTCTACCGAGGAGCCGAGGAGTTTCTTGTTCTCATCCCAACAGATCTGGTTTTGACGAGCAACGAGGCGCTCAAAGCGCTCCTGGACAACTTCCTTAGGGATCTGGTTGTCCATCTCGCCTGCTGGAGTGCCTGGGCGAATCGAATACTGGAAAGTAAAGGCCGTGGAGAAACGTGATTGTTCGACCACCCGCATGGTGTCTTCGAAATCTTCTTCGGTCTCACCGGGGAAGCCAACGATGATGTCGGTCGTGATGGCAGCGTGTGGAATACGCTCTCGCACCCGCTCCAAGATGCCCAGGAACTTCTCGCTGCGATAGCTACGGCGCATCGCCTTCAAGATCCGGTCAGAACCGGATTGAAGGGGCATGTGCAGCTGGGGCATGACATTGGGAGTTTCTGCCATTGCGTCGATTACGTCGTCGGTGAATGCAGCCGGGTGGGGACTGGTGAAGCGCACCCGCTCGAGCCCGTCAATCTGGCCACAGGCGCGCAGGAGCTTGCTAAAGGCTTGACGGTCACCAAATTCGACCCCGTAGGAGTTCACGTTTTGGCCCAGCAACGTGACTTCGATGGCGCCGTCGTTGACCAGGGCCTGGACTTCAGCGAGCACGTCTCCTGGACGCCGATCTTTTTCTTTACCGCGCAGGCTCGGCACGATACAGAAGGTGCAGGTGTTGTTACACCCCACAGAAATGCTCACCCAGCCGGCGTAGCTGCTCTCACGCTTGGTGGGAAGGGTGGAGGGGAACGTTTCCAGAGCTTCGAGAAGCTCTACTTGCGCCTCGCCGTTGTGGCGAGCTCGCTCCAACAAAGTAGGCAAAGACCCCATGTTGTGGGTGCCAAAGACCACGTCTACCCACGGAGCACGCTCCACAATCGTGGACTGGTCCTTTTGAGCCAAGCAGCCGCCCACGGCAATTTGCATACCTTTTCGCTCACGCTTCGCCTCGGCAAGAATTCCTAGGTTCCCATAGAGCTTGTTGTCGGCGTTTTCGCGCACCGCACAGGTATTAATCACCACCACATCCGGTTCAAGGCCGTCCTCCGCCTTGATATATCCAGCGGCCTCGAGTGCGCCTGACATGCGCTCAGAGTCGTGAACGTTCATCTGGCAGCCAAAAGTGCGCACCTCATAGGTGCGGCCTTCACCAGAGTTCTTGGTGGACTCAGGCATGGTCCACGCGGATTCGAGCAACGTCACCCAGAGAGTCTAAAAGACAAGGCTGGCAAGCGCTTAAGTTAGCGCGCGTTCACGGCCTGATCGACCGCTCGGTAGACCGAGGAGCCTGAATATCCGCGACGAGCGAGAAAACCAATCAGGCGGCGCTTTTGAACCTCGGGCTCTAACCCTCCCAGAACTCGCATGCGATCTTCTGCCAATTGGATGATGAGATCGTCACTGACCTCGTCTCGACCAGGCGTCACACTCTCGATGATGTCTCCTGGGATCTTTCGCTTGACCAAGGCCTGGCGAATAGCGACCGGGCCCATTTTCTTGTGTTCAGTCAGCGAATAGACGATCTGTTCTGCCAATTCGGCGTCGTTGAGTAAGCCCTCTGATTGCAACCTGGCCACTTCTTGATCCACGACAGACTCGTCAATGCCTTTATCGCGCAGTTTCGCACGGACTTCTGCAACCGAACGGCCGCGAGCGGCGAGGGTGCGAAGCGCAATTTGTCGAGCAGTCGAAGTGCTCACTGCATCCTCGCTCGCAGGCTCGTGAGCAACAGGGGCCTCGGGAACGTCCTCCGCGCTCACACCGGCCATCTCGCGAGCGGTGTGAATATCGATGACCTGACCAGGCCAGGGCTTCACCTCGCGGCGTGGAGTGTGGGATTGGTCGGGGAAGGAGATGACCTGAGCCATCTCCTCCCCGTTCCGGAGTTCGTCAGACACTTACGCGCCTGCTGCCTGCCGTTCGGCACGCTTGTCTTCGAGCGACTCAACATTTGCCTCGTCACCCTCGGCAGCGTTTTCGCCCTTGATGGGGTTGACACCGAGCGCATCGAGAATCTTGGTCTCGATTTCGTTAGCGATGTCGGGGTTTTCCAAGAGGAACTTCCTGGCGTTTTCTTTACCCTGGCCGAGTTGTTCGGACTCGTAGGTAAACCAGGCGCCGGACTTGCGCACAATGTTGTGCTCGACACCGAAGTCGATGAGAGAACCCTCACGCGAGATTCCGGTGCCGTAGAGGATGTCGAACTCTGCTTGCTTAAACGGCGGGGCCATCTTGTTCTTGACAACCTTGACGCGGGTGCGGTTACCCACAGCGTCGGTTCCCTCTTTCAGGGTTTCAATACGGCGGATGTCCAAACGCACCGAGGCGTAGAACTTCAGCGCCTTTCCACCAGAGGTGGTTTCTGGGCTTCCGAAGAACACACCAATCTTTTCGCGCAGCTGGTTGATGAAGATCATCGTGGTGCCGGTGGCGTTGAGACCACCGGTGAGCTTACGCAGCGCCTGGCTCATCAGGCGGGCTTGGAGACCGACGTGGGTGTCGCCCATTTCACCTTCGATTTCCGCACGAGGCACCAGGGCAGCTACCGAGTCGACGACGACGAGGTCGACAGATCCCGAGCGCACCAGCATGTCCGCGATTTCAAGGGCTTGCTCACCGGTGTCTGGCTGGCTCACCAGCAGTTCGTCGATGTTGACGCCGAGCTTCTTGGCGTATTCGGGGTCGAGCGCGTGCTCGGCGTCGACGAAGGCGGCGATTCCACCCTGCTTTTGCACGTTGGCAATGGCGTGGAGGGTCAGTGTGGTTTTACCGGAGGATTCAGGGCCATAGATTTCGATGATGCGGCCTCGTGGCAGACCTCCCACGCCGAGAGCGACGTCGAGGGCAATGGATCCGGTGGGGATAACAGCTACGGGTGCGCGCTCTTCTGAGCCAAGACGCATGACCGAGCCTTTACCGAATTGACGGTCGATTTGCGCGAGTGCAGCTTCGAGAGCTTTTTCGCGGTCTTGTGATTGAGACATCTACTTCTCCTTGTATTTCTCGTGGGTGGCTGCCTATCGGCTGTCGTCCTCCGCGAGGCCCCGTAAGGCCCGTGGTCTCTCGACAAGGCGGTGGGATGATCCGCGGTGATTCACACGCTAGGTGGCACCTCTGACGAGATCGCCTCGGTACCCACATATGTGCGAAAACACGTTGGTGTCTTCCCTGTGGACGAGGCTATAAGCATTCGAACGAATATTCGAACACTCGCTTGTCGGCGTGTCGGCTAAAGCTTGGGCGCAACGCCAAGGCCGACGCCGTGGCGGCGGAGAGTGGGCACATCCATTGCCTCACACAGCGCGTTCCAGACCGACTTGGCTGCCACACCATCATTGAGCGCCTGCTCGGCAGTTACTCCACCTAAGGAGCCCAAGACAAGATCGCGCATCAGGGCGCGACCTTGAACATCGCCAAACTCGTCCTGAACGGCCAGGAGAAATTCGGATCTCGTCACTAGGAGCGCTTGGCGGCAGCCAGGTGGTCGTCGAGATCGCGGTAGAACTCTTCGGGCAGAGTGTCGGGCACGGTGGGAACCGGAGTGAGTTCTTCGAATACTGACAAACGCTCGCCTACCTCAATGAGCACCTGCGAGAGTGGCTCGTCGAGTGCATCGGCGATGGACTGAAGCACTTCGGAGCTGGCTTCTTTCTGGCCACGCTCGATTTCGCTCAAGTAGCCAAGGGCCACGTTGGCTCGACCCGCCACATCGCGAAGGGTCTTCCCCTTTTGCAGGCGGAAGTCACGAAGCACGTCTCCAATTTCATGACGCATCAACACCATCGGGGTCACCTCCTTTGATTTCGTACCCCATACTTTAGCCATTAGTTCCTCGCAAACGCTGGGGAACTAGCTGAGTAGTTGCCTAATTCTACCTAAAATGAGAAATAATCACAATATGGCTGAGGGCGTCCCGCTGGGAGGCAATTCCAGAGCACGCTCGAGGAGGCCAAGCGCGAGTGAGACCGTGGCGCGTCGAATCTGCGAGCGATCTCCTACAAGACCTAGCCGCTCGGTCCATACTTTGCCGCCTGGGCCAGACACCGCAATAAACACAAGACCCGCAGGCTGGCCCGTCGTGGGGTCGGGGTCCGGGCCCGCAACCCCCGTTGTGGCCAGACCAAAATCGGCTACTGGGCTTGCTTCCAGGGCGGACTTCACCCCCGTCGCCATCGAAATGGCAACCGATTCGGTGACGGCGCCAAGAGTGTCAAGTTCTTGTTGATCCACGCCGAGTAAATAGGCTTTGACCTCGTTGGAATAGGCGACTACTCCCCCGCGCACCACATCGGAGGCACCTGGAACATCAATCAACCGGGCACAGACATCACCGCCGGTGAGCGATTCAGCGACCGCAAGAGTCAGCCCACGCTCACGCATGGCAGAAATGATTGGCTCGGCGCTACCTGGATGCCCCACCAGATGAGTCTTTCTGCGGAAGAAAGGCGCGCACTAGGTAGTCCAGACCCGTCACTACGGTCAACACCACGGCAAGCCCCATCAGCCAGTCGTTCACCACAGAGACCCATTCGCCCCAGTACACCCACAACGGGGTGAGCCAGGACGACAGGGCGATGGCTTGACTGAGCGTCTTTGCTTTGCCGCCCCTGGAAGCGGGGATGACGCGCTTCGGGATCATGATCATTCGAAATACGGTGATCAACACTTCTCGGCCCAACACCACGATCACGACCCACCAGGGAAGCTCTGCTAACACGGCAAGGCCAATGAACGCCGCCCCTGTCAGCGCCTTATCGGCAACAGGGTCTAACAAAATGCCTGAGTTGGTGATCAGATTGCGACGCCTGGCAATTGCTCCATCAATACCGTCGGTGGAAATCGCGAGGATAAACAGCCCCGCGGCGACAAACCGCCACACACCAAGCTCACCCGCATCCAGCACCATCAGCCACACAACAATTGGGGCGATCAGAATGCGAATCACGGTGATGATGTTGGCGAGGTTTCCCGCACTCACCGGGCCCTCACCATGGGAAATGACGCGTCCACGGAAACGCTCTGCGCCCTGACGGGAGTCGGGGTGGGTCATTGCTCCCCCTCCTGTCTAGATGCGGTCGTCGTCTGGCTCAGAATACTCTTCGGGCTGGTCGAACTCGCCTGAGAGGTGTGCCTGGTGGTCGCCGGCAGCCTTCGGCTGTGGGATGTCAGCCGGCTGCATTTCAATCGTGATTTGGTCTTCGACGGGAACCTCTGGCGCAGCAGGCGCCGCGGCCGCAGGCGCTTCTCCGCGGAGTCTCGCGAGCGCTTCGGGCAGCTGCTCGGGACTGACCAGCACATCACGTGCTTTAGAGCCTTCCGAGGGTCCGACGATTTCTCTGGATTCCAGCAAGTCCATCAAGCGACCTGCCTTGGCAAAGCCCACACGGAGTTTTCGCTGAAGCATCGAGGTGGAACCAAACTGGGTGTTGACCACAAGCTCGCAGGCTTGGAGCAACACATCCAAGTCATCTCCGATATCGGCATCCACCTTGGCCTTCTCAGTCGGCACTGCCTGTACATCATTGCGATATTCGGGCTCGCCTTGGCGCTTCACGTGGCTGACAACCTGGTGGATCTCATCCGGGCTCACCCACGCACCCTGCACACGGGTTGCCCTGGGCGCTCCTTGTGGCACAAAGAGCGCGTCACCTTGACCGATTAGCTTCTCTGCGCCTGGCTGGTCCAAAATCACCCGCGAGTCCGTCATCGACGACACCGCGAAAGCGAGGCGGGAGGGAATATTGGCCTTAATCAGACCGGTCACCACGTCAACGCTTGGACGCTGGGTGGCCAACACCAAGTGAATTCCAGACGCACGAGCAAGCTGGGTGATACGAACGATCGAATCTTCCACATCTCGTGGGGCAACCATCATCAAATCCGAGAGCTCGTCGACGACGACCAGCAGGTAGGGGTAGGGCTTTAGTTCGCGGTTGAGACCCGGGGGAAGCTCAATGGTTCCTGCCACCACCGCTTCGTTGAAGTCATCAATGTGGCGGAATCCAAAGGAGGCCAAATCGTCATAGCGGTGATCCATCTCGGTGACGACCCACTGAAGTGCCTCAGCAGCCCGCTTGGGGTTGGTAATAATCGGCGTAATCAGGTGCGGAATGCCTTGATACGCGGAGAGCTCCACGCGCTTGGGATCAACCAGGATCATCCGAACCTGCTCGGGTGTAGCCCTCATCAGCACGGAGGTGATCATCGAGTTAATAAAGCTCGACTTACCCGCACCCGTGGCACCGGCCACAAGAAGGTGGGGCATCTTGGCAAGGTTTGCCGCGACAAACCCACCCTCGATGTCTTTACCTAAGCCCGACACCATCGGGTGGGTGTCTGCCTGGGCAACCGGCGAGCGCAAAACATCGCCGAGTGTCACGACGTCGCGATCGGTGTTGGGAATTTCCACACCAATGGCTGATTTACCGGGAATTGGCGAGAGGATGTTGACCTCGTTGGAAGCCACCGCGTAAGAGATGTTCTTGGCAAGTCTGGTGACCTGCTCGACTTTCACACCCTTACCTAGTTCGATTTCGTAGCGGGTGACCGAGGGGCCTCTGGTGAAGCCCACAACAGCGGCGTTTACTTCGAATTGTTCGAAGACGTGCTCGAGCGCTTTGACGACTGTGTCGTTGACGCTGGTTTTTGTCTTCGCCTGGCTACCTGCCTTCAACAGGGCAAGCGCGGGGAGTTTATAGGGGGTGTTCGGCTTGGGTGCAGGCTTCTTCGGTGCTTGGGCTTCGCCGTCTGGTTCGAGCCCCACCGACACATCATCTGACTGGTGACTGGCGACAACGCTCTCGGCCATGCTGAGAGCCCCCATCACACCGGAATCGGCTGCTGGCTCATCAAGCGGTTGGGTGTCATCGAGTGACACTTCTGCCCTCTTGCCCCTCTTCCACCAGGGAACACTCTCGTCGATGGGCTCAACGGGCATGGTCTGGGCAAGATCGTCGATGTCGGCGTATTCGACCTCGTCATCGGCATACGCAGTATCGGACTGACGCTTAGCCATCCAATTGTCTTTACGCTCGCTCCACTTGGCTGCTACTTCGTCGGGGCTGGAGCCGAAGAGGTAGGAGTAGGCAAGAAGAAGCCTGGAGCCAATCTGAGCAGGCGGGGTCTTGGAAATAATCAAGATGGTGCCTGCAAGGAAGACAACGAGGACAGGCCAGGCAATCCACAGCGTTCCCGCGCCTAAGAAGGCAAGTGCTTCGGCTACCGCCCAACCGAGGAATCCACCGGCCATCGCAAGCTGTTCAAGGCTTGCCTCACCCGGTACGGGCCGGCCCACCACGAGGTGGCTGATACCGCTCACGGTGACCAGGAGAAGGACGACCCCTACTCCGATGCGAGTGTTGTCGCTGGTCTTGGTGGGGTGCCTAAACAGCCAGGTGGCATAAATCAAGAAGATGACGGGCAGGGCGAAGGAGACTCGTCCGACTACCGAGTCAATGGTGTGAAGAGAAAGCCAGTTGGCCCAGCCCACGCCGTAGTTGAACCATTCGATGACGATTCCACCCACGGCGAGAAGAAATAACACAAAGGGGAAGCCGTCTCGGCGATCGTCCGGGTGAACCGGTTGGTCACTAAAGAGTCGAAAGACCGACCCCACCGCGTGTGCCATCGCGAGCACCACCTTGTTGAGTCTCGACTCATACGGCGTCGTGACGGGAACCGCGGGGGCGTTGCGAGGCTGACGGGCAATCTTCTTGGTCACCGGAAGCTGCTGGGGAGCGTTTTTAGGGACGCGCCCGCTTGACCCGCGGTTATTCGCGGGCACGCGTGAAGAGGAGCCTCGTGTGGCCATGTATTCCACGCTAACGGGGTGGCCTCCCCCCACTGCTTAGGGACACGCACCCGCTAAAGGGTGGGCTGTTATGCCTCGATGACGATAGGAACAATCATTGGGCGCCGGCGGTGGCGGGTGTTAACCCAGCGGCCGACTGTGCGCCTGACTACCTGAGAGAACTGGTGGGTGTCTCTGGTGCCGTTTGCAGCGGCCTCTTCGAGGACTCTGACGATGTCGGGGCGCACATCATCGAACACCGAATCATCTGGGGCGAAGCCTCGGGCGTGAATTTCTGGTCCGACGATGATCTTGCCTGTTTGCGCGTCGATGGCCAAGAAGATGGAGATGAATCCTTCTTCGGCGAGAATGCGACGATCTTTCAAGTCTGCCTCGGTGATTTCGCCCACGGTGGAGCCATCGACATAGACATAGCCAATGTCGAGCTGGCCGGTGATTCGGGCGTAGCCGTCGGTGACGTCAACCACGGTGCCGTTTTCTCCCACCAGCGCGTTGGTGTGGGGAACGCCAGAGTCAATAGCGACTTGGGCGTTTGCCCGAAGGTGGCGGGCCTCACCGTGAATCGGCATCACATGGGTGGGCTTGACCAGGTTGTAGGCGTAGAGCAATTCACCGGCAGCAGCGTGACCAGACACGTGGACTTTGGCGTTGCCCTTGTGCACCACGTTGGCACCCAAATCAATCAACCCGTTGATCACCCGGTAGACCGCGTTTTCGTTGCCGGGAATCAGGCTCGAGGCCAAAATGACCGTGTCGCCTTCACCAATTTCGATAGTGGGGTGTTCGCGGTTTGCCATGCGAGATAGCCCTGCCATGGGCTCGCCCTGGCTGCCAGTAGTCATATAGACCACCTGGTCATCGGGAAGGTCAACCGCCTTTTTCGCATCGATGAAGACACCCTCTGGAACCCGCAGGTAACCCAGCTCTTTGGCGATGCCCATATTGCGCACCATGGAGCGACCCACCAAGGCCACGCGGCGATGATTCGACACTGCTGCGTCAATTACCTGCTGAACGCGGTGGACGTGAGAGGCAAAGCTCGCCACAATGACCCGCCTGGCGGATCGGTGAACCACTTGGTCCAACACCGGCCCAATGTCACGCTCGTGGGGGGTGAACCCGGGAACGTCAGCGTTAGTCGAGTCGGTCATGAACACGTCGACGCCTTCGGCGCCGACTCGTGCAAAACCACGAAGGTCAGTCAGCCTGCCATCTAGTGGCAGCTGGTCCATCTTGAAGTCGCCGGTGTGCAGCACGGTTCCGGCCTCAGTACGGATAAACAGCGCCAGGGCGTCTGGAATGGAGTGGTTGACCGCGAGGAACTCGACGTCGAAGGGGCCAAATTGTTCGCGGCCGCCCTCTTCCACCGTGAGCGTGTAGGGGGTGATCTTATGCTCGGTGAGTTTTGCTTCGATCAGAGCAATGGTGAGCGTCGAGCCGACGATGGGAATGTCATCTCGCATCTTCAACAGATACGGCACCGCGCCAATGTGGTCTTCGTGTCCGTGGGTCAACACGATCGCCAACACGTCATCGAGACGGTCCCTGATGGGGCCGAAGTCAGGCAGGATCAGGTCGACGCCAGGCTGGTGTTCTTCCGGGAATAACACACCGCAGTCGACGATGAGCAGCTTGCCCTCTAACTCGAACACACTCATGTTGCGTCCGACTTCGCCAAGGCCCCCGAGCGGGATGATACGAAGTGTGCCGGGGTCGAGGGTGGGGGGCTCAGTGAGCGGAGACGCCACGAATATCCTTTGTGTTAGCGGGTAGTGCCAGCAACCTTCGGCAGCGCACCACCGGCGGCTGCATTGCGGTCGGGGCGGAAGTTGGAGAAGTCGACGCCTGGAATGGTGCCTACGGCATCAATGTCAGCTTCGATCTTCGCGGCTTGGTCGTCTTCTGGGCCCACGAGCGGCAAGCGCACACGAGGGGATCCAATCTGGCCAAGGCCGTGGAGGATGTATTTCGTCGCCACAGTTCCTGGCACGTGGGTCATGGTGGCGCGCACCAGGGGCTCGAGCAGCTTGTGCTGCTCAGTGGCTTCAGGAAGCGATCCGCGGTTCACCGCGTCGACCATGATCCGGTAGGCGCCGGGAGCAATGTTCGCGGTGACGCTGATGAGGCCCACGCCACCAATTGCCATTTCTGGCAGCGCCATTCCATCGTCGCCAGCGAAGTAGATCAGGTCGGTCTGGTTGATGACCCGGCTTGCTTCCATCAGATCACCCTTGGCGTCCTTCACGGCGACGATGTTCGGGTGTTTGGCAGCGCGAAGAATGGTTTCGTACTGGATGGGGACTCCGGTGCGACCGGGGATGTCATAGAGGATGACCGGCAAATCGGTGGCATCTGCAATCATCCGGAAGTGGGTGAGAATTCCGGCTTGGGTGGGCTTGTTGTAATACGGGGTGACAATCATGACGCCATCTGCGCCGGCTTTTTCGCTCGCTTTATAGAGCTCAATGGCGTGAGCGGTCTCGTTTGATCCACCACCAGTGATGATCTTGGCACGGCCGGCAGAGACAGACTTACCGACTGTGACCAGCTGAAGCTTTTCTTTATCCGTCAGAGTGGAGGTTTCACCGGTCGTGCCGGTCACGACCAGGCCATCCACGCCATCAGAGATGAGTTTGTCCATCAAGGCTTCCGTGGCCGGCCAGTCGACCTCACCATCTGCCTGCATGGGCGTCACCATGGCAACAAGGACTTGACCAAAGGGGTTATTGATACTCACGCGCTCAAGGCTAGCGCTAAAGCCACAACCACGGCCATCGACGAGAAGGAGAGGCCCCGACATCAACGGTTCGTCACGGCCCCCCAAGGGCAGCGGGGCAGACGGTCACAAAAAATTGCCCGAACGGCTATCCGGTCAAAATTTGGGCACGAAGGCCCGAAACAACCCATTGTGCGAATAAGAGCATTTAGAGTGAGAAAGAAATAGCCAACTGGATAGCCATTCGGGCTTTGTGATGGGTGACAGGTGAACAACCTCATTGATGCAGACGAACTCATCGCCTCCAGCATTCTTGATTGCAATCAAACGGACGCGAGTCCCGACCGCCTATCGGCAGCCCTAATGACCAGGGTTCTTGGACACCGCGGGTTTAGCGGGTCTGGCCTCCTCCGCGTCACGGAACGAGCCGCCTGGTCGTTCGAAGGCGGATTTGGTGAAGGAATCTCCTACGGAACACATATCCATGGGTCGTCCTCGAATGACCTCACGCTGCACATGAATTCTCTGCGTGAGGGGTACGCTGCTCTGCCCTATGACCCGAGCGAATTCCGTGACGGTGTGGTGTTGCCTCAAAGCACCATCCACCTTTTTGGAATCTATGAACCGTCTCTTGCTGTGTGTTACCTCATCACCCCCGACAACGACGTGACCTTCACCCCCGAAGCAGTGAAACTGGTGCGCCACTCGGTTGAGCAGTGTCTGCGCCGCCCCGGAGTATTCAACGTCACCGCGGACGACCCGCTTAAAGTCAAAATCGACGCCGAGGTCTATAAAGAATTCTTTAGTGGCCGACAAATCAAAGTGCTTCACCTTCTTGCCGAAGGGCAATCAAACGCAGACATTGGTCGAAACCTTTCCATTTCCGCATCGTTGGCAAAACAGGAAGTGGCCTTCATCATGCACTCGCTTCAAGCACGCAACCGTCTTGACGCGGTCGTGAAAGCCCAGCGCCGAGGAATTATTCCCTCCGCAGGTGCCCCTCTTAGCGCTTAGTCCAGTTACGGAGCGACGCGGCCACCGGCGCTAAACGCCGCTGCCGTCATGGGCATGAGAGGCTCCCACGCAGCTTCCATCTTGTCCGCCACCATCTCGATTTCCCGCTGAGGAAACGACGGAAAGTGCGTTCCTTCGCGCTTGGTGCGAAGAGACAAGAAGTTCATCAAGCTGCGAGCGTTCATCGTGACGTACATGCTCGAATACAGAGTGACGGGCAGCACGGCGCGAGCAACCTCGCGGGCCACCCCGGCATCCAGCATGCGCTGGTAGGACTCATAGGCCTGGGTGCACGACGCCTTGATTTCAGACACTGTCAGGTCATGTTGTTCTTTGGAGCCGTCTTCAAAGTCGTAGGCGCCTGGCTTTCCCACCTGGACGAGTTTGCGCTCGGGGCCTGGCACATAGAACACGGGGCGCAATTCGCGGTAGCGACCTGATTCTTCGTTGTAGCTTGCGATGCGGTGGCGCATGAACTCTCGGAATACAAAGATGGGGGCTTGCACGTAGAACGTCATCGAGTTGTGCTCAAAGGGCGAACCGTGACGATCACGCATGAGGTAGTTGATCAAGCCACGATCGCGCTCGGTAGCGTCAGCGCCAGAGCTTGCATCCTCAAGGGTTTGCTCACCTTGGGTCGAGACGCGAGCTGCGAAAATCACGTCGGCGTCTGATGCGGAATGACGCACCAACTCCACGGTTACGTCAGATCGAAAAGAGATTTCTTTAGCCTCGTCACTCACGAAACCCAGCGTAGTGTGGCGAGGCCGTCACATTACGTCACACACCGGTGGTGTTCCAGATTTTCGACCTAACCTGGTCGGCGATGTCAGAACAACTCGTCGTAATCATCTCGCTGCTGGTGGTAGCGAGCGCTGCTGGCGTGTGGTGGAAGCGCCAACAAGGCCGAGTCACCCACACCGAGGCAGACATTTCACCGAGCCTTCTCGCAGCCGGACACTGGCTCACCCTGGTGCAAGTCTCGTCCCCCCTGTGTTCCTACTGCGGAGCGATGAGGGGAATTTTGTCCCAGGCCGCTACCCGACACGACGGCGTGGCCCACGTGGAATACGACATCTCAGAGATTCCAGAAGTCGTGGACAAGTTTCATGTGCGACAAACCCCCACCACGTTCTTGGTCGAAGCAGACGGCAGAGTCGCCCACCAGATTGGTGGTGCCACCAACCCCCGCGCAATTGACGAGCTGATCGAGCTCACCCGAGTAGACGTTGAACAGAGAGCAGACGAATATGAAATCTAAGCCGATTGACCCGAGAGGCCCACGCTTTGGCGCGACCATCACCAGTGTCGCCCTCCTGGTGGTGATTTGGCTGGGGTTGCCAGCCGCATCAACGCCCCAGATTGATGCCGCCTGGTGGACACTGGTCGCCGTGACCGCGCTTTTCGCCTGGGGAGCAATTGTGGGCCCGGCACGTCACCCATACGGCTGGCTCTTTAAGTTCTTGGTGCGCCCGTTCTTGAGTGCGCCCGAATTCTTAGAAGAACAGGCCCCTCCCCGTTTTGCCCAGGCAGTGGGACTATTCGTCTCGCTTGTCGGCGTGGTGTTGCATCTGGTCGCCATCCCCTACGCACTCGTTGTCGCTGCAGCGGCGGCGTTCATCGCAGCGTTTTTAAACGCTGCATTTGGATTGTGCCTGGGTTGCGAGATTTACGCAGCGCTTCCCAAACGCCCCCGCTCCTAAGGGGTGGGGTGTGAGTTGGCCGAGAATTCACTCCTCCTGAAGCAATTAGTGGTTCTATAGGTCCCACCCGGACCGACTGGGAAATTGCGCGGAGGCACCATGGCACTCAGTGAAGGAATACGCCAAGAAGGATTATCCGTCCTCATTGCTGGCGCGAGCGGCCTGATTGGATCTCGACTCACTACTGAGCTTGGCCATAAGGGCCACTCGGTGTACCGGCTAGTGCGCAGCGCTCCCACAGATGCGACCGAGTACCACTGGAACCCCGCCGAGGGGCGACTTGATCCAGGAGTTTTGGACCACATCGACGTAGTGGTGAACCTCTCTGGCGCCTCAATTGGGAAAATTCCCTGGACCAAGAACTACAAAGACCTCATCCTCCAATCCCGCCTGAGTGCCACCCGCACACTCGTGCGAGCCATCAACGAAGCCGGAACCCCCCCTAGCGCCCTCATCCAAGCAAGTGCAGTGGGTTTCTATGGCGACCGCGGCGATGAAGCACTCACCGAGGACTCCAGCCGAGGTGACGGTTTTCTCGCTGACGTGTGTATTGCCTGGGAGAGTGAAGCCTCTTCCGTGCCCGACTCAGTGCGGGTCGCCATCGCCCGCACCGGGCTCGTCATCGCCCGAGGCGGAGCGATGGCTCCCCTACGCCTCCAAACCATGCTCGGTGCTGCAGGCCCCGTCGGCCCAGGAACCCAATGGTGGCCGTGGATTAGCCTGCACGACGAAGTCCAGGCCCTTGTCTACATGGTGGAAAACCCCCTAATGAAGGGCGCCTACAACCTCACCGCCCCCACACCCGCGTCCTCACAAGAGGTGACCAAAGAGTTGGCTCGCCAGATGGGTCGACCCCACTGGCTGGGTCTTCCGGCTATCGCGATCAATACCCTGATGGGTGAAGCGGGACGAGAATTGTTGTTGTCGAGCCAAAAGGTTCAGCCGACCAGACTGGAACAGGCGGGATTTAGCTTCGACGACGAGACAATCGATCAAGCAATCGCGAGAATTATTTAGCGGCGCGAAGGCGCAGAGCTTTCCTCATTGCCCACCGAGCCCTCGAGCGATCACCTGCGGCGTCGTAGGCAACTCCCAGTCGACACCAGGCGACCCAGGATTCAGGCTGGCTTTCCACCTCGACCTTGAACTGATCAAACTTGCCAAGGGCCTGATCCTTGTCAGGCCGACCTGAGGCTAAGGCCTGAAAATCGTGGGGAAACTCTCCTGCATCGAGCAGCTCGTGGCGCATTCGATCCACGCCAATACCAAAGCGCCACTCAGCAAAAAGGCCCCATGCGCCAAGAAGTGGAATAACCAGGAGGGCGTAGCCCATGGCGTTGACGATCCAGTTGTCATCGCGGAGCAAAATGCTCGCGTAGACCAGGGCAAAGCCGAGATACACCAGAAGCAATAGCGACATCACTACCGCACCTGCGAGGTATCGACTCAAGAATTATCTCCGTCGAAATCCAGGGCGTTGTGGAGTCCCACCACGAGTCCGGTCTGCTCCCGCAGTGACCGAAGCGCCAATTGAATTCCAAACCGGTAGGCATCAGACGACTGGGTGTCGTGGGTGATGGTGAGTGTTTCTGCCACTCCTCCAAAGATCACTTCCTGCTTGGCCACCACTCCAGGGAGTCGGAGAGAGTGCACCGGAATGCCAGCGATTTCTTCACCGCGTGCGGTCTGGTTGGTATGAGGTGAGACCACGCCACCGCGGGATGCTCGCACCTGTGCGATCTGTTCAGCAGTTGCTCGCGCCGTTCCAGACGGCGAATCAATCTTGTGTTGGTGGTGGGTTTCCACAATTTCCACCGCGTCAAAGAATCGGGCGGCCACCTTCGCAAGCGCGACACCCACTACGGAACCCACTGAGAAGTTGGGAACCACCATGACCGCAGCATCTGGAGTCGTGGCGAGGCTTTTTTCGAGTGTCGCCAAACGGTCGGCCGACCAGCCAGAGGTTCCCACCAATACCTTTGCTCCCGCTGCCACTGCTGCCTGAACGATGCCATCCGACGCGGCTGGGGTGCTGACATCAACCACGATGTCTGCACCGTGTAGTTCAGCCAGGTCTGATTGCGAACCAAGAGAGGCGTGCAGGACAAAGTCCGGCATCTGGTTAATCACATCAACGACGACACTGCCCAGTCGTCCCGATGCGCCGACGACGGCGACCGAAGTACTCACCCGAGGAAGCCTAGTAGAGCGATTAGCTCAGCGACAGGAAGAGCTTCTCCAAGTCTTCAACGTTTGGCTTGCCCTCTACCTGGGGTCCGTCATCTGCCACACAGTCACGCATCGCCGTGGCGATGATGGCAAAACCAGCCTTGTCGAGCGCGCTGCTCACTGCTGAGAGCTGGGTAACAACGTCTCGGCAGTCGCGGCCCGACTCCACCATGGTGATTACGGCACCCAATTGGCCTTGAGCTCGGCGAAGACGGTTGACGATCTTCTTGTCGTTTGCACTGACGTCTGCAATGGCATCTGCACTGACTTTTTCACTCATCGGGTTGCCTCCTGTTTTTGGTGTTCGGTGGCTTGGTGGCCAAGCTGCCAGGTCAAATAACCGCCATCGAGGTTCTTTACTTCGATACCTTCCTGGGCGAGAATGCTCGCTGCGGTGTGCCCACGCTGACCGACACGACAGGTCACAATGACCTTCTTGCCGCGCAGCTCATCGAGGTGGTCACGCAAGGTGTCCAGCTCAAACAACATAGAGCCTGGGATGGCTCCTCGGGAGTTTTCAAAGCTGGTGCGCACATCGGCCAACACCCAGCCGTTGGCGAGGTAGTCGTCTACTTCGTGCCACTGGATGGTGTCTTCTCCATGCACGCGGTTGTCGTTGATGTACCCCAGCATGTTGACGGGGTCCTTCGCGGAACCAAACTGTGGCGCGTAGGCCAGCTCGAGGTCAATCAACTCAGTGGCGCTCATGCCGTTTTGCATGGCGGTGGCCAACACATCGATGCGCTTGTCGACTCCCTGGTCACCGACTACTTGCGCGCCAAGAATCAGGTCAGTGTCGGGATCAACAATCAACTTCATCGCCATTTGGGCGCCATCTGGGTAGTAGCCAGCGTGGTCGATCGGGTGGGAGTGGATGATGCGCATCTTCTGTCCCTGCTCGCGCAATACCCGCTCGGTGTATCCCGTCGCTGCTCCGGCAAGGCCAAAGAAGCCCACAATTGAGGTGCCGTACGCGGGCTGGTTTCGAACAGGCAAGCCCATGATCGAGTCCGCGGCGTAGCGGCCGTGGCGGTTCGCCAATCCAGCGAGGGGAACCAGGCTGGTGCCATGAGGTCGCTTCTTCTCCGCGGCGTCGCCAACTGCCCAAATGAACGGGTCAGAGGTGCGCTGTTCGTCGTCCACGGCAATACCGCGTCCTGGACCCATCTCTAACCCAGCCTGTTGGGCCAGCTCCGTATTGGGGCGGGCGCCTACTGCCATCACGACCATGTCGGCCTCAATGGTTTTTCCACTGGCAAGAGTCACACCAGAGTCGGTGATTTCTTCCACTTTCTGAGAGAGCATCACGTCGACGTCATTGACCCGGGCACGCTCCACCAACAACCACGACATTTCTTGGTCCATGGTGGCCATCAGTTGCGGCAGGGCTTCAACGATGGTGACTTTTAGCCCCTTGTGGGCAAGGTTTTCTGCCACCTCGAGGCCGATAAATCCTCCACCGACAACAATGGCGCTCTTGGACGTGTTGGCCTTGTCGATCATGGTGTCCATGTCGTCGAGGTTCCACAACACAAAAGACTTCTCCACACCAGGAAGCGGGGGCTTAACCGGAGTGGAACCAGGACTCAGCACGAGTGCGTCGTAGCTGACGGTGCGCTCCTTGCCAGTTTCTAATTCACGAACGGTCACAGTTTTGTTCTCGCGGTCGATTGAGGTGACTTCGGTGCGCACCGACACGTCAATGTTGAAGCGGTTTTTGAGCGCCCCAGGGGTCTGGAGGACCAGCGCCGAGCGGTGTTCAATCACGCCACCCACGTGGTACGGAAGACCACAGTTAGCAAACGACACTTCGCCACCGCGTTCGAATACGGTGATGGTGGCTGATTCGTTGAGGCGACGAAGTCGGGTCGCGGCGCTCATACCTCCGGCGACACCTCCAATCACCACGATGTTTTGGGGAATGTCTGGGGTTGTTGTCGTCGAAGTCATGTTCACACTATATACCCAGGGGGGTATTGTCCGCACGCCCAGGTTGGCCGTGTCAGCCTTGTATACGTGACGCCCCCTTCGCCCCTTCGCCGACTGGTGAATTCGGCTTTTTCCGGGCTTCGTCGAGATCTTCTCCAAAGCCTCGCCGGCTCACCCGACGGCGAAGCCACGTGGGTTCCCCAGATGAGCGAGGGGAATGATGAGGGGTATTTCGGCGAAGACAGTGCGGTGTGGGCGGTCAATGGCTCCAACCCCACTCTCGTCGGTGGAATTCGCGCTCTTCTGATGCAAGCACTCCACCCCGGTGCCATGGCAGGCGTGGCCGAGCACTCCCGATACCACGAAGACCCATTGGGACGACTCTCTGGAACCGTTCGCTGGGTAGTCATCACCACCTTTGGTGCCACAGATGTCGTCGCCAAAGAGGTATCGCGGGTAGGTCGCATGCACCAGAAAGTAAAGGGAGAGTATTCCCCCACGCCTACTGGGCCATCAGTTCCCTACAGCGCAGAACACAGCGACCTCGCCGCCTGGGTACACCTGGTATTTACCGAATCATTTCTCTCCGCGCACCAACAATTAGGGGGAGCCATCCCCGGCGCTGAAGGCGAGTCAGGCGCTGATCGGTATGTGCGGGAGTGGGCCGTGGCAGGGCAACTGATGGGAGTATCTACTCCCCCACGCAGCGAGCGCGAACTGCGCGAGGCAATCGCCGCCTACCACCCTGTCTTACGGCGAGATGAGCGCGTGGACCAGGCGGTGAAGTTCATCATCAACCCGCCACTGCCGAAGTCAATGAAGCCTGGCTACGCCATCCTCGCTGCAGGCGCGATCGCTAGCCTCGAGCCGCATTACCGCGACCTATTGGGATTGAAGCGACCATGGTGGCCAGCACTCACCGCATCCAAGCTCACCGTCAACATCATCGGATTCATCTTGGGACCGGAATCACCCAGTAAGCGTCGCGCCCGCGAACGCATCCACAGACTGCGCAGTAGTTACTGAAGACCGAGAATGTCGACCACGAAGAAGATCGTGTCGTCGGCTCCAATTCGACCATCACCGGTTCCCCCGCTTGGCCCATAGCCCAAGGCAGGAGGAATGGTGATGAATACTCGCGAGCCAACGGTTTGACCCACGAGGCCGTCACGGAAGCCGGCAATCACGCCAGAGGTGGGGAACGAAGCGGGCTCACCGCGATCAAAGCTTGAGTCGAATACTTCCCCGGTGTTCCAGTTCACACCGTGGTAGTGGACGATGATGTTCGCACCGTCGTAGACCATTGCGCCGTCACCTTTGATGACCGTGGCAAGGGCATAGTCGGTGGGCACTTCGCCATCGGGGATGGTCACAACCGGCTGACCGGTGGCCAGCCATTCCACAGTGGGGAACCCGGCGGGGGCATCAAGCTGCTCACCGTCAAGTTTTTCGAGAGCGGGTTCGGGGGGAGGCTGGATGCCCAGAATGTCGGCAACAAACACAACCGGCGTTCCGGCTTCTAGGCCGTACTCGGGTGCGCCGTCTGCACCGAATGCTTCCTCAGCCGGAATCACGGCCGCGACGCGAGAGCCGACGTTTGAACACAGCAGTGAGTACACAACACCGGTGAGGTAGGGAAACGACGTGTCGGCCGGGATGACATCGGGAGAGGTCCCGTCGTATCCGATGTGGCCAATCTCGGTTCCATCGTCTCCGTTGAAGTAGGCGTAGGCCACCTGGACGCGGTCGAGCTCTTGGACAACGTCGCCAGCTCCCTCAACAATCACGAGCTTTTCGGTGTGAGCAACGCTTAAGGGGCCCTCAAAGTTGACCTGGGGTGAGGAGTTGAGATCATCACTCACGGTGAGGGCTTCCACTACGGCGCCGCTTTGAGCACACCCGTCAACTAGGGCCGGGCTCGACTCTGCGCTGGCTTCGGTGGAGCTGGCGGTGTCCGAGTTTGCCTGGCAACCAGTTAGCAAAAGGGCTGCTGCGCTCGTGAGCGCAACGACGCGAGATAGAGACAACGGACATCCTTTGAGTGGGAAACAAAGCCGTCGGCTATCTTCCCACCTCAGACCTGTATGTCTCGTGTGGAACCGCCGATTACTTCTGGCTCAACGACAACCTCGCAGGAGACAGAACGGGCAATAAAACACAATTTTTCCGCCTCATGGTGTGCGGCGATGACAACCTCTGGGGCAACCGTTGGGCCCACAGTTGTTCTCGGCCTCAGCACCACCTGGGTGATCTGCCCACCCTCAGCGTCAATTTCTAACACCGCCTCGGCAGAGAGCTCAACCGACTCAATCTCCCACCCATCTCGATCGGCCACGTACACGAGCGAGAGAAAATGACATTGAGCGAGCGCCGCTGCGAATAACTCTTCGGGATTCCACTTTGTGTTGTCGCCATGAAACGACGGTGCCGCAGAGCCGAGAAGCGGAGGTTTGCCCGCAACCTCAAGGCGGTGATCGCGCTGTGCTTGGCGAGGCTTAATGGCGCGATCGGCGTGATCAACCCCGGAGTTGAGGAGAACCTGAAAATGGTGTGTTGTCGCCAACTCACACCTCCTTACTCACCGTGCAGGCTAGCGGGTTGGACAAATGTCCAGGGAATACACTGGTGCCACTATGACAGACGCATATTCACCCCAGTCTCACACCGTAGTTGCCCAAGAGCGCAAGATCGTGACCGATTTGCCTGGCCCCAACTCGATCGAGCTGCACAATCGCCGCACCAAGGTGATTTCCGAGGGTGTCAGCGAGCTCTTCCCTATATACGCCGATTACGCACACGATGCTGTCCTCGTGGACGTGGACGGTAACCACTTCATCGATTTCACCGGGGGTATCGGTGTAACGACTGCCGGCCACACCAACGACGCTGTCGTTGACGCCGTGCGCGAGCAGGTCGGCAAAGTCACCCACACCCTCTTTGGCCTCGTCGGCTACGAGCCCTACATCCGCGCCGCGGAACTCCTCGCCGAGCACACCCCAGGTTCCTTCGCCAAGAAGAGCATGTTCATCAACTCGGGCGCTGAAGCAGTGGAAAACGCCGTCAAAATCGCCCGCAAATACACCGGCCGCACCGAAGTGGCCGTGTTGCACCACGGCTACCACGGTCGCACCAACCTGACCGCGTCCATGAACTACAACATGCACCCCTACGGCACAGGCTTTGGTCCACTGGCGGGCTCGGTCCACCACGCGCCCAACTCCTACCCTCTCCACGATGGACTCAGCGGAGCAGAGGCTGCACAGCGCACTATTACCCATTTGGAAAAGCGGGTCGGCGCGAGCCAAATTGCTTGCCTTGTCGTTGAACCCATTCAGGGTGAGGGTGGTTTCGTGGTCCCCGCCGAGGGATACCTTCAGGCGCTTGTTGACTGGTGTCACGCCAATGGAATTGTGTTTGTCTCTGACGAAGTCCAAAGCGGAATGCTTCGCACAGGACACTATTTCGCGTCAGAAATGCTCGGCATTGAGCCAGACCTCATCACCTCCGCGAAGGGAATCGGCGGCGGTCTCCCCATTGCCGCCGTGACCGGCCGCGCAGAAATCATGGACGCGACTCACGTGGGCGGCCTGGGCGGAACCTTCGGAGGAAACCCCGTCGCCGCGGCTGCCGTTGTGGCGGTGTTCGATGACGCCAAGAAGCGTGATCTAAACGGCGAAGCCAAGCGCGTGGAAAAGACGTTTGGCGCAGAACTTGCGCGCCTGCAGGCCAAATACCCGATCATCGCCGAGGTGCGCGGTGCGGGAGCCATGCTCGCTATTGAACTCCTTGACTCGTCGGGCGAACCGGCATCAGATGCGGTGAAGGCCATCCAGCAATACGCGTTCAAGCAGGGAGTGTTGTTCCTCACGGCAGGAACATTTGGCAACGTCCTTCGCTTCTTGCCCAGTGTGGTCATGTCAGATGAGCTCTTGCTCGACGCAGCAAGCGTTCTCGATGACGCCCTAGCCTCGCTCTAGGACCCATGCCGAACTGGTTACATGCAGGCGCGACAGAACCGGTCGCAAGGCTTGTGCGCGACAACAGGGTGGAATCCCTCCACCACGGAGTCCTCGCCGTGGTTGACGCGCACGGCAAGAAAGTTGGCAGTGCGGGTGATCCCAAGGTGGCCGTCTATCCCCGCTCCACACTGAAGCCGCTCCAAACGCTTGCGGTGTTGAACACCGGAGTTGAACTCACCGACCTCGAAGTCGCATTAACCAGCGCCAGCCACAGTGGCTCACAAGCACACCAAAATGCCGTCCATGAGTTTTTACTCCACCACCAATTAAGCCCTGGTCTTTTGCAGTGCCCAGCCGATTGGCCGTTAGACCGAGACGAGCGCCTGGCGATGATGGCCCGAGGTGATGAAAAAAACCAACTGGCCATGAACTGCTCGGGAAAACACACAGGATTCCTGGCCGCCTGCCAACACAAAGGCTGGGAGTTGGATACCTACCTCTCCCCTATCCACCCCCTCCAGCGCGCAATTATTGCCACGGTCGAGGACTACGCGGGAGAAGCACCCAGCCAGGTGTCCATTGATGGCTGTGGCGCACCACTTCTTGGACTCTCCATCCTTGGCCTGGCCAAGGCAATGGCGAGGTTGGTGAGCGAAGGCTCGCCCCACACCTCCCGAATTGTTGACGCCATCGGAAAAAACGCCTGGGCCATTGCCGGTAACGGCCACGCCAACACCACCGTGATTGAACGCCTTGGCGGCATCGCAAAGATTGGCGCTGAAGGCCTCGTTGTGATCGCTGTCCCCTCCGGATATGCCGTTGCCGTGAAGATTTTGGATGGCTCAATGAGGGCCACCACCCCCGTCGCGCTCGAAGCACTCCGGCAGGTTGGTGCGATCGACGATGGTGTCGCCAAGGCCCTAATCGCTCAGACCTCAGAGAAGGTATTTGGGGGCGAGAGCCTGTTGGGTGGACTTGAGCTCACTCTGGACTAATCTTTCCTGTGGCGCTCATCTGGGCGTCGAGAGGAAATCGATAAGAGATGAAAGTAGCGGTTCCCCGCGAAATTAAGAACAACGAATTCCGCGTGGCGATGACGCCCGCTGGAGTTCGAGAACTCACCGGCCACGGCCACCAGGTACTCATCGAAAAGGGTGCTGGATTAGGCAGTGGAATCAACGACGAAGACTATGTCGCCGAAGGCGCCACAATCGTCGCTGATGCAGCAACCTGTTGGGCAGAAGCCGACATGGTGGTCAAGGTTAAAGAGCCCGTGAAAGAGGAATACGGATATTTCCGTGATGGCCTCGCGCTCTTCGCCTACCTCCATTTGGCTGCTGAACCAGAGCTCACCACAGCGCTGATGGACTCAGGTGTCACCAGCGTTGCCTACGAGACGGTTCAGCTGCCCACCGGAGCCCTCCCGCTTCTTGCTCCCATGAGCGAAGTAGCTGGACGACTCTCGGCCATTGTCGGCGCTCACGCGCTGCTCAAGCCACAGGGCGGTCGAGGTCAGCTGGTTCCGGGAGTTCCCGGAACCCACGCCGCCAAGGTTGTCGTGCTTGGTGGTGGAGTTGCCGGAACCAACGCTGTCTCGGTGGCGGTGGGCCTTGGCGCACAGGTGACTGTATTGGACACCAACCTGCAGAGACTTCGCGAACTAGACGCGCTGTATGCGGGTCGAATTACCACACTCGCCTCCAATTCACTCACGATTGAACAAGCCTGTGTGGAAGCCGACCTGGTGATTGGCTCGGTCCTGATTCCCGGGGCGAGAGCACCCAAGCTGGTGTCGCTCGATTTGGTCTCACAGATGAAGCCAGGAAGCGTTTTGGTGGATATTGCTGTGGACCAAGGTGGCTGTTTCGAGGGCTCGAAACCGACCACTCACGCCGACCCCACCTTCGCGGTGCACAACAGCATCTACTACTGCGTGGCAAACATGCCAGGCGCCACCCCCGTGACGTCGACTGCGGCGCTTACTAACGCGACCCTGCGTTATGCAACCGCGCTGGCAAACCACGGTTGGAAGGATGCTCTGAAGGCAGACGCATCATTGGCGAAGGGTTTGAGCACCCACGCGGGTAACCTGACCAACCAGGCAGTAGGCGAAGCACTCGGCATCGAGTCGACCACCATCGAGTCGGCACTGAACTAACTGGCTAGCGTTCTCAGCCGCCATCCATTTACCCCCACCTGCCAGATCCGGGATGTTCCTGGGTCTGGCAGTGGAGGGTTATGGCGAATAAAGGGCATCACTGCCGCCGTGCCAGCAGCATGTAGACCGAGGTTGCCTCGACGATAGGCTGCGTCAATTTGGGCCACATGGCGATCGCACTGGTGGGCCGCAATCACGAGAGCGCAGTCGGGCAGTTGTGGCCCATCCTCCTTACTTCCCGAGACCACGAGGTCAAAATCGTCACTCTCGTCTGCGACCCATTGTGTGGGGCGAAGCGGAGTGTTCGCAGCAACCCCCTGGGCCAATTCACCATCAATCACCAGCCTCCCTGGCGGCGCTGTGGCATCAAACAAGGTGTCAGGAAGCCCAGAGTCTCTCCATTTGTCGCGGCTGGTAGGGCCAAGTCGCCACGTGCAATCTGCGTTTCTGGACAGAAGGGAGGCACATTCGCCGTGAGCGCCGGAGCTCACAACTGTATGAGAGACAGCATGAATGCTCCGCTGGGCATTGGCTACTGCCGCGAGCGCCTCAACACACCAGTGGAGTGTCGGTGTCGGAACGCTCTCAAGAACCCGGTCAAGATGATCGGCGACCACTAACGGAGGCGGGGTGAGTATTCCCTCACGCAACTGCCTCAGAGTGTCGAGGAGGAGGGAGGGTTCATTCGGCAAGACGAAGGATTGGTCAACCACCTCCGTCCACCTGGCAAGCACGCCACTGAGCCCTCGCCCTTTGTCCCCGCTCACCCACACCAACCCCGATGGCACATCATCAACATTGAGATGGGGTTGGTCTTGTCGATCAGGCCGATCACGGACAGCGAGCGTGGGAGCAGAAGCCTCAATGACCGCGGCCAACGGTTCACACCACAGTCGGACCGCTTCACCGGGCTGAGGTTGCTTCGGAGGGTGTTCTTCCACGCTCACGGTGCGGTGCGCTCCCGACGCATCAGTAACTACCGCAGTCCCTGGCGGAGCGTTGAGAAGTGTCGAGAGCGTGTGAGGCGGCACACCTGGGAGGAAATCACGCACTTCTGGAGCGTCAGAGACACGAAGACAGATCCTGAGCGGTGAGTTCACCATGACGGTGCGAGGAATCTGGCCGGCAACCCGTTGGCTTGCGCAGATGAGATGGAGACCCAGTGCCCTCCCTCTCGAGGCGATATCCGAGAGCAGCTGCTCCCATTGGGGGTGCTGCTGGAGGAGTGTGGCGACTTCGTCGACGATGATCACGGTGCGCGGGAGTACTTGAGTGGCGGCTAGCTGCGCAATGGAATCCACGCGTGCAGAGGCAAGTATCTGCTCTCGGCGACGAATTTCAGCCCTTATTCCCGCCTCGGCACGCGAAACAGTCAGCGGGGTGAGGTCACTCACAACCCCCGCTACGTGGGGATAGTGGGTAATGGTCGATGACCCCACTCCTCCCTTGAAATCAATGACAACCACACTGGCTTGGTCGGGTGAATAGAACCCTGCAATCGAGTGAATGATTTGTCGAATCAAGACACTCTTTCCACTGCCGGTTTGACCCCAAATAACCGCATGAGGCCCATCTGTCACAAGGTCTAACCAATAGTCAGGGGACAGGCGCAAATGCAACGTCGACCGATCATCAGGGACTGGAGCACTTCGTGACACCTCATGAGCTTGGGGAACCAGGTTCGATAGCTCGTCTAACACCCACCGAGAGGCCCCCACGCTGATGGTGTCCGGGCGAAGCGCCGGACCAGACGCCACTCCATCGATGACTAGCTGGGCCGAATCTCTGCCGACCAGTGCGACAACACTGATTTGCTGCGGGACATCGGTGACGTCATCGACTCGAAGCGCACGTATCTCGCGACCAGCATCATCACTCACCGTGATGGAGTCAGTTGGAGCATCACATTGACCCCACACCACCTCTGGGTGCACTGCCGGTGTCGATCGAACGAGGTGACTACACAGTCCTAGGACCATCACCCTCCACAGCCCATACGCCTGCTCACTCGAGCCGACTACCGCAACACCTTCGTCAATTCCAACCAGGGCCGGGATTCCCGTCAGAGTTCGATCATGCGGGCCTGGTTGTGTGGTGAGCCCCACTCGAATCTGTCTCACCCCATCAACTACCACGGGTCGCCACAACGGCTGGTCTCGCCATTGCGTGGGGTGCGGGCTCGCTGCTACTGCGCGCTGAAGCACCGCGCGGTGCTCAGCTGCCACCGTGTGCTCCCACTCGCCACGGGCGCTCTGATAAGAGTCTTCTGCTTCTCGCGCCGATATCCGATGGCGTCTGCGCGATTCGAGCCAGTGACCAAGCGCAAGAGTAGGAGCGAGAACGCCAATGAGGAGCGCGTATGGGCTCGACCAGATGAGGCTAAACAATCCCGCCAACACGAGGGGAACAATCAGCGACACCCACGGAAGCTGCGGTGCAGGGGGCGGCACGGGTTGCTTCGGAGCAGATGACACTCACGGAGTAAAGGCCGGGGGAGAAAACCCACTTCGCCACAGGTCGAAAGTGTGGAAAATCCGTCGCGTTTTGACGCTGGGGACTATTGCAGCGTGAGAGTGACGGTTCCTACGGTCAACGATGATCCGCGGACCAGGAAGTAGCGCTCGTGAGGAATGCACTGCAGTGGCGCACGGCCAGGCTCTTCGATCACCGTGCCAATGATGGAGTTATTGTCTTCAATCCAGAACAAGCCATCTTCCACGCCAAAACGCAGGTGCAGCGGGTCAACAGATGAGTCCTCGGCAAGGATCCAAATCCATTGCCCAGGCTCCTCATCGGGCGAGTGCTGGGCCGCTCCGAGGGCTCCTGGAGCTTCGCCGAGGGTGTGGCGCGATCCGTCCTCACGGACAAGCTCAAAGCGGGTCTGGGCGCGGGATGATTGTTGAAGGCGCTCTGGCCAACTTGATGTTTTGCGGGGCGAAGCAGGCGCATCATCTGCTGCGACTTCGACAGAGTCAGGGTCATCCGAATGGCTTGCACCTTCATCACCGGGGTGTTGTCCTACGCGAGTGATGTTTCTGATGATCCAGTCGGTTGTTCGTGACAAGGTGGAGCGCTTGTGCTCCTCGTCAGGGTCCTCGTCTTTTTCTTCCTCACCCTCAGCGGGCTCGGCAGGGGGTTCTGGAACCACGAGCTTTGGCTTTTCCAGCGGATTAACCCGCGACTGGCCGCACTGGGGGCAAAACAGGCTGGTGCGTGGCACCAACGTGCCACAGCGCGAACACGGCTCAGGAGGGGCCACCTCATCACGCTCAAACAAGCTCACGGAGGAAGGCTATCGTCCAACCTCCTAGGCGCACTGGAGGCTCACGCGGACAGCTCAAACCGCGCCAAACCCTCCAGCTCACGTTGAGGCCTTCCCCAGGTACCCGTCGTAGTGTTCCCCTCGGTACAGCGATACGTCCCGAGAAGGAAGGAGTGACCGTGTCGAGCGAAAGCATCGAACAACAATCAGAGTCTCGCTCCTCCTCGCGCACCCTCGCCGCCGATGTGGGCGGGCTCGTCGTCTCGCTCCTTGTAGCTCTCGCCGTTGCAGGGGTTGCAGCCCTCTCGACAGAGGCAACGATCGAAGGCTGGTATTCGGCAGCCGAGAAAACGATTTGGACCCCACCCAATGAGCTTTTTGGGCCGGTTTGGGGTGGCTTGTACACGATGATGGCGGTATCTGCCTGGCTAATTTGGCGACAGCCCATCAGTACGCCCCGGTACATCGCGCTTGGCCTCTACTTCGGCCAACTCGCAATGACTGCGGCCTGGACTCCCCTGTTCTTCATGGCTTACGACGTGGCCGGAGGACCTGCTCTGTGGGTGGCGCTGATCTGGATCCTTCTTCTGGACTTCGTGGTCTTGACCGCCGTGGTGAAATTCTGGCCCGTCAGCAAAGTGGCGTCGGTACTGATGGTCCCGTATTGGATGTGGCTGTTGTTTGCTACGGCGTTGAATGCATCAATTGCCGTGATGAACAGCTAACCTCCGAACGGAGGCATTCACGGTGAAGATTCACACCAGGATTTGGCGGGGCGTTATCGCGCTTTTTGCCGTTGCCGCAATCTCTCTCCAAGGAGCCTTGGCCTGGGGTGTCACCTGGGCAATCACTCACCAGCAATGGATTAGCGACCGGGCAATTGCACGCCAATTCATCCCCGACGAGGCCCTCCAGCACTACGTCACCGACGCTTCGCTCACCGCGGAAGGTGAGGTGTATCTCTATGCCTCACTCCCCCAGGTGGTCCCGGCGGACGAATTCGATCGCTACTGCTCACGAGACGAACCGGGAATTGGGGTTCTTGGCTGCTACCGCCTGGGCGAAAAGCGCATTTATCTCTACGACGTCACCGATGAACGTCTAGAAGCCATGGAGCCGGTGATTGCGGCCCACGAAATGCTCCACGCAGCGTGGGATCGCTTCAGCCAAGGCGAGAAAGACGCACTGGGAGTGCTGCTAGAAGAAGCCCTCGCCGCATTGCCCTCGGATCACCCGATGTACGAACGAATTGCCAGCTATGAAGCGCACGACGTCACCTCTCGGATCCCGGAGCTTTATTCGCTACTCGGCACCGAAGTAGCGTCGCTTCCCGCCCCACTAGAAGCCCACTATTCGCGCTTTATCGCCGACCGCCAGGCCGTGGTGGCTCTGGCAGCCCAGGTATACGCCATCTTTGACAACTTTGGGTCTGAGGTTCAACACATCGTTGATGACTTAAGCGAGCGAAGCGACATCATTGACGCACTTAAGGCCACCTACGAACGCGACGCCGCCATTTTGGGAGCTGACATCAGTGTCTATAACGACCGCGTATCCCGCTATAACGACGGCGAGGACGTCGCGGGAGCCAGCAAGTTTGACGCTGAACGAGACGACCTCATCGCTCGCCAAGCAGAACTTGCTGCCGAGCGCGACACCATATTGGGAATGATCGACGAATACAACGCACTACTTGACCAGTTGAACTTCCTCAATGACCAGCTCACCGAGCTCAACCAAGGCATCAACATCAAGCTGGAGACTAAAGAAACCCTGGAGTCCACTGAGCAAGTGAGCGCTTCGGAATAACCGAACCTCAGCCGTCGCCGCGAAAAGATTTAGTTCTGAGGGAAACCGAGGTTAATCCCACCGTGGCTGGGGTCCAACCATCGTGACGTGACGACCTTGGTTTGAGTAAAGAACCTGAAACCTTCTTCACCATGGGCACGTGAGTCACCGAAGAGTGAGTGTTTCCAGCCGCCAAAGGAGTAGTAGGCGACGGGAACGGGAATAGGAACGTTGATTCCGATCATTCCTACTTGGACCTCGTTCTGGAATGTGCGCGCGGCACCTCCATCATTCGTAAAGATCGCTGTTCCATTTCCAAACGCCCCCGAATTAATGAGGTCAACGCCTTCTTGGTAGGACTTCACTCGAACCACCGACAATACGGGACCAAAGATTTCTTCCTGGTAGGTGCGAGAGCTGGTGGGAACCCTGTCCAGAAGTGTTGGGCCTAGCCAGAAGCCATTCTCATCGCCGTCAGGATTCACGCCTCGACCGTCTACGACCACGGTCGCACCGTCTGCCTGGGCAATGTCGATATACGACGCGACCTTATCCCGATGGGCCTGCGTCACCAATGGGCCCATGTCGCAGCTTCGCCGCCCATCGCCCACTTTGATAGCTGAAATCCGCGCGACAATTTTCTCAATCAACTCGTCAGCCACCGGCTCAACAGCAACCACGACTGAAATGGCCATGCATCGCTCTCCTGCTGAGCCAAACCCGGCATTGATGGCGGAATCTGCTACGAGGTCCAAGTCGGCATCGGGCAAGACAAGCATGTGGTTCTTCGCTCCACCGAGGGCCTGAACCCGCTTTCCGTTCCGAGCCGCGGTCTCATAGATGTACTGCGCGATCGGAGTAGAGCCAACAAACGAAATGGAGCGCACGTCAGGGTGGGTAAGCAGACCGTCCACGGCCTCTTTGTCACCGTGAAGAACGTTGAATACCCCATCCGGCAACCCCGCTTCTTTCCACAGAGCAGCCATCCAGTTAGCTGCGCTGGGTGCCTTTTCACTGGGCTTCAACACCACTGTGTTGCCCGCTGCAATCGCGACCGGGAAAAACCACATTGGCACCATTGCAGGGAAGTTAAAGGGGGAGATAATTCCCACTACACCAAGAGGTTTCTTAATCGAATACACGTCCACGTCGGTCGACGCGTTGTCCGAAAACTCACCCTTCATCAGGTGAGGAAGACCGCACGCAAACTCGACAACTTCTTGGCCTCGGGTAATTTCACCCATCGCATCGGAGAGAACTTTGCCGTGCTCTGAGGTGATGATGGCAGCAAGCTCGTCTTTCTTCTGGTTCAGAAGCTCACGGAACCGAAAAATAACCTGCTGACGCTTCGCCAACGACGTGGCGCTCCACTCTGGGAAAGCCTTGGACGCGGCTGATATCGCGGCGTTGATGTCGGCCTCGTTGGCCAAGCTCACCTGACGAGATTCAACCCCTAAAGCAGGGTCAAAAACAGGAGCCCATCGATTAGACGTGCTGGAGACTTCTTGGCCACCAATGAAATGCGACACCACTGTCATTTCTCAATCCTTTGTGTAAACCGGTGACGGTTTTGATAGCTCAAAGGTATCAACAGAGACGACATCCGCTCTCCGCCATAGTCCCATAATCCCTAGGCTTACCCCATGGACATCGCACACTTCTCGAGTCCGTTGGGTGTCATTTCAGTCTCCGCAAATGACCAAGGCGTTACCTCTTTGAGCATTGGCGGCAATCAGGAACCAGGAGGCTCTGCTAATCCACACTTACGTGAGGCCAAAGTCCAACTGGACGAATATTTTGCGGGGCAGAGAAAAACCTTTGATATTGCCTGCATTCTGCACGGCACTGCCTTCCAAAACGAGATTTGGAAAGCTTTAGAGGGGATTCCTTACGGGCACACTCTCACCTACGGCGAACTCGCGACGAAGATTGGGCGACCCGGTTCTGCACGCGCGGTAGGCGGAGCTGTGGGGGCTAACCCCATCCCCATCATCATCCCGTGCCACCGGGTCATGGGATCTTCAGGCGCCATCACGGGTTATAGCGCGGGTGACGGGGTAACCACCAAAAAGGCGCTGCTCGACCTGGAAGTAATCAGCTACCGCTAGGGAGCGATTTCACTGATGAGCTGCTCGATGCGAGCTCTAATGTCATCTCGAATCACACGAACTGCCTCAATGCCCTGACCTGCGGGGTCATCGAGCTTCCAGTCTTCGTAGCGCTTACCGGGATAGAACTTGCACGCGTCTCCACACCCCATGGTGATCACCACATCAGAGGCTTGAACTTGGTCGTCGGTGAGAATTTTTGGGGTGTTGTGGGCGATGTCAATGCCCTCTTCGGCCATTGCCGCCACAGCGACTTCGTTGATCTGGTCTTTCGGCGCACTGCCCGCGCTCAAGACCTCCACGCGGTCCCCTGCGAGGTGCTGGAGGTATCCAGCGGCCATTTGGCTACGTCCTGCGTTGTGGACGCAGACGAATAGAACGGTGGGCTTTGTCATTTTTGTTCTCCTTGTGAGTACGCGCGTTCAAACGGTGCGACCAAGAGCAGGGCAATTACGACCCCCGCAACTTGAGCGGCAATAAACCAGGGAATCGACCCCGCGGCAATCCCGGTGAACGAGTCGGTGAAGGTCCGCCCGATTGTCACTGCGGGGTTGGCAAAGGACGTGGATGAGGTGAAGAAATAGGCTGCGCCAATCCATGCAGGCACAAGCAAAGGCAGCCACGAAGTTTTCTGTTGGTATACCGCCGTCACAATCATCGCCACGAGCCCGGCGGTGGCGATCATTTCCCCGAGGAACGTTCCCGGCGTGATGCGATCGTGAGTAGACCACTCCACGAGTGGGAGATCAAACATGGCCTGCGCGGCCACTGTTCCCAGCACGGCGCCCAAGACCTGCACGATCATGAACGAGAAGCCCTCTGCTGCCCCTATGGCACGTCGCATCATCATCGCCAGAGTGACGGCGGGGTTGAAGTGAGCGCCGGATATTGGCATGAGCAGCGCAACCAACACGCCCAGAGCGAAGATCACCGCGAGTTGGTTGAGCAGCAGCGCCACCCCAATGTCGTTGGTGATGGCATCGACCATGTGACCAGAACCCACAATGGCCGCGAGCAACACAGCGGTGCCGAGAAACTCGGCGAACACCTTCAACTGCAGACTCATCTAGGCCCTTCCACTTGCTACCCTCATAGTGTGACAGGTATCTATATAGATGGATGTCAAAATACTAGGTTCTTCACCGATTGTTTACCTTGGAGAAAAAATGCTTCCGCTCACCATTCCCGTTGACGTGAAGCAGTGCGCCCCCAGTGGCCTCAACGTCCCCCTTGAGCGCGCCCAAGCCGAAGAACTCACCTCGGTCTTCAAAGCCCTCGCCGACCCCACGAGGCTCCAAATCTTGGCCTTGATTAACGCCCAAGAGACCGGCCAAGCGTGCGTGTGTGACCTTGCAGAAGCAATCAAGGTGAGCCAACCAACGATTAGCCACCATCTCAAGATGATGACCCAGGCCGGATTACTCAACCGGGAAAAGAAGGGCACCTGGGCCTGGTACTCGATTAACCGCGACCAGTGGTCAAAGCTCTCCGACGTGTTGGATTAGTCGACTGCTAACCACACCTCACCAGGCATATCTGCCGGTGCCATCTGCCACCCCGCGTCATTCGCCCACACGATCAGCTCATCTCTGCTCGAGAGCTTCACACCCGATTCCACGACTGCGCGCACGAATCGGCCCTTAGCGCCTTTGTTGGCGTGGCCAGCAGCGGCTCCGCCGCCTAGGTCTTTCACAACTTTGACGAATACCCCCGCACCGTCAGACAGAGGGGCGAGGGCGCGGTATCCCTCGCTGCGCAAATCGATGGTGAACTCGCCCTGCCAGATCTCGTCAGCGTGAGAGTGCCAACGTGTCTTGAGCGAGTCACCGGGAAGCTTTGAATCAAACGAGAGGCGATAGCGGGGAATCTGGTCGGTGGCACGAAGAGGGCCAAAAAGCGCTGAGAAAAGCCACACTGTCTCATTCGCGTT
>JAYOHK010000002.1:11130-68153 GCA_038118225.1 Cellulomonadaceae bacterium | reverse complement strand
GTTTCCGACGGGGGAAGAACGATCCTCATTTAGGAGGTAATTTCGGCCTGTCCGGCAACAACCATCACCTGGTCGCCATCGACAGAGAGGAAGCCATCTTCCGCCTGTGCGGTGACCTTGTCGCCTGCAGCCGTGGTGATGCGGACTTCACCGGCAGCCAAGATACCCAGGGTGGGCTCGTGACCGGCGAGAATACCGATTTCACCTTCGGTTGTGCGAGCGACGACCATCGACGCCTCCCCCGACCACACTTCTTGGGTCGCGGAGACGACGGTGACCTGAAGGTTTGCCATGTTTAGGACATTTCCTTCTGCATTTGAGCCCACTTCTCTTCCACGTCAGAGATAGGACCGACGTTGAAGAAGGCCTGCTCGGCGACGTGGTCGAAGTCACCACGGCAGATAGCGTCGAAGGATTCGATGGTGTCCTTAAGCGGAACGGTCGAGCCCTCCACACCGGTGAACTTCTTGGCCATGTAGGTGTTTTGCGAGAGGAACTGCTGGATACGACGTGCACGGCTTACCGTGATCTTGTCTTCTTCAGAAAGCTCGTCAACACCGAGGATGGCGATGATTTCCTGGAGTTCCTTGTTCTTCTGCAGAATCTGCTTGACGGTGGTGGCCACACGGTAGTGGTCATCTCCGATGTACAGCGGGTCAAGGATACGGCTGGTCGAGGTCAGCGGGTCCACAGCAGGGTAGAGACCACGAGAGGCGATTTCACGCGAGAGCTCAGTGGTTGCATCCAAGTGGGCAAACGTGGTCGCCGGTGCGGGGTCGGTGTAGTCGTCAGCAGGAACATAAATGGCCTGCAGCGAGGTAATCGAGTGACCGCGGGTCGAGGTGATGCGCTCCTGGAGGATACCCATCTCATCGGCCAAGTTTGGCTGGTAACCCACAGCAGATGGCATACGACCAAGAAGGGTCGACACCTCCGATCCTGCCTGGGTGAAACGGAAGATGTTGTCAATGAACAACAGCACGTCCTGGTTCTGAACGTCACGGAAGTACTCCGCCATCGTCAACGCCGAGAGGGCCACGCGAAGACGGGTCCCAGGGGGCTCATCCATCTGACCGAAGACCAGCGCGGTCTTGTCGAACACGCCAGCTTCTTCCATCTCGTGGATCAGGTCGTTACCCTCACGAGTACGCTCCCCAACACCGGCGAACACCGACACACCACCGTGGTCTTGAGCCACACGCTGAATCATTTCCTGAATCAACACGGTCTTACCCACACCGGCACCACCGAAGAGGCCGATCTTTCCACCCTGCACGTAAGGGGTGAGCAAGTCGATGACCTTGATACCGGTCTCGAACAGCTGGGTCTTTGACTCGAGCTGGTCGAATGCAGGAGGTTCGCGGTGGATGCTCCAGCGCTCGGCGTTAGCGGGGATTGGCTTGTCAGAGTTCAGCACCTCACCGAGGACGTTGAACACCTTTCCCTTGGTGACGTCACCCACGGGCACGCTAATGGGCGCTCCGGTGTCTTCTACGTCTTGACCGCGGACCAGACCGTCAGTGGGCTTAAGGGCAATCGCACGCACGAGGTTGTCACCCAGGTGCTGGGCAACCTCAAGTGTCAGTGTGGTCTTTTCCTTACCAATGGTGATGGTGGTACGAAGCGCGTTGTACATCGCGGGGATGTGGTCGCTTGGGAACTCAATGTCCACCACCGGACCGGTGACTCGGGCAATACGTCCGGTCACGACCGCCGTTTTCGCTTGTGCCATGTCGCTTGTCTCTTTCTCTTTCTTAGGATCCTTGGAGCGCGTTCGCGCCACCAACAATTTCGGAAATCTGCTGGGTAATTTCTGCCTGGCGGGCGTTGTTGGCCAGGCGGGTGTAGTCGAGGATGAGCTTGTCGGCGTTGTCGCTTGCCGACTTCATCGCCTTCTGGCGCGCTGCGTGCTCACTGGCCGCGGACTGCAACATCGCCTGGAAGATTCGGGTTTCGATGTAGCGAGGAAGCAATGCGTCCAACACGTCATCGGGCTCGGGTTCAAATTCATAAAGCGGGAAGATGTCGCCAGATTCTGGCTCGTCGACGCCTTCGACAACCTCGAGCGGAAGAAGACGAACCACTTCTGGCTGCTGGGTGACCAGCGAGACGAAGCGGTTGTAGACGATGTGGATTTCGTCCACTCCACCCTCGTTGGTGTCTTCGATGAATTTCTGGATCATCGTGTCAGACACTTCTTTGGCCACGTCAAATTGAGGCTGATCTGAACCGCCCACCCACTTGTGTTCCATGGGACGCTGGCGGAACTGGAAGTACTGCACGGCCTTACGACCCAGCACGTAGTAGAGAACTTCCTTGCCTTCGCCTTGGAGGCGCTCTGCGAGGTCTCCTGCTTCGCGAAGAACCTGTGCCGAGAAGGCACCGGCAAGACCGCGGTCTGCCGAGAAGATCACCACAGCGGCGCGCGTGGGGTTTTCGGCCTCGACCAACAGCTTGTGGTCAATGCTGGAGTGGCTCGCCACTGCAGATACTGCCTGGGTGACCGCACGCGAATAGGGGGCAGCCTCCGCCATGCGCTGTTGCGCCTTTTGGATCCGAGACGCGGAGATCAACTCCATGGCTCGGGTAATCTTCTTGGTCGCCTTAGCCGAGCGAATCTTCGCCCGGTAGACCCGAAGTTGTGCACCCATTGTTGTGTCTTCTTAACCCATCTCGCCTAGCGCTTGCGCTTGACGATCTTCTCCTGCTGAATGTCTTCTTCATTGATGGCGTCGAACTGCTCGGTGCCAGGGTGGCCGAGCGATTCGGAGCCAGCTCCGCGGAAGCCCACGAGGAACTTGTCGACTTCCTTTTCCAGTGACTCCTTGGTCTTGTCGTCCAAGACGTTGGTGTCGCGGATGGTGTCGAGAATCTTGGTGTTGCGGCGAAGGTGGTCAAGAAGCTCAGATTCGAACTTCAACACCTCTTCAACGGGAACCTCGTCGAGCTTTCCGTTGGTGCCCGCCCAGATCGACACAACCTGCTCTTCAACGGGGTATGGCGAATACTGGGGCTGCTTAAGAAGCTCGGTCAAGCGCGCACCACGTGCGAGCTGACGGCGGCTTGCTGCATCCAAGTCGGAGGCGAACATGGCGAAGGCCTCGAGCGAGCGGTACTGAGCCAATTCAAGCTTCAGCGTTCCCGACACACTCTTAATCGACTTCACCTGAGCGTCACCACCCACACGAGACACCGAGATACCCACGTCAACAGCGGGACGCTGGTTGGCGTTAAACAGGTCGGACTGCAGGAAGATCTGGCCGTCGGTGATCGAAATCACGTTGGTGGGGATAAACGCAGACACGTCGTTTGCCTTGGTTTCGATGATGGGAAGACCCGTCATGGAACCTGCGCCCATCTCGTCGGAGAGCTTCGCACAACGCTCGAGCAGACGCGAGTGTAAGTAGAAGACGTCTCCGGGGAATGCTTCACGGCCCGGTGGGCGGCGAAGGAGGAGGGATACCGCACGGTAGGCCTCGGCCTGCTTGCTCAGGTCATCGAAGACGATGAGCACGTGCTTGCCGTCATACATCCAGTGCTGACCGATGGCCGAACCGGTGTAGGGGGCGAGGTACTTAAAACCTGCGGGGTCGGAGGCAGGAGCAGCCACGATGGTGGTGTACTCCATGGCGCCTGCGTCTTCCAGTGCACCCTTCACGGCAGCAATGGTCGAACCCTTCTGGCCCACAGCGACGTAGATACAACGCACCTGCTTAGTGGGGTCTCCCGACTCCCAGTTGGCCTTCTGGTTGATGATGGTGTCCACTGCGATTGCGGTCTTACCGGTCTGGCGGTCACCAATGATCAGCTGACGCTGTCCACGACCCACAGGGATCATGGCGTCAATGGCCTTAATTCCGGTCTGCAGCGGCTCGTGAACCGACTTACGCTGCATCACACCTGGAGCCTGAAGCTCGAGTGCGCGACGGTCCTTCGTCTTGATCTCACCGAGGCCGTCGATGGCTCGACCCAGTGGGTCAACAACACGTCCGAGGAAGCCATCGCCTACCGGAACCGAGAGAACCTCACCGGTACGGGTGACTTCCTGGCCTGCCTCCACACCGGAGAACTCACCGAGGATCACGACACCGATTTCGTTTTCGTCGAGGTTCTGGGCAATTCCCAGCGTTCCGTCGGCGAAGCGCACGAGCTCGTTGGCCATACAGCCGGGCAGGCCCTCTACGTGGGCGATACCGTCAGCGGTGTCCACCACGGTGCCCACCTCAGTGGCATCCGCTTTGCCGGGCGTGTAGGAGGTCGCGAAGCTCTTGAGAGCGGCGCTAATCTCTGCCGGGTTGATTGTCAGTTCAGCCATTTTCCCTACCTTGTTCTGGGCCTGGATGTGTCTCGCTAGCTATGACGCCAGCTGAAGTCTCATGTCGTGTAGTTGTTTGCTTACGCTCGCATCGATGACCACGTCACCTACGCGAATACGAACGCCGCCAATGACCTCGGCGTCGATAACAACGTCGAGGTAGTGGTCACGTCCAAATTTCTTAGTCAGCATCTCGCGCACAGCCTTGTCGTTAGCAGCGGATAACGCTTGGGCCACCTGAACCTCGGCAAGACCAAGGCCCTGCTGGTCGGCAACCATCGCGGCAGCTGCTGCCAGAGCGTCAGAGACGCGGCGACCGCGAGGCAGTGCGACCACGTGCTTGACAATCTCGAGTGTTTCAGCCGATGCCTTCTTTGCGAGAAGCTTCTCGACCAAGACCATCTTGGCCTCGGCCTTGGCGCGCTTGTCAGACAGGGCCAGCTGAAGCTCAGAGTGACCGCGAATAACGCGACCCACCTGCAACAGCTCGCCGATCAAGTCGGTTGATCCGACTGAGTTCGAAGCGAGGCGAACAGCGAGCTGTTCAACCCCTGCCAAGAAGTCAGCGGGCTTTGACCACTCGAGGGCAATCAGCGATGAGGCAAGCTCCAGGGCGTCCTTCGACGCGCCAGATGCTGCTTCATTGAGCAGGGCGGTGCGCTTCGAGGCGTCCTGGCCGTGGTCGGCCAGTGCCTGAAGAAGTGCGGGGTAGCCGGCAATGGCCCTCCCCAATTCGCACACACCCGACACCACAGCCGCCGACGAGGTTGTACCCGCCGACTGGCTCTTAATGGCTTCGAGTGATGCCCTGGTCGCTGCTCCCATGCTTACTTCCTTGCTCGCTTAGGGGCGTCGGCGCTCATGTCCTTCAAGACGCTGTCCACGAGGGACTTAGCCTTCTTGTCTTGACCGAGCTGATCGCGCACCACAGCACCGGCGAGGTCGAGAGCCAATGAGCCCACTTCCTTGCGCAGCGATACGAGTGCGGCCTGACGCTCGGCCTCGATTTGAGCCTGAGCGGTCTGGCTGATGCGGTCTGCCTCGGCTTGAGCCTGTTCGCGCATCTCCTGGAGGATCTTCTGACCCTCTCCACGTGCTTCGTCACGAATGGACGCTGCTTCATCCCGGGCGTCAGCGAGAAGCTTGGTGTACTTCTCGAGAGCTTCTTGAGCCTCTTTCTGAGCAGACTGGGCGTCTTCGATGCCACCCTCGATTGCAGCGGAGCGCTCGTCGAGCGTTGCTTGCAAACGAGGAAGCACCACGCGCCAGAACAAAAACAGCACGAGGGCAAAGGGAATCAACGACCACACAATGTCGTAGATCGCGGGCAGGAGCGGGTTTTGGGCCTCACCCTCTGCCGCGTAAACCATAAGCGGCAGCATGGTGTCTCCTAGCCAGTGAAGATGAAGTAGGTTGCGATACCGATGAACGCCAGTGCCTCGGTGAAGGCGATACCGATGTACATCAGAACCGTGAGACGGCCCTGAAGTTCGGGCTGACGAGCAACCGATTCGATGGTCTTACCGACGACGATACCCACACCAATGGCGGGACCAATCGCTGCGAGACCGTAACCGACTGTGGCGATGTTTCCGGTGAGTTCGGCGAGTTCCACAGGTGTTTCCTTTCGGGTTGGTGTCCCAGGTGGGACGGGGGTGTTTAGTGTTCTTCCGCCAGCGCGAGCTGGAGGTAAACGGCGGTTAAGAGGGTGAACACGTAGGCCTGAAGTACTGCGACCAAGAGTTCAAAGAAGGTGAAGACGATTCCAAAAGCAATCGTTCCAATTCCAAACAATGCCTTCAAGTCTCCCGAGTAGAGCACAAAGAAGTGCGTGGCGGAGAAGAACAGCACGAGGAGGAAGTGGCCCACGATCATGTTCATCAGAAGACGAAGAGTCAGCGTGATCGGGCGAAGGATGAAGGTCGAGACCACCTCGATGGGCGTCACGATCAAATACAGCGGCCAGGGCACACCGGGTGGGAAGAGCGAGTTCTTCAAGAAGGTACCCGCGTGCTTGCGAAGGCCTGCGTAGACGAAGGCGATGTAGGACGCCACGGCCAACACCAGCGGCATACCAATGACGCTGGTACCGGCAATGTTCAAACCTGGGATCACACCCGTGAGGTTCATAAACAACACCAAGAAGAAGATGGTGGTGAGCAAAGGCAAGAAGCGCTTGCCGTCTTTCTCACCCAGTACATCCTTGGCGATGCCGTTACGCACCAGGTCGAGACCCATCTCGACAGCGCCCTGGAAGCGGCCGGGAACAACGCTCATCTTGCGGGTTCCGAGCCAGAAAATCAGGAACAACGCCAACACTGCGATCAAACGAATGATCACGATGCGGTTCATCTCAAAGGCGGTGCCTTCGAAGAGCACTCCAGGAGGAAAGAACTCCGCAATGCTCGGCGGGTGGAAGCCCCCAGTTTCTTCCCCCGATAGAGGAAGCAGGCGGCTAGATAGTGTCGCGAACAGCGGTGTCTCCCGAGTCGAGGCACACGGGCTGTGTGCGGCGGCTACGTTGTCGAGTTGAGCCTAGCAATACGGGGGCGTTTGCCACTAATCGAGGCCCCAAAGCCTCAACTACGACTTCAAGGAACTATTCGGCCGGTGCGAGCAACTCTGCTCCCACAACTTTTTTCAGCTGCGCGCGAGAGACTTTTCCTTCGCGAAGAACCCTGATTTTCCCCTCGGGCAAGCCAATCGCAGTGGCGTCAACGATGGTCGATGGAGCAGCCTTCTTCACGCCCGGGTCGACGAGGAAATAGTCCACGTCCTCCTCGAACGCTTCGACGATGTCGTTGATGCTTCCAGGCTCTTTCCCAGCTTTCACCGCGAGGCTCACCGCAAGAGGGCCCACCGCGCTCACCAGTTCTTGGCAGAACTCGTGAGCGGAGAGGCGAAGTGCAACTGTTCCGCTGTCATCGCCCAAATCCCAGAGAAGTGAATCTCCTGCGGGGACAATGATGGTCAGGGGGCCTGGCCAAAACTTCTCCGCCATTGTGCGCACGGGCTCCGATACGTCAGCCGCAAGGGCGTCCAGTGTGGGCATTCCCGGGATCAACACCTGGGGTGGCACCTTGGTCTCCCACCCTTTAATCTCGCCAAGAGTGGCCACTCCGGCAGGTGAAAAAGCATTGGCCGCAAGCGCGTAGCCAGTGTCGGTCGGGATGACCACTACCTGCTTTCGACCAAGGGCACGCTTGGCTTTTGCCAGGCCTTCAGATCTCTGTTCTGGATCGGAGATGTCGAATCGGATGCTCACGGTGCCTAGCCAACCAGGTCGGCGACGGCTTCTGCAAAAGCAGCAGAGTGCCGCTCAACATCCTCTGCCGTGGTAACCGGTGACATCAGCGCCATGTTGTGGAAGGGGGTGAGCAAAATGCCGCGGTTGAGAGCGTGGAGGTGGAGGTATTGCTGGAGTTCAAAATCATCCGAATCGGCTGCTTCCCTGCCGTTTCTGGGCGCGGTGGGCATGAAGCTGTATTCGCTCCTAGCCCCCAACTGAGTAACTTGCCAGGGCATGTTGTAGTCGTCAATCACAGCCTGGACACCTGCAGTCCACTCGGTGGCGCGCTCAATCATTGAGGGATACGCCTCCGCAGTAAGAACTGATCCGAGAGTGGCCCTAATTCCGGCAAGTGACAGGGCGTTACCGGCGAGCGTGCCGCCCACTCCCCCGACGTCAATGTCTTCAAGGTCAATCGAGTCGCGCACTCGTTGCTGCAACTCGGCGGTCATTCCATAGGCACCTGCGGGAATTCCTCCGGCGATCGTTTTACCAATCACCACAGCGTCTGGCTGGAGCGAATCCCGTTTGGTCATACCCCCGGGCCCCGCACAAATCGTGTGGGTCTCATCGATGATCAACACCGCACCATGGTCGGTGCACAAAGAACGCAGGGCCTCGTGCCAGCCAGGCGCTGGCAACACGATTCCGATGTTTGTCATTGCGGGCTCAATCAAGGCACACGCAATATCCCCGGTGGCAAACGCGCGCTCTAGCGCGGGGATGTCGTTGAAGGGGACGACAACGGTGGTCTCATCCAGAGGCACTGGAGCGCCAATGTTGCCTCTTCTGGCTACTACCTGACCGTGATCGTCCAAGGTGGCAAAGCTCTCATCAACACTGCCGTGGTAGCAGTAGTCGATGACCAGCACCTTTTTCTTACCTGTCACCTGCCGGGAATAGCGAATCATGTGACGATTCGCATCGGTTGCCGTGAGCGTAAATTGCCACATCGGCACCCCAAAGCGCTCGGCGAGCATACTGGCCGCAATTTCTGCGTGTTCGGTGGGCAACATGGTGGTGATGCCGTGGTTTAGCTGGGCAATGAGGGCGTCTTTGGTGGCCTGGGGTGAGTGGCCAACCATCGCACCGGTGTCACCCAGGCAGAGATCCACATGGTCGATTCCATCGACACAGCGAAAGTGGGCACCTTCTGCGTGGTCGACGTAGACCGGCCAGGGCCCTGGCCACTTCGCCATCCACAGCATCGGCACACCATCTGGCATCGCCGTGCTGGCCTTCTCAAAAAGCTTCTTCGAGTTCGGACGCGATGCCTCAAAGAGGGCCGTTTCTCGAGCCATTAACGAGTGAAGTTTTGCGCGATTAATCGACATCTCTGATGCCTCCTTGGAGGGTGAACTAGTTCGCTGCTGCGAGGCGCTTGCGCTTAATCGCCCCGCTGATTTGAGTAATCAACACCAGTGCAATGGCGACGAAGAACACTCCGGCCGCAATCACGTTGGCTTCCGCCGGGATACCCCTGGCTGCCGCGGTGTAGACGAAGCGGGGGAAGGTCACGGCGGCACCCGCGTTGAAGTTGGTGATGATGAAGTCATCAAAGCTCAACGCAAAGGACAACAAAGCGGCTGCAGTAATTCCCGGCACGAGAAGGGGAAAGGTCACCCTCCAGAACACTTGGTTGGGTGAACCATAGAGGTCACGTCCTGCCTCTTCAAGTGCTGGGTCCAACACAGCCACACGTGCGCGAACCGTCACCACCACGAAGCTGATACAGAACATGGTGTGGGCGATGATGATCGTGCCCAAGCCCTTGTTGACACCCAATTGCAGAAACTGTGCGGCAAGACCTGCACCCAAGACCACTTCGGGGGTAGCCATCGGCAGGAACAACAACAACGTGGTGGCTTGGCGGAACTTAAAGCGATAGCGCACGAGCGCAATCGCAATCGCCGTTCCCATGGCAGTAGCCAGGACGGTGGAGACCCCGGCGACGATGATCGAGTTCATGAAGGAGGGACACACATCTTGTGCGTCACAGACGTTTAGCCAGTTGTCAAAGGTGAAGCCGCGCCAAATGATGTTGGTGCGCCTAGCGTCGTTAAACGAGAACACGATCGTGTAAATGACGGGAATGAGCAAGAACACCAGGGCCATACCGGAGTACACCCACAGCAGATACTTTCCGAAACCTCTCATAGCAGGTCATCCGTTCCGCTTCGCTTCACGTAGGCAGAGACCAACACCAGAATCGACATCATCAAAATAAGCGACAAGGCTGCTGCTGCAGGGAAGTTTTGCAAGACCAGGAAGTTTGCTTCGATGACGTTTCCCATCATGGCCGTGTCGGTGGAGCCGAGGAAGTCGCGGCTTGCGTTGATGTAGTCGCCTGTTGCGGGGATAAAAGTCAGCAGCGTTCCCGACACCACTCCGGGCAGTGACAGTGGGAAAGTCACCGTGCGAAAGACCGTGAAGGGGCTTGCATAGAGGTCGCTTCCTGCCTCCACATAGCGCAGATCCAACTTCTCCAGGGTGGTGTAAATCGGCAGCGCCATAAACGGCAGGAACATGTAGGTCAAACCAAACACCACCGAGAACGGAGTTCCCGTCAGGTAGGCATCTGCGGGGATGATCTGCATGGACTTCAACAGTCCCACCACCACTCCCTCATCGGCGAAGATCTGCTTCCAGGCGATGGTGCGCAGCAGGAAGGAGATAAAGAAGGGGGCAATCAAAATCACCAGGGCGAGTGATTGCACAAGCGGGTACGGGCGAAGCTTTACCCCAATGACGTAGGCGACGGGGTATCCCAGCAACAGTGCGAACACCGTCGCCAAGGAGGCGTAGACAAAAGAGCGCATGATGTGGGGCAAATAGGTGCTGACCACATCGACATAGTTCGAGGGGTTAAAAGCGTTTTGATACTCACCGAGGAATCCGCCCGGGACGGGCTCTTGGAAGCTTGTGATCACCAGAGAAAACAGTGGAGTGACAAAAAAGAGGATGAGGTACAACAGCCCCGGCAACAACAGCCACAGGGCAATCGGGCTTTTTCGTTGAGCGACTTGCTGCTGGTCAGCAGCGGGAGCCGCCCCTCCGAATGCTCCAAACGCCATTAGGCGCCCTCGAGTTCTTGCTCGATCTTCTCTCGTTCTTGCACGGCCATGGCACCCGTGGAGGTGTCGTTTAAGAATCGGTCTTCAGCAGGGGGCACATCGGCCAAGCCAAATGCGTGCTCCACGCTCCAAGAGAGGAACACCTCATCGCCCTCGACAGCGTGCTCGCCGTGTGACGTGTTTTGGGCGAAAACAGTGACGTCGCCAAAACCTGGAACATCGACTAGGTACTGCGTGCTCACACCGGTAAACGAGGCGTCCAGGACGCGTCCTGGGCCGATTACGCAGCGGTTGCTGTCGGTCGTGGGCTCTGCTTGGTGGAGCGAAACCTTCTCTGGGCGAACGCCCACAGTGACCTTGCCGCGGTGGGCAACTGCGCGGTCGACGGGAACGCGCAACTCCTTGCCAGCAACCGCAACGGAAATAACGTCTTTGGTTGAGGAGGTAACTTCCCCTCCAAACAAGTTGGACTGACCGAGGAATGTTGCCACGAACGCGGTCTTTGGGGATTCGTAGAGCTCCTCGGGTGGGCCCATTTGCTCGATTTTTCCCTGGTTCATCACGGCCACGGTGTCGGCCATGGTCATGGCTTCTTCCTGGTCGTGGGTGACGTGGAGGAAGGTTAGTCCGACTTCCGACTGTATGTCTTTAATCTCGAGCTGCATTTGACGGCGAAGCTTCAAATCCAGCGCACCCAGTGGCTCATCGAGAAGTAGAAGTGCGGGGCGGTTGACCAGAGCGCGGGCGAGTGCCACACGCTGTTGCTGGCCACCGGAGAGTTGAGCAGGCTTTCTGGTGGACACGTGGCCAAGCTCCACCAAATCGAGGGCTTCTTTAGCCTTCTCGGCGGCATCTGCGATCTTGCGACGGCGAAGACCAAACATGACGTTGTCGAGCACGCTCATGTGCGGGAACAAGGCATACGACTGGAAGACGGTGTTGACCGGTCGCTGGTAAGCCTTGGTGTCGGTGAGGTCTTTGCCACCAATCATGATGCGGCCCTCAGTGGGCTCTTCCAGCCCTGCTACGAGCCGAAGTGTTGTGGTCTTGCCACATCCACTTGGCCCGAGCAGGGCAAAGAAGGAACCTGCGGGGATGGTCAGCGATAAATCATCAATCGCAGTAAATCCGGGGAATCGTTTGGTGACATTCACCAGCGCCAAATCGGCGCCTGATTCCGCAAATTGCCGCGCTGAACTCTCGCCTGCCATCTCCTTGACCTAGCTACTAGGCGCCGAGTACGACCGACTGGAATGCAGCCTGGTACTCGTTGTCTTCTTCGGAGGTCAGGGTCTTAAACGCCTGAACCTGAGCCAAGGTGGCTTCATCCGGGAAGATCAACTTGTTCTCGGCCAGATCTGGATCAATCTCCAGAGCGGCTTCGTAGGCACCCTTCACAGGAGTCACGTAGTTCACCCAGGCGGCGACCTCTGCGGCCACCTCGGGCTCGTAGTAGTAGTTCATCAACGTTTCAGCGTTGGTCTTACGAGGTGAACCAACAGGAACGACCATGGTGTCATTCCAGATGGTGGCACCCGACTCAGGGAAGACGAACTTCCACTTCTCGCCGTCGTCGTAGCCGTTTTCGTAGTTGATCAAGGTGATGTCACCCGACCATCCGATGGCAACCAGAGCGTCTTCGTTTACGAGGTCCTCAGTGTAGGAGTTACCGCGGACGTTACGCACCTGACCGGATTCCACCTGTGCCCGGAGAACGTCGAGGGCGTTGTTGAACTCGTCTGCACCCCACTCGGTGGAGATGTCCACGCCGTTTGCCATCATCAGCAGACCAATGGTGTCGCGCATCTCGGAGAGAACGACGACACGGCCCTTGAGCTCTGGGTTCCAGAGATCTTCGATGGAGCGGATTTCGCCAACCTTTTCAACGTTGTAGGCGATACCAGCGAATCCACCCTGCCAAGGAAGGCTCTTCTTACGGCCTGGATCCCAGTCGGGGTTCGCCAGCGAGTCAATCACGTTGGCCTTGTTGGGGATGTTTGCTTCGTTGAGCTCTTGGACGAATCCAAGCTGGCCCCAACGCGCTGCCATCCACTCGGTGGGGACCACGATGTCCGCTCCGATGTCCTGGCCGAGCTGAAGCTGGTCGCGCACCTTGGCGTAGTAGGTGTTGTTGTCGTCATAGTCGACCATGTAGTTCACGGCAATACCGGTCTGAGCCTGGAAGGCGTCAAGGGTGGGGTAGTTGCCGTCGTCGTCTTCATCGATGTAGAACGGCCAGTTCGACCAGTTCAGAGTCTTGTCGGTAGCCGAGATGTCCTCAGCAGCGGCGATCTCTCCTCCGGTCGAGCACGCGGCCAGACCAGCAGTCACGGCGGCACCCGTTGTTCCAGCAAGGAAACCACGTCGAGTGACTTGGGATTTCTTGGCCATCTGAACCAACTGGCGGATCATTGGGTCATTGGGTAGGGGACGGTTCGTCATCTCTTCTCCTCGTTGAGTAACAGGGCTTATGCCCTGAACTGTTGCTTGATGCTATGCCATTTCCTGTGTTACGTATGTTTCCGATTCGTGTCGGTTATTCGCCGATGTAGCTCATGACGTGCTTGATTCGGGTGTAGTCCTCAAATCCGTACATCGACAAATCTTTTCCGTAGCCAGAGTGCTTGAAGCCACCATGGGGCATCTCGGCCACCAGCGGGATGTGGCAGTTAATCCACACCGCACCAAAATCAAGGCCCTTGGCAAAACGCATCGCGCGGCCGTGGTCTTTGGTCCACACGCTCGAGGCCAAACCGTAGTTGACGTCGTTGGCCCAGGTCATCGCCTGTGCTTCGTCGGTGAAGGACTGAACGGTGATCACGGGTCCAAAGATTTCGTTTTGGATAGCCTCGTCGGTTTGTTCCAGCCCCGTCACCACGGTGGGCGTGATGTAGTAGCCCTTGTCGCCCTGACGCGCTCCCCCAGTTTCCACCTGTGCGTGACCGGGCAGGCGATCGATAAACCCGATTACGCGATCGAGCTGGTTGGCGTTGTTGACGGGACCATAAAAGGTGTCTGCCGATGAGGGCGATCCGGTCTGAACGTTGGCGGCGATGTAGGCCTTGAGCTGCTTCACGAATTCGTCGTGAACACTCTTGTGAACGAGCACTCGAGTCGACGCGGTGCAGTCTTGGCCGGCGTTGAAGTACCCGGCAATTGCAATGCCCTCGACGGCCTTAGCAATGTCGGCATCGTCAAAGACCACAACGGGTGCTTTTCCACCGAGCTCCAAGTGCACGCGCTTGAGATCACTCGAGGCAGCCTTGGCCACCTCCATACCTGCTCGAACCGAACCCGTGATCGACACCATCTGAGGTGTCTTGTGGTCGATCATTGCCGCACCCGTGGTGCGATCTCCCACGATGACGTTGACCACGCCAGGGGGCAAGTGCTTGGCACAGATTTCACCGAGCAACAGGGTCGACTGTGGGGTGGTGTCAGAGGGCTTCAACACGGTGGTGTTTCCGGCTGCTACCGCGGGGCCAAACTTCCACACCGCCATGTTCAACGGGTAGTTCCACGGGGTCACCTGCCCGACGACACCGATTGGCTCACGCCGAATCATCGAGGTGTGGTCGGCCATGTACTCGCCGGCCGACTTGCCCTCGAGGTTTCTGGCCGCTCCCGCAAAGAATCGAATCTGGTCAACGCTCAACATGATTTCGTCATCGACGAGGCTCGCACGAGGCTTACCGGTGTCTTGTGATTCCAGGTCAGCAAATTCTTCGGCGCGCGCTTCCATCTCGTCCGCGATGCGGAAGAGAGCGAGCTGGCGCTCACCGGGGGTGGTGTCTTTCCAGCTCGAGAATGCTTCGGCAGCTGCGCCGTATGCGGCGTCGACGTCGTCTGCCGATGAGATGGGGGCCTGGGCATAAACCTCTTCAGTGGCCGGATCGACCAGGTCGAGGGCATCAGATGCCGTGGCGTCAACGTAGGTGTTGTTAATGAAGTTCTTCAGCGTTGGAGTACCCATGGAGGTAACCCTAGACCTCTCAGACGGTGAGCACAATCACCAGACACTTACCTTTTCGAAAGTTTTTTATCTCTTTTGCTTCGGATTCCCTTGCTCAAAGTCCATTTCAGTGCGACAATCACCCTATGAGCCCCGGAAAGCCTTCGCGCGAACTAGACGATGTGAGCAAACACATCATCGAGTTGCTCCAGCGCGACGGTCGACGCTCCTATGCCGACATCGGCAAAGCGGTGGGGCTTAGCGAAGCCGCGGTTCGTCAACGAGTGCAAAAACTCACCGACCAAGGCGTGCTTCAAATCGTCGCTGTGACCGACCCACTGAAGCTTGGCTTTCATCGTCAAGCCATGGTGGGCATACGCACTACCGGCGATCCATTCGACGTGGTCGAGAAACTAGAAAAGATCGATGCCATCGATTACTTGGTACTCACCACCGGCCGCTTCGACATCCTCGCCGAAGTCGTCACCCGCGACGATGAAGAAATGACTGAGCTGCTGCTCAAAAAGATTCGCGCCGTGGATGGCGTGAGTGCCACCGAAACGTTCACGTACCTTGAACTAAGAAAGCAACACTACGACTGGGGGACCCCGTAATGAAACCGACCCTGACTGACACCGTCAAGAAGATTGTGGGCGCTGGCGCCCCCAGGAAGAAGGCGGCGCCACAGCCCACCGAGCAAGAGCGCACCCAGCAGATGGCCAAGGACCACCTGTGGATGCACTTCGCCCGCCAATCCGTGATGGAATCCGGCAAAGGCGTGCCCGTCATCACAAAAGGTGAGGGCCACTACATTTACGACGACAAGGGCAACAAGTACATCGACGGCCTCTCAGGCCTCTTCGTGGTCCAGGTCGGACACGGCCGCGAGCGCCTGGCAGAAGCTGCCAAGAAGCAAGCCGAAGAGCTTTCGTTCTTCCCGCTGTGGTCATATGCCCACCCCAAGGCTGTCGAGCTTGCTGCTCGCCTTGCTGACTACGCGCCGGGAGACCTCAACCGCGTCTTCTTCACCACCGGTGGCGGTGAAGCAGTCGAGAGCGCATTTAAGCTCGCCAAGCACTACTGGAAGCTCAAGGGTAAGCCGATGAAGCACAAAGTGATCTCTCGCTTCGTGGCCTACCACGGCACCCCTCAGGGCGCGCTAACCATCACCGGTATCCCCGCGATGAAGCAGATGTATGAACCGCTCACCCCCGGCGGCTTCCGCGTTCCCAACACCAACTACTACCGCGCCGAGGAAATGGGATTCCCTGGTGGAACGGAAGAAGAGTTTGGAATTTGGGCGGCAAACCGCATCGAAGAAATGATCGAGTTTGAAGGCGCCGACACGGTTGCCGCTGTGTTCTTGGAGCCAGTACAAAACGCCGGTGGATGTTTCCCACCCCCTCCCGGATACTTCCAGCGGGTGCGCGAGATCTGCGACAAGCACGATGTGCTCTTGGTATCTGACGAAGTCATTTGTGCCTTTGGGCGAATCGGCGAAATGTTTGCCTGCACGGCATTCGACTTCGTTCCCGACATGATCACCTGCGCGAAGGGAATGACTAGCGGCTACTCCCCCATCGGCGCAATGATCGCCAGCGAAAAGCTGTATGAACCGTTTAAGCACGGCTCGACGTCCTTCCTCCACGGCTACACCTTCGGTGGACACCCCGTGTCCTCGGCAGTTGCGCTGGAGAACTTGGACATCTTCGAAGAAGAGAAGCTCAACGAGAACGTGCGCGAAAACGCACCAATCTTCAAAGCAACCCTCGAGAAGCTGCTCGATATTCCAATCGTGGGTGACGTGCGCGGAGCCGGTTATTTCTATGGCATCGAATTGGTCAAGGACAAGGCGACCAAGGAAACCTTTAATGATGAGGAAGCAGAATTACTTCTTCGCGGGTTCCTTTCCAAGGCACTCTTTGAGGCCGGCATCTACTGCCGGGCCGATGACCGAGGTGACCCCGTCGTCCAGCTGGCACCACCGCTGACGGTTGGTCCAAAAGAATTCGATGAGATTGAAGCCATCCTTCGCAAGGTCCTCACCGAGGCCAGCGCGCTGATGGAAAACCTCAAGAGCAAGTAGGTGGCGACACCCTCTGGGGTGTCACTCTGGTTTGACCAGATTGGCACCCCGTCAACACGCCCTCAGCTGCAACCAAACGATAGGACGCAGCCGTTTGATGTCGTGATCGTAGGGGCGGGGTTTACGGGCCTGTGGAGCGCTCTGGGAATTACCGAAAATGCCCCCCATGCTCGGGTTCTGGTTCTGGAGAAAGAATTCGCGGGCTTTGGGGCTTCTGGTCGAAACGGCGGCTGGGCAAGTGCCCTTTTCCCCACAGAAACCCATGCACTGATTGACCTGCACGGTCGGAATCAGGCAGCAGAACTTCGCGCCCACATGCACGCCGCCGTCGACGACGTCGGGAGGTGGGCTGCCACGCTTGGCATCGATGCTGACTACGTCAAAGCAGGATCCACCACCCTTGCACGAAGTCCGATTGAACTCTCTCGCGCCAAAGAACACCTCGAATCCACCCACGCCTTAGGCCTGGATCATCTGGAGTGGCGAGAGCCCAACCAGACGCTTTCCTCCCCTGGCGCGCTGGGCGCCACCTGGACCAAAGACTGCGCCAGGATTCACCCGGCAAAGCTTGTCCGGGGTCTCGCCGACGCCCTAGAACAGCGCGGTGTGATCATCAGAGAACACACTGAAGTGACGAAAATTCGGCCAGGGACTGTTGAGACCAGCCTGGGCAGTGTGCGAGCAGGCGCGATTATCGAGGCGACCGAGGCCTACCGATCCCAGTTGCCAGGGCTCAAGCGAATGACCCTTCCGCTGTATTCACTCATGATTGCCACCGAGCCGATGCCCGACTCGGTTTTTGACGACATCGGACTATCAATGGGCGAAACCTTCGCCGATTACCGGCGCCTCATCATTTATGGCCAGCGCACCGCCGATAACCGCATCGCCTTTGGTGGTCGCGGCGCCCCTTATCACTTTGGAAGTCGGATTAAGCCCGGCTATGACCGCGTACCCCGCGTCTTTGACCGATTAGAAGAAACCCTTCGCGGGCTCTTCCCCCAGATTGGCGCGACTGTGATTAGTCACCGCTGGGGCGGGGCACTTGGAATCCCCAGAGACTGGCACGCGAGGGTTCAGTTCGATTCCTCAACACGTATTGGCCGAGCAGGAGGTTACGTGGGCGATGGCGTGGCGCTGTCTCAGCTCGCCGGGTTCACCCTGGCCGACTTAGCCACTGATACAGACACTGCTCGCACCCGATTGCCTCTGGTCAGTGACCACTGGCCACAATGGGAACCAGAACCGCTTCGATGGCTCGGCGCCACCGCGGGAATTGCCGGTACCGCTCTGGCTGACCGCATTGAAGCCAAAACGGGTAAGGCGTCGCTCGTTGGCCGAATGATCGACCCGCTCACCGGCGGTTAGGACTGCCCGGGAAGCTCCACGTCGACGTAAGGCATGCGGGAGCGCAGCACCACGATCAAGTCGGTCACCAAGCCCACCAAGAGCGACGCGACGATGGTGAGAAACAGAGTCTCGCGGTGAAGCGCGCTGAGGTCGCCCAGTAAGAAAATCAGTGCGATAAAGATCACAAACTTGGCCAGCCACACCCCGAGCACCACGGCAAAGAATCCAGGAGCCAGGACACTCCCACCCCCTGCTTTGAAACCCCAGATGATCGATAGTGGGGTGAGAGCAAGGAGCAAGAAACCTACTGCGCCACCTGCCAACGCGCCGAGCATTCCAGATAGCGCTGCCACCGATGCGCCGATCACGCTCGCCACAATCACCACGATGGACGTGGAGATCACACCCCAGAAGAGGGCGCGCTTGACAACCTGTTGGGGAGTCACAGTGGACATTACTTTTCTCCTGCTTCAGCGGGGATTGCGAGGGGGTCGTGGACCGCTCGGTTATCGGGTGAGAGCGTAATCACGGTTGAGCCAATCAGGCCCATCGCGATGATGCCGATGGCGAGGTACCAGTCGACAAACAAAAACAGCAGCGTACCCACGGCCAATACCGCCGTCCAGGCATACAAAATCAAGACCGCTTGAAGGTGGGTGTGGCCCATATCGAGCAGGCGGTGGTGGAGGTGTTGGCGATCTGCCTCAAACGGGCTCATACCCGCCCGCAATCGCCGAAGGACCGCCAAGAGGAAGTCCAACAACGGAACAATCAACACCGCCAGCGGCAAGAGCATGGGAATAAATGCGGGCAACAGTTGTGATGCGCTGACCGTTGCCGGATCAATCTGTCCGGTGACGGAAATGGCGGTGGTGGCCATGATCAACCCCACAAGCAACGAGCCCGAGTCGCCCAAGAAGAGCTTCGCGGGGTGCCAATTGATCGGAACAAAGCCCAACATTCCCCCGAGCAAAATGGCGGTAAACAACGAGGCGTAGTTGAAGTAGGGAGTGTCTGCCTCGCCGGTAGCGAGCAGGAAGCTGTAGATAAAGAACACTCCACTGGCAATCAGGGTCACCCCTGCGACCAAGCCATCGAGGCCATCAATGAAGTTCACGGCGTTCATCACCAAGACAATGGCCAGCACCGTTAACACCAGCGAGAGCGTCGGCGAGAACAGGGTGAGACCGCCGATGGGAATCGACACGATTTGCACACCCTGCCAGGCAACGAGACCTGCGGCGAGGATTTGGCCAGCAAGCTTGGTCAACCAGTCCAGGTCAATCAAGTCATCAACAAAGCCAATCGCGACGACGATTGCAGCCGCACCGAGCAGCGCATACACATTGCGGGGGTTGTCGAACACTTCATCAAACCAACCCACCTGACTTGCCACCACGGTGGCCGCCACCATACTGACAAAGAGGGCAAGTCCACCCAAGCGAGGAGTGGGTGTTTGGTGAACATCGCGGTCTCTAATGTCGCGCTGCTTCACCCATTTGCCACCGACCTTCCACAGGAGAATCGACACCAAATAGCTCACGACGGTGGCCGTGATGAGTACCAGGGCATAGAAGGTCACGCGGCAACCTCAAGTCCAGCCTCCGCCAGTTGAACTGCGCTGATAGCGCCTGGCCGAATAATGCTCACCGCACCATTGTTACCCAAGGACGTCGCGTCAACGATGGTGGAGGGCTCATGGTTTGTCGCCGACTCTGAACCAGCGTTGAGATACACCGACACCTCATCGCCGAAGACATTGATGGCTTGAGAAATGCTTTGACACGGCGGCTCGCCAGTGTGATTGGCGCTGGTGACGGCAAGCGGGCCGTGGATGCGCAGCAATTCAAGAAGCTCAGGCTGGTTGGGTGCGCGAAGGGCAATAGTTCCCGGAGTCTCCCCCACGCTGAAATCGAGGCTGGGGTTAATCGGAAGAACGATGGTGAGAGCCCCCGGCCAGAGGTGCTTAAGCGCGCCGATGATGTCCTCGCTCAACGCACCCTCAGCGACCAGAGATTCTGCCTGGTCAATTCCAGAGACCAAGATGGGAGGCGCCATGTCGAGGCCTCGCCCCTTCACACCCACCAGGCGTTGTATCGACCCTTCGACTTTGGGACAGGCAGCTAAGCCGTAGACGGTGTCGGTCGGGACAACCACGATGTCGCCTCGCGACAGCGCCGCGTGGGCAGTGTGAATCCCCGACAAGACATAGTGCTCGTCTGTGAGATCAAACAGGGTGGCCATTCAGCCCAGTGTAGTGAGCGGGCCTAGGCTGGACTTGATGCTTTTTCTCTTCGACATGGACAACGTCCTCTACGACTATCAGTGGCGAATCCGGATGTATGGCCTCGAGGAACTCACCGGTCACGACTTTCATGAGCTGCGTCGACGCTGGTGGAACGATGAGGGCGAATGGCTCGCAGAAAAGGGAATCCCCGCGACCGGGGAAGAGTATTTGCACCTGGTCAACGAAGCCCTTGAATCCAATCTGACCACGGAGCAGTGGCTCTTTCACCGCAAGGCCGGTATGACCCCCCGGCCAGACATCATCGAGATCGCCCGCCTTGCCTCCACTTTGGGTGATGTGGCGCTACTGACGAACAACGGTGCATTAATCGGCGAGCATTTGGCAGATATTGCCCCGGAAATTGCGGATATTTTCGGGGAACATCTCTACGCGACCGCCCACTTCAAAGCCCGAAAGCCAGAGCCTGAGGTGTTTGTCAACGCATTGGGGCACTTAGGGCATCAACCAGGCGACGTGTTGTTCATTGACGACATGCCAGAAAACATTCGCGGCGCGGAATCAATTGGCATTACCGGCGAATGGTTCCAACCCAATCACGACCCCGCCGCCTTGGAAGCGACGGTGCGAGACTTTGCGAAGCGGCCTTAGGCGCCCTTCAATGCTCGGCTAAAGCGGTCACGACCCACCAGGTCGCTTACCGTGGTCTGGTTCTTAAAGCCCGCCTGACCATAGAGCTCACACACCTCAGCGCCCTGGTCCACTCCGTGCTCCATCACGATGAGCCCACCTGGGCGAAGAGAGTTGTAGGCCAGGGGGATCAGCCGTCGAATCAGGTCCAACCCGTCCTCACCGCTTACAAGCGCCATCTCTGGATCAAATCCAGCAGTCTCGTGATCCAGAGGCTCATCGAGGCGCAAGTAGGGCGGATTGGTCACAATGAGATCAACAGACCCCGCCCACTCATGCGATGCCAACAGGGCGATGTCGCCTATGGCGATTTCCATTGACGGTGAATAACGGGCGGTGTTGTCGCGCAAGAATGGCTCCGCCTCGGTGGACGCTTCGATGGCGAGCACCTCGGCATGAGGAAGAGCTCTCGCAAGTGCCAGGGCAAGTGCGCCTGATCCTGCACATAGATCCACAACACGAAGCGTGCCGTCTGCGGGGTGCAGTGAGAGTGCTTCTTCGATGGCGTGATGAGCAAGGAGTTCTGTCTCTGGACGCGGAGTAAACACTCCAGGCCCCACTCGAAGATCCATGTCTAAAAACGGCGCTTCACCGGTGATATGCCACAGTGGCTCTCTACCTGCCCGCCTCGACAACACAGCAGAAAACTCATCGCGGTGCTCGGGGGTGAGATCGAGTGAGCCCACGATCATGCGGGCGTGAAGCTCGCCCCTGCTCACGCCCAACACATGGGAGGCAAGATGCCATGCATCAGCCTCGGGAGAAGGAACTCCGGCGCGAGACAACGTGGCCGTAGCGTCCGCGATGAGGTCGCTCAGTGCCTGGGACACTGTTAGTCGCCAAGCTCCTGGAGCCTGGCTTCCTCATCGGCTTGAACGCAGGAGTCAATGACCGGATCGAGCGCACCGTTCATCACCTGGTCAAGGTTGTACGCCTTGAACCCGGTCCGGTGATCGGCAATGCGGTTTTCGGGGAAGTTATAGGTGCGGATGCGCTCCGAGCGATCCATTCCACGGATCTGAGATTTACGCTTCTCCGAGGCTTCTGCTTCTTGTTCTTCCTGCTGCTTCGCAAGCAAGCGAGCGCGAAGAACGCGCATCGCCGCTTCGCGGTTTTGCAGCTGAGACTTCTCGTTTTGCATGGAGACGACAATTCCAGAGGGCATATGGGTAATACGCACCGCAGAGTCGGTGGTGTTGACCGACTGGCCACCAGGACCACTCGAACGGTAGACGTCAATCTTCAAATCGTTTTGGTTGATTTCCACTTCTTCGGGCTCATCAACCTCGGGAAACACCAATACACCCGTCGTGGAGGTGTGGATTCGACCCTGAGATTCGGTCGCGGGAACACGCTGAACGCGGTGGACTCCACCTTCGTACTTCATCCGCGCCCAGACACCCTGGTCGGGGTCCGCTGAGCTTGATTTGATGGCCACCTGGACGTTTTTATATCCGCCGAGATCGCTTTCGGTCGAGTCCAAAACCTCGGTCTTCCAGCCACGACTTTCTGCATAGTGGATATACATGCGCAGCAAGTCGGCAGCGAAGAGAGCACTCTCTTCACCACCTTCACCACCCTTGATCTCCATGATCACATCGCGACCATCGTCGGGGTCACGCGGGATGAGGAGGTTTCGGAGAGTGACCTGAGCCTCTTCGATGCTCGCTTCGAGAGCGGGAATCTCGTCGGCAAGCGACGAGTCTTCGGCGGCGAGCTCCTTGGTGGCTTCCAAGTCGTCGTTGAGAGAGGTGAGGTGCCCATGGGCCTTCACGATTCGATCGAGTTCGAGGTAGCGACGGTTTAGTTTCTTCGCCAACCCCGGGTTTTGGTGAACAGCCGGGTCGGCCAGTTGCTCTTGCAACTGGCCGTGCTCGGCTGCCAACTGATCGATCGATTCGAGCATGAAGTTAGCTCCGGCGGCTCACAGCAGGAGTGACCTGCTTGATCGAGTCGACCATGGTGTCGATGTCGCTGGTCTTCTGAGCGATCTCGATGAGGTGGTTCAACACCTCGACAGGAGATGCGTCAAGCGCCTGGCGACGGAACTCGTCGAGGACCTGTGCGTTCTTCGCGCCGATGAGTGCGTCGTCGCGGCTGGTACCGGAGCGAACCACATCGAGCGGTGGGAACAAACGTCCACGAGACGCTTCCTCACTGAGGTGAAGTTCAACGGTGGCAAGCTGCGATACTTCGTGTGCCACGGCGTCGTCGATGGCCTGACCGGTGTCGGCAAGCAGGGTTCCGATCACGGTGAGCGATCCTCCGCCTTCTACCTGGCGACCTGCACCCACGAGGCGCTTGGTCGGGTAGAGCCACGATGCATCGACCTGCGAGCTTCCACGCGAGTGGGTTCCCGTCAGCTGGTAGGCACGAGCCAAACGGGTCACCGAGTCGAAGATCACAACAACGTCGTGTCCAAGCTCGACCAGACGCTTTGCACGCTCAATCGCGAGCTCTGCGATGGTGGTGTGGTCGTCAGCAGGACGGTCGAAGGTGGAGGCAATGACCTCACCCTTGACGCTGCGCTGGAGCTCGGTGACCGTTTCTGGGTTCTCGTCCACCAAAACGACCATCAGGTGCACGTCGGGGTGGTTTTCAGCAATTGCTTCGGCGAGACGCTGAACCATGGTCGACTTACCCGACTTGGGTGGGGCAACGATGATTCCGCGCTGACCCATTGCCAGCGGGCTAAACAGGTCAACAAGACCGAGAGCTTTGACACCCGAACCACCAGCTACACCCAAACGCTTGGTGGGGTGAACAGCAGTCATATCCGCAAATTCGGGGCGCTTCTGGGCCTCATCGACGCTCTGGGCGTTGATGGTGTCAACGCTGACAAGAGCGTTGTACTTCTGACGGCCCTGCAACTCACCTTCACGGGGTTGACGAATCGAACCAATGACGGCGTCACCCTTGCGCAGGTTGTACTTCTTGACCTGACCAAGCGACACGTAAATGTCGGTGGGGCCAGGGAGGTATCCGGTGGTGCGGACAAAGGCGTAGTTGTCGAGTACGTCCAAGATTCCACCGATGGGAATCAAAACGTCGTCGTCACTGATTTCAGGATCAACGTCGTCACCGTTTGACTGGCGTCCACGGCGACGGTCGCGTCCACGGCCACGGCCACGGCCGCGACCGTTTCCTTCGCCCTCAGCCGAATCATCGGCGCTTGCCTCGGACTCCTGCGATTCGCCTGCTTCGGACTTGTCCTCAGCGGCGTCCTTGGCCACTGGGCGGCGAGACCGGCTTTGGCGCTTTGGCTTGTCGTCGCTCTTGTCCTCGGCAACAGGAGCATCAGCAGCAGCTGGTGCCTCGTTTGCCTCGGGGCTTACGACTGCGTCGGTCTTTGCGCGACGCGAGGTGCGACGCTTCGGAGCGTCTTCTTGTGCAACCTCAGGGGTTTCGTTTTCGTTCTCCACGTGGTTTCTCCTTGGTGGGGGTAAAGATAGGTTTTCTCCTCAGCGGCGACCCGGGTGTCCTCGAAAACTTCTTTTCGACTGACGATTCCTGGCCAAACAGCTCTCGCAAAGGAAAGTGCCTGAGCCCGGTGGGCCGGTGAGATATCCGGAGTGCTAACTAGGGTTAGTCGGCGAGCGCCGGAAGTACTTCTACTGTAGCACCACGCTCATCGACGGTCAGCATGCGGCAGCTCCAAGGCGAGGTTTGAGTCTTCGCGACCACTGCCTCAGCCTGAAGACGTTGAGCAGGATCGCTACACAGCACCAACACCGAGGGGCCGGCACCACTGACTACCGCGGCAAGTCCTTCTTGACGAAGCGCTTTAATCATCTGATCAGTGTCTTTCATCGCGCTGGCGCGGTAATTCTGGTGCAGGCGGTCTTCGGTTGCCTCAAACAACAACCCGGGACTATCGAGCATTGCGGCAATTAAGAGCGCAGAGCGGGACAGGTTGAAGATTGCGTCTTCGTGGGGGACGGTCTCTGGCTGCAGGCTTCGTGCCAATTGGGTCGACATGGTCGACTCTTCGGGAATAGCCACCATGAGGGAGACTCCGCGGTGTACCGCAAGCTTCTTCGAGCGCGGGGTACCATCGGCCATCCAGGCGATAGTGAGACCGCCAAAGAGCGAGGGAGCAATGTTGTCCGGGTGGCCCTCGATTTCGGTCGCAATTTGAAGAAGGAGATCCTCGCTGAAATCAACAATTCCCTCGAGGAGGCCTTTCGCGGCCATCACGCCAGCAACAATTGCCGCACCAGATGAGCCCACTCCGCGTCCGTGAGGAATCGAATTGTGAGCGGTGAGCTTTAGTCCAGGCAGCTCTTGGCCCACCTTGTTTGCAGCAAACAACAGGGAACGGGCAACGAGGTTGTTCTCGTCAGTGGGGACTTCGCCCTCACCCACACCGTGAACCTCAACGGTGACGCCGCCACCGTCAACGGTTTCAACGTCGAGCTCGTCGTAAATAGTGAGAGCCATACCAAAGGTGTCAAAGCCTGGACCAAGGTTTGCCGTGGTCGCAGGGACGCTTACCTTGACCCGACGACCAATGGGGACCGCACTACTCACTTGGCCTCCTTGGACATTCCAAGAACCTCGGCGACCTGAGCCACATCGACAGGAACCTTGACCGGTTGCACATCCGAGCCGTCTTCGGTCTTGAGCGCCCACTGGGGGTCTTTCAAACCGTGTCCGGTCACCGTCAACACAGCGCTCGCGCCCTTGGGCAGAGCTCCGGCACCGGCGCGCTCCAACAGGCCCGCGACGCTAATGGCGGAAGCTGGCTCGACGAAGATTCCCACTTCTTGGGAGAGGATGCGGTGTGCCTTGAGAATGTCTTCGTCACTGATGGCACCAAAGTAGCCATCGGTGTCGGCGTGTGCGGCCAGGGCCAACTCCCACGATGCAGGGTTACCAATGCGGATAGCACTCGCGATGGTTTCTGGGTGTAGCACTCGTTCACCGTGGACAATTGGCGCCGAACCTGCGGCCTGGAACCCAAACATCCGCGGCATCTTCGTGGTCACACCACGGTCTGCTTCTTCGCGGTATCCGCGGTGGTAGGCGGTGTAGTTTCCGGCGTTACCCACGGGAACAAAGTGGAAGTCTGGCGCGTCACCGAGAGCCTCGACGACCTCAAACGACGCCGTCTTCTGACCCTCAATACGGTCGTTGTTGACCGAGTTCACGAGGTGAACGGGGTAGTGATCGGCTAGCTCTCTGGCGATGTCGAGGCAGTCGTCAAAGTTTCCTTCAATCTGGATGATGGTCGCGTTGTGGGCAACAGCTTGGGAAAGCTTTCCCATCGCGATCTTGCCATCTGGCACCAACACCGCCGAGGTAATTCCCGCCCAGGCCGCATAGGCCGCAGCCGACGCTGACGTGTTTCCCGTCGACGCGGCGATGATTGCTTTGGCGCCATGCTCAACAGCTTTGGAGACCGCCATGGTCATACCGCGGTCTTTGAATGAACCGGTGGGGTTCATTCCCTCAAACTTCACGTAGACGTCGAGGCCGGTGCGCTTGGACAGGGCAGGGGCGGGCACTAAAGGAGTGCCGCCTTCGCCCAACGAAATAATCGGTGTCTTCTCACTGACATCGAGGCGGTCGTAGTACTCGCGGATGACACCGCGCCACTGTCTTGACACTGACACTTACCCTTCGACTCGGACCACACCAGTGACCTGGTGAACAACTGGATTGGCGGCCAACTTCTCCACCGTTTGGGACAAATCAGCTTCGCTCGCCTGGTGCGTTTGAATCACCAGCGTAGCGGTCTGGCTTTCTCGATTCTCGCCGTAGGGCGTTGACTGGGTCAGCGTTTCCACACTGACTCCCGCGTCCGAGAACACTGATGCGATCGCTGCCAGCACACCCGGCTGGTCGGTGACCGACAACGAGATTTGGTAACGGGTGGGGACAACCCCTGGATCCACCACCGGAAGATCGGCGTGGGTTGATTCGGCAACACCAGGGCCACCCACTACGTGTCGGCGAGCAGCAGAGACGATGTCACCCAAGACGGCAGAAGCAGTTTCTGGACCTCCGGCACCTGCGCCATAGAACATGAGCGAGCCGGCAGCTTCTGCCTCAACAAACACTGCGTTGTTCGCACCGTGTACGGCAGCGAGCGGGTGCGAGCGAGGAACGAGTGTCGGGTGAACTCTCACCGACACTCCAAAGCCACCTTCATCGAGGGCAATTCGCTCACAAATTGCGAGCAACTTGATGACGTAACCCGCCTGCTTGGCTTGGTTCACCTGGTCGAGGGTGATTTCGGTGATTCCCTCACGGCCTACCGACTCCAAGGGAATTGCAGTGTGGAAGGCAAGTTGCGCCAAGAGCGCAGCCTTTTGCTGGGCATCGTGGCCGCCCACATCAGCCGTGGGGTCGGCTTCGGCATAACCCAAGTCGGTCGCAATCTGGAGGGCTTCCTCCATCGACTGACCCTTGGTGTCCATCAAATCCAAGATGAAGTTGGTGGTGCCATTGACGATTCCCAGGATGCGGTGCACCTCATCGCCGGCAAGCGAGTCACGAAGCGGGCGAATGATCGGAATCGCTCCTGCGACGGCAGCCTCGTAATACAGCTGCGCACCGACCTTGGCCGCAGCGTCAAAGAGCTCTGGACCGTGGTGGGCAAGCAAGGCTTTGTTGGCAGTGATTACATCGGCACCTGATTCCAGGGCCAACAAAATCAGCTCACGGGCAGGCTCAATACCGCCCATCAACTCAACAACGATGTCGGCTGCGACCACCAGCGAGTGAGCATCGGTGGTGAGCAGTTCTGAAGGCAGGTCGGTACGACGGGCTTTGGCGACATCGCGCACGGCCACACCAATCAAGTCGAGTTCTGCGCCGATTCGACGACCCAGCTCTTCACGGTTGTGAAGCAGACGATAGGCCACTTCCGAACCCACGGTTCCACCGCCGAGTACCGCAACTTTGAGATTTCTATAGTTTTCGCGCATTACGCCTCCTCGGGGCTGATGGACCCAAGGGCCAAACCCACATCTCTCGACAACACATCCTCGACGCTTTCGGCTTTCAGCGACACTCTCGCTTCGCCGCCTTCGACAACCACCATCGCGGGTCGACCCACCGCGTTGTAGTTGCTCGAGAGCGAGTGGCAATAGGCACCGGTTTGGGCCACCACAACCGTGTCCCCCGGAACGACGTCTGAGGGCAGGTAGTCATCGTGGACAACAATGTCGCCACTTTCACAGTGCTTGCCAACCACGCGCACCAGTTGAGCAGGCGCACTCGATGCGCGGTTGGCGAGACGGACCGTGTAATTCGCGCCATAGAGGGCAGGACGAAGGTTGTCGCTCATTCCGCCATCGACACTGACATAGAGCCTCGTGTCCACGTCGTCGCCTTCTCCGACCAACACCGACTTGGTCGTTCCCACCGAATACACGGTGACCCCTGCAGGGCCGGCAATGATGCGCCCTGGCTCGAAGCTAATGTGTGGCACCCGAACACCCTTCGCGTCCCATTGGTCCAACAATTCACCGAGGGCCAAAGCGATTGCCTCGAGGTTGGAATCTGGATCAGCTGGCGTATAGGGAATCGCGAAGCCACCGCCCAAATTAAGGGTGTCCAGTGGGTGATGTTCGCTGTAGTGGGCGTAGAGCTCGAGGAGCCTGGTGGCAGCTTCGACGAAACCATCGGGAGAGACAATCTGTGAACCGATGTGGGAGTGAAGTCCCACAAACTCCAAATGTTCTGCCGCAGCAATGATGTCAACGACCGCGTCTAGGTCTCCCCGGGCGATGCCGAACTTCTGATCTTCTCGGGCAGTCGCCAAGTAATCGTGGGTTCCTGCGTGCACACCAGAATTCACACGGATCATCACGCGCTGGTGAACCTTAAGTTCGTCAGAAATGGCGGCCAAACGGGTAGCTTCCCACTCGCTATCCACCACAACGGCGCCCACACCTACGCTCAATGCGCGGTGAAGCTCAGAGTCGGATTTGTTGTTGCCCTGGAATTCCAGGCGTGATGCCTCAACGCCGCTGGCGAGGACCCATTCCATTTCGCCCCGGGTAGACACGTCGAATCCAAGACCGTGTGCTGCAACCGAGCGCACCACATCTGAGGTCAACAGTGCTTTTGAGGCATAAAACACGTGAACACTTCGATGGTCTCTCGATACTCCCGCAGTCAACGCATCTCTCACCATCGCTGCCCTGGCAGAAAGCACATCGAGGTCCACCACGTACAGCGGCGATCCAAACTGTTCAACAAGCGATCTCACCGAAACTCCACCGATCAGCATTTCGCCGGAGCGTGCACGACGTACCGCAGGCCACAGTCGCTCGTCTAACGCGTTCAGGTCGGAGGGTTGCTGCAGCCAGGCAGGGGCAATGGCAGAAGACACCATGGAACACCCCTTACATCAATCACGAACGCGACGAACCTATCTGTCGCAGGTGAGCGGACCCGGATTGGCCCCTGAAGCCTCCCACAAGGATATCGGGAGGTGAGGGGGCAATTTCTACATCCGCTCCGGAGCAGATACTCCGAGGAGGTCAAGTCCGTTCGCGAGCACCTGACGTGTCGCGTTATTGACCATCAATCGTGAGTGGTGAACCGGCTCAATTGGGTCGTCGCCCTTGGGGGTAACGCGGCACGCGTCATACCAGCGGTGATAGCTACCTGCGATGTCTTCTAAGAACCGTGCAACACGGTGTGGCTCGCGAAGCTCTGCGGCTTGGGCCACGATACGTGGATAGTCCGCGAGCGCGGCAAGCAGCTCCGCTTCGGTCTTGTCAGTGAGCACACTGGGGTCAAAATCAGCGGTGGTCACACCGGCGGTTTCTGCGTTTCGTGCGACCTGGTGGGTTCTAGCGTGTGCGTATTGCACGTAGAACACCGGGTTGTCGTTTGAGTGGCTCAGCAGAATGTCTGGCTCGATCGTGAGTGGCGAGTCTGCGGGGTAGCGACCCAGCGAATAACGCAGGGCGTCTGTGCCGAGCCATTCACGAAGGTCATCCAACTCGATGATGTTTCCGGCCCGCTTCGACAACCGCGCTCCGTTGACGCTCACCAACTGTCCGATCAACACTTCGATGTTGTGGGCGGGGTCATCACCGGCGGCACCGGCGATGGCCTTGAGGCGATGGATATATCCGTGGTGATCAGCACCAAGCAGGTAAATCTTGACGTCGAAGCCGCGGTCTTTCTTCGACAGGTAGTAGGCGGCGTCTGCCGCGAAGTAGGTGTACACCCCATTAGCGCGGCGGATCACGCGATCCTTATCGTCACCGAAATCTGTGGTGCGCACCCAGACAGCACCGTCTTCATCAAAGACGTGACCTTGCTCCCGGAGGCGATCGACCGACTGATCAATCAGGCTCTCACCGTCGGCAGTCTCCATCACATGGAGTTGGCGCTCGGAGAACCACACGTCGAAGTGAACGTTGAATTTCGCGAGGGATTCTTGAATTGCGGCGAGCTGGGTAGCGTAAGCGGCCTCCCGCGCACACACCACGGCTTCGTCGTGGGGCATGTCGGCAAGGTGTGGGAATTCGTCACGTACCTGCTTGCCCAGTTCATCGATGTAGCTTCCCGGGTAGCCATTTTCTGGCACGTCGCGACCCAGGGCTCTGGCCAACACCGACTCCCCAAAGACATCCATTTGGGCACCCTGGTCGTTGATGTAAAACTCGCTTTTTACCTCAGCACCTGCTGCGCGAAGAACGCGCGCAAGTGAATCACCCAGGGCAGCCCAACGGGTGTGTCCAATGTGGAGCGGACCTGTGGGGTTTGCCGATACAAACTCGAGGTTGATCGTTTGGCCCACCAGGGCATCGCTTCGACCAAATGCCGAACCTGCATCAACGATCGTCTTCGCGATATCGCCCAACGCTCCTGCGTCGAGGGTGATGTTTAGAAACCCCGGGCCAGCAATATCCACGCTTGCCACACCTGAGACCTCAAGCAGCCCGGCGCGCACCAGTTCAGCCACATCTCGGGGCGGCTTGCTCAGTGGCTTCGCGAGCTTTAGCGCGATGGAACTTGCCCAGTCGCCAAACTCGGCCTTCTTAGGTCGCTCGAGTGCCACATCATCAGGACCGATCGCGAGGTCGACGTCCGCGCCAGATTCGTCAATGACACGTGTCGCAATAGACGCGATGTGTTGGGCGAGAGCGGAGGGGTCCACAACGCACCATCCTAGTAACCAGACTGAAAGTCCACGGGTCCAAGCGTGTACCCTGAAGGCGGAACTGGGCCCCCATAGCTCAGGGGATAGAGCGTCTGCCTCCGGAGCAGAAGGCCGTAGGTTCGAATCCTACTGGGGGCACTCTCTGGGTTTTAGACCTCTGGTTTATCCGCACTCTCGTGCCGCTCGAGGAACTCGAACAACTCGACATCCCCCACTCCCGGGAATGTCCCACCCTGCAAAGGCGAGAGCGCGTGAGCATGAAGCCTGGCAGAGGCCCACGCGTGACCTTGCCATTTCTCGCGAAGGGCAGCTTCGGGTCGCCTGCAGCATTCGGGGTCCGGACAGGTGGAGTTAAAGCGTGTGGTGGTGTCACGGCCTCTAAACCACTTTGCGTCGTCAAAGGCAACACCCACGGTGATGGAGAACTCGTCTTCAAGCCCGGTACCAATTTGAGTGGACTCCCAGAACGTGCCTTCTGGAGTGTCGGTGTATTGGTAGTACTCGGTGGTGCGGTTGGTGCGACTAAACGCTTGGCGGGCACTCCAGTGACGACAGACAATCTGACCTTCTGTGGCGCCGGTCACATCGGTGGGCAAGGCCAGGCCGTCGTTTTCATAGGCCTTCAAGATGGAGCCGTCATCGCCTACTCGGAGGAAGTGGAGGCGAATGTCGAGAAACTCCGTCATCAGATTGGTGAACCGAAGCGCAGCTGCTTCGTGGGTGACACCGAAGGCATCGCGGAAGTCTTCAACGGCAATATTGCGGTTGCTCTTCGCGCCTTCCAAGAACGACACTGCCTGGGTTTTGGGCATCAAGCAGGCTGCAGCGAAGTAGTTAATTTCTAGACGCTGCTGCAAGAACTCTTCATAGGTCGTGGGCACTGGGTGTTTCAAGATTTGATGAGCCATTGCTTGAAGCGCCATCGACCGCAGACCGTGACCGCCTGGAATCGATGCAGGCGGCAAATAAAGGCGTCCGTTTTCCATGTCGGTCACCGACCGGGCTGATTTGGGCAGATCTCCCACGTGGACGATGTCGAAACCCAGAGACTTCGCCATCATTGCCACTTCACGGTGGGTAATTGCACCGGTCTGGTGGCCAGAGACTGCGACCAGCTCTTCGGCGAGAACTTCGAGCTCGGGAAGGTGGTTGTTCTTCGAGCGCATCCGGTAGCGAAGCTCGGTGTTCGCACGTCGGGCTTCTTCAGGAGTAGCAAGCGCTTGTTCTTCACGGCGGAAAATTTCTTCGTACAAGCCCACCAGGGTTTCAACCATGTCGTCGTTGACGGATTTATTGATCTTGGGTTTGGGCAGCCCCAACCCTTGGTAGAGCGGGTGAGACTCAGCCTGGTGCCAGCGGTTTTCAAGCGCTGCACGTTTACTCGGGGGCGCATCATCAAGCAGGTGTGCGAGTTCAATATTCAAATGTCCCGCGAGCGCGGTTAGGAACGAAAGCTTCGCTTCACGCTTTCCCGTTTCCACCAACGACATTTGACTGGCGGTCACGCCGAGCTTGGTGCCGAGTTGTTCGAGGGTCAGTCCGCGCTCTGTGCGGAAGTGTCTGATGCGCTGTCCAAGGACCACTGAAGAAGCCATTTCATGACAATAGCGCAATTTTTATTGTTTTTGACAGGCAATTTTGCGAAATTCATCTATTTCATTGACAGATAGTGGGGTTACCGACCACTTTTTACCGAAACGAGAGACAAATGACACTCCTCATGGAAACCTCACGTGACACCGACAACCTCCGTCCACAAACCGTTGCCGATTGGGTTGCCAACTGGGAGCAGGTCATGCGCCCAGACTCCGTCGTCTGGTGCAACGGCTCACAGTCCGAGCGTCATCAGCTAATTGAAACCCTGCGTGAGTCAGGAACGATTGATGCTCTCAACCCCGACCTTCGCCCCTACTCGTTTGTCGCACGCAGCAACCCCAACGATGTTGCCCGCGTCGAATCCCGCACCTTCGTCTGCTCGGCAAAGAAGGCAGATGCAGGACCCACCAACAACTGGGTTGACCCCGTGGAAATGCGGACTACCCTTCTCGATCTTCAAGATGGCGCCATGTCTGGTCGGACAATGTACGTGGTGCCTTTTTCCATGGGACCCATCGACTCCCCCATGGCTCGCTTCGGAGTTCAAATCACCGACTCGCCCTACGTCGTTTTGAGCTTGCACACGATGGTCCGCGTCGACTCAGAGATTTTGCAGCACATCCAAGACGGCGCCGAATGGGTCAAATGCGTGCACACCGTGGGTGCTCCCTTAGCCGAGGGTGAAGTAGATGTGGCGTGGCCGTGCAACGACACCAAGTACATCTCTCACTTCCCCGAAAGCCGCGAGATCTGGTCGTTTGGCTCCGCCTACGGCGGCAATGCCTTGCTTCCGAAGAAATCATTCGCCCTTCGCATTGCCTCGGCGATGGCCAAAGACGAAGGCTGGCTCGCCGAGCACATGCTCTTGGTGCGCATCACCAGCCCCGAAGGTAAGAGCTACCACTTTGTCGCGGCTTTCCCCAGCGCCTGCGGCAAAACCAACTTCGCGATGATGCAGCCATCACTAGAGGGCTGGAAAGTCGAAACCCTAGGCGATGACATTGCGTGGCTTGCTATCGGAAAAGACGGCCGACTGAGGGCCATCAACCCCGAGGCAGGATTCTTTGGCGTCGCACCGGGCACCTCACAGAAGACCAACCCTGTCGCTATGGACACCATGTGGGGCCACACCATCTTCACCAACGTTGCCGTCACCCCAGACGGCGATGTGTGGTGGGAGGGTATGACCAAGGAAGCCCCCGAGGGACTCACCGATTGGACGGGTCAGCCGTTTACTCCGGGAAATGGCTCCCCCGCCGCACACCCCAACGCGAGGTTCACAGTCCCCGCCGAGCACTGCCCAAGCCTCGCTGAGGACTGGGATGACCCAGAAGGCTTCCCCATCGATGGAATCATCTTCGGAGGTCGCCGCGAAGACACTGTTCCCCTGGTGGTCGAAGCCAGGGACTGGGATCACGGCGTGTTCATCGGGTCAACAATCGCCTCAGAGCAGACTGCAGCAGCAGAAGGAACCGTCGGAGTTGTCCGCCGCGATCCCTTCGCGATGTTGCCCTTCCTCGGATACCACCTAGGTGACTACATCAACCACTGGATGGGCATGGGAGAAAAACTGCGCCAAAACGGCCGAGCACCCCGTATCTTCCAGGTCAACTGGTTCCAAAAGGACGCTGACGGAAAGTTCATCTGGCCTGGATTTGGTGACAACATCCGCGCGGTGAAGTGGATGATTCAGCGCATCGAAGGCGAAGTTGCTGCCGAGGACACCCCTGTGGGTCTTCTTCCTCGAGTGGCAGACATCGACCACGAAGGCCTCGAACTTGATGAGAAGGCTCTTGCTGGATTGTTGAGCGTGGACCATGACCTGGTGGAAACCGATATTGAATCAGCCTGGGAATACCTCAGCCAAATCGGTCGAAAAATGCCCGCAAAACTCACGGCCCAATACGAAGACGTGAAGGCTCGCCTCCACAGGTAACGAACTCGTCGACACAACCCGAGCTTCTCCGGCAGACTAGAAGCGTGCAACGCGTCGCCCTCATCACCGGAGCGAGCTCGGGTATTGGTCGGGAAACGGCCAGGGAGCTGACCCGACGTGGCTGGCGCGTGGGTGTCGCAGGACGAAATCCTGAGCGGACCCACGCCACCGCTGACGCGCTGGACGCCGACGCGTTCGTCGCTGATTTTGATTCGCTCGATCAGGTACGAGCCCTTGCTACGGAGGCTCTCGACCGACTGCGCCGCATCGATGTGCTGATTAACAACGCAGGCGGAATCGTCGATACCAAGCAGTTAAGCCCCGATGGCAACGAGCTCACTTTGCAGAGAAACGTGTTGGGCTCGGTGGTGCTCACCGAGGCCCTCCTGCCAGAACTGCACGAGCGCCAAGGCCGTATCATTCACACCTCGTCGATCATGCACCGTGTTGGGTCGCTCGACATGGATGACCTCGACTATTCCAGGCGCTCCTTCCGGGGCGGGTGGGCGCCGTATGCCGACGCAAAACTGGGTGTGGTGATGTATTCCAATAGCCTCGTCGAGCGTTCAGGAATCGAGAGCTTTCCTGTTCACCCTGGATATGTGGCCAGCAATTTTGGCCCAGACACCGCCTTCGCCCGATCTCTCATGCGACTAACCAGGCCCCTGCAAATTAGTGTTCCGGCGGGCGCTGCCCCCTTGGTTCATTTGGCCGATACACCGGAACTCGGAGTGGACAACGGAACCTACTTCGACGGACTAAACCCGTTTTCCACCGTTCACCCACTCACAAAGAACGCGGCACAGGTGCAGCGCTACTGGGAAGAGCTGGTATCTCGCGTAGGCTAAAAACGACGCGTTAAGAAAGGCAGAAACCCCATGTCGGTGTCACTTATCACCCGCGGATTGACCCTGGGAGCGCTTGTATTTAGCCTCACCGGATGCCAGGCCGTTACCGGCCTTATCGGTGACCTCACTGGCCAAAACACCGATCAGCCGTCCGACGTAGTGGTCGACGATTCTGCTCCCACCGAGACCCCGGCAGACACCGAAACAGACGCTGCCGCTGAAGAGCCTGCTGCACCTGCCGCCGACCAAGGCCCCGTCCCCACCTGCGACACCATTTACTCGGACGCCCAGGTGGTGGCCTTTAGCGAAGAAGGTCGCGTATCCGAAGGTGACATCAGTGCAGACGGCTACGGCTACGGCACCACCAACCAAGACCTAGTAGCTGTCCTTGCCGAAGCCCGCAAGGACCTTCGCATCTCGTGCACCTGGTACCTCCCACCCGAGTTCAGCTCTACCACCTCGATGGCAATCCTCTCCACCGCCAACATGGCTGCTGTTGAGGCCATACTCGGCGACGCAGCGGACTCCTCGACTGCCTTGGGAACGGGAACACTGTGGAAGTTCGATGCCAGTAGCTCGAACATTTCCGGTGAGTTCACTGCCAACGAAGCCCACTTCATCACCAGCACTCCCTGCCCGGAGTCTCTGGCTGAGACCGAGTGCTCGTTGTGGGTTGCCTCAACCAACTCGGCAGGATCCTCTGAGGAGCTCACCCGCGACGCTGCCACCACATTCGGCGCGCTGAACTAGCTTCGGGGAATCACCCTGGCATCACTGAAGTGGTGCTCAATCTGAGCGACCACTGAAATCAGTGAGCGATCGCTGCCTGGCGCTCCAATGAGTTGAGCCCCCATCGGGAGCCCCTCTGCGCCAATGCTCGTGGGAAAGGCAACCGCTGGCAGGCCCGCGACGTTCACAAAACTCGTCCACGGAGTGAACTCAACTTGTTGGCGGAAGTTTGCCTCGGGGTCACTCGAGAAATATCCAACCGGTGGTGCCGCGTGGGCAAGACCGGGTGTGAGGACAACGTCGACAGCTGAGAACTGAGAAATTGTGTCTCGCTCGAACTGACCAAGCGAGCGCAGTGCGCGGTGATAGTCAACGCCTGATGTTTGGGCCCCAATTTTTCGTAGATACCGGGTGAGCTCAGTGAGGTCCCCCTCCTTGTCAGGGGCAATCTCAATGGTGGCTGCTCCCACCGCCCACAGTGTGAGGAAGTAGTCCTGATAATTGCGATCTGGCTCCCACGCCAGCTCCTCCACGATGTGACCCTCGCTGCGCAGTGCATCAATAGCTCGTTGATAGGCGGCGTGAGATTGTGCGTTTGGGCCAATCCCCCAGTCGAGTGGCCAGGGGCTCGTTGTCGTCACACCAACCCGCAGCCGGGTCGGCACCTCACGTTCAACGGCCTTGGTCGCCGTAGGCATCTGACCCGCCATCAGTTCTCCGGCAATAAACGCCATGTCATCAGCGCTACGAGTGATCAGTCCCGCCACCGACAAGCCACCGGGTGAATCGAGCCCATGTCCCGAAGGAATAAGGCCCCTCGTGGGCTTCCATCCGGTGACTCCACAGGAGAGTGCAGGAATTCGAATCGACCCTCCGCCGTCAGAACCAGGTGCGAAAGGAATCAGGCCGGCGGCGACAGCGGCCGCAGCGCCACCACTTGATCCACCAGTTTGGTGATTGACATTGTGCGGGTTTCTCGACGGTGGCAAATGGTCTGGCTCTGTGTATCCGGCCAAGCCAAACTCACTGGTGGCAGTTTTTCCCACACTGAGTGCGCCAACGGAATCCACCCAAGCCGCCATGGGATCTGACAGGTCGTCGTGAACTAAGGCCTCCCGGGCGTGGGAACCAAAGCCGGTGGGCATCCCCTGTCGTCGCACCAGGTCCTTATCGGCAGTGGGAATTCCCGCCAACGGCCCCACGAGGCTCTTGTCATCAATGAGACTTTGGCGAAGTGTTGCTTGTTCCCTCGCGTGGTCAGGATCTACATGCACCAGGGCGTTGAGGGCGGGGTTTAGTTCCTCGATCCGACCGAGGAAGTGTTCCGTGACATCAGCTACGCCCACCTCTCCCGACACAATTCGCTCGTGCAGCTGCCGGAGCGTCAGGGCAAAAAACTCGGAACTCACCTCAAAAGGCTACGGGGAATGTCCGCGTGTCGCGACTTCAGGGGCCATATACTTTGGCGGCAAGAGAGGAATGTTGCCGATGAGTACAGTGCGCCGCCTACGGCACGCGCTTCCCGTCGCCCTCCTCGCTTCTCTCACCCTCGTCGGCTGTTCATGGTCTGGCCAAGTTCCTGACAATCAGACCACCGAGGACGTGGTGGTCGATGAGGCCCCGGTTGAAGACACGGGGCCCACAATCTTTAGCCTTCCGCAAAACTGCCTCGACATCTTGCCATCCGAGGCAATCGCGAAGCTCACCTCTGGAGCAGTTGATCTACTTCGCGGTCCAGGCTCCGGTTCGGCAGATGGTGTCTACATCGAGAGCTTGTCCCCTCAGGAAGAGCGCGGTGGCATCAGCTGCCTGTTTGGCAACCTCGACGAGACCCAGACCTACACCGTGAGCGCAGCACCGATGACACAGGCCTCTCGGGCAGAAGTCATCGATGGACTCCTCGCCCAGAAACTAAACCCCGGCCAGACAATTGACGGTGCGCTGACCTATTGGATCCAGGGCGATGACGAGACGGTTCCCGCTATTTACAACGCGGTCTACGACGACGCCTGGTATGAAGTCTTGATCTTCCCGGGTGGACGACTGGCATACGAGGAGGCCCAGTCTCTCGTCAGCCAGATGCGAAGCCACACCACGAACTAGTGACTTCCACCTCCCCCGCATGGGGCGATTTAGACCAGCTCGTTCCAGACCCGTGGGTTCGCCTGCTCGATCACCACAGTATGGATGCAATCCGTCGCATCGGCGCGGAACTTCAACGACGCTCGGCAACCGAAACAATTCTCCCGTCGCCAGAAAATGTGTTTCGTGCGTTGAGTGTGACTCCAACCGACGTGCGTGTGGTGATCGTGGGCCAAGACCCTTACCCCACCCCTGGACACGCGATGGGCTTGTCCTTTTCGCTTCCTCAGGGAACACGGCCGCTCCCTCCGAGTGCCAGAAACATCATCACGGAGCTTCACTCCGACGTCGGGCTAACGCCGGCAACTCACTTTGACCTCACCGCGTGGACCAAGCAGGGGGTTCTCCTTCTCAACCGCCACCTCACCACGGCGGCCCACACCCCCGGAGCTCACGCATCGCTGGGGTGGGAAGAGGTGACCAACTCGCTGATAGGGGCGTTGGTAGAAACAGGCCAAGAGTTCGTCGCCATCTTGTGGGGCCGCCACGCTCAGAAGCTAGCGCCCTTGTTGAGAGCCGTTCCTGTGATTGAGTCGGCCCACCCCAGTCCGCTGTCTGCTAGGCGGGGGTTCTTTGGCTCCAAGCCCTTCAGCCGGGCAAACGGCGAGCTTGCCCGAATGGGGATGGCACCTATCGACTGGTCGCTCGGGTAACCTCAAGACACGCTTTGAACCTGGGAGGTGACCATGCTCGCTCACGAGTATCACCGCCGACGCAAAAAGCCCGCTCCGAATGCGGCGCCAAGCCCCGAGCTTCCTACGTTCGAATATTCAATTCGACCAGCCGTCGAGGCAGACCTTCCCGCGGTGCTGTCTCTCTACCGTCACTACGTCAGAAACTCCGTGGTCACCTTCGATGAGAAGCCACCCACTATTCGTGCATTCAGGGCGAAATTTGAACACACCGAAAAAGTCGGCCATCCCTTCCTCGTGGCCGAATCTCCGGGTGGCGACATTTTGGGATATGCCCGGGTGACCGCCTACCGCGACAAGTCCGCTTTTCGGCACACGGTGGAATCAACGATTTATTTGGGACCGGCCTCAACGGGTCGAGGACTCGGTCGAGCGTTGCTCGAAGCGCTCATTGAGAAGTGCAAAGAAGCGGGTTTGAAGGAAATGATTGCGGTAATCGCCGACTCAGGAGCCGACGCCTCCCTCGCCCTTCACAAATCGTTGGGCTTTAAAGAGACCGGCCGGATGGGCAAAGTGGGCTTCAAGTTCGACCGCTGGATTGGCATCGTGATGATGCAAAAGTCGCTTCGTTAAGCACTGTTACCTCCTGTTACACCCCCGCGTGACAGCGGCCAATAGTCCACTTACTCTCTATGACTATTAACCCCTTCTCACAGGAAGTACGCCATGTCCGAAAACTGGAAGTTTGAAACTCAGCAGATCCACGCTGGAGCTGCCCCTGACCCCACCACGTCGTCTCGTGCCACCCCGATCTATCGCACGACCGCGTATGTGTTCGACAGCGCCGACCACGCGAAAAACCTCTTCGCTTTGGCCGAGTTTGGAAACATCTACACCCGGATCATGAACCCCACGCAGGACGTGGCAGAAAAGCGCATCGCCGCGCTTGAAGGGGGAACTGCGGCGTTGCTCGTAGCGTCCGGTCAGGCCGCAGCGACTACTGCAGTGTTGAACATCGCAAGCGCTGGCGATCACATTGTGAGCTCAAGCTCCATCTATGGCGGCACCTACAACCTGTTCAAATACACCATGGCGAAGCTTGGTATCGAGACGACCTTTGTCGAGAACCAAGATGACCCCGCCGAGTGGGAAGCAGCCATTCGCCCGAACACCAAGTTGTTCTTCGGTGAATCGATTGCCAACCCCAAGATCAACATCTTGGACATTGAGGCCGTAGCCGATGTTGCTCACAAGCACGGCGTTCCGTTGATTGTCGATAACACGGTGGCAAGCCCCTACCTGATTCGCCCCTTCGAGCACGGCGCCGACATTGTCATTCACTCGGCTACCAAGTTCCTCGGCGGACACGGAACCGTTGTCGCGGGCGCCATCGTTGACGGTGGAAAGTTCCCCTGGTCCAAGCACGTGGATAAGTTCCCTGGCCTTACCGAACCAGACCCCAGCTACCACGGCGCCAGCTACACCGGCGTATTGGGAGACGCAATCGCCTACGTCATCAAGGCTCGCGTGCAGTTGCTGCGCGACATGGGTGCAGCAGTCGCTCCCGACAACGCCTTCGCGCTGATTCAAGGTATTGAGACCTTGAGCCTTCGCATGGAGCGTCACTGTCAAAACGCACAAGCCGTGGCCGATTACCTCTCAAACCACCCCCAGGTGGCAGACGTTAACTACGCAGGCCTCTCGTCAAGCCCCTGGGCTGCGGCAGCGGCGAAGTACGCGCCACACGGTGTGGGCGCAGTGTTGTCCTTTGAAATCAAGGGCGGCGTTGACGCAGGCCGCACCCTGGTGGACAACGTGGAGCTGTTTAGCCACGTGGCCAACATTGGTGATGTGCGAAGCCTCATCATCCACCCAGCCTCAACCACCCACTCACAGCTCACCCCCGAACAGCAGCTCACCACCGGTGTTACCCCCGGACTGGTGCGCCTGTCGGTCGGACTCGAGCACATCGACGACATCATCGCCGATCTTGAGAAGGGTTTTGCAGCCGCTAAGGCTCTGTAATTCAACGGGGGTGTGGCGGCAGGTTTATTCCTGCCGCCACACTTTTGTTTTCTGCCTGAGAGAATGGGGTCACCATGGATTGGCAAACACCCTCAGATTCAGCGCCTTCGGCGTTTATTTCTGATGCCCTGGTGGAATCTCTCCGCGGCACTCCCCCCGTTACAGGCGCATGGCGCGACGGCGACGCCCTAGGAAATCGAAAATTTGCCCAATTAGGCCCCATGGAGTTTGAAACCGGCGGAAGCCTTCCGCATGTGCGCCTCGCCTACGAAATCTTCGGCGAGCTCAACGAGGCTAAAGACAACGCCATCCTGGTCTTCCACGCACTCACCGGAGACTCCCACGCCTACGGTCCTGCCACGGCTGGACACCAGACTTCAGGCTGGTGGCCAGACATTATCGGCCCGGGCTGCGCACTGGACACCGAGAAGTTCGCCGTGATTGTGCCGAACATTTTGGGCGGCTGCCAAGGCTCTACCGGCCCTGCCACCGTGTCACCGAACGGGCATGAGTGGGGGTCGCGTTTTCCCTACCTAACGATTCGAGACCAGGTCAACGCCACCGCGCTTCTGGCCCAAAACCTGGGTATCGACACCTTCCACAGCGTCATTGGTGGCTCAATGGGCGGCATGCACGCCCTCGAATGGGCGATTGAATTCCCGAGCGCTACTAGGCGCTTAGCTCTAATCGCCACCTGCGCGGCGACTAGTGCCGACCAAGTCGGAATCAACTCGGTGCAGTTGGAAACAATCCAGGTTGACCCAAACTTCCACGGCGGCGACTACTACGACGAAGCCGAAGGCCCCAACCGTGGTCTCGCACTTGCCCGCCGCATCGCACTATTGAGCTACCGCTCACCCAACGAGCTCAACGACCGCTTTGGTCGCTCGTGGCAGGGACAGCGCTCCCCCTTGGGAGACTCGGGTCGGTTTGCGGTGGAGAGCTACCTAGATTTCCACGGCAACAAATTCACCAGGCGCTTCGACGCGAACTCCTACATTGCACTCGTCCAGGCGATGAATAGTCACGATGTCACGAGGGGCCGAGGCAGCCTCGAAGAGGTTCTTGGAGCGTTGACGATGCCGACCCTGGTCCTCGGTATCGATTCAGATCGACTCTTCCCGATCGCCCAGCAGCACACGTTGGCAGCGCACATCCCAGGAACACTCGATGGCAGCAACGAGTCGGTCGTGGTCCACTCGCCCTATGGTCACGACGGGTTCTTGATTGAAGCGGAAAAAGTCGGCGCCGCCTTGGGCAGGCTAATCGCTGCCTAACTCTGTGCGAGCCGCGCGATAACAGCCGACACCTCTCGAGCCACCTCGCTGGCAAGGAGCGGCCCAGGCTCACCCTCGCCCAGGCGAACACTCGCGCGTTCGGCAGCGGCGGAGTGAATGAGTCCTGCCGCAGCAGCCCACAATGCCAACGAATTTGAATCGACCAGGCTGCCCTGTTGCCCCGCACACACCGCTCCCATAATTCCGGCTAAGACATCTCCTGTGCCAGCCGATGCGAGCCAATGGGGTGCTTCTGGCAGTTCGTATGCCACGTCGCCAGGGGTGCAAATAACACTCCGTGAGCCCTTGAGGTAGACCACGACACCGAGGCTCGACGCCACCGCCACCGCAGACTCACGTGAGGACGTATTCGCGATGCCAAGTGACTCGGCCAGGCGATCGAGTTCACCCGCGTGAGGAGTGAGAATTTTCGCCCCTGGAATGTCCCGAGCGCGAGTCAGCGCCCCCGCATCGACGATCACCGGCGTTGAATCGGCGATCGGAAGTGTGTGGAGTCGCTCGATGGCGGCGCCCACGGCGTGTTCTGGAATTCCGCTTCCCACCACAACGGCATCGACCTTCCCCGGCACGAGGACTGCTTCGGGGGTACTCGAGAGGACGAGAGATTGAACGGATTGATCTGTGAGCACCCTCGCCATCCCGACACCTGCGTGAAGTGCGGCAGAGGTCGCAAGCAGTGCAGCTCCGGGGAAATCGTCCGAGCCGACGACTAGGCCCACCACTCCCCTGGAGTATTTGTGGTCGTGAGGACCTGGGGGATTGATCAAGTGCGTGATGTCACCCAAATGGATGGTTGCCTCGGTCATGACGGAGCGCCTGGAACGCGAACACCCCTCCTGGTCGCATCGCGCACCTCACCGACGAGCTCTTCAATGATGTCTTCGAGGAATAGCACTCCCACGGTGTTGCCGGACTCGTCGTGAACGCGAGCCAGGTGGGAGCGGGTGCGGCGAAGCATCGCGAGCGCGTCTTCCAGGTCTGTCGCCGCGCTCAGGGAAATAAGCTTTCGAATCCGCTTGGGGCTTACCGGGTAGTCACATTCGTCATCGGGGATGTCCAACACGTCTTTGATGTGGAGATACCCCGTGGGTTCGCCCGCCGCACTCACCAGCGGATACCGGCTAAATCCGTGTTGGCCCACCACATGCTGCACGTCAGTGGCGCTTGCGTCCTCGGGCAAGGTAACAAGGGATGACACCGGAATAACCACGTCGGTCGCCGTCTTCTCGGTGAACTCGAACGCTGCAGTGAGGGCGCCCGATTGGTCACGAAGCATTCCCTCTTTGGTGGACTCCGCGACGATAGTGGCCACTTCATCCAATGTGAACGCGCTCGTTGCTTCTTGCTTTGGCTCCACCATAAACAGCCTCAAAATCCCGTTCGCAACGGCGTTTAAGGCTCGAATAATCGGGGAAATTACACGGGACACTGCCACCAGAGCGGGGGCAAGGACGAGAACGGCCTTATCGGGCAGTGAGAAGGAAATGTTTTTGGGAACCATTTCTCCCAGCACCACATGGAGGAAGGTCACGATCGACAGCGTCAAAATAAAGCCAATTGTTCCCACCCAGTAGTAATCGAGTCCGATGGCTTCGAGAGGAACTTCAAGCAGGTGGTGGATCGAAGGTTCTGCGACCAACAAGATCACCAGTGAACACACCGTGATTCCTAGCTGCGAGGTAGCCAGCATCAACGTGGCGTTTTCCATCGCATACAGCGCAGTTTTGGCTGACTTTGAGCCTTCTTCGGCGCGCGGCTCAATCTGGGAGCGCTTAGCTGAAATGACTGCGAATTCGGCGGCCACAAAGAAGGCATTGCCAAGGAGCAATACGGCAAGCCAGATCAGACCCCACCAGTCAGAGCTCATAGGAGATCCACCTCCGATGCATCCACTGACGGGGTGAAGCGGATGCGCTCAATGCGACGCCCATCCAATCGCTCCACTCTGAACTCACCCTGCTCAATTGACACGGTGTCCCCAACTTCCGCCAAACGTCCCAGCCGCTCGATCACGAAACCAGCAACCGTTTCGAAGTGGCCCTCTTCTGGCATTTTCACGCCGGAGTGTTCTGCCAACTCGTCAGGGCGCCACCGGCCAGGGAAGGTAAACCAATCTCTTGCGTGAACGACATCGAGTGGGCGTCGGTCGTGTTCATCTGCTACTTCACCAATGAGTTCTTCGACCAAGTCTTCAAGGGTGGCGATTCCGGAGGTTCCGCCGTACTCATCGACCACGATGGCGAGTTGATATCCGCGCCCACGCAATTCGATGAGGAGTGCATCAAGGGGCATCGTTTCTGGAACTTTGACCACATCGGTTTGAAGTGCCGACGCAGGCACGTCATCTCGACGATCCCGTGGAACCGCCATGGCCTGCTTCACATGCACCACACCTCGCACATCATCAATCGAGTCATCAATGACAGGGAAGCGCGAAAAACCAGTCTTTGCCGCAAGGTCGAGGATTTGGGTGGCCGTGTCTCCTCGGTGCACTGCGTCAACGCTCGTGCGAGGTGTCATCACGTCTTCGGCGTTGAGCTCTCCGAATGCAATGGTCCTCGATAACAAAGTGGCGGTGTCTTGCTCCAATAACCCTTCGAGCGCTGAGCGCTTCACCAGGCTCGCTAATTCGTCGGGTGTGCGCGCCGAGGTGAGCTCCTCCTTGGGCTCAATTCCCATGGACCGCAGGATGCGGTTCGCCGTGCCGTTTAACAGCGACACGGCTGGCTTGAACACCCAACTAAATCCAAGCTGAAGGGGAATGAGGACTCGTGCCGTTGCTTCGGGCACTGCGAGGGCGAAGTTCTTCGGCGCGAGCTCTCCTACGACCATCGAAATAAAGGTGGCAAGAATGATTGCAAGGACAGCCCCCACGGGCCTCACAAAGTCATCAGACACACCCACGAATTGCAGCGGACCAGTCAGCAACGAACTAATTGCTGGTTCCATGGTGTACCCGGTGAGCAAGGTCGTCAGGGTAATTCCTAGCTGCGCGCTCGACAGATGAGTGGACGTGCGCTTGAGCGCACGAATCGTCAGACCGTAGCCCTTCTCGCCTCGCGAGCGTCTCGCCTCTAACTCAGAGCGATCAAGGTTGAGCAGGGCAAACTCGCTGCCCACAAAGACCCCTGTTCCCAGGGCAAGCAGAAAACCTGCAAGAAAGAGAAGCCAGTCGTTAATCATCGGGCACCACCGAAGGCGCCCTTGGGATTATGGCTGGGGTCGGAAAGACCCGACGAAGCAGATTCCATTTGCGCTAAGAATAACAGCCTGATTGCACATCGGCGTGGAGGATATTCACCAAGAAAACTCCCGGTAGCATTGAGTGATTCGTTGCCAGCCCCTTTTGATACAGCACAGCTGAGAGTAGGCATTGACCAGTGTCGGATAGTGATGCGGGAAACCCATCGAGCACCATAGACCTCACTGACTTTGGAGCCAATTCGTGGCTCGTTGACGAGATGCGGGAATCGTATTTGCGAGACCCCGAGTCAGTCGACAAGAAGTGGTGGCCCCTCTTCAACGGCGGCGTAGAAGCAGCGTCTCCAGTAGCGGCCACTCCTGTGGCGGAAGAGCCTGCTCCTACCACCGGCTCCGTCTCTGCTGTTCAGGCAAAAACAACCTCCGTAGCCCCCAAAGCTCAACCTATTCCTGCTGAAGTCACACAGAACGCACCGGCTGCTCCCACCGAAACGGGTGACGATGAGGTAAGCCCTCTTCGAGGAATCGCAAAATCTCTTGCCACCAACATGGACCAGTCCATCGAGGTGCCCACTGCGACGAGCGTTCGCACGGTTCCTGCCAAGCTGATGATCGATAACCGCATCGTCATCAACAACCACCTGCGTCGCACCCGCGGTGGAAAGATCTCGTTCACCCACCTCATCGCGTGGGCGATGGTCCGAGCGCTGAAAGACTTCCCCGGCCAAAACGTCTTTTACGACATCCGCGACGGCAAGCCCGTTGCCGTCAAACCAGCCCACATCAACTTGGGCATCGCGATTGACCTACCCAAGCCCGATGGGACCCGCTCTCTCGTGGTTCCAGGCGTCAAGCGCTGTGAATACATGGGCTTTGGCGAATTCATCACCGCCTACGAAGACGTCGTCAAGCGTGCCCGCGACGGCAAGCTCGAGACCTCAGACTTCATGGGTAACACCATTTCGCTTACCAACCCCGGCGGCATTGGAACCGTTCACTCTGTTCCACGCCTCATGAAGGGCCAAGCCTCGATCATTGGTGCGGGTGCCCTGGAATACCCCGCCGAGTTCCAGGGCTCTGCGAAGACTTCACTGTCTGATCTGGGTATTGGCAAAACCATTACCCTGACCTCCACCTACGACCACCGTGTGATCCAGGGTGCAGGCTCTGGTCAGTTCCTCGCGAAGATTCACGAGTTACTCATCGGTGGCGATGGCTTCTACGAGGACATTTTCGCCGCGCTTCGCATCCCCTACATGCCCATCCACTGGGCAGAAGACATCGCCGTTGATCACGCAGACCAGGTCAACAAGACCGCACGCGTCCAAGAACTGATCAATGCTTTCCGTGTTCGCGGTCACTTGATGGCAGATGTTGACCCACTGGAATACCGTCAACGCTCACACCCCGACCTTGAGATCGAAAACCACGGTTTGACCTTCTGGGATCTGGACCGCGAGTTTGTCACCGGTGGCTTTGGCGGACGTCGCACCATGTTGTTGCGCGAAATTCTTGGTGTCCTGCGTGACTCTTACTGCCGCACGGTCGGCGTGGAGTACATGCACATCCAGGACCCGGCCCAGCGCAAATGGTTCCAAGAGCACATCGAAAAGCCCTACGAGAAACTTTCGCACGATGCGCAGATGCGGGTGCTGAGCAAACTCAACCAAGCAGAAGCGTTCGAGACCTTCTTACAGACCAAATATGTGGGCCAAAAGCGCTTCAGCCTGGAGGGTGGAGAATCCACCATCACCCTGGTTGACGAGATCTTGCAGAAGGCCGCCGAAGAGCATCTCGATGAGGTCGCTATCGGCATGGCACACCGCGGTCGCCTGAACGTCCTTGCCAACATTGCGGGCAAGACTTACGGCCAGATTTTCCGTGAGTTTGAAGGAACCCAGGACACAGGCACTGTTCAGGGCTCTGGCGACGTGAAGTACCACCTGGGCACCGAAGGTTCCTACACAGCGCCATCTGGCGAGACCATTCCTGTCTACCTTGCTGCTAACCCCTCGCACCTCGAGGCCGTCAACGGTGTGCTCGAAGGCATCGTCCGCGCCAAGCAGGACCGCTCGGAGCCTGGACGCTACGGAGTGCTGCCTGTCTTAATCCACGGTGACGCCGCCATGGCCGGCCAAGGTGTGGTCATGGAAACCCTGCAAATGTCGCAGCTTCGGGCCTACCGCACGGGTGGAACCGTCCACGTGATTGTGAATAACCAGGTGGGCTTCACCACGCTCCCCCACGACTCTCGCTCGACCGTCTACTCCTCCGACGTGGCAAAGACCATTCAGGCGCCTATCTTCCACGTCAACGGAGATGACCCTGAAGCGGTGATGCGCGTAGCCGAACTGGCCTTTAAGTACCGCCAGGAGTTCCACGGCGACATCGTCATCGACATCGTGTGTTATCGACGCCGCGGCCACAACGAAGGCGACGACCCTTCGATGACGCAGCCGCTGATGTACAACCTGATCGAGGCAAAGCGCAGCGTTCGCACCCTCTACACCGAATCACTGGTGGGTCGTGGCGACATCACCCCAGAACAGTTTGAGGCAGCACAAACAGACTTCCAGCACCGCCTCGAAGAGGCCTTCGCGGAAACCCACGCTGTTCAGACCGGTTCGATGTCTGTGGTGAAAGACGACCGTGGTGCCATGTCCGATGTGGAGCGCCCACAGGCTCAACGAGACGACACTGTCGAGATCCCTGCCAACACCGGAGTGGCACTCGATGTGGTCCACGCCATTGGTGATGCCCACCAAAACATCCCGGCAGGCTTCAACGTTCACCCCAAGCTTGCAGCGCTGCTGGAAAAGCGCCTCGACATGAGCCGAAACGGCGATATCGACTGGGGCTTTGGAGAGCTGCTCGCGGTCGGTTCACTCTTGCTTGAGGGAACCCCGGTTCGACTGGCAGGCCAGGACTCGAGGCGTGGAACATTCGTTCAGCGCCATGCGGTCATGCACGACCGGGTGAACGGCCAAGAATGGCTGCCTCTGATGAACCTTTCGGACAGCCAAGCGCGTCTGTCGATTTATGACTCTTTGCTGAGCGAATACGCTGCACTCGCCTTCGAATATGGCTACTCGGTGGAGCGTCCTGACTCACTGGTGATGTGGGAAGCCCAGTTTGGTGACTTCGTCAACGGAGCCCAAACCGTGATTGATGAGTTCATCTCGTCTGCAGAACAAAAGTGGGGTCAGCGCTCTGGCGTGGTCATGCTTTTGCCACACGGCTACGAGGGCCAAGGCCCGGATCACTCGTCCGCCAGAATCGAGCGGTTCTTGCAGCTTGCTGCCGAGAACAACATGACCATTGCTCGCCCATCGACTCCTGCCTCCTACTTCCACCTTCTTCGTCGCCAGGCTTACCAGCGCCCCCGCAGGCCTCTCGTGGTGTTCACGCCCAAGGCAATGTTGCGCTTGAAAGGTGCAAGCTCTGGAGTAGAAGACTTCACCAGCGGTGTATTCCAGCCGGTACTCGGTGATCAGGCCGTTGACGCCTCGCAGGTGACGAGGGTCCTCCTCCACGCGGGAAAGATCCACTACGACTTGAAAGCGGAACAAGAAAAGCTTCAGGCTAACCATGTTGCCCTGGTCCGCCTCGAGCAGTTCTACCCGCTTCCTGAAGACGAGCTGCGTGCAGAAATGGCGAAGTACCCGAACGCCGAGTTTGTGTGGGTACAAGACGAGCCAGAAAACCAGGGAGCATGGCCATTCCTCGCTCTCGAGGCTCTTGGTCGCTCACTGCCCTCCATGCGGGTGATTTCCCGTCCTGCATCGGCATCGCCTGCAACGGGTTCGTCAAAGCGCAGCAATGACGAGCTTCGCCTCATCCTGGACCGCTCGTTCGCATAAGAACCCACAGACCCCACTCAGTGGCCAGCGGGGCCACTACCCTGGAATATCTATGACCGGTGATCACTCTTCGTCTGGCGCTACGGCGCCGTTTGTGGCGCCCCGCGCACCAAAAACGCTCGACGCAACGCTGAGTATCCCCGGGTCCAAATCCCTCACAAACCGAGAACTCGTTCTCGCTGCCTTAGCCGAAAAGCCCTCCACCATTCGAGGAGGGCTCGTCGCTCGCGACACAGAGCTGATGATGAAGGCGCTTCGTCAATTGGGTGCCAAAGTCACCAAGAGGACCGGGGCAGACGGTGTCCCTCAGTGGAGAATTACCCCGATTAACTTCACCAGCCTCTCCACTGATCCCATCGTTATTGATTGTGGTCTCGCCGGCACCGTGATGCGGTTTCTGCCCCCGATCGCGCTCTTGGGATTCCAGCCGGTGACCTTCACCGGTGACGAACAGGCCAAAGCTAGACCCATGGGCGCCATCATCGATGCGCTTCGCCAGCTGGGCGCCAAGGTTGACGATGGCGGCACGGGAACCCTGCCCTTTACCGTGACTCCGGGCGGACTCCCTACCGACGACCACACCATCCGGATCGACGCGTCAGCGTCTAGCCAATTTGTCAGCGGCCTCTTGCTTGTTGCGGCGCGGTTCCCTGCCGCCATCACCGTGGAGCACTCTGGCTCATCAGTTCCGTCATTGCCACACATCGAAATGACGATGCGCTGCTTGGCAGAACGTGGGGTCGACATTGACTTTTCTGGTCGCGGAAAGTGGTCAGTGATTCCCCAGCCCATCCAGGCCCGCGACCTCACGATTGAACCTGATCTTTCTAACGCAGCACCCTTCCTCGCGGCCGCTCTCGTGGCGGGAGGAAGCGTCAGTGTTCGTGACTGGCCTACCCAGACCACTCAAGTAGGTGACCAACTCAGGGCTTTCTTGGCCGATTTTGGTGGCTTGGTTGACCGCGAAGGCGATGTGGTGACAGTTCAAGGCGCTGGGATCGGCCCCGGTGTCACCCTGCGCCCTGTGAACCTCGACCTGTCCGAAGCCGGCGAGCTTGCGCCCACATTGATTACCTTGGCACTGTTTGGCTCGGGAACCTCGATCTTCTCCGGGATTGGTCATTTACGCGGCCATGAAACTGACCGTCTCGCAGCGTTGGTGGAGAACATCACTGCCCTGGGTGGTGTAGCTACCGAAACAGCAGATGGCATCATCGTCACCCCTGCTCCACTTCGTCCTGGGTTGTGGAAAGCCTTCGGCGATCACCGCATGGCCACTTCGGGCGCCTTGGTCGGACTTGCCGTTGATGGCGTGGAGATTGACGACATCGGGCAAACCGCGAAGACTCTGCCGGAATTCGTGGAGCTCTGGACTCAAATGCTCGCTGGAGGATCTGAGTGAGCCATCGCGACTTTGGCAGCGACGAGTGGATTGATCGACTCGAAGAAGAAGCCGACCTCGCAGGACGCTCAAACCGGCCCCGCACCAAGAGACGACCCACTCACGAGTCGGCCCAACCCGCCAGAGTGATTGGCGTCGACAGAGGCCGCTACCGACTGGTCCTCCACGACTCCCCCGAGATCGCCTTAACCGCCAACCGCGCGCGGGAGCTTCGCAAAGACTCCATCGTGGTGGGCGACATTGTTGATGTGGTGGGAGATGTCAGCGGCGACGAGGGAACCTTGGCCCGGATTGTGCGCATCCAAGATCGACGCAATGTGCTTCGCCGAAGCGCCGATGACACCGACCAGGTCGAGCGGGTCATCGTGGCCAATGCCGATTTGTTGTTGATGGTGGTTGCCGCTGCGAATCCAGAGCCTAGGCCACGCCTGATTGACCGCTACGTGGTGGCGGCACTCGATGCGGGAATCGACCCCGTGTTGTGTGTGACAAAAACGGATCTCGCCGAAGCGACCGAACTCATCGACTACGCCTCTGGTCTGGATATCCCAGTGTTCTCGCTCAGCACCGAAGGTGGCGATGACCTCGAAAGACTCCGCGAACTACTGCGTGACAAAGTCACCGTTGCCGTAGGCCACTCGGGTGTGGGTAAATCAACGCTCGTGAACCGCCTCGTTCCCAGCGCGCACCGTGAAGTCGGTCACGTCAACGAAACCACTGGGCGCGGGCGGCACACCTCGTCCTCGAGTGTGTCGTTGGCGCTACCTGAGGGCGGCTGGATCATCGACACCCCTGGCGTGCGATCCTTTGGTCTGGGTCACGTCACCCCCGACGCAATCGACCGAGGTTTCCCCGACTTGGCCGAGTGGCTAGACGAGTGCCCACGAGGGTGTGAACATCACATGGAGGAGCCAGATTGTGGTCTGAACCTTCGCAAAGCCTCCGGAGACCTGTCGGAGCGACAGCTCACAAGAATCGACTCCTTGCAGCGGCTTCGCGCCCTGTCTCAAACCGATAGTTACTAACTGGACTACCCTCGAAGCGTGGCCCTGACTTTCACTCCCGCTGACGACCTAGCCCTCGCGTTGTCCTTGGCCGAAGCTGCCGACCGTGTCTCAATGGATCGATTCCGCGCCCAAGATCTAGAGATTTCTACAAAACCAGACCGCACCCCGGTCACCGACGCCGACCGTGCTGTCGAGGACATTATTCGAGATGGCATTCGAGACGCCAGGCCGCGTGATCAGATTTTGGGTGAAGAACGAGGCCACTCTGGTGGCACCGAGAGCGGGCGCGAATGGGTCATCGACCCCATCGATGGAACCGCGGGATTCCTGCGGGGAATGCCAATCTGGGCGACCATGATTGCCCTCACGATTAATGGTGTCCCTCAAGTCGGTGTCATTAGCGCTCCGGCACTGGGTCGACGTTGGTGGGCCGCTGAGGGCCACGGGGCATGGATGAGCGAGCACGGTGTGGATCGGCAACTGGGTGTGAGCAAGGTTGCGACCCTTGCGGATGCGTCCATTACCTATAACTCGCTTCCTGGCTGGATTGGTGCAGGGCGGGGCGATCAAGCAATTGCTCTCGCAACGAGTGCCTGGCGGGCACGCGCTGTGGGTGATTTTTGGGGCTTCATGCTCGTTGCCGAAGGCTCGATGGACGTGTGCGGTGAATTCGATCTACAGCCGTATGACATTGCTGCGCTGTGGCCGATTGTCACCGAAGCAGGAGGTCGCTTCACATCCGTCGATGGGGAGCACAGCCTCGCCGCTGGTTCTGCCCTCGCCACGAACGGCCTCCTCCACGACGAAGTTCTCTCCCTCGTGGCGGCCAAGTGATCCGACGCTTCTGGGTTGTGGCGATGACGCCCCTGCTGCTGTCTGGATGTCAGTCAATCCAGGGATCCAACTCTGATTCAGAGGTGTCATTGCTTCGCCTGGAGGTCGGAACCTGTCTCAACGATGTCGAGCAACCTATCGGCCAAGACATGACTGATGTGCCCGCCGTACCCTGCAACGAACCACACGAATCAGAAGTATTTGCGGAAATCGTGCTGGATGACGAGGTATTCCCCGGAATTGATGCAATTACTGAAGTGGCCAGTACAGGGTGCTTGGAAGAGTTTTCTCGCTTTGTGGGAGTGGACTACCAAGAATCGACCCTTAGCTTCCATTACTACTACCCCACGGAGACGAGCTGGAGCGTGGGAGACCGCTCTATTTTCTGCGTCGGCTTTGAACCTGGAGTACTCACCACGGGGACGCTCGCTGATACGAAGCGCTAAACGGCCCGGGGAACGATTCCCTTCACCGGGTCTGCGGTAACGGGAATCGGGTCGCTGATTTCACCTACAAATTCGCCGTTTTCGAAGTTCCTGAAGCCCAACAAGTTCCATTTTCCATCTGGCCCTTGGACTAGGCGTGCCGCGTAAACGAGGTCGTCCTCAAAACCATAGGCTCTGTTGAAGTCCAAACCAGTGAGGTCTGCGTTACACACCACCGAGTAGGTGGCATCCCGCTGACCAAACGACTCTTGGCGCTCCTCGGAAAGCTCCCGCCATCCACAACAAAAGAGCATGATGGGAACACCATCGACAATTTCAAACTGCAACACCTCAAGATGCCCAAACCCTTGACCGGGCTGGGAGAGAGGCTCGAGTACTTTCCAGTTCACCAGGTCATCAGACACAGCGTGACCTGCGACACCGCGCGTGCGAGGGTCACCGGCGTTGGCGCGGGCGGTAATCAACATGTGCCACTGGTCGCTACCTGGCATACGAAACACCCATGGGTCACGCCACGCTTCGCCGTCCCAAATATCAGTGTCGAGAAGCTCGTACCAGGTGGGGTCTGCTTCCACGAGGGGTGCCGTGCCGAGCTTCTTCCAGTGAATGAGGTCATCCGAAGTGGCCGCTCCGATGCGCTGAATGAGACCGTCGTCTTCGCGAGACGATCCGGTGTAGAACATCCACCATGTTCCGTCATCGGCCTTGATGACCGATCCCGTCCAGGTTGTCCAGGAGTCAAAGGCCGGTTCGTCACTGGGTGCAATAGCGTCGGGCAGAATCTCCCAATTCACGAGGTCTGTGGAGGTGGCGTGACCAACGATAGGGCTTCGGTGGCGAAGTTCTGGGTCGCCTAAGGAGCGATCAGCCGAGAGATAGAAGGCGTGGCAGACGTCACCGTCCCAGACGTACCAGGAGTCCCAAATCCAGCGTTTGTCTAGTCGAATTGCCACTTACTGCTCCATCTTTCTTGTCTCATCTGCCATCAACAGAGCTCCGGGCTCCGCCCGGGCATGTGAGGCGGTTCTTACTTAACCGCTCCCGCGGACACTCCAGAAATGATTTGGCGCTGAAGGATGAAGTAGAAGATCACAATGGGGATCATCGACATCACCAGAGCTGCCATCGCCAAGCCATAGTCAGAGGTGTACTGACCGTAGAAGACGTAGGTGCGCAGGGGAAGCGTTCTCGATTCTTCTCGCAACACCAAATTCGGCAACAAGAAGTCATTCCAAATCCACAATCCATTGATAATGGCAACGGTAGCCGTGACCGGACCCAGCATCGGGAAAATGACTCGCCAGAACGTCCGCCACGAGTTCGCACCATCAATTGACGCCGCTTCGTCAAGCTCCACCGGAATGTTCTTGATGAAGCCGTGATACAAGAATGTGGACATCGCCACACCAAATCCCACGTAGAAGAACATGAGCCAGAATCTGCTGTTGAGCATGTTGAGGTTTCCGAAGAAGCCCACAAACGGGACCATCAATGCCTGGAACGGCACAATCATCGACGTCACCAAGATCAGGAAGATTCCCGACGCTGTCTTAGTTTTTGACCGTGCCAAATAGTAGGCAAGCATCGACGAGGTAATAATCAACGCCACGAGCGACGACGTCGTCACAATGATGGAGTTTCCCAGCGCCTGCCAGTACTCCATCCGGTCGGCTGCCTCAGTGAAGTTCTCCCACAAGAAGGCATCGGGCCACTTCAGTGGCTCCGCACGCACCTCGCGTCGCGCCTTGAGAGAGTTCAGCAGCACGAGCAGGAAGGGGAACGCATACATGACCGCAAATACGGTGCCGATAGCGAACCAGAATCGAAGAATAAATTTGCCGGATTTCATCGCTGCACCTCGAATCTCTTCGTGATCACGACTTGTGTAAGCGCTGCGGCGGTAATGATCAAGAACATGATTACCGCTTGGGATTGTCCGGTCGCAAAGTTTCCGTAGTTAAACGCTTCTTGGAACACATGCAACGAGACCAACTCGGTGGTCCGGTAGGGACCTCCACCGTTCAGCGACACGTTGACGTCGTAGGCCATGAAGGCGTTTCGAATCGTGAGGAACATCGAGATGGTGAACGCCTGGGCCATCAGAGGGAGCTTGATGGATACCAGGGTGCGAAGACCAGTCGCGCCATCTACCAACGCCGCCTCGAGGACATCTTTTTCAATGCTCATCAGGCCCGTGACGTAGATGATCATCATGTAGCCAGACATCTGCCACACCGTCACGATGACGAGGGCCCAGAAGGAAGTTTCAGTGCTGAGCAACCAGTTTTCTCTGAAGAAGGGGAGATTGAGGTTCTCAGAAATCGTGGGGAATGCGGCTCCGAAGAGGAACTGCCAAATCATGCCCAGAATCACCCCACCAATGAGGTTTGGCACGAAGAACATGGTGCGAAGCACATTCACGCCTCGCAGGGGCATGGTGACAAGAAGTGCCAACCCAAAGCCCACAAGGTTCACCAGAACGAGCGAGGCCAGAACGTAGGCGAAGGTGATACCGAGAGAGCTCCAGAACTTCTCATCTTGGAACGACTCGGCGTAATTGGCGAAGCCCACAAATTCAGTGGCGTCGAATCCGTCCCAGTTGGTGAACGTGTAGTACACGCCCCGAAAGAACGGGACCACGAGAACAAAAACAAAAACGAGAAGAGGGAACGCTGCGAAAATTCCGAAGCGACGAAGCTCTTCTCGTCTGGCAAACATTTGCGTCGTCTTTGACACCAATCGACCTCTTTACGTGTTGTGGTTCCCTCCCTGGAGATTAACTCTCCAGGGAGGGAACCATCAAGGTGTTGCTTTTAGCTTCCGCTAAAGGCGTTTACTACTGCATCCAGGCGTCTTGCAGCTCAGCTGCGAGACCTGCGCGGTCAACCTGACCGTCGTAGTACTTCTGCATAGAAGCGCCGTAGATGTTCTGCAGACCTGCAGGGTAGTTGCTGAATACCCACTGGAGAGTCTTTCCAGCGTTTACGTACTCGGAGATTTCGTTTGCCATGTAAGTGGCAGGTGCAACCTCGAAGCCGGAGTACACAGGGATGAAGTTCATGCCGCCCTCTTCAACAGGACCGGCCCAACGAGCCTGTCCCTCAGGGGTGGTGATGAACCAGGAGAGGAACGCAATAGCACCAGCGCGCTCTTCTTCGGTCGACTGCTCTTCATCGATCATGAAGTAACCGGGGACACCCACCGAAATGGAGTCGTTTCCATAGGTGGTTGCGTCATCGGTGGTAGGTACTGGCATTACGCCGTACTGGTTGTCAGGACCCTCGAGGAGAAGGTTGGGCTCTGCCCAGTTACCCATGAACCAGAATCCAACTTCACCATCGGCGAGGTTGTACATACCGGTGTCGTAGTCCTCGTCAGCGATCGAAGCGCTGTCGATTGAGTACTCCTTGAACATGTCCATCGTGTCGAGCCAGTTGTTGAACTGGTCGTCAGTAATGAGGTCCTTGGTTCCAGCAGCGAGCTCGTCGAGAACGGCGAGACGTGCAGCGCGGTCGTCAGACACGGTTGCAGCGTAGATGTTGGTGAAGTGAGCACCAAGCGACCACCACAGTCCGGAGAAGTGGATAGCGGAGCGGCCAGTTGCCTCAACAGCCTGGAAGGCTGCCTCGAGGTCGCTACGGGTCTTGATGGTGCTGGGGTCAACACCAGCTTCGTCGAGGACGGTCTTGTTGTAGAGCAGACCGAAAGCCTCAGCAGTCGAAGGAATACCTACGATGCGGCCATCAATGGTGGCGAAGTCGAGGGTTCCAGGAGCTGCGAGACCTGCAAGCTCAGTTCCGGTCCAGTCCATGACGCGTGATGCCATGTCAGGAACTTCCATGTTGGTGTAGGAGAGAACAGGAGCTTCGCCTGCTTCGTACATGGGGGTGATGTCACCGAGGTAGGTTCCGCCTTCAGCGGTCTCGATGATCTT
>JAYOHK010000002.1:0-11030 GCA_038118225.1 Cellulomonadaceae bacterium | reverse complement strand
GCGGATGCACGATGACTCAAAGTAGCCATTGAGTGTTTCCTTTCAAATAGGTAAAGGGGCACGAATGCCCCTTGAAGCAGCATTGCTGTCGAGTAGGTTAGCATTTTCTACAACCGGTTCCACAAGTGGATTGCATCACTGTTTGATAACGAATGGAATCGGTTGCATAATTTCTCCCTAAGACGTACCCAAGGAGCGAAGTGGCTCAGCACACATTTTTGGCAGGATCCGACGACTGGTGGCGCACCGCGGTCGTGTACCAGGTATACCCGCGCTCGTTTAAGGACGGCAATGGCGACGGCATTGGCGACTTTGCGGGAATCATCGGTAAGGCTGACTACCTCTCGTCCCTCGGTGTTGACGCCATCTGGATGTCGCCGTTCTACCCATCCGAGCTGGCCGACGGTGGGTACGACGTTGCGAACTATCGCGACATCGATCCTCGTATTGGAAATCTCGATCAGTTTGATGAACTGATTAACGAGTATCACTCTCGCGGTATTCGCGTCATTGTGGATATCGTTCCCAACCACTCATCCGACCAGCACCCGTGGTTCCAGGAGGCTCTCGAGGCAGGCCCAGGCTCCGCAGCTCGCGAGCGCTACATTTTCCGCGAAGGTCGCGGAGAAAACGGCGAACTTCCCCCATCAGATCTCACCAGTCACTTCAGCCCGCTTGCCTGGACCAGGGTTCCAGACGGGCAGTGGTACCTGCATTTATTTGCGAAAGAACAGCCCGACTTCAACTGGGATAACCCGGAGGTCCGAGAAGACTTTAAGAAGACCATTCGCTTCTGGTGCGAGCGTGGCGTGGATGGCTTCCGCGTCGATGTTGCACACGCCCTTGCCAAAGATCTCAACCCACTCCCCAACCACAAACACTTCGGAGTGGACGCAATCCCTGAAGACGGATCTGACGCGCTCTTTGACCGCGACGAAGTACACGAGATTTATGCGGAATGGAGAGAGATCTTTAACGAGTACTCGCCCAAGCGAATCGCTGTCGCTGAAGCCTGGGTTCCCCATTCCAGAAAGTTCGGCTACGTCTCAAAGACCAGCCTCGGCCAAATCTTCAACTTTGATATCGCAATGGCCCAATGGGGCGCCGACTCGTACAAGAAGGTCATCGACGACAACATCGCCTTTGACAAGGAATCAGGCAACTCCTCCACCTGGGTGTTTTCAAACCACGACGTCATCCGTCACGCCACCCGTTTCGCCTTCCCTCCGGGAACCGACGACAACGAGTGGTACAGCAAGAACCGCTTCAACCCACAGCTCGACCTCGAACTTGGTTTGAACCGAGCCAAAGCGGGAACGATGCTGATTCTCGGGTTGCCAGGATCGACCTACATCTACCAGGGTGAAGAACTCGGTCTTCCAGAAGTCCTCGATATTCCCGATGAGGACATGCAAGACCCTGCTTGGGAGCGCTACAACCACGAGATGAAGTCTCGAGATGGCTGCCGCGTTCCACTTCCGTGGACGCGCGAAGGTAGTTCGTTCGGCTTTGGCTCAAACGGCTCCCACCTGCCCCAGCCCAGCTGGTTTGGTGACTACTCGGTGGAGGCTGAAGACGGCGACCCCGAATCAACTTTGACGATGTACCGTGCTGCGCTGGCACTGCGTGCGCAGTTGAACTCGGGCGACAACATGGAATGGGTTCATAGCCCTGCCAACACTCTGCACGTAGACCGTGGCAACGGATGGCACATTGTGGCCAATTTCGGGGACGACCCCATCGCAATGCCTGCCGGCGAGCTGGTGCTCTGCTCGGCAGACTGCGATGGCGATGTGCTCCCTGGCAACGCGACTGCGTGGCTCAAGGTCTAAAAATGGTGGAGATGGGGGGAATTGAACCCCCGTCCACTGCTTACAAACGGAGTCTTCTACGGGCGTAGCGTGTGTAAGACGTGTGTCTCGACCCCGTTCATACAGCACACGCACCGTGAACGACAGGCCCAGTACTAGTTAAAAGTCCCTAGTAGCGCTAATACCTCACTACTAAGCAAGCCTTCTTAATGACGCCAGGATCCACACTGAAGGCTCGTGTGGTCTGACGGACTTCGGGCTCGCTAGCGCTTAGGCTGCGAGGGCGAAGTCGGCGCGCTTTGTATTGGCACCTATTGTTTTGCAGGGGGCGTTTACGAGACAACCCTGCGTTCTCGACCCGCTTCTCTCCGAATCACAAACAATGTCGAAACCGATCATCCCCGTAATTTGGATGTTCTAGAAGCTAGAAATCATCCCTGTTGAGTTATCAAACTGGCCTTGGCCAGCCCTCCATTCTACACCCGCTTGAAGCTGGGCGAAAGGCCCGAAAAATAGCTATTCGCCGCGGTTTTTTTGGCGCATTGCGCGCTCGGCCTCGCGCTTGTCTTGTTTTTCGCGGAGGGTTTGGCGCTTGTCATATTCACGCTTACCTTTAGCCACCGCGAGCTCAACCTTGGCGCGACCATCCAGGAAATAAAGCTTCAGTGGAACGAGGGTGTAGCCACCTTGGTGGACTTGGCCGGCCAACTTATTGATCTCCGATTTGTGAAGCAGCAACTTTCGCTTCCTGCGCGGAGGATGGTTCGTCCACGTGCCTTGTCCGTATTCAGGAATGTGGACAGCTTCCAACCAGGCCTCGCCACCGTGAATGGTGGCGTAGCCATCGACAAGGGAGGCTCTTCCTTGTCGGAGAGCCTTCACTTCTGTTCCCGACAAGACGAGACCCGCCTCAATGGTGTCCTCGATGAGGTAGTCGTGCCTGGCTTTTCGATTAGTCGCCACGACTTTTTCACCTTGCTCTTTTGGCACAACACACCTCCTTCGATTCCGGTCAGACCAAAAATTGCTCTCCTCGAAGGTAGCGCCTAAACCGTGAGGCAGAGTCCAGCTACTCACCTAGACTCATCAGACAATGAACATTGCCCGCGGCCTCACCCTGCCCCCCTCCCCCGGCAAGAAGGTCGCCTCCATCGCCATCCCCGTGGGACTCGAGTTTGTCCTCATTCTTGGCCTTGGACTTGTCAACCAGATTGTGGTCGGCGGACTCGGAGAAACGGCGGTCGCTGCTGTTGGTTTTGCCAACGCGATCAACCTGGTGCCGATGTTTGCGCTTAATGCGATTGGTGTGGCCGCAGGAGTGGTCGTTGCCCGCGCCTATGGAGGTGGGCATCGAAAACTGGTGAATACCTCTATCGCCGCCGCGCTCGTCCTGGCTGCCGGGCTGGCTCTCCTCGTGAGCATTCCCTTCCTCGTGTTTCCCCACGCAATTCTTGAGCTCGCGGGAGCCTCCTCGACCGTTGTCGAGGCGGGCAGTATTTACCTCGCTTTGATCATCGTCGCGCTCCCCGCCGTCACAATCGGCCAAGTGCTCGGTGGCGTGCTGCGGTCGGTGGACCACCCGAAGAGCCCCATGGTGGCCACCATCATCAGCGTGGTTGTCAACACTCCGCTTGCCATCATCTTTGTGTTTGGTTGGGGTCCTATCCCCGCCTACGGAGTGGTGGGGGCCGGAATCGCCACCCTCGTGAGCCACATTGTTAAAGCCGTGATTTTGCTGTTTCAGACGTACTTCCTCTACAACATCGCCGACTGGGACTTCCCGCGGGGTGCGCAGTGGACTCGAATCTTGAAGCCCATTCTCACCCTCGCCTTCCCCCTGGCTCTGACCAGCTTGGCGTGGACGATGGGTAACTTCTTTTACAACGTTGTCGTGCAACAACTAGGCGACGGTCCTCTAGCTGCCGTTCAAATCGTGGGCTCAATGGCCGGCGTATTTGTTGTCAGTAGCTTGGGTCTTAACAGCGCAATTACTGTCTTGGTAGGGCAATCAGTCGGACAAGAAGACACAAAACTGGGCACCCAGTGGATTCGCTACATCCTCCGACTCGGCATCGGAACCTCGCTCTTCTTTGGGAGCCTGTTTGCGCTCTCGTCGCTCACAATCCCCTGGCTCTACCCAGAAATCCCCACCGAGGTCGTGCGCTACGCACAAATTGGCGTACTCATTAGCGCAGCCATGCAGCCAGTCATCGTTCGCATGCTGTTGTGGGCGGCAGTGTTGCCCAGCGGTAACGACACCAATGGCATCATCATCGGTGATGTGGCGGGGCCATTCCTCTTTGGGCTGCCGATCACGATCCTTCTTGGTTTCTTCACCCCTCTGGGAGTAATTGGCGCATTTATTGGCCGCGCCTGCGAAGACACCGCCAAATGGATCATCTTCGGCTTCCGTTCAAAACGAGTGGACTGGGACGCTGTGATTGCCAAACACGTCGAATCGGTGGCGCTCATTGGAGACCCGCGCACGGGCCCGATCAACATCGCTGACGATCTGGGGCTGGAGCTCCAGCTGGACGACGAGAAGAACTAGACGCGCAGGTAGCGGCTAATCGATGCCCATGAGGCAAGAGCTGCCAGGACCACACCCGTACCAATAAGAATCGGCATGGCTTGGTAGGCCTGGTCGTAGCCGATGAATACCGTTGTGGGAAGGGCCTCAACGAGGTAGCCGCGTACAAAGTAGTGAACGATTGCCCACACTGCACCACTAGCGAGAACAGCTCCCGCCAATGCCGCCACAATTCCTTCGAGGATGAAGGGGGTTTGGATAAAGCGGTTTGACGCGCCCACCAAACGCATGATGCCCAGTTCTCGACGCCTTGAGAAGGCGCTCAAGCGGATGGTCGTGGAGATGAGCAGCGCCGCCGCCACCAGCATCAGACCCGCTACCGCCATCGCGGTCAAGCTTCCCGCGTTCAGCAAAGCAAAGATTTGGTCGAGGTAGCTTCGCTGGTCGACCACACTCTCTACCCCCGAGATGCCGGCCATCGCTTCAAAGATCAAGTCAGTTTGGGTGGGATCAACCAGACTCACCCAGAAGGTTTCTGGCAAGAACTCTGGGCTGACTAGATCCACCACTGCAGATCCCGCGAACTGCTCTTGGAAGTTGGTGTAGGCCATCTCGCGGTCTTCAAACTCGTAGCGCTGAATGTAGGGAGAAAGGGCCGGAGAGTTCAGCTGTGACTCCACCGTTTCAATCTGGTCAGCGGTGGCGGCCTGCTGGTCACAGCCGCCCAAGGTCGAATAGTCCGTACAGAGATAGACCGCGACCTGTGCGCGATCAAACCAATAAGAGCGCATCTGCTGAATCTGGGACTGCAACAACACCGCAGTGCCCACAAAAGTCAGCGAAATGAAGGTGACCAAGATGATGGAGACCACCATCGAAGCGTTACGGGATAAACCGGTGGCGACTTCGCGGAGGATGAACCCCAGTCTCACGCCCGAAGCTCCCACGGGAAGGAGGAGGGAACTTCATCAGGGTCAACCGACAAGTCAGCGTTCTTGGTAATCGGAGTGGGCTGGTCGTCGCTCTGGACCGGAGTAGGAGCAGTGTCCATCTCCCCCAGTGGGATAGCACTTGTTTGGTAGCCACCCTGGCGCTCATCGCGGACGATGCGACCCTGGGAAATTTCAATCACACGGCGCTGCATCTGGTTCACAATGCCCGCGTCGTGGGTGGCCATCAACACCGTGGTGCCCGAGGCGTTGATGCGGGAGAGAACGTTCATGATGCCCGCGCTGGTGGCGGGGTCAAGGTTTCCGGTGGGCTCATCGGCCAACATGATGGCGGGCTTGTTCACCGCAGCGCGGGCGATTGCCACACGCTGCTGCTCACCACCGGAGAGCTCGTGGGGATAAGAATCTGCTTTTGCGGCAAGACCCACGGTCTGAAGCACATCAGGCACAGCTTCGTGGATGTAGCCCTGCGACTTACCAATCACCTGAAGGGTGAAGGCGACGTTGTCAAAGACCGTCTTCTGGGGAAGAAGGCGGAAATCCTGGAACACCACACCCAGGCTGCGACGGAAAATCGGCACCTTGCGGGCAGGAATGCGGCGAAGGTCTTGGCCCAACACGTGGACAGAACCAGAGTTTGGTCGCTCTTCTTTTAAGACCAAACGAAGCAGGCTGGACTTACCAGACCCCGAGGATCCGACAATGAAGACGAACTCGCCCGGTTGAACATCCAGCGAGACGTTACTCAGTGCGGGACGCGCGGCACCCCGGTACACCTTGGACACTTGGTCAAAAAGAATCATGGCCAGACCAGGCTAGGTTCCAGGCCTTGTGTTTAGCCGCTACGACACTCGCTCGGCGCTTTTGCGCCAACGAATCCCCGCACGCACGAACCCGTCCAAATCCCCGTCAAAAACGGCTTGGGGCGAGTTGACTTCAAACTCGGTGCGCAAGTCTTTGACCATTTGGTAGGGGGCCAAGACGTAGCTGCGCATCTGGTCACCCCAACTGGCGGTGATGTTGCCCGCGAGCTCTTTTTTCTTCGCAGCCTCTTCTTCTCGTTGTTGAAGAAGAAGGCGACTCGCCAAAACCCGCATGGCGGCTTGGCGGTTTTGAATTTGGCTCTTTTCGTTTTGGCAGCTCACCACGATTCCGGTGGGAAGGTGGGTGATGCGAACAGCGGAGTCTGTGGTGTTGACCGACTGGCCTCCCGGGCCGCTGGAGCGGAAGACATCAACGCGGATGTCGCCTTCTGGAATATCAATTTCTGTGGTCTCTGGCATAAGAGGCACCACTTCCACCGCTGCGAACGACGTCTGCCGCTTACCCGCTGAATTAAAGGGACTCATCCGCACCAGGCGGTGTGTTCCTGCTTCACTGGCGAGATTTCCAAAGGCATAGGGAGCATCAATTTCGAACGTGGCCGATTTAATGCCCGCTTCTTCGGCATAGCTCGTGTCGAGGACCTTGGTCGAATACCCGTGTGATTCGGCAAATCGCAAATACATCCGCAGCAACATCTCGGCGAAGTCTGCAGCATCTACTCCCCCGGCGCCCGATCGAATTGTCACCACAGCAGGCATCTGGTCATATTCGCCATCGAGGAGTGTCTTGACCTCGAGATCTTGAATCACATTTTCTAGCTCTGCGAGTTCATGGGTTAGCTCGTCGGCTGCGCCAGCATCTTCCTCGGCCATTTCCCTCAGCACATCGAGGTCATCAAGCCGGCCGCCCAAATCTTCCAGGGTCTTCTTTTCGTGCTGGCGGTGGCTGAGTGCACTAGTGACTTTTTGGGCATTGTCGGGGTCGTCCCACAAATCAGGCGCTGAGGCCTCGGCCGAGAGCCTCTCGATTTCAGAATCGAGGCTCGACGTGTCTAAAACAGCCGCAATGTCGGCAAAGGAAGACCGAAGCTGCGCGATGCGCTGAGGGGTGTCAAGCTCTGCCATATCCCTCTCAGACTAGCTGAGGGGAGAAAAAGCAGAACTCGGAAGGTCTCGCTCGTCGGTCTCGATTGCCTGCACAATCCGACCGGCGACAAACGAAGGTGCCAACCCTGCCGGGAATTGCGGTGCTTGCCCGGCGATGGGGTGAGTGGACAGCGCGGTTTCTGTGTGACCGGGCCTGGCATCGAGTAGGCGAATGCCCAGACGTCGAAGCTCTCTGCTCGCCGCCGCGATGTGAGCGTGAAGCGCGGACTTCACCGCTGAATAGGCAGCAAGGCCTGCCGTAGGTGACTCTGCGACTACACCGCTAATAGTGACCACAAATGGCGACCCCCCTGATTGCGCAGAGCGCTCGAGAGCCGGAGCTGCTGCCCTGATCAACGCCATGGGTGCTTTGGTGTTGACCTGCCACAGCGTCTCCATCACGTGGTCTGACACCTCGGCGGCGGGGCCAAAGGCCACCACCCCTGCGGCATAGACCACACCGTCTAGTCGACCGTAGGCCGCTTCAGCTGCGGCCACGAAACGCTCGGGTGTGCCTGCTTCAGTGACATCGCCCACCACAGTGGTGGCCGACACACCCAATGCTTCGAGTGCCCCCTGGTTGCGCCCGGTAAGCGTCAGCTGTGCACCTTTGGACGCTAATTGAGCGGCGATTTCTTTTCCCAGGCCGCCCGTTGCGCCGACAATCAAAATGGAAGCACCAGAGAGTTCAGTCATAGAAACAGTGTGGGGGCACAACCTCCACGCCAGCCGAGTGGTTAGTGAATGATCGCCTGTGCCCTGGCGGATGCCCGAACCGGAAGCGAAGCAGGAATGAACTCGGTGAGCAGCGGCGGCTTCCATGTCGACTGCAGTGTGATCAGCGCCGACTGGCCGTCTTCTGTCGTTGCCACGCTGAGCATCAGATTGTCATGACGCTGCGGGGTAGCGCGAAGAGTCTCCCGCGCCACCCCTCGAATGCTCTCGTCATTAAGCGGTGTGAACACTCTCCCGGACTGAAGTCGGAGGGTTGCCGGATCAAACGATTCTGCACAGCGCAGAGCAATCGTTTCTGCGAGCGCCTGGAGTCGATGTCTCTCCAGCGTCAGTGATGCCAGAGAGCTCACACCGAGGGAAATAGTCACGACCAGTGCGAGTAGCCCTGCCATCAGAGGCAACATTGATCCTCGTTGCATTAGGGGTCTCCCCGGTAATGACTGACCTGCGATGTTGCTCTCGCAGTGATCGGCACACTCGCATCAAAGCTCCCGAGGGGAAGGCTCACCAGAGGTACCCCGGTGGTCACGACGACTTCCACCCAGCTATCTGGCCCCAAGCAATCAATCGTTGGCGAGCATCGAAGAGATACTGAGGCGTCTTCGTCGATGCCGTATTGATCAAGCGCGAGCCGTGCCGCACGCTGGGTGTCACCTACCGCCTGACCGAGTGACGTGTGTTGGACAAAGACCCTCGCCGCGTGCCGGGCGGCAGCTTCGGTGGCAAGTTGCGCGTTCGAGATGCTCCACAAGGTGACAGTGAGAAGGAGCGCGGGAATAAACACCACAATGGCGCCGACGAGAAATTCAAGGGAAGCACGACCAGCTTCTCTCGTCTCAGCGAGGCTGTTCATAGGGAACTGCTGCTTCCACGACTATTTGGCCGCCGGGTGACCACAGGCCGACTTGTGGCACTAACGACTCCACGGTGACACTCACCCCCGCCTGTCCAGCGACGTCAACGTGTCGAACAGAAAGGGTGGCCTCGTGGCCATCGCCCAGAGCTTCGCGAATAAGTCGCTCAGTAAGCATCGCGCCGTCATGGTCATTCGTGTCGTAGTAGCTGGCATAACGGGCTCCCTCCCACGCCGAGGCCTGGAGGATTGTCCTGGTGTGGGCCACGAGAGAGACGTGAATTATTGCCAGTACGAGAGCCACCAGCAGCGCACTGACCAGCACAAACTCGGCCGGAGCGCTTCCGCGATCACCACTAGAACGACGTGACACGCGAAATTGCTTGTTCAAATACGCCAGCAAGCGCCGGGCCCGCAGCAGACCAAATCACGATGACGAGTCCCGCGGTCATCAATGTGATCAGAACCCAGCCGGGTACGTCACCTCGATCACTCCGGCGGGGGTTAACAAATTCTTGAGGCATAGACGGACGATAACCACCCGAAGTCTTGCCCCGAGCTAGTTATCCCCAGCCTTAAGCGCGCCAGATTGTCTTGACGTTGCAGAACTCGCGAATTCCGTGGGCGCCGAGTTCTCGTCCGTAGCCGGAGTCTTTGATTCCTCCGAAGGGTAACTCGGGGTAGGAAATGGTCATTCCGTTGACGAACACTCCACCCGAATCCAGCTCGCGCTCAAAGAAGTCGTGGTCGTCAGGGTCAGTGCTCCAGACTGCCGAGCCCAATCCGAAAGTCACCTGGTTGGCGATGTTGACTGCTTCTTCCCGGCTGCTGACTTTATAGACGCTCGCCACCGGACCGAACGCTTCTTCCATTACTAGCTTCATCGGTGCTTTGAGGTCGGTCATGATGGTCGGCTGGTAGTAGAAACCAGGGCCTTCCGGGGCAAATCCGCCAGTAAGGACGGTTGCGCCCAACTTCTTGGCGTCTTCCACCAACTCAACAATGTCGCGGACTCCACCTTCAGTCGCAAGGGGCCCAATATCCACACCATCTTGACTCGGGTCACCTACGACTAGTGCTTCAACCTTGGACACGAACTTTTCCATAAATGCGTCGTAAACATCCTCGTGAATCATGAAGCGCTTACCGGCGATGCAGGATTGCCCGTTGTTGATCATGCGGGCAGTAACGGCAACCGTAGATGCTTGTTCGAGGTCAGCAGATGGCATCACGATGAATGGGTCTGAACCGCCGAGTTCGAGAACAGCTTTTTTGATTTGACGTCCCGCGCGCTCTGCCACGGACCGACCAGCGGGTTCGGAACCGGTCAATGTCACTGCCTTGATGCGAGGGTCGTCAATGACAGCACTCACCTTGGCAGCACCGATCATCAACGTGACAAAAGACCCTTCGGGGAATCCTGCCCGAGTGAACAGAGCATCAAGATAAAGGGCCGCCTGAGGAACATTCGACGCGTGCTTGAGTACACCCGTGTTCCCCGCCATCAACGCGGGAGCTGCGAAGCGGATTACTTGCCAGAACGGAAAATTCCAGGGCATCACGGCGAGGACTGGGCCGAGCGATTCGTAGCGCACGACAGCGCTGGATGCGTTTACTTTTTCCGGCTCTGCATATTCCTCATCAGCCAAAAACTCTTCAGCGTTGTCGGCATAAAAGCGGCAGTTCTTTGCGCACTTGAGCGCTTCCGCACGCGCCTGCGCGATGGGCTTACCCATTTCAGTGGTCATCATGACTGCGAGTTCTTCGACGTCTTCTTCGAGAAGCTCGGCAGCCCGGTTCATCCAGGTAGCACGTTGGGCATAGGTGGTTTTTTTGAGTTGCTTCCACGCCTGGTGGGCAAGCTCTAGCCTGCGCTCCACTTCAGCATCGTCGTGCTGGTCAAATTCTTGTTCAACAATTCCGGTTGCGGGATTAAGGGTCTTCACAGACTATTCACGTCCTCATCAAAAGAATTCTTAGGGCGACCACGCCCTTATCGTGCCTCTAGCTTAGGCTTGCCCTCTGCCACAAATTGCCGCTACCGGTGTCAAGAATCTACAGTTTCGACACCGCTTGAACCGGTTTTGCTCATGGTGAATCGGCACCCACTGGAGTGTGCTTCTATTGACACATGTTCGCCGCCCAATTCATCTTTACCCCTGGCACTTACGACGATGAGTT
>JAYOHK010000001.1:50570-172483 GCA_038118225.1 Cellulomonadaceae bacterium | reverse complement strand
GTCTAAGACTGCCGGGTGACCACAGCGTCTGCCAGGCGTCGCAACTCATGCGCAGCTTCGCCGTCGATTCGCGCACGATCGAGTGCGCCGAGGGCTTCAGTAGCGGAGCGAGCAATGATCTCCTCCACCTTCTCAAGAGCTCCTGATTCGCTGAGCGTTGACTGCATCACCGCAATTTGATCCGGCGTCACGTCGGGGTCACCCAGCATGTCTTCAAAAACCCGTCGCACTCCGGCGTTCATCCCCGCCTCGGCTAGTGCGATTAACACGGTGCGCTTACCTTCGCGTAAATCGTCACCTGAGGGCTTTCCCGTAACCTCGGCGTCGCCGAAAGCCCCGAGCACGTCGTCTCGGAGCTGGAAGGCAACGCCCAAGGGCAGTCCAAAGTCAGCCAGTGCTTGTCGGTCCTCGTTGCTTGCTCCGGCCAGCGCGGCGCCGAGTCGAAGCGGCGCTTCCATGCTGTATTTCGCCGATTTGAAAGTGACTACGCGCATGGCCCGCTCAAACCGTTCGTCTGGTGCGGTGATGGGCCAGCAGGATTCTTCGTGGATGTCGAGGAATTGCCCCATGGTGACCTCATTCCACATCTGGTGGAACTCGCCTCGCACCCCTGCGATGACTTCTGGGGTGCTCACCTGACTAAGCGCCTCAGTGACTAATTCCGAACTCCAGGCAAGGAGAAGGTCACCCACCATGAGTGCGGAGGACAATCCGTAGTGTTCGGGATCTTTTGCGAACCCGCCTGAGCGGTGGAGTGATTCGAAGTGTCGGTGGGCACTGGCCTCGCCACGACGAGTGTCGGATTTGTCCATGATGTCGTCGTGGACAAGTGCCGCAGCGTGAAACATCTCGAGTGCCGTAGCGAGGGTGAAGCTGGGGTGATCGGGGGTTGCGGGAGGTGCGTGCCCGTCTCGACCGGCAATTGCTCGGTAGCCCCAATAAGCGAAGCGCGCACGGAAGCGCTTTCCACCAGACAGCAGCGACCGCGAATAGTCGACAAGTGGCGAGAGGTCAGAGGTAATCTCCTGAACTTCGGTTTCTTTCTTCGCGAAGAAGGCTGCGAGGTGGTTGTCGATGATGTCGACAAAGCGCATAGATTCAGACACGCCCCTAGCCTATATTCAGGGTTTCGCTCTACACTCGTGGCGTTATCAGTTGGATGGAGTAGCAATGGCACTGTCAGAGCACGAACAACGTCTGCTCGAGGAGATGGAGAGAAACCTCTATCAAAACGAGGCCGATGTAGTGACGACCCTTGGTGCGGCCAAGCGCGCTCCCAACTACACCGCCATCGTCAGCGGTGTCGTGATGGCTGTTGTGGGCCTTGGCCTGATGCTCTGGGGCGTGGGTGCTGATTTGACCTGGCTCGGCGTACTCGGCTTCGTCGTTGTCTTCGCGGGCGTGATGATCGCCGTAACGATTCCCGGGCCGGTAGCGTCTGCCCCTCGTCAAACTTCCTCGTCGACGCGATCAGCGTCGTCGTTTATGGACCAAATGAATGAGCGTTGGGATCGCAGGCGCGGCGGTCAGTCGCTCTAAACTCCCTCCACATTCCTCCACCGGCCCTTCGGGGCCGGTTTTTTGTTGTCCCCGTGCGGAAGCGCGGGGGAGCGGAGTGGAAAAAAAATTTGAAAAAAATGGTCAAAATGGGGAAAAGTGGAGCAAAATGGAGTAAAGTGGTGAATACCTCATCTGGCCGGAGAAAGGAGGCGCACCATGTTTCTGGGAACCTATGCACCCAAGCTCGACGACAAAGGGCGCCTGATTCTGCCCGCCAAGTTCCGTGACGAGCTTTCCCGGGGGGTTGTTCTTACCCGTGGGCAGGAGCGCTGCCTCTACGTATTTGCCGAATCTGAATTCGAGCGCCACGTGGAGCGCATCCGCGAAGCACCACTGACCAGCAAGGCTGGCCGCGACTTCCTCCGCCTGTTCCTCTCCGGAGCATCGGCTGAGGTTCCTGACAAGCAGTTCCGCGTGACGATTCCGCCGGCTCTGCGCGACTACGCGGGCTTGAGCCGCGACTTAACCGTGATCGGTGCCGGAACCCGCGCCGAGATTTGGGACACCGCTGCATGGGAGTCCTACTACACAGACCGCGAGCAGTCCTTCTCTGAAACCGAGGAGGAGGTGATTCCGGGCCTGTTCTAGTGCGCTTGTGCGACTCCCTGCCGTAGCCCTGGGGCAACTTCCCCAGCTCCAGGTACACGGAGGGGAATCGGACAGGCGGACCAAGAACCAGCAGGAAAGTCGATGATGACCACTTACCCCCACATCCCTGTTCTGCTGGAGCGCTCGGTTGAGCTGCTTGCACCCTCGCTTACCGAACCAGGCGCCCTCGTTGTTGACGCGACGTTGGGCATGGGAGGCCACAGCGAATTACTTCTTAACCGCTTCGACAGCATTCGCTTGATTGGAATTGACCGTGACCGTGACGCACTCGCCATCGCAGGCTCTCGCCTTGCGCACTTTGGAGACCGAGTCACCCTCGTCCACGCCCGCTACGACGAAATTGGCGATGTTCTTGACGAGCACGCTGGCGGCGTTGCACCTCAAGGCATTCTTTTTGACCTTGGAGTTTCTTCGCTCCAGCTCGACGAACCCGACCGTGGCTTCCGCTATCTGGGTGATGCTCCCCTCGACATGAGGATGAACCAAGCCGACGACACCACTGCCGCCGACTTGATCAACACGATGAGTGCCTTTGAGCTTCAGCGCTTGTTTGAGCGTTACGGCGATGAGCCACTGGCAAGCCGCTACGCCCAAGCAATCGTGAGCGCTCGTGAGATTCGCCCAATCACCCGCACCGCCGAGCTCGTTGAGGTTATTGACCGCGCCACCCCAGGGGGGCACCCCCGCAAAGGCCACAACGCAAAGCGCGTATTCCAGGCCCTTCGCATTGCTGTGAACCACGAATTAGACGTTTTGGAGGCGGCCCTCCAGGTGTCGCTTAACCGCCTCGCAGTGGGCGGCCGCATCGTCGTGTTGTCCTACCACTCCGGTGAGGACCGCTTAGTCAAGCACGCGATTGAGCCCAGGACCCAGTCGAGCGCCCCGATCGATTTACCCGTGATTCCAGAAACTGACATGCCGAGCTACCGCTGGGTTGTAAAAGGCCCCGAGGTCGCAAGCGGTGACGAACAACGAGACAACCCACGAAGCCAGTCGGTTCGACTGCGCGCTGCTGAAAAAGTAAAGGAAACCATCTCATGAGCGCTCTTGCCGCAAACATCGCGCCCGCTCCTCGAGCCGTCAAGGCCCCGAGTGTGCGCGCTGTGCCCAGCGCAAAGACCTCCGCTCCGCCTCGCATTAGCTACGCAATTGCGACCCTGGTGGGAATCTTTGCGATCTTGGCAGGACAGTTGGTTCTGTCCATCGCACTCGGCAATGGCGCCTACGCGATTCAAGACCTCGAGCGTCAACTGGCGGAGCGAAACCGCGACTTAAGCATCGTGAGTGAAGAAATCGGCCAGATGCAAGACCCTCAAACCCTTGCCACCCTCGCGGTATCGCTGGGAATGGTTGACGACGGTGACCCCGCGTACCTGCGCTTGTCAGATGCAGCTGTGTTGGGATCGGGTCAGCCTGCCGTTGCCGGCAGCACCAGCGTCGTCTCGGTTGTTCCTGGAGAAGACGCAGCCGCGGTGGAGACTGTTGTGGCCGCGATGGCTGCCCAGGCAACTGAGGGTGAGTCAATGACCGCTTTTGCCTCCTTGACTGAGGACACTAGTGGTGGTGACGCAGAGACGATCAGCGTTCTCGAAGGCGTAGACGCCCAGGTACCTGTGGTCACCGCCCAAACCTCTGTGGCAGGAAGCTTCGGAGGAGACCTTCCTTCACCGACAACCCACTAGGAGCGGCAAGTGCCCACAGCACATCCCGCAACCAGGCGCACAGCGCGCCGAATGGGGACGGTGTCTCTCATTGTGGGCATTGTCGTCGTGGCCTTCATGGTCCGACTTGTCGACATCCAAGTTGTTCGCGCGTCTGAGCTCAGCGCCGAATCGGCCGAGCGTCGCACCTCCACCCAAATGTTGTGGGCAGAGCGTGGTCGAATTCTCGACCGCAACTTCCAAGCCTTGGCCGAAAATGCAGACCGATACGACGTGACGGCTTCACCCCGACACGTGTCGGATTTCCGTCGCGGAGGAGTCACGGTTTCGGTCCTAGACGCTCTCGCTGAAATTGAAGCGATTACCGGCACTCCCGCTGCCGAAATGTATGCGGCGGTGTCCAAAGACCCAGAATCTGACTTTGCCTACCTCTCTAAAGACGCAACCACCGAGCAGTATCGACAAGTCATCGACCTCGATATTCCCTGGGTCTATTTTGAGCGGACCGCGGATCGGTATTACCCATTTGGCTCGACCGCCGGAAACCTCACCGGAATGATGGGAACCGACGGCCCCCTTGAGGGAGTGGAGCTGAAGTGGGATAGCTGTCTGCAAGCAGAACATGGGACGTTGACCTACCAGCACGGCGCCGACTACGTGAAGCTTCCCGGCACCACGCAGGTGAGCACACCGCCGATTAACGGTGGTGACGTGGTGTTGACCATTGACTCTGATTTGCAGTGGTTTGTGCTCCAACAGCTTGCCTCAACCGGACAATCGCTAGGTGCTCAGTCCGGTTCGGCCATGGTGGTGGAAGTGAAAACGGGCGAAATTCTTGCAGCTGCCGACTGGCCGACATACGATCCCAACGACTTTGCGAACACTCCACAGTCCAACCTTCGTGCGGCAACCTTTACCTCTGCGTTTGAGCCAGGCTCAACGCTGAAAACCATCACCATGGCAGCGCTGCTGGAAGAGGGGCTTACCTACCCCGACGAGCAATTCGAGGTTCCTGCGACCTACGCGATTCCCGGCGGTCGGTATATCCGAAATGCTGGTGGTGGCGCGGCAGGAAACCTCACGACCACGGGAATTTTGAGCCGCTCCTCAAACACGGGAACGGTCATTCTTGGCGAGCGGATTTCACCGAAGACGCTAAACAAATATTTCACGAAATTCGGCTTTGGCCAGTCCACGACAGTTGATTTCTTGGGCGAACAAACCGGCTATATGCAAGACCCCGACACAATCGACTCGGTGACCGTGCACACGCAGACTTTTGGTCAGGGAATGTCGGCGACGATGGCCCAAATGGCGAGCGCCTACCAATCGATCGCGAATGGTGGCGAGAAGTTGCCGCTTCGGATGATGACTGGCTGCTCGCAACAAGACGGCACTTTTGATGCCGTTGACAAGGGCAAGCCGGAGCGTGTGATCTCGGAATCCACTGCCAAGACCTTGATTTCTATGCTCGAGACAGTTCCGCAGGGCGGAACCCTTCAATACCGTGTGAACGTCCCGGGCTATCGCATCGCCGCCAAGACGGGAACCGCGGAAATCGCTGAGAATGGTGTCTACGGTGACGAGCGCATGATTTCAATTGCGGGAATGGTTCCCGCCGATGATCCACAGTTTGTGGTGGTGGTGGCCTTCGTGAAGCCACAAACAAACCGCTTCTCCTATGCGGCCGCCCCTGTCTTCGACGAAATTGTGACCCACTTGGTCAAGCACTATCGCATCCCGCCGTCGAGTGAACAACCCACGCTCCCGCCGATAACCTGGTAACTCGTGGATGAAGCGAAGGGGGAGTCATGGCTGATTCTCCGGTGAGACCGACGTCGAACCTGCCAGTCAGTGTTCAGCAGATATGCGACCACTTGCCTGTCACCCTTCACTCCGGTGATGCGTCGGTAACTGTGACTGGGGTCTCGCTTGCGACTGACAGCATTGCTCAGGGCGATGTGTTTATCGCTCTGCCTGGCGCGAACCGCCATGGGGCGGAGTTTGCGCAGGCTGCCCTCCAGGCTGGGGCGGTAGCCATTCTCACCGACGACGCAGGGCTCGCTCATCTAGGCGATGTGGCTGCGCCGGTGCTAGTTGCCGAACATCCGCGGATGATTGCTGGTCGCGTCGCCGCCCAGGTGTATTCCATCTCCGGACCGCTGCCTCGTGTCTGCGCGGTGACGGGGACAAATGGCAAAACCTCGGTGTCGTTCTATCTCGAAGCGATTTTTCGTCAGGTCGGCCACCTCACCGCGTTGTCCAACTCTGCTGAGCGACAAATAGCGGGATCGAGCTATTACACAAAGCTCACCACTCCAGAAGCGCCCGAGCTGCAGGCGATGCTCGCGGTGGCGGCGGAGAAGGGTGTTGGGTTTTTCGCATTAGAAGCAAGTGCGCAAGCGATTGAACGCCACCGACTAGATGGCCTCCGTGTCGCCGTTGCAGGCTTCACCAACCTCAGTCACGACCACTTTGAAGACTACGGCGACATGGATCGCTACCTCAGTGAAAAGCTGCCACTTTTTCAGCCAGACCGGTCGGAGCGAGCGGTGGTGTCTCTTGAGTCACCATACGGACAGACCGTGGTCGATTACTCGGGTATTCCCACCACGACTGTGGGGGAAGCGGGGAGTGGCGCGGAGTGGATTTGGGCACGCGAGGACACTGACGGGTTCGGTGAAGCGTTCTCGTTGACTGGCCCGTCGGGAACTCTTCACACCTCAATCACGGCCCTGGGGCGTCACATGGTCCAAAACGCTGCCCTCGCGATTGTGATGGCAATCGAGGCGGGTGTAAATATCGAGGCCCTATCTGCCATTGATAGAGATCACGGAGGAATCGACGTCGTGGTGCCTGGTCGTATTGAGCGAGTCTCGGGTGAATCGGCCGTGTCGGTGTTTGTTGACGCGGGACGTAGCGCCGATGCCTACCGGCAGACGTTCGGCAATCTTCGTGAGCGCTTCAGCGGGAAACTCGTTGTGGTCTGTGGAACCTCGGGCAATCGTGACCGCTCAAAGCGAGCCGACATGGGGTCAATCGCGGCCACCATGGCCGACCTCGTGATTGTCACCGATGACGACCCGCGGATGGAAGACCCCGCGCAGATTCGATCTGACCTCCTGGTAGGCGCCAGGAGTGTTGACGGCTCACACGTGGAAGAAATTGCTGACCCCGTGACTGCAATTCGATTCGCCGTGTCGAAAGCCAGCGGCGGAGACGCGGTGGTGTGGATGGGCCCTGGCTCCCAGCACTACCGCGATGTTGGGGGAGTACGCCAGCCATTCTCAGCCCGCGACGAAGCGCGGGCAGCCCTGCGTGAGGCGGGGTGGAGCGCGTGAGTGAAAGTCTGCGAATTTTCTCCTTTGCGGGAGCCCGAATCGCGGTGGACACGAGTGGATCACCCCGTGGCGACGACTTGATTATGCGTCTTAAAACCATCCGTTCCGAGGTCGATCACTCTCGCATGTTGGTGCTTTCCGCGGGGGTCACCATTGATCCGTCTGATGATTACGACAGCCTGGGAGCACTCGCGGCAGCGATAATTAGGCTTCGGATTGATCAGTTTGTGGGGCTCGGAATCTCTGCCAAAGCCTTGGCAACCCAGGTAGGCCTGGAGGGTTCATGGGATGGCGAGTCATTGTGGCTCGAGTCTGTCCAAGACGCGTACGATTACCTGCGTGTGTGGCCACAAGACGGAGATCTCATTGTCCTCTCTGGCTACCCCGAACCCATCATCGATGAGCTGGTGGCACGAGTAGAGGCCGATAGTTAAATGATTGTTCTACTGCTGTCTGGAGGCCTCTCCCTCCTCTTCACGCTTTTCCTGACGCCTGTCTTTGTCAAGGGGTTTCAGCGCTTGGGCTGGGGACAGTTCATTCGCCAAGACGGCCCCAAGACTCACTTCGTCAAGCGTGGAACACCCACCATGGGTGGCATCATCATCTTGCTCGGAATGGTCTTTGGCTATTTCACCGCCCACCTCATTGGTGAATCGCCTCCGAGCTATTCCAGCCTGTTAGTGATTTTCATCATGCTGGGGCTTGGAACAGTCGGGTTTATTGACGACTATTCGAAGATCCGCCGCCAGCAATCGTTGGGGTTAAGTCCCCGAGGCAAAGTGATCGGCCAGATCCTGGTCTCGGCAATCTTTGCGGTTCTTGCGATTTCATTCCCGGACGATAACGGCCAAACCCCCGCCTCACTTGCGGTGTCGTTTATTCGAGACATCGATTGGCTTACCTTTGCAAGCTTTGGTCTGATCGGAAGCTATATCGCGTTCATGATTTGGACGAGCCTGATTGTGGTGAGTACCTCCAACGCGGTGAATCTCACCGATGGTTTGGACGGTCTGGCTGCAGGCTCGTCAATCCTGGTCTTTGGCTCATATGTGCTCATTAGCTTCTGGCAGTTCAACCAGTCGTGTTTCTCGGCAGGCCTCGACCTGGAAGTCGCCTACAAGTGTTACGAAGTGCGTGACCCGCTGGATCTGGCCGCGGTGGCCACCGCCATCCTGGCAAGCCTGATTGGCTTCCTCTGGTGGAACACCTCACCCGCCAAGGTCTTTATGGGTGACACCGGTTCGCTGGCGCTGGGTGGCGGTGTTGCCGCCATGGCAATGCTGACTCGCACCGAGTTGCTATTGCCCCTCATTGCAGGCCTATTCGTCATCCTCACCGGTTCGGTGGTGCTCCAGCGCTTGTACTTCAAAGCCACCGGCGGTCGCCGCATCTTCTATTCGAGCCCGTTGCACCACCACTACGAAATCAAGGGCTGGGCCGAAGTCACGATTGTGGTGCGCTTCTGGTTGATCGCCGGGTTCTTGGCGTTCGCCGGAGCCGGTGTGTTCTATCTGGAGTGGCTGAGCCAGTAATGGCAGACCCCGCGACGTTTACCAGTTGGTTCGACTCCTGGTCGGGCCTGAGCGCAGTGGTGTTGGGGCTCTCGGACGAGGGCTTTGCCCTTGCCGACACCCTCGTGGAGTTGGGAGTCTCAGTCTCGGTCGTGACCGATGAAGACGACCAGGATCGAATTTCAATACTTAATGTGTTGGGGGCCGACGCGTTTGTTGGTGATAAGGCCTGGGCCGATGTGTCCCAACCCGATTTCGTGGTCGTGGCTTCGTCGTGGAGTGGCAGCTTTCATGCGCCTGAATGGGCAGAAAGTGTCGTTGTCTGGTCCGAAGTTGAGTTCACCTCGCGTGTGGCCGACAAGGTCGACGGCGGGCCAGAGTTTGTCTATGTGGCAGGGGAGCATTCAGAGCTCATCGCGAACACGGCAACAGCCCTTTTGCTCGCCTCTGGGCTGAAAGCTTTCCAAGCAGGAGTGGGAATTGCTCCCGCCCTCGATGCGGTGAGACTTCCCGATGGCATTGATGTTGTGGTCTGGGTGTTGAGCCCTGGGCAGCTGCAGCAAATGGAATCAGATGGTGAGATCACCCGGGCGCCTGTGTTGAGTGTGTCGGTGGGTGACGAGCACCCCCTTCCGCACGATCTCTTAGTCGAGTTGTATCGGAACACCTCTCGCGCCTGTGTGTATCGCCGGGGAGGTGGCGCCACCGAGGCCGCGGTCGAAGACGCCGAGGTGATCGAAGGTGCGAGGGCAATCGGAATCGGCCTAGACACCCCGCCTCGCAGTGACCTGGGGCGAGTGGAAGACATTATTTGCGATCGGGCGTTCTTGGAAGACCGTGCAGATCGCGCGCTGGAGCTGTGTACCACGGCGGAGCTCGAACAGGCTGGCTTTGACAGCCCCGATAAGGCCGAAGCGGCTATTGCTGCATTTGCCATTGCCCGAGCGTATGACGTCGCCCCAGAGCTCATTGGCGCGGCAGTATCGGGGCCTGCTCCCTCGAGCGAATAGTAGACACGCCCCCAGGGCTAGGCCAAAGCCCGGCGTTCAGGCCTGACACTTAGAGGTGGCCATTTTTGGCCTGTTTCTGGAAGGCGGTGAGGGCGTGGCACGCACGGTGATTTCTGGCCACCAAACGGCGCCCCGCCGCACGACGGCGGCGAAAAAGCCTGCGGCACGTAAGCCGCAGCCGTCGAAGACGTCGACTCCTCAGGCCCGCGCGGTGGTGTCGGTCAAGCGCCTATTCCACGCAGAATCCACGGAGTACGTGGTCATGGTCTCGATGGTGTTATTCCTGGTTATCTTCGGGCTTGTGATGGTGTTGTCCTCCTCGTTTGTGACGGCCATGCAAGCCAACGACGGAAACTTCCTCGCAGTCTGGGTTCGCCAGGGAATGTGGGCCATGTTGGGCCTTCCCATCATGTTCATCATGTCCACCTGGAAGGCCACAGTCTGGCGAGCGTTGGCAGGAACTCTTCTCCTGTTTGGCCTTGTCCTCCAGGGGCTCGTGGTCTTTACCCCCTTGGGGGTGACCTCCGGTGGTAACACCAACTGGTTGTCGGTGGGTGGTTTAACCGGACAGCCAGCAGAGTTTGTGAAGTTGGCCTTGATTGTGTGGATGGCGAGCATCCTCTCTGAGCGAGTTGATTACATCTCCGAGCCAGAAGCTCTTCGAAAGCCTCTTTTGTGGGGTCTTGCCCTTGCCCTCGGCCTAGTGCTTGCCGGACGCGACCTGGGAACAGTGGGAGTGATGTCGCTGATTGTGCTGGGCGTGCTGTTTGTTGCCGGCATTAAGTTGATCTACCTAATCACCGCAGTGGGCTTCGTGGGGGCACTCGGTGCGGTGATGGCGTTGATCGCGCCCTACCGTCTTGAGCGCGTGACAGTGTGGCTTTCTGGCTGTACCGACGAAGAGTTCTTGTATCAGTGCTGGCAGCCCATGCAGGGCACGATGGCCCTTGGCTCTGGTGGAGTCTTGGGTGTGGGGCTAGGGAACTCACGCGCCAAGTGGTCGTGGCTTCCTGAGGCAGATACCGACTACATCTTCGCGGTGATCGGTGAAGAACTGGGGCTTGTGGGCACCATCGTGGTTGTTATCTCCTTCACCATCTTGGGCTTTGCAATGGTGCGCTTGGTTCAAAAAAACCCTGACCCGTTTGCCAGGCTCGTGACGGCTGGCGCAATGATCTGGATTGTTGGCCAAGCGCTGGTCAACATCGCCGTGGTCTTGGAGTACCTGCCGGTGTTGGGTGTGCCGCTTCCCTTCATCTCTTCGGGAGGTTCGGCACTATTGGCCATGCTGATGGCCATGGGCGTGGTGATGAGCGTGAACAGGCAACGCCACGTTGACCCGGTGTGGCAATTTGTCGGCGATGACGGAGCAGTGCGCCGGTGACAACCTATGCACTCTGTGGCGGTGGAACCGCCGGCCACATCACCCCTCTGATTGCTGTCGCAGAGGAGCTTGAGGCACGTGATCGAAGCGCCGGATTTGTGGTCGTGGGCACCAAGGGCGGGCGGGAGCGCGAGTTGCTTCCCTCCCACCTCCAGGACATGTTCTCAGTCCCGAAGCTTCCTTTTCCACGGCGCATAGGTCGATATGCGCTGTTGTTTCCCTTCCGCTGGATCGCCACGGTGATGTCGGCGCTTCGCGAACTGCGCTCCAGGAATGTTGATGCAGTCGTGGGCTTTGGCGGATACACCGCAGCTCCCGTATATGTGGCGGCACGGCTTGCCTCGATTCCACTGGTGATTCACGAAGCAAATGCCCTTCCGGGCATGGCCAACACACTGGGGGCAAAGCTCACTGAACATGTCGCCGTGTGTTTCCCCGGAACCCCATTGCCACACGCCCAGGTGGTGGGAATGCCGATGCGCAAGTCAGTCCGAGACGCCTCGGCGGTAAGTGTCTCGGAGGCGAGGAAACACTTTGGTCTGAAAGCTCGCACTCCAGTGCTGTTAGTCACCGGTGGTTCGACCGGCGCGCAGTCACTCAACCGAACCATCGAGTCTGTCGCTGGCGAATGTGTTGAGGCAGGGTGGCAGGTCCTTCACCTCCGCGGAAAAGACAACGATGCTCCCCAGTCCACGCCGGATGGGTTTGTGTCTATTGGCTACACCGATCGGATGGACCTTGCCCTTCGAGCGGCATCGCTTGTGGTGTCCAGGGCTGGAGCGGCGACAGTCAGCGAGATCCAACTCACGGGTGTTCCCGCTGTGTTTATTCCCTACCACGTGGGCAATGGCGAGCAAGAGCACAATGCCCGCGCCACCGTTAACGCAGGCGCTGCCGTGATGGTGGCGAATAAAGACTTCACGCCGGAGTGGGTTCACTCCTCGCTGCTGCCTTTGATGGCAGATAAGAACAGATTGTCCGAGATGGCCACCTCGATGGCCCGCCTCGGGGTTGCAGACGCCGCTTCGAAAGTGGCCACGATGGCAATTCATGCCGCCCAGAAAGGTGCCTAATGCTTCGACCTCGTGAAGACGGTTGGCTGCCCGAGAGTCTCGGTCGTGTCCACATGATTGGCGTGGGTGGCTCGGGTATGAGTGGAATCGCACGAATCTTGCACCAGCGCGGAATTCACGTCTCGGGAACCGAACGCTCCGCCTCTGAGGTCACCGCCTCCCTCCAACACGCCGGTATTGATGTGTTCATTGGTGAGGAGTCGGGCCAGATCCCGCACGTGGACACGGTGATTTCTACCTATGCCGTGCGCGATCATCACCCTGAAATTGTCGATGCGACAAGTCGGGGGATTCCGATTCTTCACCGTGCGGATGCGCTGCGTTTCATCACCCAGGGCTATCGCCTCATCGCGGTGGGGGGCTCTCACGGTAAGACCACCACCACGGCAATGATGGCCACGGCTTTTGACCACATCGGCATTGATGTCGGGGCCGTAAACGGTGGTGTTGTCTCGGAGTGGGGAGTGTCATCTCGGCATGGAAGCTCGGAGTGGTTCGTCATCGAAGCAGACGAATCAGACCGGTCGTTTTTGATTTACCACCCAGAAATCGCGCTGATCACGAACGTTGCCGCAGACCATCTGGATTTCTATGGCAGTACCGAGGCTGTCTTCCAGGCCTTTGAAGACTATGCTCGCTCGGCGACTTCGCGAGCAGTGATTTGTGTTGATGACCCGGGTGCGAGGGATATCGCCTCTCGTGTAGCTGATTCATCTCCTCTCACCTACGGAACGTCAGAAGATGCTGATGTGGTTCTCAGTGATGTTCAGGCGGCACCAACTGCGCGAGGAACTGTGTCCTATCAGGGTGAAACGGCCACCTTCGAGCTCGCTGTTCCCGGTCGCCTCAACGCTGTGAACGCCACCGGGGTTGTCGCCTCCATGGTTGCGGCAGGAGTTTCGCTTGACGACGCCGCTCGTGGTGTCAGTGGATTCCGCGGAGCAGACCGACGATTCCAGTTCCACGGTGAAATAGGTGGGGTGCGGGTCTTTGATGACCACGCCCACCATCCCACTGAGGTGGCCACCGCTCTCGAGATTGCTCAAAACGTTGCTGGAGACGGCACCGTGATCACGATGTTCCAGCCGCACCTGTATTCCAGAACCCAGCTGATGGCCGGCGAGCTTGCCGCTGCATTTAGCGCAGGCAGCGATCACACCATTTTTCTTGACATTTTTGGCTCTCGGGAAGACCCGATCGAAGGGGTGACCACCCAAATGATCTTGGATCGGTTAACCCCTGGTACCTCCTATGACTTTGAACCCGATTGGGACAAAGCCGTGGAGCTTGCCGTGTCCAGGGCAAAGCCAGGTGATGTGATCTTGACGATGAGCACGGGTGACTTGTATCAAATCGTGCCGAGGCTGCTTCAGAAAATGACTGACACTTATGGCAACGCCCAGTAGGCCATCTGGCTTCGGCGCCAGTTCCACGCCTGCGCCCGCGAAGAAGAAGGCAGCGAAGAAGCCTTCCGCCGCGCGTTCTGCAGCGGCAGAAGCGAAAAAAGCCACTCGCGAGCGCAAGAAGGCAGAGCGGAAGGAATATCGCCGATTCACGGTGACCACGCGGCAACGTCGACTGAACTGGACAATCGGTGTGGGCAGTGTGGTCGCTCTCGTGATTCTGGTGATTATTCTGACCACTTCACCGATCATGTCGCTGCGCACGATTCGCGTGGAGGGTGTGAACAGGCTCACCAACGCCGAGGTAGTCGAGCAGCTGCAGCCCTTGGCCGGTTTGCCACTGGCACGCATAAGCGCTGGCGATGTGGCACGAGAGCTCTCAGACGTCCCCTTGATCCAATCGGTGGACACCAGGGTTGAGCTCCCGGACACCTTGGCGGTGAGCATCATCGAGCGAACCCCGCTTGCCGTGGTGTCTACACCCACCGGTTTTGATGTGGTTGATCAGGCAGGTGTGGTGTTGTGGAGCGACACCATCAGACCCACTGAATTTCCCTTGGTGGGCATTGCTCCCAACGCCGAATCAAAAGGATTCCAAGCAATTGTGAGCGCGCTTGCTGCAATTCCCTCAGATGTCCTACGCCGGATTGAACAAATCACGGCATCGAGTACAGACACGGTTGCGTTTAGCCTGCGCGATTCAAACCACCAGGTCCTCTGGGGAAGTAGTGAGTTCTCGGCACAAAAGGCGCGCGCCTTACCGGCTGCACTTCAGGCCGCGGGAAGCGGGGGAGCGAAGCTCATCGACTTGTCGACCCCAGAAACCGTCGTCATTCGCGACGCCAACTAGTCGCCGCCCCCACTTCGACACGCCCGCCCACCTCCCGGGGCCAGGGGGCTCTTCGCCGTAGCGTGGGCACTGTCCAAAAGTGAGGAAAACTCTCATCCTCAAGTAGAGGTTGAAGGTTAAGGAGAGGGGCCCTGGTGACGGGACACCACAACTACCTGGCAGTAATCAAAGTCGTCGGAGTCGGCGGCGGCGGTGTGAACGCTGTCAACCGAATGATCGAGCGCGGATTGAAGGGTGTGGAGTTCATTGCGGTGAACACTGACGCACAAGCGCTGTTGATGTCGGATGCCGACGTCAAGCTCGATGTTGGACGCGAACTTACTCGAGGTCTTGGCGCAGGAGCCGACCCCGAGATTGGTCGTCGCGCAGCCGAGGACCACGCTGAAGAGATCGAACAGGCCCTCGCGGGTGCCGACATGGTGTTCGTTACCGCCGGTGAAGGTGGAGGAACAGGTACCGGTGGAGCGCCCGTTGTCGCGCGCATTGCCAAGTCCGTGGGAGCGCTCACGGTCGGTATTGTCACCAAGCCGTTTAGCTTCGAAGGAAAGCGCCGTCAGGGCCAGGCTGAAGAGGGTGTTGAGGCTCTCCGCGAAGAAGTGGACACCCTGATCGTTGTTCCCAACGACCGCCTCCTCGAAATTGGCGATCGCACCATCAGCATGATCCAGGCGTTTGAAACTGCTGACCACATTCTCCTGGCGGGTGTTCAGGGAATCACTGACTTGATCACCACCCCGGGCCTGATCAACCTTGACTTTGCTGACGTGAAATCGGTCATGCAAGACGCTGGTAGCGCATTGATGGGTATTGGCTCGTCCAGGGGGGCAGACCGAGCAATTAAGGCCGCCGAGCTCGCCATTGCCTCTCCGCTACTGGAGACCAGCATCGAGGGTGCACAGGGCGTATTGATGTCGATCCAGGGTGGTTCAAACCTTGGACTCTACGAAATCAACGACGCGGCAAAACTCGTCGAAGAGGCCGTCCACCCAGACGCCAACATCATCTTTGGCGCTGTTATCGACGACTCACTCGGCGACGAGGTGCGCGTGACGGTGATTGCTGCCGGATTCGACCCCGCAACCCAGGCGAAGCCTGTACCTGTGGCGCGGCCTACCGAAGAGCCCGCAGAGTCACTCGACGCAACCGATGAGACTCCTGCCTGGCTGTCAGAGGCAACCACGGAAGCTCCTGTAGTGGCCGAGGCTGAAGACGAAGAAGCCCCGCTTTTCGCCTCGGAAATGGGAGACGATCAGGAACTCGACGTTCCTGATTTCCTCCGCTAAACCCGTGGACCACGCTCTCGCGGAGCGCTACCGCCTCGTTACCGACGAAATCGCGGAGGCTGCGCGCGCCGCTGGGCGGAATGTGGACGAGATCACCACGATTGTGGTGACCAAATTTCATCCCGCCTCGCTCGTGCGAGATCTGTATGAACTGGGCGTGCGCGATGTCGGCGAATCCCGACACCAGGAAGCAGGGCCTAAAGCGTCTGAGTTGACTGACCTGGACCTCAACTGGCACTTTGTCGGTCAACTCCAGTCCAACAAAGCCCTTGCGGTGGCTGAGTACTCCAGCGTGGTTCACTCGGTAGATCGACTGAGTCTGGTGAAGAAATTTGGTCAACTCGAGCGCGATCTTGAGGTGTTTATTGAACTCAATCTCACCGATGATCCAGGGCGCGGGGGAGTAGTACCTGCGGATCTTGCAGAACTCACCGAAGCCGTGATGGCCACAGCTCATCTGAGACTTCGCGGTCTGATGGCGGTAGCACCTCAAGATGAAGACCCTGCTTCCGCATTCGAGCGAGTACGAGCAATTCACCCCACAGTGTTGGCGATTGCTCCCAACGCAACGGACTTGTCGATGGGGATGTCGGGGGATTTTGCGCAGGCAATTAACGCGGGCGCGACACACCTACGAATCGGCACCGCAATCACCGGAAAACGCCCCTATCCCGCTTAATCTGAAGGCACCGGAAACGGAAGAAAGGCTTCACCATGGCAAACCCATTGCGCAAGACCCTCGAGTTCTTGGGACTCGCCGAAGAGTCCGCATCTGAGGACTTCGAGCCCCGTTCCGCACAGGCCGCACAGCCGGCTCCCCGTGCCACTGTGACCCCGCTGCGTCGCGGTCGCCACAACTCGTCAGAGGTGAACGAGATTCTCACGGTTCACCCCAAGAAGTACGAAGACGCCAAGCTCATCGCCGAGACGTTCCGCGACGGTATCCCCGTGGTGATGAACCTCACCCAGATGAGCGAGACCGAAGCACGCCGCATGGTGGACTTTGCCAGCGGACTTACTCAGGGTCTCTATGGGCACATTGAGCGAGTTACCCCCAAGGTCTTCTTGTTGTCGCCGTCACACGTCCAGGTATCGGGCGACGCTGACGACACCGACACCGACGAGCTGCTCGACTAGTAATCCGGGTGGATTCCCGGAATAATTGAGTGCGATGTCAGTAATCGCGTGGGCGTTGTATGCGGCCCTATATGTCTTTTTTATCGCCATGTGGGTGCGCTTCATCCTTGACTGGGTGCAGGTGTTTTCTCGCTCCTGGCGCCCCAAGGGTGTAGTGCTGATTGCCGCTGAAGCCGCCTACTCACTAACCGACAAGCCGCTTCGCACAGTTCGGCGGATCATTCCGCCATTGCGCCTCGGTGCGGCTGCGATTGACCTCGGCTGGAGCTTGCTGATGATTGCCACCCTGATGGTGATGGGAATTGTCGGAAGCTACCGATAGCCACATTCTTGGCCAATCGCGAGTAGGCTTAGGCGCATTGGTCCACATTTGCATGAAGTGCGCGTGGGAATTGACGGCTCGACAACCTCAGGAGATCACAGAAACATGGCTTTAACACCTGAAGACATCGTCAACAAGCGTTTTCAGTCCACCAAATTCCGTGAGGGATATGACCAGGACGAAGTTGATGACTTTCTGGACGAGGTTGTTGTCGAGATGCGTCGCGTGGCTGAGGAAAACACCCAGCTCAAGAATGAACTCCAAGCCGCAGAGGCTCGCATTGCAGAACTTCAGCGCTCTGGCGCAACCCCTGCTCCCGCATCTCCGGTGAGCACCGCCAGCCTCGATGACCCCATCGACGCTGAAGGCACCACCAACCTGTTGCAGCTTGCCCGCAGGCTCCACGAAGAACACGTCCGCGAAGGTATCCAAAAGCGCGACGAACTCATTGCTGAAGGCCACTCCCAAGCAGCCCGCATCGTCGCTGAAGCTGAGGCAGAGCACCAAAAGCGTGTTGCTGAATACCAGTCAACCCAAAAGAAGCTTGAAGCCAAGGTCGATGCCCTTCGTGAGTTTGAGCGCGATTACCGCCAAAGCCTTCGTGGTTTCATCGAAGGTCAGCTCAGCACCCTGGACAACGCTGGAATTGAGTCTGCTCCTGCTCCGAGCAGCCCTGTGGCTCCTTCGACAACGGGATCGCTTCCTGTGCAAGACACCGGCTCGGTTGACGTCACTCCGACCGGACCGGTTGCCGAAACCGAATCCGACTAAGAGTCGTTGGATCAGCCATCAGCAGACGAATCGTCTGAGCGGTCAAACTCCGTATTTGTCCCCCCAGAACTTGCGGGGGAGCGCGTTGACCACGTCATCGCGCAACTGACCGGATTATCGCGTGCACGCGTGGCCGAGTTGATTGCTCAGGGGGCAATTACCCTCAAGGGCACCCCGGTGAAAAAATCCCACAAAGCGGTGTCGGGAAACCGGTTCGTGGTGGATCAACGGGTGGAAGAAGTGCCCACCATCGAACCGGGCGACATTCCGCCCATCACGGTGTTGTACAGCGATGACGACATCATCGTTATCGATAAGCCCGTAGGCGTCACGGTTCACCCTGCACCCAGCTGGGAAGGCCCCGATGTCATTGGCTGGCTGAGTGAAGCCGGCTACAAGCTTCCCGGCTTGGGCGTTGAGGAACGCCCCGGTGTAGTTCACCGTCTGGATGTCGGCACCTCAGGTGTGATGGTGGTTGCCGCGAGTGACCGCGCTTACAGTGGCCTCAAGCGAGCGTTTCGAGCGCGCGAGGTCGACAAGGTGTATCACGCACTCGTGCAGGGTTACCCCTCACCCTCGTCAGGAACGATTGATGCTCCCATCGGTCGCCACCCAAGCTCATCGTGGAAGTTTGCTGTTGTTCGAGACGGTCGGCACTCCATTACCCACTACGACACCCTGGAAGTGTTCCCTGGAGCAACCCTGGTTGAAGTGCACTTAGAAACTGGCCGCACCCACCAGATCCGCGTCCACTTCCAAGCCGATGGCCACCCGCTCGTGGGAGACACCCTCTATGGCGCAGACCCCACTTTTGCCGCGAAGCTGAAGCTCTCGCGTCAGTGGCTCCACGCGGTGTCTCTTGGCTTCGTTCACCCGGGGACGGGGGAGCACGTAAGCTTCACCAGCGATTACCCCGAGGACCTCAAACAAGCCCTCGAGCTGCTAAACCCTGAGTGATTTCGGTGTGGCGAGTAATCGATTCCTCGCTTCCCAATACTCTGGGGTCTGAGAGTTTTTCGGAGACCAAGTGACTGACAATTTCGCGCATTTACACGTGCATACCGAGTATTCAATGCTCGATGGTGCCGCGCGTATTTCAGAGCTCGTCACGGAGGTAGCCAGGCAAGAAATGCCCGCCGTCGCGATGACCGATCACGGCAACATGTTTGGCGCGTATGAGTTCTGGAAGAAAGCCCGTGACGCAGGAGTAAATCCGATCATTGGAATGGAGGGATACCTCACTCCAGGGACACACCGCACCGACAAGTCCCGAGTCAACTACGCCGGTGGTGGTGAGGACGATGTTTCCGGTGGTGGCGCCTATACCCACCTCACGATGTGGGCGGAAAACACCACCGGTATGCACAACCTGTTTCGCCTGGCCTCTCTTGCCTCTATTGAGGGCTACTACTTCAAACCCCGTATGGACCTGGAGCTGTTAGAGAACTTCCACGAAGGTGTCATTGCGACCACCGGATGTCCCAGCGGTGAGGTTCAGACCAGGCTTCGGCTCGGTCAATACGACGAAGCTGTTCGTGTCGCCGGGCACATGCGTGATCTTTTTGGGAAAGATAACTATTTCGTCGAGGTCATGGACCACGGTCTACCACTTGAAAAGCGGGTGTTGGGGGACCTTAAAAAACTCGCTGAGGAGTTGGGCCTGCCCTTAATTGGCACAAATGACTCTCACTACACGCACGCGGCAGACTCCACGGCTCACGAAGCGCTGCTGTGTGTGCAATCTGGTTCCACCCTGGATGACCCGAAGCGTTTCAAGTTTGATTCTCAAGACTTCTACATCAAGACGGCCGCTGAAATGCGTGAGCTCTTTAGCGACTTCCCCGGAGCCGCAGACAACACCCTGCTGATTGCCGAGCGCGTCTCGGTGGAATTTGACGAGTCGGCCAACTACATGCCGGACTACCCCGTGGACGAAGGCGACAACGTAGATGCGGCCTTCCGACGTGAGGTGGAGGCAGGTCTGGCCGATCGTTACCCGGATGGAATCTCGGATGACGTCCGCGAGCGAGCTGAATACGAAATCGGCGTGATCACCCAAATGGGGTTCTCCAGTTACTTCCTCGTCGTTGCTGACTTCATCAACTGGGCTAAGAAAAACGGCATCCGCGTAGGCCCAGGCCGTGGATCGGGCGCTGGTTCAATGGCTGCATATGCCATGAAGATCACCGAGTTGGACCCCATCGTGCACGGCCTGATCTTTGAGCGATTCCTCAACCCTGATCGTGTCTCGATGCCCGACTTCGATGTGGACTTTGACGAGCGTCGTCGTGGTGAGGTCATTCGCTATGTGACCGAAAAATACGGCGATGACCGTGTGGCACAGATTGTGACCTTTGGAACCATCAAAGCGAAGCAGGCGCTCAAAGATGCCTCCCGGGTCCTTGGGTACCCCTTCGGCATGGGGGAGAAGCTCACCAAAGCGATGCCGCCCTCGGTCATGGGTAAAGACATCCCGCTGGGTGGGATTTTGGACAAGTCTCACGAGCGCTACAAAGAAGCGGGCGATTTCAGGGCGCTTTTGGATGCAGACCAAGATGCAAAAAAGGTCTTTGAGGTCGCTCGAGGTCTTGAAAACCTAAAGCGCCAATGGGGTGTTCACGCCGCCGGCGTAATCATGTCGAGCGCTCCTCTGATGGACATCATCCCGATTATGAAGCGGGAACAAGATGGACAAATCGTCACCCAGTTTGATTTCCCCACGGCCGAGTCGTTGGGCCTGGTCAAGATGGACTTCTTGGCCCTTCGAAACCTCACGATCATTGACGATGCGCTAGACAACATCGAAGAAAGCCGTGGAGAGCGCCCGGTCCTGGAAGAGCTCGAGCTAGACGACCAGGCCACATACGAGTTGTTGTCGCGCGGAGATACGCTCGGTGTCTTTCAGCTCGATGGTGGCCCTATGCGGAGCTTGCTGAAGCTGCTGCGTCCTGAGCGTTTCGAAGACATTTCTGCCGTGTTGGCCTTGTATCGACCAGGTCCCATGGGCGCTGATTCGCACACGAACTACGCGCTTCGAAAAAACGGCGCCCAAGCCATTACGCCACTTCACCCTGAACTAGCCGATGCCCTGGATGACATCCTTGGCGAGACCTACGGTCTGATCGTCTACCAAGAGCAGGTAATGGAGATTGCGAGGAACCTCGCGGGGTATTCGCTTGCTCAAGCAGACTTGTTGCGCCGGGCGATGGGTAAAAAGAAAAAGGAAGAGCTGGACTACCAGTTCGAGGGTTTCCAGGCCGGTATGCGCGGAAACGGCTACTCCGATGCCGCGATTAAGACTCTCTGGGAAATTCTCGTCCCGTTCTCTGATTACGCCTTCAACAAGGCGCACTCTGCCGCCTACGGCTTGGTGTCCTACTGGACGGGTTATCTCAAAGCCCATTACCCAGCCGAGTACATGGCGGCATTGCTCACCAGTGTGAGCGATGACAAAGACAAATCCGCCATTTACTTGAACGAATGTCGACGGATGAAAATTGACGTGCTTCCGCCCGACGTCAACACCTCACAGGCGTCGTTCGCAGCGGTGGGCGAAAGCATTCGCTTTGGTTTGGGTGCCGTTCGAAACGTCGGCCTTCAAGTTGTGGAGCACATCCGACAAGCCCGTGAATCTAAGGGTGAGTTCACGGACTTCCACGATTTTGTGAAGAAAGTTCCCGCCCAAGCGCTCAATCGGCGAACGGTTGAATCTCTGATCAAAGCCGGTGCGTTTGATTTGCTCGGCAACACCAGACGCTCATTGGCCGAAATTCACGAGTCGGTCGTGGATCAGGCTGTAGGAGAAAAGCGCGCCGAGGAGCGTGGTGATGTGGGCTTCGACTTCGACTCACTCTTTGAAGACACCGGCGAAGCGCCCGCCCCCAAAATCATTAACTTGCCTGAATGGTCACAACGCGAACTACTCGCTTTTGAGCGAGAAATGCTCGGTCTTTACGTCTCAGACCACCCGCTCTCCGGAATGGAAATTGGGTTGAGCCAGCACGCTGACATGACTGTGGCGCAGCTGCTCGAATCCGACTTAGAAGACGGTGCAGTGGTCCAGGTGGCTGGCCTTGTGGGATCGATCAATCACCGCGTGGCCAGAAACAGTGGAAACCCCTACGCCCAGGCCACTTTGGAAGACTTCAGCGGTGAGCTGTCCATCCTCCTTCTTGGCAAGTCGTATCAAGAAAATCAGGGCTCGATGCAGCCAGATGGAATCGTCTCCGTGCGCGGTCGCGTCCAGCGTCGAGACGACGAAGTCACCATGCATGCTCAACAAGTTCAGGTACTAAACCTCCAAGCCCAGACGGCGGCCGGATCAGATGGCCCGCTGGTGTTCACGGTTCCAGAAACCTTTGCCACAGCAGATGTCTTACAGCGTTTCGATGAAGCCCTGGAGCGTCATCCTGGTCCCAGTGAAGTTCGACTGCGACTGGTGAAAGACGGTATTGCTCGCGTGTTTTCACTTCCGCGCAGAGTGGACGTGAGCACCGACTTGATAGGCGAAGTGAAGAGCGTGCTTGGCCGGGACTGCCTCGCCCAGCCTCAGGCCTCGGGGAGAGAAGCGGCGACCCGGTAGTTCTTTTCTTGGTACACCAGGGAATCGCCTGGTTCACCAAGGCCACCGCCGGTGATTTCCACTGCAATCGTGGCGGCCTCGCCTGTTTCGTGACGGGCGACAATCTTGCCGAGCACGTAAGCGGACGCTCCGGGGAGCAACGGCAGGCCCATTGGGCCTTCTTCTACCTCGACACCCACGAAACGCTCCGATGCGTCGCCACTGAATTTGCGGGCAAGATCAAGGTTCTTGTCGCTGAGAAAGTGGATCAACACGTGCTCGCCCGATCGAATCGCCGGGTAGCTACTTGCCATCTGAGACATGTTGAAGGTGGCTCGAGGCGGCAGCGACGAAAGTGACGCCAGCGAAGTGGCCGTGAACCCCGTGGGCTCGCCGGAGGACTTCTTGGTAGTCACAATGGCGACACCTGCTCCGTGTCGACGAAAGGCTTCGAGGAAGAGTTCCTGTGCTGAAGGGGCGTCTTGATAAGGCTGGTGTGTACTCATTAGCTCCACCCTAGAGGGCCCAGCCTGACCGTGGGGACAGGCATGTCCGCCTAACATAGAGGGGTGATTCGCATACTGGACTGGCGAGGCGAAAGCCTTGATCCACAGACGGTTTTTGACCGTGTTCCCCGCGTATCTGCAGAATCCTCAGACGTCGATCAGACCGTTCAGGCACTCATTGACGATGTTCGTGAGCGCGGCTCCGACGCTCTACTCGATCACGCCGAGCGCTTCGATCGCTGCCGCCCCGCCGGGCTGAAAACCCCTCAATCTGCCATCGACACAGCAGTGAAGGAATTAGACCCCGCGCTTCGAGTAAGCATTGAGCGCGCAATCGCACACGTTCGCGCGGGTTCTGCGCTTCAAGTTCCCGAGCGCAAGAGTGTTGAAGTAGTCCCAGGTGGCACGATTACCCAGCGCTGGCAGCCGGTAGAGCGAGCAGGGGTGTACGTGCCAGGTGGAAAGGCTGTCTATCCCTCGAGTGTGGTGATGAACGTCGTCGCGGCGCAAACGGCGGGTGTGAAACACATCGCCTTGGCATCACCTCCGCAGGCTGATTTTGAGGGCGAAATTCACCCCACGATTCTTGCCACTGCAGGGTTGCTGGGCGTTACTGAGGTCTACCGCATGGGCGGTGCAAGTGCGATTGGGGCTTTGGCCTACGGCGTTGTCGATCTAGATCTTGCCCCGGTGTCGGTCATAACAGGGCCAGGAAACATGTTCGTGGCCGCGGCGAAGCGCCTGGTCAAGGGACGAGTCGGAATTGATTCAGAGGCTGGGCCGACTGAGATTGTGGTCATCGCAGACGACACTGCTCAGGCCGATTTTGTGGCCGCGGATCTAATTAGCCAGGCAGAACACGATGAACTTGCTCAATCCATTTTGATCACGACCAGTGAAGAGCTAGCGACACGGGTGCAATCGGCTATCACGCAGCGGCTGTCCACCACCACACACCGTGAGCGCGTGGAGACATCCCTTGCTGGCGTCCAGTCCGCGGTGATCATTGTCGATTCACGTGAGGACGCCGTTGTGGTCAGCGACGAACTCGCTCCGGAACACCTTGAAATCATGGTGGAGAACCCCGAAGCTTTGGTCGAAAAAATCACCCACGCGGGTGCCATTTTCGTGGGTGATTACACCCCGGTCAGCGCAGGAGATTACCTAGCGGGGTCAAATCACGTCTTGCCGACGAGCGGACAGGCAAAGTTCCAATCGGGTCTTTCTGCGATGACATTCCTTCGCCCACAGCAAATCGTTCACTACAACGAAATGGCGTTGCGTGATGTCGGAGACGACATCGTGCGCTTTGCCAATGCAGAAGATCTCCCCGCACACGGTCAAGCGGTGACCGCCCGATTCCACCGCTCGGAGGACTAAATGTATTGCCCGTTTTGTAGACACCCTGATTCCAGAGTGATCGATTCGCGCACCAGCGACGACGGAGTGGCCATTCGGCGTCGACGTCAGTGTCCAGAGTGTGGGCGTCGCTTTTCAACCCTTGAAACGGCCAGCTTGAGCGTGATTAAGCGAAGTGGCGTCACTGAGCCTTTTTCCCGAGAGAAGATCGCCTCGGGTGTGAAAAAGGCCTGCCAGGGGCGTCCGGTGACCGACCAGGACCTGTCTCAACTCGCCCAGCGGGTAGAAGAAGCCATCCGCCAGACCGGAGTTTCGCAGGTCGATGCAAACGAAATCGGCTTAGCGATTTTGGAGCCACTTCGCGAACTCGACGAGGTTGCCTATTTGCGTTTCGCTTCGGTTTATCGCGGGTTTGAGGGTCTCGAAGACTTCGAAGACGCGATTGCGACTCTTCGCGCCGAAAAGACTGCCGCGAAAGACGAGGACTAATTCGTGTATCAAGCAGTTTTCCCCTTTCTCAAACTGCTTGATGCGGAGCTTGCCCACCACCTCGGCATGGGAGTGCTGCGCGCGATCCAACAACCCATCACCAAACAGGTTCTGAGTGTTGTGACCCAACCGGACCCGTCGCTGCGCACCACGGTGATGGGCATCGACTTCCCATCACCCTTTGGTGTAGCCGCAGGCTTCGATAAGAACGCAGAAGTCGTCGCCGCGCTTGGCGCCTTAGGGTTTGGCCACGTTGAAGTGGGCACAGTGACGCCAAAACCGCAGCCTGGAAACCCCCAGCCTCGATTGTTTCGGCTCCCCGCCGATAAAGCGCTCGTCAACCGGATGGGCTTTAACAACGGGGGAGTGGAGGCGATGAAGAAGCACCTCGAGGTGCTCCGACGCGGGCCTGCCCCGGTGATTGGAGTGAACATCGGGAAGAATCGCGATACTTCTCTCGAAAGCGCCGCCGACGACTACGGCATCTGTGCGCGGGAATTAAGCGGCCTTGCCGATTATCTGGTGATCAACGTCAGCTCGCCGAATACCCCTGGACTGCGCGCGCTCCAAGATCCCGCGGAGCTCTTGCCCCTAATCAATGCCGTGACACAGCACTCGGGGGACACGCCCGTGTTGGTCAAGATCTCGCCGGACTCAGCCGATGAAGAAATCCGAGACATCGCACTTCTTGCTAACGACCAAGCGTTAGCGGGTGTGGTCGTGACGAACACCACGGTGTCGCGGGACGGGTTGTCGTCTGGGAAAGCGGAGATTTCTCATGCCGGCGACGGCGGCCTCTCCGGAGCCCCACTCGCGAAGCGGTCGAGGAGTGTCCTTGACATCGTGCGCCAGGCGCTAGGCGATGTCCCGGCAGTGATTTCTGTTGGGGGAGTGTCCACGGGCCGCGACGTCCACGATCGCCTTAGCGCTGGAGCGGACCTCGTGCAGGCCTATACGTCATTTGTGTACCGCGGGCCCTTGCTCGCCCACCACATCAACAAAGAACTGTTGGCTGCTCGGTCCTAGTGAGGTTTGTGGCCCCTGGCCACCTGAGGCTTAGGAAGGCGCATGTTGCGCATTTGAAGCCCGCGCATCGCTGAGTACCAACGCAAACCCTTCTCCACCTTGTCGACACCAAACTTTGCCGTGGCCGCCTTGTTGAGCTGCCAGCCGAGGAATATTGAATCCAAAACTGCAAAGGCGAAAAACAACCACAACACGATGATTGATGCCAGCTGAGCCGTTTGTGAGGGGATGAACGTCGCAATAATCACCGCAAACATCATCGGAATCAGGAATTCGCCGAAGTTCCAACGACCATCAACAAAGTCGCGGGCGAACTTCTTCTGGGGGCCCTTGTCGCGGATGGGGAGGTAGCGCTCATCGCCCGCGGCGAGACCCGCGCGGGCCTTCTCGTTGGCTTCGCGCTGACGTTGGCGACGTTCCTTCGCGGAGTTAGCGACGAGCGGACGAATCGATTCCTGCTCGCGGTCGCGACGCTTAGGCGTCGGGCGACCCTTGCCAGTTGGTTCTACTTCTTCTGGCTGACTAGCCATCTCCACCCCCGGGTACGTTGCGAAGCTTTAAGATTACCGGCATGCCAGAGCTGAAGCCGACCGCACACGATATCTCTGACGTAAGTGACGCAACCGCAGACGTATTTGAGAAGGCCACCACGCTGTTGGCCGAGTTGGTGGCTATCCCGTCGCTGTCGATTCCAGGCTCAGACCCCACTGTGCTCATGGAGTCCGCGACCAAGGTCCGCGACACCTTTGCGGGGTTACTTTCATGGGATTCCATTGACATCTATTCGGCAGGCGGGGGAGCGCCCGCTGTGATTGCCCGCAAGGACCCACAGCCTGGATTCCCCACTGTGTTGCTGTATGCCCACCACGATGTGCAGCCCGCCGGGGACATCGAGCATTGGCGCAGCGACCCGTTCATCGCAGAAGTGCGAGAGGGACGCATCTTTGGCCGCGGCTCTGCCGACGATGGTGCAGGAATCATCACCCATTACAGCGCCTTGAGCGTATTGAGTGAGCTCGTGCCAGGTGGTGGCGGGCTGGGTGTGGTGTTGTTTGTTGAAGGCGAGGAAGAAAGCGGATCGCCTACCTTTACTCATTTGTTAGACGACCACGCGGGGTTACTCAGCGCTGACCTCATTGTGGTCGCAGATTCAGACAATCCACGTCCTGACATTCCTGCCTTAACAACGAGCCTGCGTGGAGTGGTCGGAGTGACTATCACCCTGCGCACCCTTGAAAGTTCCGTTCACTCAGGATTATTTGGAGGCCCAGTTCCCGACGCGCTCACTACTGTGGTCAGGCTGCTGGGAACCTTGCACGACGAGGACGGAAACGTTGCAGTCGCGGGGTTTAGCGCTGAAGGGAGTGCTGATGTGGAAGTTGACGAGGCACAACTTCGGGCAGAATCTGGCCTCCTTGAGGGCATCCCACTGTGGGGAAGTGGCCCACTAGCTGCTCGCCTATGGTCGAAACCTGCCATCACGGTGACCGGTATCGATGCTCCAGCGACCTCCGCCGCGTCTAACACTCTTCTCGCCACCGCCTCAGCCAAGGTCAGCCTCCGCGTTCCTCCGGGAATGCCAGCGGCTGATGCCAAAGACGCCCTCGAGGCCCATCTGCGCAATGTCTGCCCTCACGGGGTACAGATGTTGCTTGAGAACTGGGAGGTCGGTGAGGCATTCGCCGATGATGCTTCTGGCCCGCTGGGCAACAAGGTGGAACAAGCCCTACGAGACGGGTTTGGCAACGAGGTTGTGCGCCAAGGACTTGGTGGCTCGATTCCCTTTATCGCACAGCTCCAGGCAGTCTTCCCCAAGGCTGAAATTGCGGTCACCGGCGTCGAAGACCGCGATTCTGCTGCCCACGGACCAAATGAGTCAGTTGACCTTGGCATGTTGGAAAAAGCCGCGCGGTCAGAAGCGCTGCTATTGGTTCGACTTGCCTCGGGCGTGTGAAGGTGACCTCAAGGTTTCGCGGTTTACAATTGAGGCCTAGACCAAAGGGGAGTGGAAGTTAATGTCAGCTCAGGTTGAGGCAAAAGCCCACGGAGTCGTATTGACCGATCAGGCTGCGGCAAAGGTGAAATCGCTCATCGACCAAGAAGGTCGCGATGATCTTCGCCTCCGCGTTGCCGTCCAGCCCGGGGGTTGCTCTGGCTTGATCTACCAGCTGTTCTTTGACGAGCGCTTGATGGAAGACGACCTAGTGGTGGACTTCGACGGTGTGGAGTTGATCGTCGACAAGATGAGTACGCCTTATCTCGATGGCGCCACGGTGGATTTTGAGGACACTATTCAGAAGCAGGGCTTCACCATTGACAACCCCAACGCGCAAGGTAGCTGCGCATGCGGAGATAGCTTCAGTTGAGCCATTTTTCGGCGTGGTAGGGGACTTTTCACGTCGATCAGTCGCGTACACTGGAGGACGAGTTTCGAGGAAGGCACTTTGTGAGTTCGGTTCGTAAGCGTTCGCTTCAAGTCACGGCGTTATTCGCTGGATTGTCCCTATTTCTCGCAGGATGCACCGACCAAGTCATGCTGGGTTGGCTTCCCACCGAGCGCGGGCTTACCAACCAGGTTGACCGGGTCATCGACTTGTGGAATGTCTCCTGGATTGTTTTGTTCATCATCGGAATCATCACCTGGATCCTGATCATTTGGGCCGCCATTGTCTATCGCCGCCGTAAGGGGCAGTCGGGAACTCCCGCGCAGCTTCGCTACAACATGCCGATTGAGACTTTCTACACGATCGTGCCGCTGATCTTGGTTCTTGGGCTGTTCGCCTTTACCGCTCGCGACCAGGCGATCATTGAAGAGCCCTTGCCTGACCCAGATGTTTCTATTGAGGTCTATGGCAAGCGTTGGGCCTGGGACTTCAACTATTTGAGTGACGACGTCTACTTCTCGGGTATTCAGGCGCAAGAGCTTCCTGAAGGCCCTATTGATGCCGCGTCGCTTCCTACTCTTTATTTGCCGGTGGATGCGAAGGTCGAAATCAAGGTCGAATCGCGCGATGTGATCCACTCCTTCTGGATCGTGGACTTCTTGTACAAGAAAGACATGATTCCAGCTCGCACTAACTACTGGTACTTCATCCCCCAGAAAGAGGGCGTGTACCGCGGTAAGTGTGCGGAGCTGTGTGGCGAGTACCACTCGTTGATGTTGTTCAACGTTGAAGTAGTGAGCCAAGCAGAATTTGACCAACAAATGCAGGCGCTTCGCGACCAAGGAAATATTGGCCGCCTGGGTGCCGAGTACAACGTGCTACAAAACCTGCCGGGAACTGACGCCCGCACTGAGGGAGAGTAATCATGACTCAGACAGCTCCACGCCCATCCGTGACTCAGATCCCACAGGGCCTGAGCAACGCCGGAGTCGCGCGTAAGGGAAACCTGTTCGTTGAGTGGTTGACCACTACCGACCACAAGAAGATCGGTTACCTCTACTTGTGGACCTCCTTTATGTACTTCCTGCTTGGTGGAGTAATGGCGCTGATTATCCGCGCCCAACTCTTCGCACCAGGTCTCGAAATCGTCGCCACCAAAGAGCAGTACAACCAGCTGTTTACGATGCACGGCACCATCATGTTGCTCATGTTTGCCACCCCGCTTTTTGCCGGGTTCGCCAACGTGTTGATGCCACTCCAAATTGGCTCGCCAGATGTGGCTTTCCCCCGCCTAAACGCCCTTGCGTACTGGTTCTTTAGCTTCGGGTCGCTGATTGCTGTTGCCGGATTCGTCACCCCGCAGGGAGCCGCGTCGTTCGGCTGGTTTGCCTATTCACCTCTCTCGAGCCAGACGTTCAGCCCGGGTCTCGGCGGTAACTTGTGGGTCTTTGGCCTGGGTCTGAGTGGTTTTGGCACCATTCTCGGTGCGGTGAACTTCATCACCACGATCATCACCATGCGCGTCCCAGGCATGACGATGTGGCGTATGCCTATCTTCACTTGGAACACCTTGGTGACATCGATTCTTGTTCTTCTCGCATTCCCCGTTCTAGCTGCAGCCATGTTGTCCCTGGGGTCTGACCGTGTGTTTGGATCCCACGTGTATGACGCGGCAAATGGTGGAGCGATTTTGTGGCAACACCTCTTCTGGTTCTTTGGTCACCCCGAGGTGTACATCATTGCGTTGCCGTTCTTCGGAATCATTTCCGAGGTGCTTCCGGTGTTTAGCCGAAAGCCAATTTTCGGCTACAAGACCCTTGTCTACGCAACGATTGCAATCGCAGCGTTGTCGATGACGGTGTGGGCTCACCACATGTATGTCACCGGCTCGGTGCTTCTGCCGTTCTTCGCGCTGATGACCATGCTGATCGCTGTGCCAACGGGTGTGAAGATCTTCAACTGGATCGGAACGATGTGGCGAGGCTCGGTCACCTTTGAAACTCCAATTGTGTTTGCTCTTGGCTTCTTGATTACGTTCGTGTTCGGAGGCCTCACCGGAGTCATCCTGGCTGCACCACCGCTGGACTTCCACGTGTCTGATTCCTACTTCGTTGTGGCCCACTTCCACTACGTAGTCTTTGGAACCGTCGTGTTCGCGATGTTCTCGGGCTTTTACTTCTGGTGGCCGAAGTTCACCGGCAAGATGTTGAATGAGTCTCTTGGACACATTCACTTCTGGGTTTTGTTCATCGGCTTCCACATGACCTTCCTTATCCAGCACTGGTTAGGCGTGATGGGAATGCCCAGGCGCTACGCCACCTATATGGAAGAAGATGGCTTCACCTGGATGAACCAACTCTCGACGGTGGGATCGATTCTGCTGGCGCTTTCGATGATTCCGTTCCTGTTGAACGTGTATCTGACTCATCGCAACGGCGAAAAGGTTACTGTGAATGACCCATGGGGCTATGGTCGCTCGCTCGAATGGGCGACTAGCTGCCCGCCGCCACGCCACAACTTCTCCTCGATTCCTCGTATTCGCTCGGAGTCACCTGCGTTTGATTTGAACCACCCTGAGCTCGCTCTGCCGCTCGAGGTTGGTAGCGGTCGAACGGGACAGAAGGCAGGCGTCTAACCATGAAGACGAATATTGCTGTCCTCTACGTGCTCGCCGCATATTTTGTGGTGTTGACTGCGGTCTACACCGTGTGGGCACACATTGAATGGGGCTACACGGAGTGGGTCGGATCCATCGCCATTGCCTTGAGCGCTGTGCTCAGCATGTTTATCGCGTTCTATCTTCAAATTCAGAACAAAAACCAGGGTGGATTACTCCCAGAAGACCGCCTGGATGCAGAAATCGATGATGGTGAACCTGAGCTTGGTTACTTCAGCCCATGGAGCTGGTGGCCAGTGTCGCTTGCTGCTGGTGCCGCTTTGGCGATGGTCGGAATGTCCGTAGGCGTGTGGGTGGCGTTTTATGCCCTTCCACTGGTCCTGATTGGTCTCGTGGGATGGACCTACGAGTACTACCGAGGATATTTTGGCCGCTAGTTCACTCACGGTCAGGTTGGCAACTGCTGCTGACCAGGATCGGGTGATGGAGCTGGTGGGAAAACTAGGCTCCGTATTTGAGCTAGACCCCAAGAAGTACGCTGAGTCTTTCACCTTTGCGATGTCAGACACAGATCGCACCCTCGTTCACGTGGCAGAAGCCGGGGGAGTCGTAGTCGGCTACGCATTGACCACCATTTCGCCTCTGTTGTATTCAAATGGGCCCTCCGCGCAGCTTCAAGAAATCGTTGTCGATGATGAAGCCCGCATTTCAGGCGTCGGCACGGCCCTTGTCAGGGCCGTTGAGGCCGAATGTGAAGCTAGGGGAGTGACCCAGCTCACAGTGGCCTCACGCCGTGCTGGTGGCTTCTATGACCGGCTTGGCTATAGCCAACAAGCCGAATACATGCGTAGATTGTTCTAACCATGACAAGTGTGTCGAGCCCCCAGATCACGTTTCTTGGTGCGGCCGACACTGTCACGGGCAGTCGGTTTCTTCTCGAATACGGCTCCCACCAAATCCTTCTCGAGAGTGGTCTCTTTCAAGGGCCCAGGGAGCTTCGCCAGCGAAACTGGGATGACCTTCCTATTCCCGCCGACCAGTTGGACGCAGTCCTCATTAGTCACGCGCACCTCGACCACTGTGGTTATTTACCCAGGCTCTATCGCCAAGGCTTCCGGGGGCCGATCTATCTAACCCCAGACACAGCAAACCTCGCCGCCATTGTGTTGCGCGACTCCGCTCATCTCCAAGAAGAAGACGCCAAATACGCCGCCAAGAAGGGCTTTTCCAAGCACAAGGTTCCACTTCCCCTCTATGACGAGCGGGACGCTGAGGGAGCGATATCGCTGTTCCAGCCGGTGAACTTCTCCTCCTGGAGAGACCTGCCCGGAGGCGCTCGGGTGAGGTTTCTGCCCGCAGGTCATATTTTGGGTGCCTCACTAGTCGACATTGACCTGCCCGGGGCAAGGTTGATCCATTCCGGTGATCTTGGCCAGGGCGAGCACCCGCTGCTTCAGGGCCCACACACGATTCCCGCGGAACATTATGACGCGGTGATGGTCGAATCCACTTACGGCAACCGCGTTCATCCACCACGTGACGAATCTCTCGCACAAGTGATCTCGACGACGATCAATCGCGGTGGAACAGTCCTCATCCCTGCCTTTGCAGTCGACCGCACCGAGGTCCTCCTCCACGCCATCAATCGCGACATGGAATCGGGGGCGATCCCCAGGGTTCCGATTTACGTGGATTCGCCCATGGCGATTAATGCGCTCGTTGTCTATCGCCACGCCATTGACGCTGACCATGTGGAGATTCGCCCAGAGATTCGTGACCACCTCCACGCATCTGACGTGTTTAACCCGGGAACGCTGGAAACGTTGCGAACACCAGACGAATCAAAGAGCATCAACGATGCACCACCGTGCATCATCATTTCGGCGTCTGGAATGGCGAGCGGAGGGCGAGTGTTGCACCACCTCAAACGCCTTCTTCCTGATCCGCTCAATAGTGTGATCTTGGTGGGCTACCAGGCTCGAGGAACCAGGGGAGCGTCCCTTCGTGACGGGGCAAAAGAAGTCAAGATCCACGGACAGATGGTTCCTGTGCGCGCCGAGGTTCACGACTTGCAGTTCTTCTCGGTCCACGCCGACAAAGATGATGTTGTTCGGTGGCTCAAGACCGCTGAGATTGCGCCTAAGCGCATCATCTTGATTCACGGAGAAAATGACCAGCGCAAAGAATTGGCGCCCGTCGTGGAGGAAGCAACCGGTGTTCCCGTGTCGACTCCCGGATATGAAGAAACCCTGACCTTATAGCCAGGGTTTCTTCGGGGGACTAACAGTCCTAGTGCTTTTGTGACTCTAGCTCTCGCTGGTCAACAGGCGCTACGCGGTCTTCGAAGAACCAACGTGACACCGCGGAGCGGAGTCGAATACCAGTCGTAATCTTGCCCTGCTTGTTGGGGCGGACCGTGACGGGCTTGTATTCCTGGAAGTCCAGCAAACGCCAGCGCTCATATTCGTCGAGTTGCTCGTGGACCTCGATGTATTCACCACCGGGCAGACGCACGATTCGACCCGACTCGTAGCCGTGGAGCGCGATTTCGCGGTCCTTACGCTGGAGGGCCAAGCAGGTGCGCTTGGTAATCATGAACGCAGCCACGGGAGCGAGGAAGAACATCACCTGCAGAGACGTGATGACCCCCTCAATCGAGAGGCGGAAGTGGGTTGCGATCAAGTCGGAGCTAGCTGCTGCCCACAACACTGCGTAGAAGGTCACACCAGCTGCACCGATTGCGGTGCGGGTAGGGGCGTTGCGAGGACGCTCGGCGATGTGGTGCTCGCGCTTGTCTCCAGTGACCCATGCTTCAAAGAAGGGGTACAAGGCCACGAGGGCGATGAACACAACCAACACGATGGTCGGGGTCAGCACGTTCATTGCGAAGGTGTAGCCACCGAGGACAAACTCCCAGCCTGGCGGTACCAAACGCAACGCACCGTCGGCAAAACCGATGTACCAGTCTGGCTGGGTACCCGCCGAGACCGGTGAGGGGTCGTAGGGTCCGTAGTTCCAGATGGGGTTAATTGTGAACAAGGATGCGATCAGCATGATCACGCCGAAGACGATGAAGAAGAAGCCACCGGCCTTCGCCGCGAAAACAGGAAGAACGGGGGAGCCCACCACGTTGTCGTTGGTGCGGCCGGGGCCAGCAAACTGGGTGTGCTTGTTGACCACCAGCAACACCATGTGAATACCCAAGGTGGCGATCAAAATCGCGGGCAACAACATAATGTGCAAGACATAGAGACGGGGGATTACCTCGGTGCCGGGGAATTCTCCGCCAAAGAGCAGGTAGGAAATCCACACTCCGATGACGGGGAAGGCTTTCACCATTCCGTCGATGATACGAAGACCGTTTCCAGAAAGCAGGTCGTCGGGGAGCGAGTATCCGGTGAATCCTTCACCCATTGCCAGGACGAAAAGAGCAAAGCCGATTACCCAGTTGAGCTCACGAGGCTTGCGGAAGGCGCCGGTGAAGAACACGCGAAGCATGTGCAAACCAATGGACGCCACAAACATGAGGGCTGCCCAGTGGTGGACTTGGCGCATCAAGAGACCACCGCGAATATCGAAGGACAGGTCGAGCGCCGTGTGGTACGCCACCGACATCTCAATTCCCTTGAGTGGGAGGTAGGAGCCTTCGTACTCAACCTCGGTCATCGACGGGTCGAAGAAGAAGGTGAGGAAGGTTCCCGAGAGCAAAATCACGACAAAGCTGTAGAGGGCAACCTCACCCAGCATGAATGACCAGTGGTCGGGGAAGATTTTCCGACCAAGAGTCTTCACGGCAGTGGAGATGCTCGTGCGCTCGTCGATGTAGCTGGCAGCTGCGCCAGTAAAGCGCATGCCAGGGCCCACGGGGGTTTCAGTCTTTGCTGTCACGGTGCTCATAGTTCACGCTCCCAGAAGCTCGGTCCAACCGGTTCAGTGAAATCACTTTGTGCTACGAGATATCCTTCCGCATCAATGGTGATAGGAAGCTGTGGAAGAGGCCGTGCCGCGGGCCCAAAGATAACTTCACAGTGATTTGACACGTCAAACTCAGATTGGTGACAGGGGCACAGCAAGTGGTGGGTGTGCTGCTCGTAGAGCGCTACAGGGCAACCCACGTGTGTGCAGATCTTCGAGTAGGCCACAATTCCCTCATATGACCAGGATTTGCGCTCTTCAACCTCGTTGAGGTCTTCAACGGGAAGGCGCATCAACAGCACTGCTGCCTTCGCCTTCTCCTCGAGCTTGTGTTCATGCATGTCCGCAAGACCCTCAGGGATCACGTGGAACGCCGAACCAATAGTGACTTCAGACGCCTTAATGGGCACACCTGACGGGTCACGGGTCAAGCGGGTGCCTGCCTCCCACATGGTGTGCTTGAGCACGTCATTGGGGTTTTCCTTTGGCGCAAGGTCCCTAAACAGCGCAACGGCGGGAATCGGGGTGGCAAGAAGCGCGCCGATCATGGTGTTGCGTACCAATGAGCGACGGGTGAAACCCGATTCCTTGTTGGCCTGGGTGAACATTCCCGCCGCGGTTTCCCGGGTCTCGTCGGTTCCACGAACGGGGTGGCGCTCTTCGACAAGCTCGTGCCCGTGCATGAGTGACTTCGCCCAGTGCACAGCACCAAACCCGATCCCCAACAGTCCGATGGTAATTCCAAGGCCCGTGAAGAGGTTGTTCAAGCGTGTGGAGAGAACATCGCCTGGAGTAATCGGAAAGGCGTTGTAGGACACCGCGGCGATGATGCTGCCCACGATGGAGAGCCCAAAGAACATGGCAATGCGACGCTCTGCCTGTTTTTCAAACTTCTCGTCCATATCCGTAATACGGGGACGCTCCGGGGGTAAGCCTGGGTTTGATGCCTTGTCGCTGGGAACGATTGCCGCTCCCACTTCAGGCTCATAGCTGTAGTCGTGCGAATCTCCGCCAGACTTCTTCGCCATTGAGTTCTCCTCTAATCGATTCAGACTTAGTTGGATTTAGCGGTCAGCCAGATTGCAATCGCAACCATGACGCCAAGACCGATAATCCAGACAAATAGACCTTCAGCTACCGGGCCGAGGCTGCCGAGTGTGAAACCACCGACAGATGGCGCCTCATCGACGTAGGCAAGGTAGGTGATGATGTCGTTCTTTTCCTCGGGAGTCAGGTTCATGTCGTTAAATACCGGCATGTTCTGAGGTCCCGTGACCATCGCGGCGTATACGTGGATCGGGTCGACATCGGCCAGGCCTGGAGCCCACTTGCCTTCCGTAAGCGCTCCACCTGCTCCAGCAACGTTGTGACACATTGCACAGTTGATGCGGAAGAGCTCAGCACCGTTTGCGGCGTCGCCATCTGCGGCGTAGTACTTGGGATCTGGCATGCCAGGCCCAGGGGCGAGGGATGCAACCCAGGCAGCAAGAGCGTCAATCTGGGGCTGGGTGAACTGCGGTGGCTTGCGCTCCGCCTGAGGGCCAGAAGCAGCCATTGGCATACGACCAGTTCCCACCTGGAACTCGACCGAGAGTGCTCCCACACCAATGAGCGAGGGGCCTGCTGCGGTTCCCTCACCGTTGGTTCCGTGACAGCTTGCACAGTTAGCGAGAAAGAGCTTCCCCCCCTCATCGACCAAGGAAGCTGCATCAACGGTCTGAGTTTCTGCACTGGCAATCCCTGCCGTAGTGGCAGCGTATGCGCCACCGGTCACAAAAAGACCAAGAATCATCAGGGCAACACCGGCAAGCGGGTGCCTACGGCCTCGCTTGCGGGGGAGGGGACTGGTGTTCTTCATATCGAGTATCGATCTCCGGTAGTCGAGGGTTTATTTCAGGACGTAAATCACGAGGAACAGGCCAATCCAGACCACGTCCACGAAGTGCCAGTAGTACGAAATCACAATGGCGCTGGTTGCCTCGCGGTGTGTGAACACCTTGACGGCGTAGGCGCGTCCAATCACCAGCAAGAATGCGATGAGTCCACCGGTTACGTGGAGACCGTGGAAACCAGTGGTGAGATAGAAGGCTGAGCCATAGGCGTCAGAGCTCAGCGAAAGGCCCTCCGACACGAGCATCGCGTACTCATAGACCTGACCGGCGACGAAGATGGCGCCCATTGCGTAGGTGAGGAAGAACCACTCGATCATTCCCCATTGAGTGGGTTTCCAGCCGGTGGCCCGGGCTTGGAGGCGCTCTGCTGCAAACACACCAAACTGCGCGGTCACACTGGAGAGCACAAGAATCGTGGTGTTAATCGCCGAGAACGGGATGTTGAGAAGCTCAGTTCCCGACTCCCACAGCCCAGGGGAGGTGCTCCGGAGGGTGAAGTAGATCGCGAAGAGACCCGCGAAGAACATCACCTCGCTGCCGAGCCACACAATCGTGCCTACGGCGACGGTGTTCGGGCGGTTAATGGTCGGCGAATAGCTCATCGGCGCAGCAGTAGTCACCCCTCCATTATGCCTGATTCGGGGAGCGGGGGAGTCACACTAGGCCGGCGGTTTGGGCAAACTACGATGGTTCTATGACCCAATCCCCAGCCTTCTCCGAAGTGCTCTCCGAATTGCTCGCTGGCACCAACATGTCGGTGGCGTCTGCAGCCGCCCAGATGGGCCACATTATGTCGGGTGAGATGAGCGATGCGCAGATTGCGGCGTTCCTCGTTGCCCTCCGAAGCAAAGGGGAGACCGTCGATGAAATCGTGGGTTTCCGATCGGCAGTGTTGGAAAACGCGGTGTCCGTGGATATTCCCGCCATGGTGTTGGACATTGTCGGCACAGGGGGAGATCCGTACGGGGCCGTGGTGAACGTCTCGTCGGTGGCGTCGATTGTTGCCGCTGCATCGGGAGTTCCCGTGGTGAAACACGGCAACAGGGCTGCAAGCTCATCGTCTGGCGCGAGTGATTTGTTAGCTGAACTAGGTGTAAACCTCGACTTGGAGCCTGAGGGAGTGGCGCGAGTATTCGCAGAGACGGGAATTGCCTTTATCTTTGCGGCAAAGTTCCACCCTGGATTCCGTCACGCAGCCGCTGCGCGCAAAGACATCGGCATTCCCACGATCTTCAACATCTTGGGGCCACTGTGTAACCCGGTTCGTCCCGAAGCGTCAGCAGTGGGGGTCGCAAACCTGGCCAGGGTGCCTCAAATGGCGGGAGTATTCCAAACGCGCGGCGCAACTGCCCTGTTGTACCGAGGCGATGACGGAATCGACAAGCTGAGCACGACTGGCTATAGCCGAGTGTGGGAAGTAACTCGTGGTGAAGTCGTCAACCATGTGATCGATGTTGAGGAGCTGGGGCTTCCGAAGGCGAAGATCGAAGACCTGCTGGGTAAAGACCCTGCTCACAATGCGGACCTGGCAAGAAGTGTGCTGGCGGGGGATGCGGGCCCTGTGCGAGACATCGTGGTGTTGAACGCCGCTGCAGGCATCACGTCGTTTGAACTGGCTGGTGATCCCACCCAGCAAGACATTCCACTGAAACAGCGGCTGATTGCAAACATTGAGCGCGCACAAGACGCCGTTGACTCCGGAGCAGCCTCAGCGAAGCTCACCGAGTGGGCAGAGGCAACTCAGCGCTAACTGCTTCCCATAAATTCGGGGAAGGGGGCTAATGACTCGGCTCAGGTGCCAGAAATCTTCTTTCTGACATAATAATGATTATCGGATAACGCCAGGGTGTGCGGGAGGCGTGATTACCACTGTGCTCCTGCGTCCAGGGCCTCTTGAGCAGTCGGCATGGCAATAGCTCCGCCTCGGCGTGAACAGACAATCGCAGAGACCACGAATGCTGATGCGACGTACTGACGCCATCCATCGTGTGTTGTCGGTAATCCGTGTTGGTGAATTTGATGGATGATTGTCGCCATTGAGGCGTCACCGCCACCTGTGGTGTCTTTGAGCTCAAAACCTTTGGCGATGGGAATATCGCTCTGATCGGAACCTGTGTAGAGCGTCGCAGGATCGCCCCCGCGGGTCACCAACACCGCTGACGCTTTTCCATCCAGTGCTGCCATGGCAATGTGTTCAACGGTTTGGTCTGGATACGCAGCATCAATGTCTTCGATGCTGAACTTGATGAAATCAGATTGGCGAATCAGATTGCCCAGGCGCCCGCGGTAGTCATCCCAGTTGCCCACCATTCGTGGCCTGACGTTTGGATCGAAAGTTTTCACACCATTAGTGGCTGAAAACGCCTCGCAGATCGTTTCGTAAGTCACGTCCTCGACCACACCCAAAGAACCTGCGTGAACGACACTGGCCTGAGCTATTTGTTGCCGTGACGCGATAGCAGGTGGCAAGAAGCCGTATGAGGCGGGATTGGCGTAGAAGTTGTAGCGAGGCTCATGATTGACAAACGACGTCATCGCGATGGTTGTTTGGGCGTCAACGGTCATGGACAGGTCGAGCTGCACACCTTTGGAGGACAGGAACTCCTGCAGCTGGTTGCCGAACGAATCGTCGGCGAACGATCCTGCGAATTGAACTGGTGAGCCAAGCTGGGCGACACCTACTGCGACATTGAATGGGCTTCCGCCCCAGGCGGCCATATAGGTGGGTGTGGATTCATCCTCAAGCTGAATCATGTCGACGAGGGCTTCGCCAATGCTCACCACGCTGTGTTCGCTCATCACTGCTCCTTAGTAGAAATAAGCCTACGCAACAACTGCGGAAGCATGGCGGGTTCGAACGGCTCATCTGTCGCCTCGAGCTCCTCAGCGCTCCACCACCGCCAAGCAGTCACGTCGATCAGTTCCGATTCCGTCCAGCCAGATCGATCGGGCTCAAACTCGTGGTCAACACGGTGGAAGAAAAACTCTTGGTGGGCACTGGGGTAAATCGCCTCGTCATAGGGAAGTGGAATGTCTTCCTGGTAGACCGACTCCCCTACATCGCTCACCATTAAACCGGTCTCCTCTAGAAGCTCACGCACCGCCGCAATCTCATGGCTCTCTCCTGGGTCCACTCCCCCTCCAGGTGTCACCCAACGATGCCAATTACTGGAGTCGGGGATGCGGGTAAACAGCATCAAAGCCCGCCCCGTCGGCGCGACAAGGATGATTCGACTCGTCTTGCGAGCCTCGTCAAACACCTCGACTTAGGCCTGGAATGAGGCGGTGTCACCCACCAGGCGGGTGTGGTCTTCTGGAATGTCATCGACGATTGCGTGCGCGACTTCAGCAGCAAACTCTTCGACGTTGTAAATCTTTCCTGCCACTTCCTTGCGCTCATCGAGGGCGCCCGGGTGAATGCGGTTGAGAAGCGTTGCGGTCACCGTGCCTTCGATCATGTCTCCAGAGACCACCACAAACTCGACACCCTTGGCCTCAAGATCATCCTTCATGGCACGAAGTGCATCTTCGCCAGCTCTCTTCGACAGGGCAACGGGCCGGTATTCAGGCATCGTGTCGACTTCACGAATGAAGTGAGCCTGGTGGCTGGTGACAAACACGACTCGTCCACCGCCTTCCATCAGGGGAAGAGCTGCAGTGAGAGCACCCACCTGGGCGTCGCGGTTGAGCTTCATGGCATAGTCCTCGGCCACGTCAGACTCCATACCGCCGGACGCGTTGAGAACCAATACGTCAAGCCCGCCAAAGGACTCTCGTACCTGGTTCATCATCGCCATTACCGATACGGGGTCGGTAAGGTCGGCGCCGACCATGATCGCGTCGCCGCCTGCGTCAACAATCTGGTCGACAATCTTCTTCGCGCGGGCTTCCTTGTTGCGGTAGTTAATGGCCACCCGTGCACCTGCCTGGGCGCAGTACTGGGCCACTTGGGCCCCAATGCCTCGGGATGAACCGGTAACGAGTACTCGTTTACCAAGAAGGGCAGTTTCTGAAAGCGGAGTCGACATGGCTCACACCCTAGCAATCAGGCTGGCGGTAGCCTCGAAGCGCACAACCCAGTGTGGCGAAAGGCCAGAAATGTCTCGCTTCTTTGACGGCACCACTCCCCTGGTGGTCGCCCACCGTGGTTTTGCCCACGGCGTGCCAGAAAACACGCTGGAGGCCTTTGCGAAAGCTGCAGACCTGGGCGTGGACATTTTAGAAACCGATGTGCACGGCAGCCTCGACGCCGAGGCGATCATTGCACACGACCCAGACCTTAGCCGAGTGGCTTCACTCCCCCAGAAGATCGCTGATCTCACCCGTGACGAGATTCGAACAGTCGACTTGGGCGGGGCACGAATGCCCACCCTGACTGACGCTCTCCACGAATTTCCCCACCATCGATTCAGCATCGACATTAAAGACGATCGAGCAATTTCGCCCACGGTGAGGGCTATCAAGGCTGCCCGGGCAGAGGATCGCGTGATGCTTGCGTCGTTCTCCCCCGCCAGGCTTCGAGCCGTTCGCAGCCAATTGAATGGGTCAGTTGTAGCCGGCACTGCCCAACAGGTCGGTCCCGCGTGGTTGTCGCATCTGCTGTCGATGGGACCAGGCGTACGTCGCGCTCTGGCAGGAATCGACGCTCTGTTTATTCCACCCCGGGCCTACGGGGTGACGTTGCTGACGCCACGGTTTATCGAGATGGTGAATGCGGCTGGAGTAACACTAGGCGCCTGGACCATTAACGACGAGTCTGAAATGGCACAGCTGTGGTCCCGCGGTGTGCGCGCGATAGTTACTGATCGAAGTGATCGCGCGCTCGCCGTGAGAGCACGCCTGGCTTCGCCCACGCCGTAAGGACAAGGCCTGCGAACCCGAGCGCGATGAGAGATAGCTCGAGGCTTCGTCCAAGCCGTGTTGCCGGAGTGGTGTGCGAGGTGGTGGGCACTGTCTCCAACATGTAATCGGCGGTGAAGGGCTCGAGTCGGTCAAGGTATTCACCGTCTGGCGTGATGACTGCTGAAACGCCCACGGTGGACACGTTCACGACGGTTCGTCCGGTTTCCACAGCCCGGATGCGAGCAATGTCTAATTGCTGAACACTTTGGTCGGTCACTCCAAAGTCGGCGTTATTCGTCGGGGCAAAGATGATGTCCGCGCCTTCATCCATCATCTGCCAGAAGATTTGGTCATCGACGATGTCGTAGCAAATGGCGATCCCAGCGCGGTGTCCTGCAACATCCATCACCGTGTCACGGGTGCCGAAACTGTAATCCCTGGGGACCAAATCAAACATGTCAGGCGCGAGTGGGTAGAAGAAATCTCTCGCCGGAAGGTACTCGGCAAACGGCACCGGGTGAATCTTGTCGTACTGATCAGCGGCATACCCGACCCCGGGGTTACTGGGCACTTCCCACTGCAAGACGCTGTTGAAGGTCTGGTCACCCTCGCGAGTAATAGTTCCCACAATCAGTGGTGCACCCGTGTTCACCACGACACTGTCGAGAATTGCTGCTGCGTCTGGGTGGCGAAGTGGGTCTAAATCCGAAGCATTTTCTGGCCAAATCAGAACGTCGATGTCTTCGCCATAGAGCTGTGTGGTGACATCCCAGTGGTCCATCAAGTTTTGCCCACGGACGTTAGAGGCAAACAAAGCCGCATCGGTATTTCCTTGGACTCCAGCTACTCGGAGCTGGCCCGAGACGGTGGAGGGGTATCCAGGCCACACCGAGACAAATACCGCCAGCGACACAGCCACGGTCGCGGCGCTGAGGCGAGACAAGCGCCGCTCACTCAGTGACACCACCACGACGGCGACAACCCAGGCCAAGAGGTAACTGACGCCGCTGGTGCCAATCCAGGAAAACCACTCCAGGGCTGGACCAGAGGCTTGAGAATGGGCGAGCCGGCCCCACGCAAAGCCACCCCATGGCCACACTGACGCGATTGCCTCTCGGACAAGCCACGCAGATGCCAGAAGAACGGGAGCAACCCCTAGATTCCAGCCAACACTCCCCTGGCGCGCGTCAATGACCCGCCAGGCGAATGTCAATACGACAAAGCCCAACGCAAACAGGACAGTTTGAGCCAGAGTGAGCGCAAGCCATGGAACGATGCCGAGATAGACCGTCAGCCAGGTAATCAACACCCCGTAATAGGTGAATCCTGCAACGGCACCAACGAGCAACGAGCGGCCTAGGGTGAGCCCGCGCGCGGTGGTAAAGACCATGCCTAGACCAACAAGGGTGAATGGCCACCAGCCCACGTCGGGGAAACCAAGCGACATCAGCCACCCCGCCACCACTACCGCAAGCAACGACAGCCAGAGCGGTCGAGAGGTTGTAGCGAAAGCAGATGTCACGGTGGAAGCCTAAACAAGGCTGCTGAGAGCGACGATTCCTCGGAAGACCATCGCCCTGGCTTCTCTCGCCACAGAACCAGTGGGACCCTGATCAACCTGCTCGATTTGATCGAGCACATCGATGACTTGCTTGCACAGCCTGACAAAGTCTCCGACAGCGACGTCGTCGTCTTCAATGACATCCACGAGTTCGCCGCCACCTGCCCATTGCCACAGCGCCCACGCCCGATGGGCCGACAGTGGGTCCGTGCCGGGAAGCTGGTGTCGCCTTTCCACCCGATTGAGTGTGTCCCACAGCTCTTCGGTCTCATCAAGAGCGTTCCGGAATACACCCGCAGGAAGCTCTGAGCGTCGAACTGGCACATCATCCATGCGACCTTCGTGGACGAGGCATGACACCATTGCCGCGAGTTCGGCGGCATTGAGAGACTTCCAAACCTGACGCCTCAGCGCTTCTGCGACCAAAAGGTCACGCTCGCCATAGATTCTTCGCAGCCTCGTTCCGTGGACACTCAGGGAGTAGTCATCGCCCTCTCGTCGGAGGTAATCAAGCTCTTCAAGCACAGAGACAACACGGTCAAACACGAGCGAGATTGCTCCGGTGCGTTGGTCGATCTGGCGTCGGATCTTCTCAGTGTCACGGTGCAGGCGCCACCAGCGCTCAGCCCACCGCGCGTGGGATTCCCGGTCGGGACATTCGTGACAGGGGTGTCGCTTCATGCTGTGGCGGAGGGTCTCGATTTCACGGTCACGTCCGTCACTTCCGCGACTGCGCTTCTCAAGGTCTGAAAGCTCGCGCCTTAGGTTCGCGTACTGCCGAAAGTCACCCCGGTCGCACTCGATGGCGCTTTCATAGCCGGCGAGCGACTCTTCGTTCCTTCGTACGTTTCTCGCAAGCTCCACCACGTGTCGGTCAGCTTGAAATTGGGCAAACGAGCTTTCCAGGATGGTTCGGGTGCGCTCCTGCCCAAACTGCGCAATGAGGTTCACAGCCATGTTGTAGGTGGGTTTGAAGCTGGAGCGCAGCGGATAAGAACGCTTTGATGCAAGCTGAGCGACTTGTTCTGGGTTCATTCCAGCCCGCCACATGATGACCGAATGTCCCTCGGTGTCAATGCGTCGACGACCGGCACGGCCGGTTAACTGTGTGTACTCCCCCGCGGTGATCGGCACACGGGCTTCGCCGTTGAACTTGTCGAGCTTCTCGAGCACAACCGTTCGCGCTGGCATGTTGATACCCAGCGCAAGCGTCTCGGTCGCAAACACGACGCGAAGAAGCTTTCTGCGAAAGAGCTCCTCGACGACTTCTTTGAATACCGGTAAGAGACCCGCGTGATGGGCAGCAACTCCGCGAAGAAGCCCGTCGACCCACTCGTGGTAACCCAGCACTCCGAGGTCGTCTTCATTGAGTCGGCTGCACTTGGATTCGACAAAGTCAAGAATCTCGGTCTTTTCACTTGGTGTGGTGAGGTCAAGCCCGCGCTGGACGACCGCGTCAACGGATTTGTCACAGCCGACCCGGGAAAACACGAAAAAAATCGCCGGGAGCAGGTGTTCACCATCGAGCAGTCTGATCAGCCTGGCCGTTGACATCTTCTGCTGGGTGTCGCGGTAGCTATAGCGGGCGCGCCCTCGACGTTTGTGGCCGCCACCTCTGCCTGGTGCGCCTAGAGAGCGCTGAAGGGTGTGAACCATCTGGACAATTTCTGGATTGACCTGTGGCCGCGGACCCTTCTTGTCCGTGCGGAACAGAGGCAAGAGGCGCTCTCCCACCAGCATGTGTTGGTGAAGCGGGACAGGTCTGCGCTCGCTCACCACAATGTCTGTGTCGCCACGAACCGTTTGAAGCCACTCACCAAACTCTTCAGCGTTAGACACTGTCGCCGAAAGAGAAATCAGTTGCACCCATGGGGGCAGATGAATGATCACTTCTTCCCACACTGCGCCGCGGAACCGATCGGCGAGATAGTGAACCTCGTCCATGACCACGTAGCCGAGGTGTTCTAGCAACTCGCTGTCGGCATAGAGCATGTTGCGCAACACTTCAGTGGTCATGATCACAATGCGCGCGTGTGGGTTCACACTTGTGTCACCGGTGAGAAGGCCAATCTCGTCGGGGCCATAGCGTTCGACCAATTCGGTGAACTTTTGGTTCGACAGCGCCTTCATGGGGGTCGTGTAAAACACCTTCACCAGCGGTTGGCTCAACGCCAAATAGATCGCAAACTCTGCCACCGCAGTCTTTCCCGCACCCGTGGGTGCAGCGACGAGAACTCCCCTGCCGTCTTCGACCGACTCACACGAGGTCACCTGGAAGGCGTCTAAGTCAAACGGCAGAGTTTCCCGGTAGGCCTGGAGTCTGGGAGTTCTCGCTTTGGCCTTTGCCGCCTGATACCGCTCGGCGGGACTGAGCTCAGTCACGACTGGGGGGTTTCAGTCTCGACCAGCTGGTTGAGCTTTTTGGCGGCTCGACGGTCGTGAAGTGTGGCCACACCGGCGGCAACGAAATACAAGATCACCATGGGAATGGCCAACAGCACCATCGACACCACGTCGGCTGCGGGGGTGGCGATGGCGGTAAACAGTGCGATCACGACGATGGCTACGCGCCAGCCTTTAATGATCGAGCGGGCTTCCAATACCCCGATGAAGTTCAGTAACACCAAAAACACCGGCATGACAAAGCCGATGCCAATGGCAAGGACCAGCTTTAGAGCGAAATCGAGATAGACCTTGGCCGTGAGCAGGGTGGCTGATTGTTCAGGGGCAAAGCTCGTCATCAGCTTCACGATGTTGGGTAGGACTAGCCACCCTGCTGCCACACCGGCAAGAAAGAGAGGCACCGCGGCGGAGAGGAATCCAAGAGCCAAGCGACGTTCTCGCTTCATCAGGGCGGGGACGAAAAATGCCCACACTTGATAGAGCCATACCGGCGCCGCCAACACGATTCCCAACACCACGGCAATGGCGATCTTGGTGTCGAATGCTTCAGTCACCGTCGTGTAGTTAATTTCGGCGGTGCGGTCGCGCTCGAGCGCAATGCTCAAGATGGGGTCAGACAGTGCGTGCCAGACAGGGTCGGCCAGAAACCAGCCACCAACCGCCGCAAGAATGATTGATGCGCCAATAATGCCTAAGCGTTTGCGCAGCTCAATGAGATGTTCGCCAAGCGACATGCGACCTTGGTCGTCACGCCGGGCTTTCCGGGCGGCCCCGGCCACGACTAGTTCTTCTGCTGATCCGACTCGTCAGAGTCCGCAGTCTTCGACTCGTCCGAATCGGGGCGCACTTCAGACTTGAAAATCTTCAGCGACTGACCGAGGCTCTTTGCCAACGCGGGCAGCTTCGGTGCTCCGAACAACAAAATGATGAGGACCAAGACTATGAGGCCGGTCCAGCCTCCGAGGTTTCCACCCATAACTTCTCTCCTCACTATCGCTGGGGTGACCAGCGCGAAAAAAGTCTAACAGTGCTCTAGCTCAGAGAATCCTTAGCCGCGTCGGCCCAGGCGCGAACAGCCATTCGTGCGCTCGTGGGCGCAATCACTTCAACGAGGCCCGCATTGGCGCTCACAAAACGCATGAGCGACGAGGTGTGGGCAAAGGGAATCTCTGCGATCATTCGGTCACCGTCTTCGCTCGGCGGATGACTTCGGTCGAGATACTCGGCAATCACCGGAAGTGCGTGGGGTGCAAACGCAACGGTGACCCGGAGATCTGCATCACTGGGGGTGAAGACTTCCCACGACTCGACAGAGTCAAGATCGGGGTGGGCGTGCGAGGCAGATTCCAACACGGATAGCTCACTCATTCGATCAAGCCGAAACATCCGCAGCGCCTGCCTGGTGTGGCACCAACCCCGCAGGTACCAGGTCCCATCCCTCGCCTCGAGCGCGATGGGGTCTACGGTGCGTGCTTCTCGCTCTTCGGAGCGGTTGACGTAGTCGAAGGAGATTTGGTGGCCCGAGGCAATGGCCTGAGCAACCAACGAACGTGCGGTGGTCGCGTCGTGATCGTTAATGACGAGCGACTCCCCTCCTCCCGTGTGGCTTCCTCGCAGTTTGGCGAGCAGGGATTGGACGTCCTCGCGCACACCGTATGACGGATGGGCGGCGATGTATTGCAAGCCGGCGATGAGCGCCGAGAGCTCACGATTAGACAGCCTCGGCTCGCGGTCGATTGCGATGGTGTGTTCAAAACGGATGATGTCGTCTTGCTCGAATAAGTCCCAGTCGATATCGAACAGGTCGGTGTGAAGATAGGCCGTCGAATCACCAGGAATTCCTGCACACGCAATCAGCTCGATGGCTCGACGGATGTCATCTGGTGAGCGATCAAATTGAGCCGCTGCTTCGTCAACGCTTACTTCGCCGTTGTCCATCACATAGGGCACAAGGGACAAAAACAACACCAGGTTTGCACCTGCTGCGCCGGTGGTCGAGTTAGCCATGGGTAGCCTCCACCACGTCAATTTGCGAGAGCATTTCGTCCCGCAGTGAGTCGGGAGAAACCACCTTGATATCGGGGAGAAATTCGAGCAGTTGGGATGCCAAGGCGACAAGGTCGGTGTAGTGCACGGTGATGGTGTCGCCGCTCACACTGGAGCCAGCTCGGTTTCGAAGCACTGTTTCAGCAGCACTTCCTGGAGTCGCTGAAATCTCTGCCGTCTGGCGCTGATACAACTCGGAGAGCTCAGCGGTCATTCGCTCGATCAGCGAGGTGGGTGCCTCATTTGCGGCCTCGGAGAGTTCTTTTACGCCGGAGACGATGCGCCTGACGAGGAACGTTTTCTCGACTCCCCCGGGCTCTTCCATGCTCAATAGGTGCCAGCGCCCTTCGTGGAGCACCACGGCAAGCGGTGACACGGTCCTCGTTTTTGCGCCCGTCGAACCAGGGGTGAGGTACTCGAAGCGAACCTGAGACCCATTGGAAATCGCCTGCCTGAGCGCGTCCAAAGCGGGATCGCGAAGCGTCAACATGGGCAAAAATCCGATCAGTGGCTCATCGACGCTCACACCCGATGCGGCGAGTTTTGTATGCGTCAACCTGGCCTCGTGGGAAAGTGATCCTTCGCGCCAGACTGCAGCGGCAACGTTGAGAAGGCGCAGATCTTGAGCGTCGAGTTCGAAGCCCTCGGGGGGTTCGTAATCCTCACGGGGAATTCGATAGACAGTGGCTTTGTTGTTCTCGTCCTCGCTGGGAGGAATCCACGCCACCAGCGGGATTCCAAGCTCCCGCAAAAGGTCCTTATCCCGCTCGAATCGGCGCTCAATCGACGCTTTCGCGAGGCCTGCTTCACTGTCTTCGCGGTATCCACGAACGGTGGAGAGGATGTGCTCCTTGGTAAGCCCTTGGGTGGTTGCCATGAGGGCAAGAATCAGGTGAAACAGACGATCTTCCGGTCGAATCACACCCTGACTAGCCACAGCGAAAGCCTAACGGCGAGGAGGCTGTAGGCCGGTGAGTCCGCGCGGGAGTGTTACTGGATACCGAGAATGTCGAAGACGTAAATCAGCGTTGCGCCCTCTGGCACACCAGCAGGTTGTTGGCCTTCGGGGTAACCCAGAGCGGGCGGCACGACAACGGCGACCTGCGAGCCCACGGTTTGTCCGACAAGTCCGTCAAAGACGCCCTGTGGCACTCCGCCATTAGCCCCCTCGAGGGAACCATTGGTCAACGTGATTGTCAGGGGAAGATTCTGATCAAAACTGGATGCGAATGTCTGCTTGGTCTCCCACACCACTCCCGTGAAGTGCGCGACCACGAGGTCACCTTCGGCAAGCTCAGCACCAGAGCCCTTCTTGACCGTGTAGATCACAAGATCTTCGGGCGCTTGACCCATTGGCACCGTCACGCCGTGGCGGCCAGAGGGAGTCTGGACAATCATGGGGGCGCCGTCAACTAGCGGTTGAAGTGCACCGTCTGCTTGTGCAGGGAACACGTTGGCCACATCCACAACAAGAACGGCGGTGGAATCGTTTTGGACCATCTCGTCTTCAGGAATCGGCCCAAACACTGCCTCAACGGTGTCGGTAATGATGAGGCGGTCACCTGCCGCAGCACACGAGAGAACCTGAGAGAAATAGTCGGGAATATCAGCCGAAATGAGCCGGCGAACAGGCTGGTCGGCGAGGTAGGTGCTCGCGGTCAAGAGTTGACCACTCGAGCCCAGGTAGGCAGCAACCTGAAAGTCAACCGTTGCACCCTCAGCGGCGCGGTAGCCCGAGCCCGAGTCGAGAACGGACATCTCAGTGCCCTTGGTGATCAACGGAGTAGGGAATGTCAGCGCGGTGGGAATGCCTTCTTCGGCGCTCGCAGCGGTGACGAGAGATGATGCTTTGCCCGCCTCGGCGTAGGGCACACAGGCCTCTGGCTGTGCGTCAGCGACGGAGTAGGCAACTGCTCCGATGCCAAGAAGTGAGAAAACGGTGATGCCAGCGGCAAGCGGAGAAAATCGCGTCATGATGACTGAAGTCTACCTAGGGCGGACTATGAGTCGTGCCCACCGGGGTTGGCCCGGTTCGCACGATTCGTAGCGTCTTTACGCAACTGCCTAATCTTCTTTTCCGTCTCGACGCGTTGCTTGACCGCCCCCGGAGTCCACGCGTCAACGTCCTCGTCGGCGTAGTCGGGCTTCGCCTTCTTGCCCAGACGCTCGGGTAGTTCCGTGTTTGGGGCGAGTTTGCGCGCCCAAGCCAAAAAGCCAGTGTGGCCGGCGCCCCGATGGTCTGGTCGAACTGCCAAGCCATCAACGTGCCAGGAGCGCACCATCGTCTCGCTGGCTTCGGGAATGGTCAGTCTCTTCGTATCGCGCATGGCTTCCATGACGCGAGAAAGCTGAGTCACGGTCGCCACATAGACAAGAATTACTCCACCGGGAACCAGAGCATCGAGGCTCGCGTCAAGGCACTCCCACGGGGTGAGCATGTCCAAAATCACGCGATCGACTGATCCTGCTTCGCGCTCGGGAAGGCGCTCATTGAGATCACCAATCTGGATGTCCCACGTGGCGGGAGGATCGCCGTGGAAGAAGGTGCGCACGTTGCCCTTGGCGACATCGGCAAATTCTTCTCGACGTTCAATCGAGACAAGGTGTCCCTCTGCGCCGAGTGCCTGGAGTAGCCACAGGCTCAATGCTCCAGAACCTACGCCTGCTTCAACGACTGTGTGTCCGGGGCGGATATCGGCGCGGAAGAGAATTTCGCTGGCGTCTTTGGGGTAAATGATTGCCGCACCGCGGGGCATCGACAACACAAAGTCAGACAACAGTGGGCGAAGCGCGAGGTATCCCACGCTCAGTTCGGTGCGGACCACGCTTCCCTCGTCAGAGCCAATGATGGCGTCGTGGGCGATGCCACCTTTATGGGTGTGGAAGCGACCCCCTTTTTCCAAAATAATCGTGTGGTAGTTGCCTTTTGGATCAGTCAGCTGAACGAGGTCACCTTCGACAAATGGGCCTCGGTTCACTGGGCTACTCCCCTGGCTTGCTCTACTTCGAAGTGAATGTCCGCCAATGACTTGTCCTCCATGGAGGGCCACAACACGCTCGCGTAACTTGCAGGAATCTCTATGTGCAGCGGAACCCCGATAGTCACGGCTCCCGCAGAGAACGCAGAGGCGGCGCCAAATACTGAGTCTTCAAAGGCAACACAGTGGTGAATGTCAACACCCAGTTGTGTCGCGGCCAGCAAATAGGGCTCTGGATTGGGCTTGGCTTCAGTGACGTCGTCGCCGGCGATGATTTTTGTAAACGCCTCCCGGCCAAGCTCGGCACTCATTTGCTCCGCAATGAAGACAGCATTTTGCCGAAATGACATGGTGACGAGCGCGGTGGGGATCCCCGCCTCCAACACCTGAGAAATCATCTCGAGTGCGCCCGGTCGCCAGGGAACAGACTCGGCAAGCGAGGTGCGGACACTGAGGCTGAGTCGATCAATAATCTCGGCAAGTTCAAGCTCGACACCTGCGCTTTGGATGGCGCGGGCGCTATCCCACAATCCACTTCCCACCAGCGCGAGACCTTGCTCGGCACTCCAGGTTCCCCCAAACGACTCGATGAGCTCAGTTTCTGCGCGAATCCAATTTGGTTCGCTGTCGATGAGCGTGCCGTCCATATCGAATAAGACAGCGTCAAGGCGGGGAGTGTTCACAACGGGCAAGTCTAGAGGTGGACAAGCTGGATACGCCCGAAGAGCAACCGCGGTAGGTTGAGGGTCTATGAAGTCCTCACCAATCTTTGAGCCAGGACGCACCTTGCTTGTTGCGACAGAAGGATGGTCTGACGCGGGTGAGGCCGCCAGCGGAGCTCTCCGTATGGTTGTCGAACACTTTGGACTCGTCCCCTACGACGTGATTGATGAAGAAAGCTACTTCGACTATCAAGTCACTAGGCCTTACGTCGAGCTAGACGCCGATGGAGCCAGGGTGCTCTCCTGGCCAGACATCACGTTGTATGGACCAGATGAAGCGTCGACTGATTCCGACGCCCCCTACGTGCTAATCGGCGCTGAGCCGTCAAAGCTGTGGCGCTCGCTGGCAAGCCAATTGGTTGACCAAGCACTCGCTCATGACGTCGACGGAATGGTGCTGGTCGGTGCAATGTTGGCCGATGTTCCCCACTCCAGGCCGGTGCGTTTGATTCTCTCGAGTGATGAGTCTGTTATTCGCACGAGGTTAGACATCGAGCGCTCCACCTACGAAGGACCGGTGGGCATTTTGAGCGTGATCGGCCTGCAAGCCCAGCAGTCTGGCATTCCTGCTCTCCACGTGTGGGCGCAAGTCCCCCACTACGTTCACACCTCGCCATCTCCGAAGGCCACATTGGCCATTTTGGATCGGTTAGAAGACCTTCTGGGTCTCGATATTCCCCGTGAGGCGCTTGTCGATCAGGCCGAGAGCTGGGAAGAAAACATCGATCAGCTTGCCGCCGAAGATGACGACATGATGGCCTACATTCAACAACTCGAAAAGCAACGCGACACCGTGGAATCGCCTGAGGCAAGCGGTGATGCGATTGCGCGTGAGTTTGAGCGCTACCTGTCCAAGCGGCCCGATCGACCAAATGGTCTCGGTCCCGCGGAGGCCTAAGCGGAAATTACTCCTGCACCCAAAAGTGCAAACAGCACCAGTCCCAGTGCCACTCGGTAGATCACAAAGGGCAGGAAGCTTCCGGTTTTGATGAACTTCATTAGCCACGCGATCACCGCATAGCCCACCCCGAAGGCAATCGCGGTGGCTACTGCGGTCGGTAATAACTCGGCGCCACCTGCCGAAGCGGGGTCGACGATGGCGGTGCGCAGCTCGTAGAGGCCGCTGCCAAGGACGGCAGGGATGGCAAGTAGAAACGAAAACCGAAGTGCTTGCTCGCGGGTGTAGCCAAGGCTTCGGCCCATTGCGATGGTTGCTCCTGACCTGGACACTCCGGGGATTAGCGCGAGTGTTTGGGCTAGTCCGTAGCTCACGCCGTGTCCCACGCTCAGTGTGGACAGGGTCTTTTCCTGCCGCCCTACCCGGTCTGCGATGTAGAGCACGAGGCCAAAGACGATGAGGACTGTGGCGACGAGCCAGAGCGATCGGAACGTGTTTCTAATCAGGTCTTGGGCCGTGTAGCCGACGATCACTATGGGCAGGGTTCCCACGATGATGAGCCAGCCGAGCCTGGCCTGTTGTCTGGTCTCTTGGTCGAGGTTTCTGCGCCCCAGACTTTTAAACCATCCGCCGATAATGGCCGCAATATCGGGCCAAAAGTAAATCAACACCGCAATTTCTGTGCCTATTTGGGTAATGGCCGTGAAGGTTGCGCCCGGATCGCCGAGGCCTGGCAGAAATTCTCCGATGATGCGCACGTGAGCGCTCGATGAAATCGGGAGAAACTCGGTGAGCCCTTGAACAATGCCCAAGATGATGGCGTCCCACAGGCTCACAGACTTCTCCTTCGGCTTGGCACGCTCCCACGCTAGTGCCCACGGCGAAGTTTTCCGGTTTTTGCGCTCTCGTTTAGTGGTACTCTCGTTGCGGTCATCAGATTCAGGTGTCTTGCGCGGGTGGCGGAATTGGCAGACGCGCTAGCTTGAGGTGCTAGTGCCCGTATTAGGGCGTGGGGGTTCAAGTCCCCCCTCGCGCACCAGAATCAAGGGGTCTCACGCAGTGCGTGAGGCCCCTGATGCATTTCTGGGGAAAACCTTCAACTGCTGGTGTCAGTGGACATTGACAGAATCGAACATATGTTCGAATATGGCTCTATGTCCCCCACGCTCACACTGCATCCTTCGGCGTCGATACGCCGGGAGCAAGTCAGTGCTTTGCGGGACAAAATTCGCTCCCTGGAAGCGCCCCGCATGGACGCTCCTACCCACCCGATGCTGCCTGTGCTGGCTGATCTTTTTCCCGAGCGCGGCCTTCGCCGAGGCGGTGTGTATCAGCTGGGCCCCCAGCACACGCTGCTGTGGGCGTTGATTGCGCAGATGACCCGGTCGGGTCATTTTGTTGGGCTCGTCGGGTTTCAACACCTCGGGCTTCGAAGTGCTGAAGACCTGGGGGTTGATCTTGACCACTTGGTGATCATTAAAGACCCCGGAAATATGTGGTGGCACACCACCAACACCTTGATTGATGCGCTTTCACTCGTGGCTCTTCGCCCCAGTGGGACGCTCCCCTCCGCTCATCAGCGTGATCGATTTCAGGCGCGCCTACGCGAGCGAGGAAGCACCCTGTTGGTCGCTGGAGCATGGCCAGGAGCAGACGCCGCTATCACTGTTGAACACAGTCATTGGGATGGCCTTGAAGCAGGTGCCGGGCTTTTGCAACGCCAAGAACTCACTCTCTCCTATCGCGGCCGGCGTGATTCGGCGGGTCGCTCTCTTCAGCTGGTGGTATCTGCAGAGGGCATGAGCGCGGCACCACGACGCGATGATGCCTCCACAATCACTCCTTTGCCGATGAGGCGCGTGGTGGGCAGTGCACAGGAAAGGCAGGCGGGATAGCCAATGTCGCACCGTTCCCTTGTTGTCTATTGCCCCAACTGGCCTATCGTCGCTGCGCGGGCTGACGACGCCTCTGTCTCGCCCGCACTTCCTCTCGCGTTGAGCCACGGCCACTACATCACCGCGTGCTGTGAGCTAGCCAGGGCACAGGGAGTGCGCCCCGGACAGCGAGTCAGAGAAGCACAAGGTGGCTGCCCCGAGCTTCAGTTGCTCCCCGATCGTCCCGAGCGTGACCAGAGGGTGTTCGAGCGGGTTCTCACCCACCTGTCTGACACGCTCGCGCTTGTTGCCGTGATCGAACCAGGTGTGTTGGCGGCCAGAGCCTTAGGGCTTGCTCGCTATTACGGGTCAGAGCAAGCGGCAGCTGCGGCGCTTCGCCAGGCCATCGAACACTCCCCTGTCCCGGTTTCGGCGCGGGTGGGAATTGCGGATTCACTCTTTGCCGCCGAGCAAGCCGCCAAGCTTGGTACGAGCCTTAGCGAACCGGTGTGCGCGGTAGAGCCAGGGGCTGATCGAGATTTTCTCTCGCCCCTTCCGGTCAGCATTTTCAACGACTCTCATTTCGCCTCTTTGCTGGGGCGCTTGGGAGTCACCACTGTGGGCCAATTTGCCACACTGCCCAGTGATCAGGTCAGGGATCGCTTTGGTCCGCCGGGCCTGCTCGCTCACCGTTGTGCGACGGGAGAAGATGCCAGTCAGACCCATCAGCAGGGCATCCCGCCAGGAACCGATGTGGTCTGGCGAAGCGATGAAGCAATCAGTCAATCTGACGCACTGAGTTTTGCTCTACTTGCCCCCGCACACGAGTTTGTGAACGGTTTGATTGCCGCCCACACGGTGTGCACCACGGTGGGAATTGATTTAGTCGACGAACGAGGCACCCACTACCGGCGAAGCTGGAGCCATCCGCGCTATTTCACCGCTAACGATTTGGTGAATCGAGTGCGCTGGCAATGGGAAGCCGTAGCGACCCCGGAGGCCGAAGAGCACATTCACAACGGCATCGTGGAAGTCACCTTCCAAGCGGTGGACCCGGACGACATCACATGGCATGAGCCCGGGCTATGGGGTGCCACCACACACAACCGTGTGGAACATGTAGTGGCTCAACTTCAAACCAGGTTGGGCTATCACGCCGTATCTAAAGCAGACGCCAGGTCGGGTCACTCCTGGGCGGACACTGAGGGCGTCACCACGTGGGGTGAAAAGAACAAGGCTTCTGAGGGCGACGCTGTGGCGCCGTGGCCAGGGGCAATGCCTAAGCCGTTGCCGGCGACGGTCTTTCAGCCCCCCGTACCCATTTCGGTGACCGATGATGCAGGCAGCGGGGTGGTTGTTACCGAGACAGAGCTATCTGCCCCACCCGCGATGTTGGCCACGGCCCAGTCGGCTAAGACAGTGACCGCGTGGGCAGGTCCGTGGCCTGTTGATGAGCGCTGGTGGGACGAGCGAGGTTCTCGTCGCTATCGCCTGCAGCTGCTTGATAGCGACGGGGTGGGATGGCTTGTCAGCAGCGAACACCCCACGCAGGCATGGGTGGTCGAGGCTCGGTACGACTAATGGGTTGGAACAATCCCCCCATTCCGTGGTCTGAATATGAACGTCTCCTCAGTGGCTCGAGCAAGCCAGGTGACGGGAATGTTGCTCTCCCGGTTTCCCAACAGCCCCCGAGCCCGCTAGAGGTCGAAGAAGACGTCGTCGACTATGCGGAACTGCACGTCCACAGCAGCTTCAGTTTTCTTGACGGAGTCTCCTCCCCCGAATCGTTAGTGCGTGAAGCGGCAAGGCTCAAACTCTCCGCCATGGCTATTACCGACCACGACGGCTTGTATGGGGTTGCCCGCTTCGCCGAAGCCGCGCAGACTCACGGAGTTCCCACCGTGTTTGGCGCGGAACTCTCTCTTGCCCCCCAGACGCTTCGCACCAATGCTGCAGACCCCCCAGGGCCACACCTTCTGGTGTTAGCCAGAGGGCCAGAGGGGTATCACCGCCTTGCGGGAGCGCTCAGCGATGCTCATTTGACAAGCGAAGAAAAAGGCGAAGCCCACTACGACTGGGACGATTTAGCCGATCGTGCGCGCGACCACTGGTTGATCCTGACCGGATGCCGCAAAGGAACAGTGAGGGCTCCCCTGCAAGGCTCTCGCGCTCCTTCGGCCTCGGCGATTGAGCGCTCGAGGGTGGCACTTGACGAATTGGTATCTCGTTTTGGGGCGGAATCTGTGGTGGTCGAATTATTTGATTCAGGCCACCCTCTTGATGGAGTCCACAACGACATTCTCACTGTGTTAGCCCAGGAGCGAGGCTTGCCCACTATTGCGACCGGGCTGGTCCACTACGCGACACAGGACAAACACCGTCTTGCGCACGCGATGGCAGCTGTCCGGGCACGGCGATCTCTCGATGAGATGTATGGCTATTTGCCGGTGGCGCCGACGTCTCACCTGCGCTCGGGTGCTCAACAGCTCAAACGCTTTCGTCGATATCCAGGAGCAGTGGAGCGCGCGGGCGCCCTTGGGCGAGAACTTGCCTTCTCACTGAAGAAAGTGGCCCCGCAGTTGCCCTTGTCGATGGTGCCGGAGGGGTACACATCGATGGAATATTTGCGCCACCTCATCCATGAGGCGATTCCCAGGCGTTACCCCGATGCCGAGCAGGGCGTTCACGATCGCATTGAGAGAGAACTCGCCCTCATCGAAGAAAAAGGATTCGCCGGCTATTTCCTGATTGTCCACGACATTGTGCAGTGGGCAAGGCGTCGAGGAATCTTGTGTCAAGGACGGGGTTCTGCCGCGAACTCGGCAGTGTGTTTTTTGCTGGATATCACTGCGGTGGATTCGATCTATTACGACCTGCCCTTTGAGCGGTTTTTGTCAGCGCTACGTGATGAAGAGCCCGATATTGATGTGGACTTTGAATCAAATCGCCGTGAAGAAGTCATCCAATACGTCTATCAGCGCTACGGGCGAAAAAACGCCGCCCTCGTTGCCACCGTCATCGAATACCGGTCAAAAAATGCGGTGCGAGATATTGCCCGTGCTCTGGGCTACAGCGGAGGACAACAGGATGCTTTCTCTAAAAGCATTGAACGGCGAAGCAAGCTGGATGAACACGAGGGAATCCCTGATCGTGTCGTCGAGTTAGCCAGGGAAATTCTCACCCTCCCGAGACATTTAGGAATCCACCCGGGCGGAATGGTGCTCACCGATCGACCCATTGGTGAGGTCGTACCCATTGAGCATGCGCGCATGGAAAACCGGACCATTTTGCAGTGGGACAAAGACGACTGCGAGTGGATGGGCTTGGTGAAATTTGACCTGCTGGGGCTCGGCATTTTGGAGGCAATCCAACACGCGCTGACCCTTGCCCGTGAAGAGCTTGGTGAATCGTGGGAGCTTGCCACACTGCCTCGCGATGAGCCGGGTGTGTATGACATGTTGTGTCGGGCGGATTCAATTGGCATCTTCCAGGTCGAATCACGCGCCCAAATGGCGCTGCTGCCGAGGCTTCAACCCCGACGCTTCTACGACTTAGCAATTCAAATTGCGATGATTCGCCCCGGCCCCATTCAAGGCGGTGCGGTTCATCCCTTCGTGCGCAGAAAAGCAGGTCACGAGCCGGTGAGCTACCCCCACCCCGCCCTGGAGGCCTGCTTGGAGCGCACCCTGGGGGTCCCGGTGTTTCAGGAGCAAATCATGCAAATGGCGATGGCCGTTGGGGGCTGCAGCGCAGAAGATGCCGATGTGCTTCGCCGCGCAATGGGCTCAAAAAGAGGGCTTGAGAGAATCGAGTCCGTCAAAGACACCTTGTTTAAAGGGATGGCCGATAACGGGATTGATCAAGACACCGCCGAGAAGCTCTATCGCACTATCCAGGCATTTGCTGGCTTCGGTTTTGCAGAAAGCCACTCCCTCGCCTTTGCGCAGTTGGTCTATTCCAGTTCATGGCTCAAGCTCCACTACCCCGCTTTTTATCTGATCGGGTTGCTTCGAGCCTGGCCGATGGGGTTCTACTCCCCCGCCACATTGATCTCAGATGCCGAACGCCACGGAGTGGAAGTGAAGAGACCCTCGATTTGTTTTTCGGGTGTTGATGCCACGGCCGAGTATCTCGACCAGGAAGGCCGTATTCCCACCGGGCACGATGCTTGTGTGAGCTATCACCAACCCCCCACCGGTGAGTTTGACCGGGACGCCCCTGACCTCTCTGCAGATCATCGTCGAGATGGCAACGCTTCGGTGCGCTTGGGGCTTGCCACAATCCACGGAGTGGGTCGTGAGACAGCAGAGCGCATCGTCAGCGAGCGTGAGCGAGGCGGAGGGTTCACCGACATTTATGACCTTGCCAGACGGGTGGGGCTCACCGACCGCCAACTAGAAGCCTTGGGCGAATCCGGGGCGCTTGATGATTTGGGGCTTAACCGCCGTGAAGCGTTGTGGATGGCCGGCCCCGCGACCACAGCCCACCCCGACTATTTAGAGGGAACCCACCAGCAACTAGAACTGCCTCTGTTTACTCCTATGAGTGATTACGAGGTGATGGCCAGTGATCGAAGCAGCACAGGAGTGTCTGTGGGCGACCACCCGCTCCGACACCTCAGGCACGAACTGTCTGAGCGGGGAATTTTGGATAGTCGCGATTTACGGCGCTACGAAGTGGGGCGTCGAGTGTGGATAGCGGGACTTATCACCCACCGTCAACGCCCCGGAACCGCCAGGGGGATTACTTTTTTGAACCTTGAAGACGAATGGGGGCTTACCAACATTGTGTGTAGTCCGGGAGTCTGGAAGCGTCACCGACTGTTGTTTCGACACAGCAGAGCGCTGATTATCAGGGGGCTTTTGCAGCGCAGTGATGAGGGAATCGTGTCAGTGGTGGCCGACGGGGTCTCGTCGTTACCGATTGACACCCCAGTGACAGCGAGAAACTTTCACTAAGAGCGTGCAGCGCGAAGAGCGTGCAGCGCGACGGCACCCGCGGCGGCCACGTTGAGTGAATCCACTCCGTGTGCAAGTGGAATCTCGACCAACACATCGCACAATCCCAATGTCTTGTTGCTCAGTCCTGGACCCTCACTGCCGAGCACCATTGCCACACGCTCCGGGGCACTGGGTACCCACTGGTCAAAGTTCACCGACGACGGCCCCAGTGCAAGCCCCGCCACCACAAAACCGTGATCATGCAAAGAATCCACCAGTTCGGGTGTTGATGTGGCCCTTGTCCACGGCACTTGCAACACCGTTCCCATGCTCACCCTCACACTCCTGCGATAGAGCGGATCGGCGCATTGTGGCGACACAATGACCGCGTCGGCACCCATACCGGCAACCGACCGAAATAGGGCCCCCACGTTGGTGTGGTCGACGATGTCTTCTAGAACGACAATGCGTGACGCGCCCCCGATGATCGAGTCCAGGCTGGGAAGGATAGGGCGGTGCATGCTGGCAAGCGTGCCTCGGTGCAAATGAAAGCCAGTCAGCGCCTCAAGGTGCTCATCGTCGCCAATAATCACGGGTAAGTCATCGGGTGCACCGTGTTCTGCGAGGAGCACATCCAACGGTCCAAGCCATTTGGCGCTGGTCAGGACGCTCCTGGGTTGGTGACCAGCATCCAGTGCCCGACCCAAAATGGTCAGTGACTCGGCGATATAGAGCCCCTCTTCGGGTTCACTCACCCGCCGAAGAGCGGAGTCGGTGAGGTCACGGTAGTCAGCAAGCAGGGACGCTCCTGCACCCTCCCAGTCGAGAACCCTCACAAAAAAGCTCCTAGCTTCTTGAAACATGTTTGAAAAAAACACCTAATACTCTCAGTCCAAGCCAGATTGGTCCAAGGAGGTGTGTCATGGCTCTTGCCCCTGTCACTCCCCTGCATCCACCTGTCGTTCCGGGCGTCGACGAAGCGTTGAATGTTCTTTCAGGCCGCAAGGTTGCGATCTTGACCGGCGCGGGTATTTCAACCGATTCAGGAATTCCGGACTACCGGGGTGAGGGTGCACCCAAGAACCACCCAATGAGCTTGAACGAGTTCTTGAATTCTTCCGAGCGCCGACGTCGCTATTGGATGGGATCGCACCTGGGGTGGCGCACGTTCCACAAGGCCGTCCCTAACGCAGGCCACACGGCAGTCGCCCAACTCGAAAAAGACGGCGTCGCCGTGGGCGTGGTGACTCAAAATGTTGACGGCCTTCACCACGAAGCAGGATCCATGCGCATCGTTGACCTTCACGGGCGTCTAGACCGCGTGCGTTGCCTGCAATGTTCACAGTCATACTCGCGCGATGGAATCGCTTCTCAAATCGACGCCGCGAATCCAGGTTTCGTCGAAGCCATGCGTGATCAACAGGTGATGCCAGATGGCGACGTGAGCGTGGAAACTGATTGGGATTTCATCATCCCCACCTGTGACCTGTGCGAGGGCATGCTCAAACCTGAAGTCGTCTTTTTTGGCGAGTTTGTTCCCACCAGCGTGTTCCAGTCGGCTGCTGCGTTGGTAGACGGCGCCGACGCCCTGGTGGTGGCTGGGTCATCGCTTGTGGTGAACACCGGAATGCGTTTGGTGTCGCAGGCGAAAAAGCAGAAAAAGCCGGTCGTGGTGATCAATAGAGGTCCCACTAAGGCAGATTCCCTCGCGACAGTTAAGATAGAAGCCGGCACCTCCGAAGCCCTAGTGGCAATGTCGGAAGCCGTACGCGTTTCAGTTGCCTGATGCCCTGAGGGTTCAGGAACCAGTCTGGGAGATGTATGACCCGTTTTTTCCTTGTTCGCCATGGCGAGACCGAGTGGAATCGAATCCACCGCATCCAAGGCTCGAGCGATATTCCCCTCAATGACACAGGCCGTCGTCAGGCCCAAACTGTGGGTGGGGTGCTCTCTCGCCACCAGTTTGATCTGATTGTTGCTAGCCCACTCTCTCGGGCGCTAGAGACCGCCACTATCATCGCGAGGCGCCTGCATATGCCGCTGCCGCTGCCGGTTGCGGCCATTGTGGAGCGTTCGTATGGCGAGGCAGAGGGCGCAACCAGGAGTGAATTGGACGAGCGTTTCCCCGGAGATACTCCTGTTCCCGGTCGCGAACCTCGCGAAGACGTCCAGAAGCGCGTTCTTCGAGCACTGGGTGATCTGGCTATCCGCCATCCCAATGCTGACATTCTCGTGGTCACCCACGGAGGGGTGATCCGTAGTGTCGTGGAATATGCAGCTCCTGGCGTCCACAACGACGTAATCCGGAATTGCTCCGTACATAGCTTTGAACACTCCACCAAGGGCCTTCGTTTGGTGCAGTTTGATGACCCGATGGAGGTTCGTGCCTCGCATATTGGCGGAGAGAGCTTTGAGGAACAAAACCCCGAAGAAGCGCGCGAAAAGGCGAGCTAATGGTCTCGTCAAAGGGCGTTCAGCGGTTTCTGGACCACACTCCAGGGCTTGATTTTGACATTCGAGAAATGGCCGAGACGACCCACACGGCACAAGAAGCTGCGGATGCGGTGGGTTGCCCAGTCGCCGCCATCGTCAAGTCTCTCGTCTTCGCCATTGACGGCGAGCCCGTCCTCTTGCTTGTGTCTGGCCCGAGCCGGGTCAATGTGGATGCCGTATCGGCACTCCTGGGGGTGAGCCTGGGTAAGGCTGATGCGGACCAAGTTAAGACGGTTACGGGCTATTCCATTGGCGGTGTACCTCCATTTGGACACGTTAATCCCGTGCGCACCTTCATGGATGAAGACCTTTTGGCGATAGACGAGTTGTGGGCGGCCGCAGGCAGCGCCAATGCGGTATTCCCTATTGCTCCTGATCGTTTACGTGAGCTTTCGAAAGCCGAAATAATCAACGTCCACTAGTGCGTAGACTTTTTTAGACCACACACTGGGCCCGGTGAGGCCCCGATTTGTTAAAGGATCCCTGTGAGCTTCACCGTTCCATTTGGCCAGCCAGGTCTCAAGCACAACCCCACGTGGTACCGGCGCGCAATTTTCTATGAAGTCATGGTGCGAAGCTTCGCCGATTCGGATGGCGATGGCATCGGAGACTTTCAAGGGCTGATTAGCAAACTCGACTATCTGGAGTGGCTCGGCGTTAACGCGCTCTGGCTGCCTCCGTTTTATGCCTCTCCCCTGCTCGATGGCGGGTACGACATCGCCGACTACCGGCAGGTATTGCCCGAATACGGAACCCTCGATGACTTTCGCGAACTAGTCACCCAGGCCCACCAGCGCAATATGCGCGTCATGATCGACCTGGTCCTTAACCACACGTCGGATCAGCACGAATGGTTCCAAAAATCGCGCACCGACCCCCACGGGCCCTACGGTGACTACTACGTATGGTCAGACACCGACGAGCTCTGGCCAGATATTCGCGTCATCTTTAGTGACACTGAGACCTCTAACTGGGCGTTTGATTCAGAGCGGCGACAGTTCTACTTCCACCGGTTCTTTAGTCACCAACCGGACCTAAATTATGGAAACCCTGCGGTTCAGCAGGAAATGTTTGATGTGACCAGGTTCTGGCTTGACCTTGGTGTGGATGGTTTCCGTTTGGACGCGGTCCCCTACCTGTTTGAGTCAGATGGTGGCACGGGTGAGAGCGAACCAGAAACCCACGAATTCATCCGTTCTCTTCGGGCCATGATTGACCGGGAATACCCCGGCAAGGCGCTGGTGTCGGAGGCAAACCAGGCACCTGCAGAAACCGCCAAATACTTCGGCACCGAGGAAGAGCCAGAATGCCACATGGCCTTCGACTTTCCCGTAATGCCAAGGATCTTCTACGCGCTTCGCTCGCAAATGGTGAACGGGCTTGCCGCCGTGCTCGCTGACGCCACTGAGATTCCTCGTGACGCGAGTTGGGCGGTGTTCCTGCGCAATCACGACGAATTAAGCCTGGAGATGGTGACAGACGATGAGCGTCAAGCGCTCTATGGCTGGTACGCCTACGACCCGAGAATGCGAGTGAACGTAGGAATTCGCCGGCGCCTGGCTCCACTTCTCGATAACTCGCGCCACGAGCTCGAACTCGTTCATGCTCTGCTTCTGGCTCTGCCGGGAACTCCATTTCTCTACTACGGGGATGAAATCGCCATGGGTGACAATATTTGGCTCAACGACCGTGACGCCTCCCGTACACCGATGCAGTGGACTCCCGATCGAAACGCAGGATTCTCGACCGCCGACCCCGGAAAGCTGTATTTGCCTGTCGTGCAGTCACTGGGTTATCACTACAACGCGGTGAACGTGGAAACCCAACTCGCCCAATCGCGTTCGTTCCTTCATTTTGTGCGCAACGTGCTGCACCTAAGACGGGCACACCCGGTATTGGGCGTCGGTTCGATTCGAATGCTCACCACCGACAACGATTCGGTCTTGGCATTCCTTCGGGAGACCACTGCGGATGAGTGTCTACCTGGCGAGCAGCCAGAGACGATTCTCTGTGTGTTCTCCTTTGCTCACAACCCCACATCGGTGAGCCTCGCCTTGCCCAAGGATCTCCACAACAAGGGCTTGACCGACTTGTTCGGGGGTGCACAGTTCCCCACCCCTGGAGCAAACGGGGAGATTTCCCTGACGCTCGGAAGTCACGGTTTCTACTGGTTGGCTGTGGCCTAAGCCGGGTAGCGACCATTCTGGTTAGGCTGGGCCCATGGCGCACTGGTCTGATCGAATAGCGGTTTTTGACACAGAAACGACGGGGTTATCCACCCGCGACGACAGAATCGTCACCGCGTTTCTTGGTGTGATGGATGAAACTGGCGCTTTGGTTGAGCGATACAGCTGGCTCGCAGACCCTGGGGTCGTGATTCCACCGCGAGCGACAGAAGTACACGGAATCACCACCAAAATGGCCCAGGAGCAAGGACGGCCCGCCTCCGAAGTCGTCACCGAGTTGATGGAACATCTTCATCGGTTGCTCGGCGAAGGCGTGCCCCTCGTGGCGTACAACGCTAGCTACGACTTAAGCCTCACCAACAGCGAAGCGAAGCGTTACGCCGTGGCGCCGCTGGAAAACCCAAAGCCAGTAATTGATCCACTCGTCATCGACCGCGCACTTGATACCTATCGCAAGGGGAAGCGCACCCTCGATGTGGTCTCGATGCACTATGGCATCATCAACGACGCGGCCCACAACGCAGAGGGCGATGCGGTGACAGCGGGGCTTGTCGCCAGAGCTCTCATCGAAAAGTATCCCGACGAGATGTCAGACCCCTACGCACTCCACGACAAGCAAGTCGATTGGGCATACGCCTGGGCAGAGAACTTTAAGCGCTACCTCGAAAGCCAAGGTCGCCCCGCTCGGAGCGTTGACGGCCGGTGGCCGCTTAGCGACTGATTAGGCGCCGAAGTTCTTGAAGCGCTGGTTGAACTTCTCGACGCGACCAGCGGAGTCGAGGATGCGCTGCTTACCGGTGTAGAACGGGTGGGAAGCAGACGAGATTTCAACGTCGATCACTGGGTAGGAGTTACCGTCTTCCCACTCAACAGTCTTGTCGCTGGTTGCAGTGGAACGGGTCAAAAACGACTCTCCCGAAGTAAGGTCGCGGAAAACAACCGTGTGGTAGTCGGGGTGAATCTCAGCCTTCATAGCGGGTAATCCTTGTGGTGTTGAAAAGGTCTTCTAAGCCAAGGGGAAACGATACCAGGTTCTTAGGCACTTTGTGCCGTGAAGCGGCCATTTGCTCTGTTTACGACAAGGTGGCGGTCAAACAAATTGGTCAAGTTCTCTGAGGTAACCACGTCCGCCACCGGACCAGCCTTGAAAACTTCCCCATCGCGGAGCAGCAGCGTATGGGTGAAGCTCGGCGGAATTTCCTCAACGTGGTGGGTCACCATCACCATGGCGGGTGCTGCATCCCACGCGGCAAACTGGTCAAGAAGCCCGATAACGTCCTCGCGCCCACCCAAATCCAGGCTTCCTGCGGGCTCGTCAAGCAACAGCAACTCCGGGTCGGTCATTACAGACCGGGCGATTTGAACACGCTTGAGCTCGCCATCAGAGAGCGTCCCGATCGGACGCTCGGCCAAGTGGCCAAGGTGCCACTCTCCTAATACGCGCTGCGCGCGGCGAATATCGATGTCTTCGTATTCTTCAACCCAGCGACCAGTCACCGATTGCGCCGCGGTTAACACGGCGTCAAGAACGGTCTCCGATTTTGGAATTCTCTTTGCCATCGCACTTGAGGCAAAACCTACGCGTGGGCGAAGCTCAAATACGTCCACAGAGCCCACCCGCTCTCCGAGGACGTGGAGCTCACCTTCGCTCGGGTGCATCAAAGATGCCAGCAGGCTCAAAAGCGTGGTTTTTCCTGCCCCGTTGGGCCCCAGAATCACCCACCGGTCGGCCGAGTCAATCGTCCAGTTGATGTCGTGGAGTAGCCAGTTGCCGTCTCGACGAACGCCCAGTTCGGACATGGTGGCAACAGTGGTCATAACGGTCTAAGCCTAGTCGAGTGGGAGTAGTCCCCTGCCCCTTCGCCTTCCATCGTCTACGCTTGGGATATGGCTAGCCCGAAGGTGTTCGGAATTGTCCTTGCTGGTGGCGAGGGAAAGCGCCTCATGCCCCTCACGAAGGACCGCGCGAAGCCTGCGGTGCCCTTTGCAGGCCACTACCGACTAATCGACTTTGCGATTTCAAACCTGATTAATTCCAGTCTTCGCCAAATTGTGGTCTTGACGCAGTACAAGTCCCACTCACTTGACCGCCACGTATCTCAAACCTGGCGTCTTGCGGGCATGTTGAATGCCTATGTGGCGTCTGCTCCTGCCCAGCAGCGACTCGGTAAGCGCTGGTTTGCCGGTTCTGCCGACGCGATTTACCAATCGCTGAACCTCATCCGCGACGAGAAGCCAGACATCGTTGTGGTCGTTGGCGCTGACCACGTCTACCGGATGGATTTTCAGCAGATGGTTGATGCCCACATCGCCTCTGGCGCAGGAGTCACCGTCGCGGGAATTCGACAGCCGAAGGCCCTTGCCGACCAGTTTGGTGTGATCCAAGTGGATCCCACACACCCCGGTCGGATTTCTGAATTCCTCGAGAAGCCAAGCTCGGTGGAGGGTCTTGCCGACTCCCCCGACGAGATTCTCGCCTCAATGGGTAACTACGTGTTTAACGCGGATGTCTTGATTAAGGCGGTCATTGACGACGCGGAATTGGACGAATCCAATCACGATATGGGCGGGGATGTCATCCCTGCTTTCGTGGAGCGACACGAAGCCTTTGTGTACGACATGACTGACAACGACGTCCCTGGGTCTACCGCCAGAGATCGCCTCTACTGGAGAGACGTCGGAACCATTGACTCCTTCTTTGAAGCGCACCAGGACCTCATCTCTGCTGAGCCGGTGTTTAACCTTTTCAATAACGAATGGCCGATTTACACGCAGCAGTGGAATTCACCCCCGGCAAAATTTGCCCAAGACGATAAGGGCCAACCTGGAGAGATGACTGAGTCGCTCGTCGGTCTTGGTTGCTTAGTCGCAGGCGCAAAAGTCACCAGAAGCGTGATTGGGCCGTGGGTGCGCATCCTTTCGGGCGCCGAAGTAAGCGACTCGGTCGTGTTCGAGAAAGTCGCCATTGGCGAGGGCGCCATTGTTCGACGCGCAATCCTCGACAAAGGTGTCGTCGTTACTCCCGGAGCCACTATCGGCGTCGATCCAGAATTGGATCGCTCTCGCGGCTACACCGTCACCGAGTCGGGCCTGACAGTGGTGCCTAAGGGCATGGTTGTTGCGTGAGTGAGACTGGTGCACCGCTTCTTGTGGTGCTCGATGTTGATTCGACCCTGGCAAACGAAGAAGGCATCGACGAAATCGCCAAAGAGGCAGGGCCAGAGGTTCAGCGCCTTGTCTCCGAGGTAACAGCCCGTGCGATGGCTGGAGAACTCGATTTTGCGGGGTCGCTGGTCGAACGTGTGCGGGCTCTCAACGGCTTGAGCCTTGACGCTATTGAGGCCGTTTCTGCTCGTGTGACCGCGACGATGGGCGCACAAGCCCTCGTCGACGAAGTTCATCGGCGTGGAGGGCGCGTGTGCGCGGTGTCGGGAGGGTTTCACGAGCTTGTTGATCCACTCGCCACAAGCCTCGGCCTAGACGATTGGCGGGCAAATCGGCTGGGACACTCTGAGGGTGTTCTCACCGGCGAGGTGGACGGCCCAATCGTTGATGCCGAAGCCAAGAAGACCTGGTTGCTGCATTGGGCCAAAAAATGGGGTGTACCCGCAACTCACATCGTTGCCGTGGGCGATGGCGCCAATGACCTGGTCATGATGTCGGAGGCTGCAGTATCCGTAGCGTTTGTCGCCAAACCCATTGTGCGTGAGCGCGCGCTTGTCTCAATCGAAGAGCGCGATCTCTCTCGCGTGATCGACTACTTACCGGCCTAGTGGCCCATTCCTAGACCGCCATCCACAGGAATCACCGCGCCGGAGATGTACCCTGCGTGATCTGAGGCCAACCAGGAGACAACACCTGCCACCTCTGAGGGTTCAGCGAAGCGTCCTGCCGGGATTGCCGCCATGTAGGTCGAGCGCTGCTCGTCAGTAAGAACCGCGGTCATATCGGTCTCGATAAACCCAGGCGCAACAACGTTTGCGGTGATACCGCGTCCGCCAAGCTCACGCGTAAGTGAACGGGCAAATCCAACGAGGCCGGACTTTGCCGATGAATAGTTGATCTGTCCAGCAGACCCATAGAGGCCTACCACGCTGGAAATCAGGATGACGCGACCAAACCGGCCCTTCACCATCGACTTAATCGCACGCTTCACCACGCGGAAAACACCCGTCAAATTGGTGTTGATGACCTCTTCGAAATCCTCATCCGACATGCGCAGGATCAGGGTGTCCCTGGTTATTCCGGCGTTTGCCACGAGTACCTCGATGGGGCCCAACTTCGCTTCCACCTCAGCGAGGGCAGAGTCAAGGCTCGCACCATCGGTGACGTCGGCGGTAACGGTCAACGCTCCATCTGGTCCCTGACCCGAGCGCGCGGTCACTGCGACACGGTGGCCTTGGGCCAAGAATTCTTCCGCCATGGCATAGCCAATTCCGCGGTTTCCGCCAGTGATAAGAACAGTGCGAGGAGTCGTCATAGCTCTCAAGCATATGCGCAGGTAAGAGTTCTACGATGGTGCCACTATGGCTCAGCCAAACAGCATCACTTCGCTACCGGTATCACCGGTGGATGAGCGTCGCCAACGCATGGTGAAGTACTCGGTCGCCATGGGGCTTCGCCTTGTCTGTATCGGTGCTTGTTTCATCGCACCAGGTTGGTGGCTGCTCCTGCCGGCAGTCGGCGCGGTTGTGTTGCCCTATCTTGCTGTCGTTGTTGCCAACCAAGTTGATCGCCGTGGCCAATCAGCCACCGCATACACTCCCGGGGCACTTGTTCCCCTTTCCCCGAAGCAGTAAGCGTGCTGGGGGAAGTTGGCCCAGATACTCTGAGGTGTTCGAGAAAGGGCTGCGTGGATCACGCCACAGTGGAGATTGTCTGGCGGAATCCAAAGATTCATGACGAGTCACGAGAGAAGATTTGGCTCTCGTGTAGCGAACACCAGCCATTCTTCGTCGACTATCTTGGGGCACGCCAGTTTCCTGTTGTTGTCCGCGAGCTAGGAGCATCTAGATGAGTCTGCTCAGGCACGCCTTCACGCTCAGGTGGATGTCGTACTTCGCAGTAGCCGTGATTTTCGCGGTGGTGACAAGCCTTTTTGGACTGTGGCAGTGGGATCGTCGCAGCCAAAAAGTTGCTGAGATCGAGCGCGTAGAGATTCATTTCTCGCAGTCGCCTATGGCCTTCTATGACGCCCTCCCGCCCGGTCAGACCTGGAATGACGATCTGCGGTGGACTCCTGTTGAGATGCGGGGAACCTATGACCCTGCGAATACTTTGTTGGTGCGGACGAGGCCACGATTCTCCCAGGTCGGCTTTGAAATCCTCGTACCCTTCCAGCTCGATTCCGGGCAATACGTTCTCGTTAATCGTGGCTGGGTACCCACTGGGTCCAGCCAGGACTATCCGGACCTCGTGCCTACTCCCCCGGATGGTGATGTGACCATTACTGGGCGGCTCTTTGCCAGTGAGCCACTAATCGCAGGGCGTTCGGCGCCAGAAGGCCAAGTGGCGACCATCCACCTAGAGACCATCGCCGAGATAAGTGGCATGGCTCTGGATTCGAGAGCCTATGTAGCGTTGTCAACAGAAGATCCGGCAACGACACCCATGCCATCTCTGCTCGAGCGTCCGGCGGCCGATGAAGGTCCCCATTTGAGCTACACCGTGCAATGGTTCCTCTTTGCCCTACTGGGCTTCGTGGCATGGGGGTATCTGCTCCGTGAGGACTATCGCCTGGTCAACGATGTTGATGCTCCCACCCGTCGCAAAGCGCGCACAGACCAAGACGTGGAAGACGAGCTTCTCGATAAATGGGATGCTACGCGAGGGTAACGAGTTCCTCGTAGTCGCGACCCCACAGGTCTTCAACACCATCAGGCAGGATCAGCACACGCTCGGGCGACAGTGCGTCAACAGCTCCCTCATCGTGGCTCACGAGCACAACGGCCCCTTCATAGGCGTTTAATGCGCGGAGAATTTCTTCACGACTGGCGGGGTCGAGGTTGTTGGTGGGCTCATCCAGTAGCAACAAGTTTGCTCCCGAGACCACTAGTGCCGCCAGCGCAAGCCGGGTCTTTTCCCCACCGCTCAGCACGCCAGCGGGCTTATGGACATCATCTCCCGTGAAGAGGAAAGACCCCAGGATTCGTCTGGCCTCTACCTCGTTCACGTCACTGCCGCGAAGCATGTTCTCGAGGACACTCTTGTCGACATCGAGGGTTTCGTGTTCCTGGGCGTAATAGCCCAGGCGAAGACCGTGTCCGGCTTCAATCGTCCCGGTGTCGGGCTGGTCTACTCCCGCCAAAATGCGTAGCAATGTCGTCTTGCCCGCACCGTTTAAACCCAGCACGACAACCTTGCTGCCCTTATCGATTGCAAGATCGACGGCGGTGAAAATCTCGAGAGAGCCGTAGGACTTCGACAAGTTGTGCCCAAACAGCGGAGTTTTGCCACACGGAGCTGGCGTGGGAAACCTAATCGCCGCAACGCGTTCCTGGGCGACTTGTTCATCAAGTCCGGCCATGAGTTTCTCGGCACGGGCGCGCATCTGGTGAGCCGCGGAGGCTTTTGACGCCTTCGCGCCAAAACGCGCAGCCTGTTCGTGGAGGCTAGTCGCCTTGCGCTCTGCTGTTTGACGTTCCCGTCTTCTGCGCTCCTCATCTGCTTCACGGGCTTGGAGATAGTGCTTCCACCCCATGTTGTAGATATCAATCACCTGCCGCATGGCGTCGAGGTAGAACACGCGGTTCACCGAGTGCTCCACAAGCTCCACATCGTGGGAGATCACAATGGCGGCGCCCTGATAGGTCCGAAGAAACTCACGAAGCCAGACCACTGAATCTTGATCTAAATGGTTGGTGGGCTCATCCAGAATCATCACTGGTGCGTTATGAAAGAGAATCCGGGCGAGCTCAATTCGACGTCGCTGGCCTCCGGAGAGAGTTCCTAGGGGCTGTTTCAAGACGCTCTGGGGCAGGCTGAGGTTGCTGGCAATAGTCGCGGCTTCCGCTTCGGCGGCGTATCCGCCTGCACTCACAAATTCATCGTGGGCTCTGGCATAGCGGGCCATTGCCTTCTCGGCAACGCCTGGATCGTCGCTACCCATTTCAGTCGTGGCCTTATCGATACGGGCTTGAAGCGAAGCGAGTCCTCTCGCATCGAGAATGCGGTGCCCGGCGAGTTGTTCGGGGTCACCTGCGCGCGGATCTTGAGGGAGGTAACCAATTGCGCCCTGGTGGTGAACCGAGCCGTTTGCCGGAGCAAAATCGCCGGCAAGGACCTTGGTGAGCGTTGTCTTTCCTGCGCCGTTACGCCCGACAAGCCCCACCGTGTCACCTGGCTGGATGGTGAAGGAAACATCGGACATCAATAGACGCGCACCGACGCGCACTTCAAGGTCAGTGACCTGCAGCATGGGACCCTTCGGGTGAAATTCAGAGAGCTTTAAATGCTAAAGCCCAAAGCGCGCATCATGTCACGCCCATCTTCGCTAATGCGCTCGGGCCCCCACGGCGGCATCCATACCCAGTTAATGCGGAAGCGCTCTGCGTGGTTGTCCAATGCCTTGCCCACTTCCTCTTCGATGACATCGGTGAGCGGACATCCGGCGGAGGTCAGGGTCATGCTCAGAATGAGCGCATCTTCCTCGTCATCCCAGCTCAGGTCATAAATGAGTCCAAGATCGACGATGTTGACCCCCAGTTCGGGGTCAATCACGTCTTTAAGAGCTTCTTGGAACTCGTCGAAGCGTTCGTCGCTCAGCGCCGTGGGCATGCTTATGCGCCTTGGGCGGTGAGGTAGCGGTCATACCCCTCGTTTTCGAGGCGTTCAGCAAGTTCGGGTCCGCCGTCTTCAACGATCTTTCCCGCCACGACCACGTGAACGAAGTCTGGCTCGATGTAGCGAAGAATGCGGGTGTAGTGGGTGATTAGGAGTACTCCGAGTCCGGTGTCTTCCTTGGCCTTGTTGACGCCCTGGGACACAATCTTCAGTGCGTCAACGTCCAGACCAGAGTCAGTCTCGTCGAGCACTGCGAAGCGGGGCTTGAGTACCTGAAGTTGCATGATTTCGTGACGCTTCTTTTCTCCACCGGAGAAGCCTTCGTTGACGTTGCGCTCTGCGAAACCAGACTCCATCTTCAGCGACGACATGGCCTCCTTGAGGTCTCCTACCCACTGGCGAAGAGCGGGAGCCTTCCCGTCGATTGCGGTCTTGGCGGTGCGGAGGAAGTTTGTCACCGTGACCCCGGGTACCTCCACGGGGTACTGCATCGCCAGGAAAAGGCCGGCCTTTGCGCGTTCGTCAACCGACATCTCCAGGACGTCCTCACCGTCCAAGGAGATTGATCCGCCGGTTACTTCATAACGCGGGTGACCGGCAATTGTGTAAGCCAAAGTCGACTTGCCGGAGCCGTTTGGACCCATGATGGCGTGAGTTTCGCCCTGCTTGATGGTGAGGTCGACGCCTTTGAGGATCTCCACTGGACCCTGCTCGGTGGAAATCGATACGTGAAGGTTCTTAATCTCAAGAGTTGACATTGTGTCTCCGTGGGTTTTTGTGAGGTCTAGTTACCGAGAGTTGTCTCGGTGTCGATGTATACGTCTCCGTCGGTGACGGTGACTTTGTAGACGGGAACCGGCTCAAAAGCCGGGAAGTTCTGTGGCTTGCCGCTGGTGAGCTCAAATTTTGAGCCGTGAGCCCAGCACTCGAGAGTGTCGTCTTCGACGAATCCTTCGCTCAAGGAAATCTCACCGTGCGAGCATGTGTCGCCGAGCGCGTGAAGCACGCCAGCTGAGTCCTTCACCAGTGCAATCGGGATGTCGTCAATGGTGACTTTGACCGCGTGGCCAAGTTCCACATCGGACTCCTTGCACACCAACACGTTGCTCATGCGGGGGCCTCCTCAGTGTCGCGAAGCTTTTGTTGAATGCGGTCAATCAGGTGGACTTGCAGGTCTTGATCGTCAATCTTCTGCACAACCTCACCGAGGAAGCCGCCGACGACAAGGCGCCTGGCCTGAACCTCTGGAATACCTCGTGACTGCAGGTAGAAGAGATGTTCGTCGTCAAAGCGTCCCGTTGCACTTGCGTGACCGGCTCCGGCAATATCCCCGGTCTTGATTTCAAGGTTCGGGATGGAATCTGCCCGGGTGCCATCGGAGAGAACCAGGTTTCGGTTCTGCTCGTAGGAGTCCGTGCCGGTTGCGTCGGCTCCAATGAGAACGTCACCAACCCACACAGTACGAGCGCCTTCTCCGTGGAGTGCACCCTTGTAGCTCACATTGGAGGTGGTGTCTGGTCCCACGTGGTGCACATAGACACGGGATTCAAGGTGTTGGTGAGCTTCCGCAAAGTACACGCCATAGAGCTCCCCGTTGGCCTTCTCACCCGCTAGTTCCGCGGACGGGTTCACCACAACGATGTGTCCGCCCATGGTGGCAACGATGTGGGTAAGTGATGCCTGCTCCCCTACCCGCGCGAAATGGCTGGCGTAGTGAATGGCGTCGTCATCCCATTCTTGGACGGAAACCATCTGCAGACTTGCACCCTTTGCCACGTCAATCTCGACGTTTTCCGCCAAGAGCGCGGCGCCGGAGGAGCGCACAATCAGTGTCGCGGACGCGTTTTCAGCAACCTGGATCAGCGTGTGGGCAGCCCGGGGAACATTTCCCAACTCTGAGCGCTCGAGCGTGACAGTGCCTGCTTCGCCGGTGATGGACACCAGGAGGGTCTTTTCCACCTGGGACCAGGCGTTTGCGGCAAGCCGGTCTTCGGGCTCTGAGACACGTCCTCGAGCTGCTTCGGCGGAGTCGACAAATTCAGCGGTGACTGAGGAACTATTCGGGGCGGTGAGCGAGTATTCGCCTCCATCGAGGGCTCCAGTGATGAGCGCGGTGAGCTCCTTCACTGGACTCAGGCGCCATTCGGGCTCGCGCCCCGTCACACTCGGGAAGGCGTCGGGGTCAGTGGAATGGAAGCGCTCCGAGCGAGTCTGCACAGGCACAGCGTTCTCCACGCGCGTCATTGACGGGTCGAGGACCACTTTCGGGGCCTCTGAGGGGCTATTCATTTATCCGACAGAACCTTCCATGTTGAGCTCAATGAGCTTGTTGAGCTCAAGGGCATACTCCATGGGCAACTCACGCGCGATGGGCTCGATGAAGCCGCGCACAATCATCGCCATTGCTTCATCCTCGGGAAGTCCACGGGACTGCAAGTAGAACAGCTGCTCTTCGCTGACCTTGGAGACCGTTGCCTCGTGCCCTAGGACAACATCATCGACTCGGATATCAATTGCCGGGTAGGTGTCAGAACGAGAAATGGTGTCCACCAGCAGGGCATCGCAGCGAACAGTGTTGGCCGAATTGTGGGCCTTGTCGTCAACGCGCACCTCGCCGCGGTAACCGGCTCGACCACCACCGCGTGCGATTGACTTCGACACAATCGAGGAGGTGGTGTTGGGAGCCATGTGAATCATCTTCGCTCCGGCGTCTTGGTGCTGACCAGGTCCCGCGAACGCGACAGACAGGGTCTCTCCCTTGGCATGCTCGCCGACCAAGAACACCGAGGGGTATTTCATGGTGACCTTGGAACCGAGGTTTCCATCAATCCACTCCATGGTGGCGCCTTCGTGCGCGATGGCGCGCTTGGTGACCAGGTTGTAGACGTTGGTCGACCAGTTCTGGATGGTGGTGTAGCGAACGCGCGCGTTCTTCTTGACGATGATTTCAACAACTGCTGAGTGCAGCGAGTCTGAGGAATAGACAGGTGCGGTGCAGCCTTCGATGTAGTGCACGTAGCTGCCCTCATCGGCGATGATCAGCGTGCGCTCAAATTGGCCCATGTTCTCGGTGTTAATACGGAAATAGGCCTGAAGCGGAATTTCCACGTGAACGCCGGGTGGGACGTAGACGAACGATCCACCGGACCACACAGCCGTGTTAAGGGCTGAGAACTTGTTGTCTCCAGATGGGATCACCGTTCCGAAGTACTCAGTGAAGAACTCGGGGTGCTCGCGTAGCGCGGTGTCGGTGTCCATGAAGATGACACCTTGCTCTTCGAGGTCTTCTCGAATCTGGTGGTAGACAACCTCAGACTCGTATTGCGCTGCGACACCGGCAACGAGGCGTGCTCGTTCTGCCTCGGGAATACCGAGACGCTCATAGGTGTTCTTAATGTCTTCGGGGAGGTCTTCCCAGGTTTGTGCTTGGCGCTCGGTGGAGCGCACAAAGTACTTGATGTTGTCGAAATCGATTCCGCTTAGGTCAGCACCAAAGTTTGGCATCGGCTTGCGTTCGAAAATCTCGAGTGCCTTGAGACGGCGCTCGCGCATCCAGGCGGGTTCATCTTTGAGGTCCGAAATCTCTTCGACCACTGCTTTGCTGAGACCGCGTTTGGCAGTCTCGCCCGCAGTGTCAGAGTCGTGCCAACCGAATTCGTATTGGCCAAACTCTTGCAAATCGGGTCGGTCGAGAATCACGTCGGACATCAATTTCCTCCTCGGGCCATGTAGCGGACGTAGTTGCCATCCTTGGCTCTCAGCGGTTCGTAGGCGCGGTGGCTTACACTTCCCGTGAGCCACAACCCCGCGGGTTAACCGGTCGGAGATGGCAATGGCGTCAGCGCCTCCCCAAATGTTACTGATTATCAGCTGAAAGAACAGGGAATTTTCTTGTGAGAACGCTGTGGAAATGGTTCCCCGACACCATTGACGCCCGAGTACGCTTCTTCGCCTGGGCGTCATTGATCAGCCAGATCGTCATCATTGGTACCGGTGGGGCCGTTCGTCTGACGGGTTCGGGATTGGGCTGTCCGACCTGGCCTCAGTGCACCGCTGAGTCGTACGTGACAACTCCTGAAATGGGACTTCACGGCGTCATCGAGTTTGCAAACCGTCTCCTCACCTTCGTGCTGGTGCTAATTGCCATTGGAATGTTTCTCATGGTGGTCCGGCAGCGCCTTGAGCGTCCAGAGCTTCTTCGTCTCTCTCTTGCCCTAGGCCTCGGAATCCCGGGCCAAGCCGTGATTGGCGGCATCACCGTGCTGACCGACCTCAATCCATACGTCGTGGGCTTGCACTATTTGCTCTCCGCTGTCCTTGTTGGATTGGCCGCTGTGTTGCTCTATCGCGTCCGTGTGGGCCGGTCGACAGGTCGAAAGAATGTGCCCAGCGCGCTCTCTGGCGTGATCTGGGCTCTTCTCGTTGCTCTCGGAGTCTCAATAGTGATGGGCATTGTCACCACAGGCTCTGGCCCCCACGCTGGCGATGGTGGAGCCGCGAGGAATGGCCTTAACTCCGAGATGCTCCAACACATTCACTCTTGGCCGTCCTACGCAGTGTTTGGCCTGAGTATCATCGCGTTGATCTGGGCGACTCGTGTGGCGCTCCCCCGCCTTCGACGCACACTTGTTGCCACCGTTGCCTTAGTGCTGGCCCAAATTGCAATCGGCCTGTATCAAGCGCGCAACGGCTTACCAGAACTGGCCGTGGGCATTCACATGGTGCTCGCCAGCGTGATCGTGGCGCTTGTGGTGTCGGCGCTGCTTGCTACCCGGGAAGAAGCGCCAGCGCAGGGATAAGCGGGTCGATTGCTACGGCGATGAACAACAGCGTCAGATAGCTGATGCTCGAGTGAAAGACCTTCATGGGCTTTAGGTCTTCTTCGCCACGGCGTGCACGGGCATACAGCTGGTGGGACTCGATGATGAACCAACCTCCGCTTAGTACTGCGGCGACGGTGTAAATCCAACCCATCGGTGCGATGGGAATGAGCAACAGTGACGTCACCACGGTCGCCCAGGCGTAGAGCACGACCTGGACGCTGACGAGTCCGGCGGGGCGAACAACAGCCAACATTGGCACACCCACCGAGCCGTAGTCCTCGCGGTAGCGCATCGACAGCGGCCAATAGTGCGGGGGCGTCCACAAGAACACCACGAGGAACAAAATCAGCGCTTCCCAGGACAGCGTGCCGGTCACCGCTGCCCAGCCAATGAGGACGGGGAAACAGCCCGCGATGCCGCCCCAGATGATGTTTTGTTCGCTTCGTCGCTTGAGCCACAGGGTGTAGATGAAGACGTAGAACAGGATGGCCGCAAGAGAAAGTGCCGCGGCGAGCAAGTTGGTGGTCAGCGCAAGGAGCACAAACGAGGTGAATCCGAGAATCCAGGCAAATCGAAGTGCATGGCGCTCGCTCACCGCGCCAGTCACGAGAGGACGGCTAGAGGTGCGGTGCATGTCGCGGTCGATGTCGCGGTCGATATAGCTGTTGAAGGCGTTCGCACTTCCCGCACTCAAGGAACCGCCCAAGAGGGTGAAGAACATCAACCACAAATTGGGAATTCCACGCTCTGCCAAGACCATCACAGGCGCGGTAGTCACGAGGAGAAGCTCTATGACGCGGGGCTTTGTGAGAGCGACGTAAGCCTTCACGGTGGCACTCCACGAACCAGTCGGAGAGGACGACTCAGTCGTCGAGGCAGCAGAGTGGTTCATGTCTCGCCCATTCTAAGTCGCTCGTAGGAGCGCGGCCTGAGAGGTTGATGGAAGCCACTCGATATACTTGTCCTACTCTCCGCCCAGTCAATTGTTGGCTGATCGGGTCACCGTAGAGGCCCTGGAGTGGCCCCTGTTGAAATCCACACAAAGGACTCCCCTTCATGACTTCGGTTTTCTCCGAAAATGACCGTATTGCCGTTGATACAGCTCGTTTGCTCGCCGCAGACGCTGTTGAAAAAGTAGGGAACGGACACCCTGGAACCGCGATGAGCCTGGCGCCAGTGGCCTACCTGCTCTACCAAAAGATCATGCGCCACGACCCCACTGATCCGCAGTGGCTGGGACGCGACCGCTTCATCCTCTCCGCAGGACACTCGTCACTGACGCAGTATGTCCAGTTGTTCCTCGGCGGCTTTGGGCTGGAGCTCGACGATTTGAAGGCCCTTCGCACATGGGGCTCTAAAACCCCGGGACACCCTGAATATGGGCACACCGATGGTGTTGAGATCACCACGGGACCACTTGGTCAGGGTCTTGCCTCGGCAACTGGTTTCGCATATGCGCAGCGTTTCGAACGAGGCCTGTTCGACCCAGACACCGCTGAGGGCGAATCTCCGTTTGACCACTACACCTACGTCATCGCCAGCGATGGAGATCTTCAGGAAGGCGTCACGAGCGAGGCCGCAAGCCTTGCGGGTCACCAGAAGCTAGGCCGCTTGGTCGTCCTCTATGACGCGAACAAGATCTCGATCGAAGACGACACTGATATTGCCTTCACCGAAGACGTGAAGGCTCGCTATCAGGCCTACGGCTGGCACGTCCAGGAAGTGGACTTTGGAAGCGACGCCAACTACAACGAAGACGCCGACGCCCTCTTGGCTGCGATTGAGAAGGCTAAAGCTGAGACCGACAAGCCGTCGTTGATCATGGTCAAGACAATTATCGGCTGGCCTGCCCCCACCAAGAAGAACACCGGAAAGATTCACGGTTCCGCAGTGGGAGCCGACGAAATCGCCGAAACTAAGAAAATCCTCGGTTTCAACCCCGACGAGCATTTTGCCGTTGCGCCCGAGATTCTTGAGCACACCCGCTCACTTGCTGCCCGTGCGGCGGAGTGGAAAACCGACTGGAACAAGAAGTTCGATTCCTGGGCTGCCAACAACCCCGAGAAGAAGGCGTTGCTCGAGCGACTTCAGGCGGACGAACTTCCGGATCTCGCCTCAGTTCTTCCCACCTTTGAGGGAACCGATTCGTTGGCAACCCGCCAGGCATCTGGCATGGTGATCAACGCTCTCGCCGGCGTCATGCCGGAACTGTGGGGTGGATCTGCTGACCTGGCGGAGTCCAACCTCACCACTATCAATGGTGTGAAGTCCTTTGGGCCTGTGGAGTCCAGCACTGGGCACTGGAGCGCAGACCCCTACGGTCGTGTCCTTCACTTCGGTATTCGTGAACACGCGATGGGCTCGATCCTCAACGGCATCAGCCTCCACGGAAAGACCCGCCCATTTGGTGGAACCTTCCTAATCTTCTCCGACTACATGCGTCCAGCGGTACGTCTCGCTGCATTGATGGGTGTTCCCAGCATCTTTGTTTGGACCCATGACTCAGTAGCACTCGGTGAAGACGGCCCCACACACCAGCCGATTGAGCAACTCGCAAGCCTCCGCGCTATTCCCGGTTTGGACATGGTGCGACCCGCTGACGCTCATGAGACGGCGTGGGCATGGAAGACCATGCTCGAGCGTCGTGAAGGACCCGCAGGTATTGCACTTACCCGCCAGGGAGTGCCCGTTCTTGCCCGCGGCGAGGGCGCAGCGACTGCCGACACCCTTGCCTCTGCCAGCCTCACCGCGCGTGGAGGATATGTCTTGGCCGAAGCGAGCGGTGATGTGGCGCTCATTTTGGTTGCGACGGGTTCGGAAGTGTCCGTGGCGCTCGATGCTCGCGCTGCACTTGAAGCAGAAGGAATTTCCACTCGTGTGGTGTCGATGCCCTGTGTTGAGTGGTTTGACGCCCAGGACCAGGCCTACCGCGACAGCGTGCTGCCGCCCACGGTCACCGCACGCGTCAGCGTCGAAGCGGGTATCGCTCAAAGCTGGCACCGATTCGTCGGTGACTCCGGGGCATGTGTGTCGATTGAGCACTTTGGTGCGTCTGCCGACTACAAGACCCTGTTCAAAGAATTTGGCATCACGCCAGAAAACGTTGTTGCGGTCGCGAAGACCGTAGTGGGCCGATAGGCCAGGAAGGACTCGTCATGTCGAACCCCAATACCCAAGCACTCAGCGATGTCGGAGTGAGCATTTGGCTCGATGATCTTTCGCGTGACCGCATTCACAGTGGAAACCTGCAAGAGCTCGTCGACACCGTGAACGTTGTCGGTGTCACCACCAACCCGACGATTTTCCAAGGGGCAATCTCTGGTGGTGCGTCCTATGCCTCGCAGGTCGCCGAGCAGGCTGCTGCGGGCTCAACCGCAGAAGAAACTGTTTTCGCCCTGACTACCGACGACGTGCGGAATGCGTGCGACATTTTCATGCCGCTCTACCACTCCACTCAGGGCGTAGACGGTCGTGTCTCTATTGAGGTGTCGCCAGAGCTTGCCCACGACACTCAGGGCACCATCGACCAGGCTCAGGCCCTCTTCGATTCGGTGGCTCGTGAGAACGTGTTGATCAAGATTCCCGCGACTCTCGCCGGTCTTCCTGCCATTACCGAAACCATTGCGCGAGGAATCAGCGTCAACGTGACCTTGATCTTCTCGCTCGAGCGCTACCAGGCAGTGGTTGAAGCGTTCCTGCAAGGCATTGAAAAGGCACTTGAGCGTGGCGTGGACATCAGTACCATCCACTCCGTCGCCTCGTTCTTTGTCTCCCGCGTGGACACGGCGGTGGACGCCAAATTGGACGCAATCGGAACCGATGAAGCCAAAGCCCTTCGCTCACGTGCCGGTATCGCAAACGCTCGGTTGGCCTACCAAGATTTCGAGCGCCTTTTCGCTTCAGACCGCGCCAAGGCACTCGAGGCAAAAGGGATGAACGTTCAGCGGCCTCTCTGGGCCTCAACGGGTGTGAAAGACCCCGCTCTCCCCCAGGCGCTCTACGTCACGGAACTTGCTGTGGCCCACACGGTGAACACCATGCCCGAAAAAACCCTGATGGCTACCGCCGAACAAGGGGGCGTCAATGGAGATCGTGTAACGGGTGAATACGAGGATGCGCAGAGCGTTCTAGATGCTCTCGCAGGGCTAGGGATCTCGTATGAGGAGGTCACCAACGCGCTCGAAGCCGAAGGTGTGTCCAAGTTCATTGACAGTTGGCGGGACCTGCTCGGCACCGTTGACGAGGCACTTAAGGGCGCATAATGACGCTGACGGTTGACGCTCTCGGAACCCGAGTCGATGGAGTAAACGAGCGTGTAGCTCGCCTGGTAGATGCCGATGTTCCGGCGCAGGTAGCTGCCGGGGTGGCAACGCTCTGGGGTCCTGAGGCGACAGAGGAGTCATCAAAGCGCCTTGGCTGGACTGCCGATCCTCGCGACATGCTGGGGCTTGTCGGTGAGCTGGAGGCTCTCCGTCAGGAGTTCGCCGGACGTGGAATTCAGCGGGTTGTGCTGTGTGGAATGGGTGGGTCATCACTCGCCCCCGAGGTGATGGCAAAACGTGATGGGGTTGCTCTCGAGATTGTGGACTCCACTCACCCCGACCAAGTTGCACGGTCATTGAACACCGAGCTGGTGGACACGATTGTCGTGGTCGCGTCGAAGTCAGGCACCACGGTTGAGACAGCCACTGCTCGAGCAAGCTTTGAGCAAGCCTTCCGTGATCAAGGAATCGACCCTGTTGACCGCGTGATCATCGTCACCGACCCCAACTCCCCTCTCCATCAAGAGAGTTCGGCAAAGGGCCATCGCGTGTTCTTAGCCGACCCCACTGTGGGAGGCCGATTCTCTGCCCTCACGGCCTTTGGGCTTGTTCCCACGACTCTGGCCGGGGTAAACACCAGGGAAATCGTCGAGGAAGCAGGGGCTGTGTGGGACTCCCTCAGAGTTTCCTCCGCAGAAAACCCAGCTGTGTCACTGGCGGCCTCGCTCTCGGGTGCGCGCGACATCGCCATCTTGTTGGCCGATGAAGTGAATGCTCCGGGGCTTGGTGACTGGATCGAGCAGCTTGTCGCCGAATCAACGGGTAAGGACGGAAAGGGTGTTCTGCCTGTGGTGGCAGAAGACGAAAACTCTCCCGAAGTTGTCGGCAACCTGGCAGATGTCGTGGTCGTGGACCTCGCCGGTAAGGGTCGAGGTGACTCGAGTATCGCGGGACCTCTTGGTGCGCAATTTCTGCTCTGGGAATACGCCACTGCTTTCGTGGGGTACCTTCTCGAGCTCAACCCATTCGACCAGCCAGATGTCGAGAGCGCGAAAATCGCAGCACGCGGTCTACTCGATCAACGTCCTACTCCCCCGGAGCCTGATTGCGCATATGGTGACACCAAACTGTGGTTGAACACCGATGGCGCATCGTCTATCACCGATGACAAGGCTGCATGGGCTGCTATCGCAGCTCACGTGGGCTCGAGCAGCTATCTCTCGGTGCAGTTGTATGCAGATCGTCTCGCGGTGAACGACACCTCCTCGCTCCGTCAGGGCCTGGCCTCCCGTCTGGGACGACCGGTCACCATCGGCTTTGGTCCCCGCTTCTTGCACTCCACCGGCCAGTTCCACAAGGGTGGCACTCCCGACGGTGTGTTCGTTCAAGTCGAAGTTGTCCCCAACGCCCACATTGATATCCCCGGGTACCCGTTTGACTTCACGACCCTCGTCAACGCTCAATCTGCAGGAGACCGTGGAGTGTTGATCGAGCGTGGACGCCCGGTGTTGACTGTTCAGGTGGGTAGTGTTGAGGCTCTTCAACGCTTCCTCGAGGCAGGAGCTCTCTCCCCGTGAAACCAAACCCTCTGCGCTTGCCAGAGGACCGGCGTCTTGCCCGCATAGCCGGTCCCAGCTCACTCGTCATCTTTGGTGTGACGGGTGACTTGGCGTTTAAGAAGTTGATCCCGGCGATTTATGACCTCGCGGCAGGTGGCCTATTGCACCCCGGTTTCTCCGTCGTGGGATACGGGCGACGAGACTGGGATGATGAACAGTTCCGTGCGCTGATCAAAGAGTCGATTGCTGCTCATGCACGGGAAGAATTCAGCGAGCAGGTCTTTAACACCTTGGCTGGTGGTCTGCGCTTTGTCGAGGGAACCTTCGACGATGATTCTGGCTTCACCCGTCTCGCTGAGGTATTGGCAGAACTCGATGCCGAACGCGGCACTGCCGGCAATCACGCCTATTACTTCTCGATTCCGCCGTCACAATTCCCCGTGGTCACCGAGGGATTGGCACGCGCGGGTCTCACCCAAGGTGCGAAGGGTCAGTGGCGCCGCGTGATCATCGAGAAGCCGTTTGGTCAGGACGAGGCGAGTGCTGCAGAGCTCAACCAGACCGTTGAGCGTGTGTTCCCCGCGGAGTCTGTCTTCCGCATTGACCACTATTTGGGCAAGGAAACCGTCCAGAACATTCTTGCTCTTCGTTTTGCCAACTCAATGTATGAGCCAATTTGGAACGCCCACTACGTCGACCACGTTCAAATCACGATGGCCGAGGACATTGGTGTGGGATCACGCGCGGGCTATTACGACGGAATTGGTGCTGCCAGAGACGTCATCCAAAACCACCTCCTCCAGTTACTTGCCCTTACCGCTATGGAAGAGCCCGTCTCGTTGAAGGCGGAAGATGTCCGCGCAGAGAAGGAAAAAGTTCTCGCAGCAGTTGCGCCGCTGGGACACATTCCCTCGGCCGCCGCTCGCGGCCACTACCTTTCTGGTTGGCAGGGTGGCCAGCACGTTAAGGGATACCTCGAAGAAGATGGAATCCCCGACGATTCGCGCACCGAAACCTACGCGGCCATTCGTTTAGAAGTCAACAACCGCCGCTGGCAGGGCGCCCCGTTCTACCTCAGAGCCGGAAAGCGACTGGGTCGCCGGGTAACTGAAATCGCCGTGGTGTTTAAAGATGCACCCGCGCACCTGTTCCCAGAAATCAAGCAGGGCCAGCTCGGCCAAAACGCCCTCGTGATTCGTGTTCAGCCTGATGAGGGTGTGACGATGCGTTTCGCCTCGAAGGTGCCGGGCCCTGCCATGCAGGTGCGAAATGTCACGATGGACTTCGGTTACGGCCACGCTTTTACCGAAACCTCTCCAGAGGCCTATGAGCGTTTGATTCTCGACGTGTTGCGGGGCGACGCACCACTATTCCCCCGCCACCGCGAGGTTGAGCTGTCGTGGCGAATTCTTGACCCCGTGATGCGCTACTGGGAAGAACAAGGACAGCCTGAGGGCTACTTGCCAGGAACCTGGGGTCCTGCTTCGGCCGATCAACTCCTCGTGCGTGACAACCGGGTGTGGAGGCGTCCATGATTATCGAGCTCAAAGACACCACCTCGACCCAGATCCAAAAGCGTCTGATCCAAGCCCGCGAGGAGGGTGGCGCTGTCGCGCTTGGCCGCGTTCTTACTTTCCTCATTCATACCGACGGTGCGAAGGAAGAGAAGGTTATTCAGGCCGCAAACGACGCGAGTCGAGAACACCCGATGCGCATCGTGGTGATTTCGGAGCCTGCATCCGGCACTGACACCCCTGGTCTAGACGCCGAGATTCGCCTTGGTGGTGACGCTGGTGCCAGCGAGGTCGTCATTTTGCGGCCCACCGGACAAGGAGACAACTATCTGGCAGGGCTGGTGAACGGCCTGCTTCTTCCCGACGCACCGGTGGTCACCTGGTGGCCCGACCAGTGCCCAGAATGCATGGCAGATACCGAGCTTGGCCAAATCAGCCAACGACGCATTCTCGACTCGTTGGAGATGGGCTCTGGCCTGAGCGGTCTCGAATCTGTTGCCAGGGGTTATCGTCCAGGAGACACCGACCTTGCGTGGTCTCGGATCACCGGATGGCGCACACAGCTTGCGGCAACTCTCGACTATTTAGACGTCACGCGGATTGACAGTGCCCGTGTCGCTGGTGTTCCCGATAACCCGTCTGTCATGCTCTTGGCAGGTTGGCTAGGCCACACACTTGGTCACGACGTCAGCGTTGATGCCACCGCCCCTATGGGCATTGGCGGTGTCCATGAAGTGGTTCTCGTGACAGACGCCGGAGAGGTCCGTCTCACCCGTGAAGACGACCACACGGTTCAGTTGAGCGTGCCGAACCAGCCTGACTTCTCACTATTTTTGCCGAGGAGACCGCTGGCGTCGCTACTGGCCGAGGAATTGCGCCGTCTTGCCCCAGATACCGTCTATGGCGAAGTTCTAACGGGTGGTCTGCGTTGGGTCAGGAACACCGCCTAGCAAGCACTATTTTGAGACGTATCAATGCAATGGAGCAAATGAGATCTTGTGAGTGAAAAAAGGGTTGTAATCGCCCCCAGTCGCGGAGAGTTAGCAGCGCTTGTGGCCGACAAGTTCCTTGTCCGCGCAGCCAAAGCCATTCGGCGCACGGGTAAATTCTGTGTCGTACTCACCGGTGGGACGGTAGGCATTGAAACTCTCGCCGCAATCGCGAAGCATCCCTCCGCTCAGGAGCTCGACTGGTCAAAGGTCTCCCTGTGGTGGGGCGATGAACGCTTTGTTCCCCGAGGTGATGCGGACCGCAACGATCAGCAAGCAGCAGAGATATTCCTTAATGTGCTCCCGCTCGACCCCGCAAAGATCCACCGCTTCCCCACATCCGACTCGTGCTCACTCGACGAGGGCGCAGAGGCCTACGCGGCTGAATTGAAATCAGCGGCTGAAGAAGGACAGGAGTGGCCCACGTTTGACCTCGCGTTCGCGGGGATGGGACCAGACGGCCACGTGTTGAGTGTGTTCCCCGGTTCCGAGTTGGCCATGAGCAAGGAAATCACTGTGGGGGCTATTCGTAACTCCCCGAAGCCTCCGCCGGAGCGCTTGACGATGTCGCTCGAGCTTTTCAATCGTGCTGAGCGGGTCTGGATCGTCAGTGCCGGCGCTGACAAAGCGGCTGCAATGGGGCTCGCACTGGCAAATGCGGCCACTCACGAGGTACCGGCTGCTGGTATTCACGGAACAAAATCAACCAAGATTTTCATCGACCAAAACTTAGCCGAGCTTCTGCCTGCTGAGTTAGTAGTGACCGATCAGTTCTGGTCTGCTGATGATGAACGAGCAGACTACGTGCCAAAGGCGTTGCGCTAAGCGCGACCCTTACGCTTGCGAAGCTTGTCGAGGGCTTCGTCAAGAATGTCTTTGGCCTCTTTGTCCGTGCGACGCTCTTTTACATACGCCAAGTGAGTTTTGTAGGGCTCGTTGACGGGAAGCTCGGGGGGATTTTCCTTGTCACGACCCGCAGGAAGCCCGGTGTGTGGAGAGTCGATAATGTCAGGAATTTCGTCTGGGTCGACCGTGGCCGAGAAATGGCGGACTGTTTCATTGCCCATGGCGTCCCAGTAGGACACGGCGATGCGGTCAACCACCACACCGCGGTCTTGTTCACCCATTGGGCCAGAACCCACGCGGGTCCCACGAATTGCGCTACCTCCAGAGGCCACGACTGACTCCTCCCGTGCTGACTACAGCACTCGTATGAAAACTAAACGACGTCAAAACGGGTAAACAACCCGAGAGTGACAATTGCGATGACCCAGACAAGGGCGATCACCACGGTGATGCGGTTGAGGTTTCGCTCGGCCACACCCGATGAACCAAGGTTGGAGGTCACTCCCCCACCAAACATGTCGGAGAGTCCGCCACCGCGACCTTTGTGCAACAAAATCATCAGAGTCAACAACAAACTGGTGATGGCAAGCACCACCTGAACAATTACCTGAATGACCTGCACAATTTCTCCTTGTAAACCAGCTCCCTAGTCTAGGGCACTGGAGTGGGCATTAATCGATGGTGACGTGCTTTTCGAACTGGCAGATAGCCGCAAACTCTTCCACGTCGAGGCTTGCGCCGCCGACGAGAGCTCCATCAACGTTTGGACGACGCATGAATCCTGCGATGTTTCCCGACTTCACAGAACCGCCGTAAAGCACACGGGTGCGCTCTGCCTGCTCGTCGCCGTGGATTTCGCGAATCGTCTCACGAATCACCTTGCAGACATCTTCAGCTTGATCCGCGGTAGCTGGCGTGCCACTACCAATAGCCCAGACGGGCTCATAGGCGACCACGATTTCTGCGTCCTTGGGGATTTCGTTCAACACGGCAGAAACCTGCTCGACTGGAACCTTGGCGGCGCCAAACTTCTCTAAGTCCTCGGAGGTCTCCCCCACGCAGACAACAGGGACCAGGCCGTGCTTGAGCGCAGCCTTCACCTTGGCAACCACAACCTCGTCCGTTTCGTTGTGGTCGGCGCGGCGCTCTGAGTGTCCAATGATCACGTAGCCACAGTTCAACTGAGACAAGAACGCCCCGGAAATATCCCCGGTGTGTGCCCCGGAGTCATGTGCGGAAAGATCCTGCGCGCCCAGGGCGAAATCGAGGTTGTCCGCTGCGATAAGGGTTTGAACCGATCGCAGATCGGTAAACGGCGGGAAGATCGCGACGTCCACAGTGTTTGACTGGAACGACTGGTCCTTCAGCGTCCAGGCGAGCTTCTGGACGAATGCGATGGCTTGGAGGTGATCCAAGTTCATCTTCCAGTTACCTGCGATGAGCGCGTTGCGCGCTGGGGTCTTTTCTACCATCCCACTGCCTCCAAGCCGGGCAGAGTGCGTCCCTCAAGGAACTCGAGGCTCGCACCTCCACCAGTCGAAATGTGTCCAAATTGGTTATCGTCGAATCCCAGCAGGCGCACGGCAGCAGCAGAGTCGCCACCGCCCACGACACTTAAGCCCGACACGTCTGTCAATGCAGCCGCAACGGCCTTTGTTCCTGCAGCGAAGGCCTCAAACTCAAACACTCCCATAGGCCCGTTCCAAAAAACGGTCTTCGAGGAGCGAACGACCTCGGCGAAAGCCCTGGCCGAAGCGGGGCCAATGTCGAGGCCCATTGCGTCGCTGCCAAATTGTCCCGATTCCAGGGCCTCTACTGGCAATACTTCGTGTTCTGCGTCCGGGGCGAAACCGGAAGCCATCACGATGTCAACAGGCACGTGGATGGTGACACCCGCTTCCTTCGCCTTGGTGAGGTAACCCTGAACAGTCTCAATCTGGTCGCGCTCGAGCAAACTGGCACCGGTCTGGAAGCCCTGTGCCTGCAATACCGTGAACACCATTCCCCCACCGATGACCAGGTTGTCGACGTGAGGCAAAAGGGCCTCGATGACTCCGAGCTTGTCGGAGACTTTGGATCCACCTAGAACGACCGTGTACGGCCTCTCAGGCTCTCCGGTGAGCTGCGAGAGCACTCCGACTTCCTTTTCGATGAGACGGCCGGCTGCGGACGGTCTGGCGGCTTCTAGCTCAACCACACTCGCTTGGGCGCGGTGGACAACTCCAAAACCATCGGAGACGACCACGTCACACACTGCTGCAATTTCTGAGGCGAATTCTGAACGCTCTGCGGAGTCTTTCGACGTCTCTCGTTTATCGAAACGCAGGTTGCCGAGGATCAGAATGTCGCCTGCGTTCATCTGCTGAACAGCTGCGGCAACCTCATCTCCCGAGTGGCTCTCAACGCTGGTCACTGAACCCTCCCACAGCTCGCCTAGGCGCTGGGCCACAGGCTTCAAGCTGTATCTGGGGTCGACCGTGCCGTCTGGGCGACCCAGGTGGCTCATCGCGACGATTTTCGCGCCGTGTGCGGCAAGCTCGCGAAGCGTGGGAAGTGCTGCGTGAATGCGTCCGTCGTCGGTAATTGTGGTGCCATCAAGCGGCACATTTAGGTCGAGACGAACTCCGGCGACCTGACCCTTCAGGTCGCCGAGGCTCTCGAGTGTGCGAAGCGCCACTAGGACAGGCGTGCGCCGACGAAGCTTGTGAGGTCAACCAGGCGGTTGGAGTATCCCCACTCGTTGTCGTACCAGGAGCTGATCTTGACCTGGTTGTCGATTACGCGAATCAAACCACCATCAACGATCGAGGAGAACGGGTCTCCCACAATGTCGGAGGAGACGATTGGCTCGTCGGTGTAGCGGAGCACACCCTTGAGGTCACCTGAGTCCGAAGCCTTGCGATACAGGTCCTGAATTTCTTCAAGAGTGGCTGGCTTCTGCAAATCAACGGTCAAGTCAGTGATTGAACCAGTGGGAACCGGAACGCGAAGTGCAAAGCCGTCGAGCTTGCCCTTCAGCTCAGGCAGAACCAGTCCAATGGCTTTTGCCGCACCGGTCGAGGTGGGCACGATGTTCAGGCCAGCAGCGCGTGCGCGACGGAGGTCAGAGTGAGGACCATCCTGAAGATTCTGATCAGCGGTGTAGGCGTGAACTGTGGTCATCAGACCCTTTTCAATGCCGTAGGCGTCGTTGAGGACCTTTGCCATAGGAGCAAGGCAGTTCGTGGTGCACGACGCGTTGGAGATGATGTTGTGGTTCGCGGGGTCGTAATCGTTGTGGTTCACGCCCATGACCACAGTGACATCCTCACCGGAAGCTGGAGCCGAGATGATGACCTTCTTTGCGCCGGCATCGAGGTGGGCTTTCGCCTTCTCTGCGTCGGTAAAGAATCCAGTGGATTCGATCACGATGTCCACACCAAGGGTGCCCCACGGCAGGTCTGCGGGGTTGCGCTCGGCGAGAACCTGGATCTTCTTGCCACCAACAACGAGGCTGTCGCCCTCAACGCTCACGTCCTGGCTCAGGCGGCCACCCACCGAGTCGTACTTGAGCAAGTGAGCAAGCGCCTTGGGGTCGGTGAGGTCATTGACGGCAACGATGTTGACGTCTTGCCCACTTGCGAGGGCAGCACGGAAGAAACTACGACCAATACGGCCAAAACCATTGATTGCGACGTTAACGGTCACGGGGAGACTCCTGAGGGTTGAACGGTCAAAAAGACCAGGCCCTCAAGACTCTGACGTTGAGACCCGGTCTACCTAAGAGACTAGCAGTGCCGCTGCCGAGGAGGTGCGGGCCGCTTCGAAACGCTTCGTAACATTTTCCCAGTTCACGATGTTCCAGAAGGCCTTTACGTAGTCTCCCTTGACGTTTTGGTAGTCGAGGTAGAACGCGTGCTCCCACATATCCAGCTGGAGGATTGGAGTGGTTCCCTGAGCAGTGTTGGCCTGCTGGTCAAACAGTTGCTGAACGATCAACTGAGAACCGATCGGATCCCAACTCAATACTGCCCAGCCTGACCCTTGGATGCCCATGGCCGCTGCGGTGAAGTGAGCTTGAAAAGCGTCAAAAGAGCCAAAGAATTCGTCAAGAGCAGCAGACACTTCACCCTCAGGGCGCGCGTCGCCGTGCCCTTGGAGGTTGGTCCAGAAAATTGAGTGATTTACGTGGCCGCCCAGGTGGAACGCGAGGTCCTTCTCGAGCTTGTTGATGTTGGCAAGGGCACCGGTTTCGCGGGCTTCAGCCATGGCTGCGAGAGCTCCATTTGCACCGTCGACATAGGCCTGATGGTGCTTGCTGTGGTGAAGCTCCATGATGCGAGCTGAGATGTGGGGCTCAAGTGCCGAATAGTCGTAGGGCAATTCAGGAAGGGTATAGGCAGCCATGGTGTCCTCTCAGAGCAACTAGATTCTGGTGATTAGTTTACGAGCAAAGAATCTGTGGGGCCCGAGGATTCAGCGCTTACTCAGTATCCGACGTAGTCGCTGGGAACGCTGGCCATTGTGTTTGGCACCCCCAGGTCGTCGGCTTTCTTGTCGGCCATGGCGAGCAAGCGTCGAATGCGGCCGGCGACCGCGTCCTTAGTCAGAGGTGGATCGGCGTGGTGGCCAAGCTCATCAAGGCTCGCGTCTTTGTGTTCAAGGCGAAGATTTCCGGCGTAGAGAAGGTGATCGGGGACTTCATCGCCCAATAGTTCGAGAGCGCGCTCCACCCTGGCACACGCTGCGACTGCCGCTTGGGCAGAACGGCGAAGATTGGCATCATCAAAGTTGACTAGGCGGTTGGCGTTTGCGCGCACTTCTCGCTTTGCGCGAAGGTCTTCCCACAGCTCCATCGCTCCGCTTGCGCCCATTTCCTTCAGCAGCACAGACATTGCATCGGGTTCGCGCACGATAACCCTCTGGGCCATTCTGACCTCTCGGGCCTTAGCCGCGACGTTGATGCGGGCAGCAAGCCCCACCATGGCAATGGCCGCTTCAGAAGTCGGTGCGACGAGCTCGATGGCTGATGACCTGCCGGGCTCGCTCAGGCTTCCCTTCGCCAAGAAGGCACCGCGCCAGATGGCTGCAACGTCTTCAATGGGCGAGGTGGTCAAGCGGTTGGGAAGGCCGCGTACTGCGCGCAGGCGTGTGTCGAGCAGGCCTGTTTGGCGGGCGAGGATTTCTCCCCCCTTACGCACGCGCACGATGTACAGCGGGTAATTGCGCTGAGCGGTGGGCTGCATAACTGCAGCGTCTGTGGCGAAACCCAGAAGGTCCCGCAGCTCTCGGCGGACCTTTTTTGCCGTTTCGAGGTGTTCTAACTCGACCTCGACGGCAATTTGGCCGGAAATGCGGTGAAGTCCTCCTGCGAAACGAAGAACAGTCGAGAGCTCAGCCATGCGGGTTGACTGCCGCTCAGGGGTGATTTGAACAAGGTCATTCTTGACCGCAGCAGTGAGCTCATCCACCCCACTACCTTAATGGCGCTCGATGTCTCTGTGTTTCACGGAGAGACGGACGTCACTCCAGGTAGACAGCTGGTCCCTGAGGTATTCGACGGTTGCGACCGATCGATGGCGTCCCCCTGTGCACCCCACAGCCAAGGTGGCAAATCGCTTGTTTTCGTTGAGGTAACCCTCGAAGACCAATTTCAACGCAGAGAGCTGCGCATCAAGGTATTGCTTGGCCAAGTCTTGGTCTAACACGGCCTGAGATACTGCGGCGTCTTGGCCGGAGAGCTCGCGTAACTCTGGAGACCAATAGGGGTTCGGGAGAAATCTCATATCCCACACCATGTCCACGTCGGTCGGGAGCCCATATTTAAAGCCGAAGCTCATCAGGGTCAGAGAGACTCCAGGTAGCTGCTGGCCAGCCACTCGTTCGCTGACCGTGTTCGCCAGCTGGTGGATCGTTAAGTCGCTGGTGTCAATCACGATGTCTGCACGTTCGCGAATCTTTTGCATCAGGGTGCGCTCTTGAGTTATCCCATCCAAGATCGTTCCACTTCCCTGGAGCGGGTGAGGGCGTCGAACCTGCTCGAACCTGCGCACGAGAACATCGTCAGTGGCGTCGAGGTAGACAACCGTGACGTCAGTGTCATCGGCCAGATCGAGAATTACCTCGCGGGCGGTGTCAAAGAACTGACCCCCGCGCGCATCTACAACGCAGGCGATCTTCGAGAAACCTTGCTCTGGTTCCCCGGCGAGGGCGATGAGTGGCTTGAGCATTTGAGGCGGGAGGTTATCGACCACGTACCATCCGTGGTCTTCAAGAACGTTCGCGGCCGTCGACCGGCCTGCCCCCGACATGCCAGTAACGATCAGAACATCCCGCGCTGGAGACTTCGCACTCATCGGTTCACTAGCCCAATCACATGTTCATCGTAGTTTGCGGCAGAACCAAACCTAGGAGTCTTGTCGCTGTGGCGCAGAATGCAGGTGGTTCCAGATGCGCTCTGCCAAAGACGTTCCCACGCCAGGAACCTCCATCAGGCGCTTAGGTTCAGCCTGCTTAAGCGCTGCGACCGAACCAAAATGCTTCAGGAGCGCGTTGGCCATCGCCTCCCCCACTCCGGGGATGTCGTGAAGTTGGCTGCGAAGAGAGCGCTTCCGCGTGCCACGTTGGTAGGTAATAGCAACACGGTGTGCTTCGTCTCGGACGCGTTGGAGCAGAAACAGTGCCTCGGAGGACCGCGGAAGGATGGTAGGGAAATCCGAGGCTGGACGCCAGATTTCCTCCAGACGCTTGGCGAGTCCGCAAATGGGAATATCCACACCCACGTCGTCCAGGGCTCTCCGTGCGGCGTTGACCTGAGGGAGGCCACCGTCAATGACGAGCAGGCCTGGCGGATAGGCAAAGCCACTCTTATCGTGTGTGACGTCGGATTCTTCTTCTGCCCCGAGCAGTCTTTTGGCGCGACGAGACACCACTTCATAGATAGCTTCGGTGTCGTCGCGAGGATTATCCAGTGCGAACTTTCGGTAGTGCTCGCGTCGGGGAACACCATCTTCAAACACGACCATTGACGCTACGGCGTTTTCTCCACCGAGATGAGAAACGTCGAAACATTCGATTCTGAGAGGTGCTTCTTCAAGATCCAGTGCATCCGCGAGCTCCGCCAATGCGGCGGTACGGGCAACCACATCTGTTTGGCGTTTGGATAGGTAGCTCTGCAGAGTTTGGCCGGCGTTGATCCGGACGGTGTCAGCAAGGGTGGCCAGATCTCCGCGCTTTGCGACTCGCACTTCAACGCGACCTTTTTCCCCTGCGCCAGAGCGAAGCTCACTGAGGCGCTCTTCCCAGAGGCCTGTTTCCTGAGGCAGCTCAGGGACAATCACCGCTTTGGCTGGTGGGAACTGTTGGTCAAAACCGTCGCGAAGAATCAACTCGACCAATTCGGAGCGACTGGGTTTGTGGTCTATATCCACGACCCATCCCCTGGCTTGCCGAATTCGACCGCCTCGGACTCTAAACACGTGGGCGGCGGCATGAAGTTCGTCGCTAGCAATCCCGAAAATGTCGGCATCCACTCGATCCTCGAGCACCATGGTGTTCTTGATCATGATGGTGTCAATCGCTTCGATGCGGTCGCGGAGCTTCGCGGCCCGTTCGAACTCCAGTCGCTCCGCGGCCTCGACCATGTCGTAACGCAACCGGTCGAGAACGGTTTCGTCCTTACCGTCCATAAAACTCGCGAGTCCAAGGGCCAAGGCCTTGTGATCTGCCGGAGTGATCCGCTCGACACAGGGTGCTGCGCATTTGCCGATGTCGCCTAAAAGGCACGGCCGAGACTGCTTCTTTGCTTTCTGATAGACGCCTTGCGTGCAGGAGCGGACAGGGAATGCTTTGAGAAGTGTTGAGAGCGTGTCTCGAAGCGCCCAGGAGTTTTGGAAGGGACCAAAGTACTTCGCTCCCTTAATGTCCTTGCGCCGAGAGAGAAAGACGCGGGGAATGTCGTCGTTCACGGTGACGACGAGATACGGATACGACTTGTCATCGCGAAAGCGAATGTTGAACTCGGGTTGGAATTCCTTAATCCAGGCGTATTCAAGCTGGAGTGCAGCACGTTCCGTTTGGACAACAGTCCAGTCCACCGTTCTGGCGGTTTGCACCATGCGACGGGTGCGCTCGATCAACCGCTCTGGTTTCACGAAATAGCTTGTGAGTCTGTTTCTGAGATTCTTCGCCTTGCCGACATAGAGCACGCGTCCACGAGAGTCGTAAAAGCGGTATACCCCGGGTTGTGTCGGAATATCGCTCGTGGCGGGCCGCCAGGAGGGAACGCCACTCACGCTAGCTCTCCAGTTGCTCTTTGAGGAACGCGCCGGTGTAGGAGGCAGGGTTGCGCGACACTTCAGTGGGGGTGCCCTGCGTGACTAGAGTTCCCCCTCCTGCTCCCCCGTCAGGTCCCAAATCAATAATCCAGTCGGCTGACCGGATGACATCGAGGTTGTGTTCGATCACCACCACGCTGTTGCCCTTATCTACCAGCCCTTGAAGCACGTCGAGAAGCTTCTTGACGTCGTGAAAATGCAGTCCAGTCGTCGGTTCGTCGAGGACGTAGATTGTGCGTCCCGTTGAGCGTTTTTGCAGCTCGGTGGCGAGCTTGACGCGTTGCGCTTCACCACCCGAGAGGGTGGTGGCGGATTGGCCCAAGCGCACATACCCCAGACCCACATCCACCAGAGTCTTCAAATAACGATGGATCCCGCTAATGGGTTCAAAGAACTCCGTCGCCTCCTCAATTGGCATGTCGAGAACATCGGCGATTGTTTTGCCCTTGTAGTGGACTTGTAGGGTCTCGCGGTTGTATCTGGCTCCGTGGCACACCTCACAGGGCACGTACACGTCGGGCAGGAAGTTCATTTCGATGGTGATGGTTCCATCGCCGGAACAGTTTTCGCAGCGTCCGCCCTTCACGTTGAAGCTAAAGCGTCCTTGCTGGTAGCCGCGCATCTTGGACTCTGGAGTTTCCGCAAAGAGTGCCCGAATTTTGTCGAACACCCCCGTGTAGGTGGCGGGGTTTGACCTGGGTGTCCTGCCGATTGGTGCTTGATCTACGTGAACGATTTTGTCCAGTAGGTCCACGTTTTCAATCCGGGTGTGTTTGCCGGGGACGTGCTTGGCGCGGTTGAGACGGTTCGCTAACGAACGGTACAAGATGTCATTGACGAGTGAGGACTTACCTGAGCCACTCACGCCGGTCACCGCTGTGAGAACGCCCAGGGGGAACGTCACGTCAATGCCTTTGAGGTTGTTTTCCTTCGCACCGACCACGGTGATGGTGCGCTCTGGATCTATGGGCCGGATTTCTCGTTCGCTGACGATTGCGAGCTCGCCGGAGAGGTATTGGGCAGTAATCGAATCCTTGGCTTTCGACAGCGATGCGACCGGTCCGGAGTGGACGATTCGCCCGCCGTGTTCACCAGCGCCCGGTCCAATATCGACCAACCAGTCGGCGGTCCTGATTGTTTCCTCGTCGTGTTCCACCACGATGAGCGTGTTGCCCAGATCCCTCAGCTTCACGAGGGTGTCAATCAGTCGTCTGTTGTCGCGTTGGTGCAGACCAATACTGGGCTCATCGAGGACATAGAGCACTCCGGTGAGCCCGGACCCGATTTGGGTAGCGAGTCGGATGCGTTGTGCTTCCCCACCGCTGAGGCTTCCTGCCGCGCGAGAAAGCGTGAGGTACCCAAGACCCACTTCGAGGAGGAAGTTGAGCCTCGCGGTAATTTCTCGCAGAATCGGAGCCGCGATCTGCGCGTCACGTTCTGACACGTCCAGTGCGGTGATGAAGGCGTAGGAGTCTTGGAGACTCATGTCGGATACTTCCGAGATTGACTTGCCCGAGACCGTAATCGCAAGGACTTCGGGTTTTAGACGTTGGCCGTTACACGCCGAACACGGAATTTCTCGAAGGTACTCGGCGTAGCGCTGTTTGGACCAGTCAGACTCGGTTTCGTTGTATTTGCGCTCGATGTAGGGCAATACACCCTCGAAACCGGTCGAATATTTGACGTCTCGTCCGTAACGGTTTCGCCATTTCACCACAACCTCAAAGTTGTTCCCGTGGAGAACTGCTTGCCGCACCTCTTCATCAAGGTCCTGCCACGGGGTGTTGAGGGAGAAATCGAGGTCCTGAGACAGGCCACCTAGCAGGTTCTTGAAATAGCCGTAGAGGCCCTTCCCTGATTGCGTCCACGGCAAGATTGCGCCGTCGGCAATGGACAGCGACGCGTCGCCGATGACCATGTCTGGGTCGACAGCCATACTGAAGCCGAGCCCTGAACAGGTCCCGCAGGCACCAAACGGAGAGTTGAATGAAAAGGTGCGTGGTTCGACCTCGGTTAAGCGCACCGCGTGCCCATTGGGGCAACTGAGGTGTTCGCTTTTAAGAAGTGTGGCCGCCGGCCCTTCGCGGTCGACCAGCTGGATTTTGATGACACCATTGGCCAGCCCAAGCGCCGTCTCCAGGGAGTCAACGAGGCGTCCGGAAATGTCATCGCCAATGACCAGCCGATCAACGACAACGTCGATGTCGTGCTTCTTTGTCTTGGCCAGCTTGGGGGGTTTTGATAGCTGGATCAGCTCTCCATCCACCACGGCTCGTGAATATCCGCTCGTGACGAGGCCGCCCATCAAGTCGACGAATTCGCCCTTTCGTTGGCTCACGATCGGGGCAAGAATCTGGAATCGCTCCCCTTCTGGGAGTTCGAGCAACGAATCCGCCATTTGCTGGACCGTTTGTCGAACAATGGGTTCCCCACATTCGGTGCAGTGGGGCTGACCCGTGCGCGCCCAGAGCAGACGCATATAGTCGTGAATTTCGGTGATGGTTCCGACCGTGGAGCGTGGGTTCCTGTTTGTTGACTTCTGGTCGATGGACACCGCGGGGCTTAACCCTTCGATGAAGTCAACATCGGGCCGATCTACCTGACCGAGGAACTGCCTGGCGTAGGCCGAGAGGCTCTCCACGTAGCGACGCTGCCCCTCGGCAAAGATGGTGTCGAACGCCATGGACGACTTGCCTGAGCCAGACAGGCCTGTGAAGACGACGAGCGAGTCTCTCGGAATGGTGAGGTCAACATCTTGAAGATTGTGAACTCTGGCGCCCTTGACGGTGAGGACAGAATCGGTCCTGGGCTTCTCGATGGGCACGCTTCAGTCTAAGAGGCACCACCTGCGTGCACGCTCAGCGCGCGCGATGTTCGTTGAGTTGGCGCAATTCGCGCTTCAACTCAACGAGTTCATCACGCAGACGCGCGGCGAGCTCGAACTTCAACTCTGCAGAGGCCTGCATCATTTGTTCCGTGAGCTGACGAATTAAGTCGGCGAGTTCGTCTTCGCCCGCGCCCACACGCATGACCGGAATATCTGCGCCTGCTGTTGCAGACCCGAGTAACTCCTCGGTGTCCGCCTTTTCGCGGGCGAGGACGTCGGTGATGTCACCAATACGCTTACGCAGGGGCTGCGGATCAATGCCGTGTTCAGTGTTGTAGGCCACTTGGAGCTCGCGCCTACGGTTTGTCTCTTCGATTGCGCGCTTCATCGAATCGGTCATGGTGTTCGCGTACATATGAACTTCACCGGAGACGTTTCTCGCGGCGCGGCCAATGGTCTGAATCAGCGAGGTTTGCGACCGGAGGAAACCCTCCTTGTCTGCGTCGAGAATGGCCACCAAGGACACTTCAGGGAGGTCGAGACCCTCTCGCAAAAGGTTGATGCCAACCAGGACGTCGTAGACCCCGGCCCTCAGCTCAGTGAGCAGCTCCACCCTTTTGAGTGTGTCGACATCGGAGTGAAGGTATCGAACCTTCACCCCTGCTTCATCGAGGTAGTCGGTCAAGTCCTCAGCCATCTTCTTGGTCAAGGTAGTGACGAGAACACGCTCGTTCTTCTTTGTGCGCACACGGACTTGTTCCAGTAGGTCATCAATCTGGCCCGCAGCAGGCTTCACAATTACTTGAGGGTCAACGAGACCGGTGGGACGAATGATCTGCTCAACCATGTCGTCGCAGTGCTCTTTCTCATAAGTCCCCGGTGTGGCCGAGAGATACATCCGTTGACCGGTGCGCTCGAGAAATTCATCAAAGCGGAGGGGGCGGTTGTCCATCGCACTCGGGAGACGGAAACCGTGTTCCACGAGGGTGCGCTTCCTGGAGGCGTCACCCTCAAACATTCCGCCAATTTGGGGAACAGTGACGTGGGACTCGTCGATTACCGTGAGGAAGTCCTCTGGAAAGTAGTCCAAGAGACAGTTCGGCGGCTCCCCCGCTTTACGACCATCGATGTGGCGCGAATAGTTCTCGATGCCGCTACAGAATCCAATTTGCTCCATCATTTCCAAGTCGTATGTGGTGCGCATTCGGATGCGCTGAGCCTCCAGAAGCTTCCCTTGCTTTTCGAACCAGGCAACACGCTCTTCTAGCTCCGCTTTGATGTCGACCACGGCACGTTTCATGGTGTCGCTGCTCGCCGCGTAGTGAGTGGCGGGAAAGACAGAGACGCTATCGAGATCATTCAAGACCTCGCCCGTCAGGGGGTGTAGCTGGGTGAGCGACTCGATTTCATCGCCGAAGAGTTCAATGCGAATCGCGTATTCCTCATACACAGGGATAATTTCGACGGTATCTCCGCGCACCCGGAACGTACCGCGCAAGAAAGCGACATCGTTTCGTTGGTACTGCATGCCCACAAAGGCCCGAGCGAGATCCTCACGACGGATTCGCTGGCCCACCTGGAGTGCCAACATGGCCTCGAGATACTCCTCGGCCGCTCCCAGGCCGTAGATGCAAGAAACCGTCGACACGACGATGACGTCTCGTCTCGATAACAACGCATTGGTGGTCGAGTGGCGAAGGCGCTCGACTTCTGCGTTGATCGATGAGTCCTTTTCGATAAAGGTATCGGTCTGAGGGACATACGCCTCAGGCTGGTAGTAGTCGTAATAGGAGACGAAGTACTCAACGGCGTTATGCGGAAAGAGCTCACGCAGCTCGTTGGCGAACTGCGCTGCAAGCGTCTTATTGTGGGCCATAACGAGCGCGGGGCGCTGAAGACGTTCAATCAACCACGCGGTCGTTGCCGTCTTACCGGTACCGGTGGCGCCAAGAAGGGCGACGTCGGTTTCTCCGGCCCTAATCTTTGCCTCAAGTTGGTCGAGTGCTCGAGGCTGATCCCCACTTGGCTGATAGTCACTGACAACCTGAAAGGGTGTGACAGAGCGAGTGGGTTCCACCCCTCCACGCTAGTGGGCGATGGTTAGAACCGCGTGGCAATCGTGCTGAGCCCCTTGGGCCAGGCAGCGATGAGCGCATCGGCTAGGGCGGAGGCTGCTGCCACCGTTGATTCCACGCTGACCGAGGAGTCGAGCACGATATCTGCAATCCTGCGACGATCATCATCGGACGCCTGTGAATCAACTCTGGACTGTGCTTCCTCGGCACTCATGTTGCGCGACTCGATGAGCCGGGCAACGCGCTGTGATGCAGGAGCGTCGACCACGATGATCGCGTCGAATTCGTTGGTACGCCCGCTTTCGGCCAAAAGTGGCACCGCGTAAACAATAGGGACGTCGGGGTGTTCTACCGCATGTGCCCGAAACCGCTCATTCGACAGACGCCACACTTCCGGGTGAACAATCGCATTGAGGTCAGCGCGGGCTTGCTCGTCACTAAAGGCCACTTCGGCCAGAGCAGCCCGATCGAGGCTGCCATCTTGGTGAAGAACGTCGGTGCCAAAGCGCTTCACCACGCTTGTAAGCGCCGGTGTGCCTGGGGCAACAGCTTCGCGCGCAATGAGGTCTGCGTCGACGACGGTGATGCCTTTGGCCCTAAAAACATCAGTGACGGTTGTCTTGCCGGCAGCAATCCCGCCGGTCAATGCGACAACCGTCACTGGTGTATCCCCTCTAGGGGTGAATTAGTCTTCGGACGAACCCTGAAGCTTTTCGCGAAGTGCGGCAAGCGATTCGTCGTCGGCGAGAGTTCCGGCGCTCGCAGGTTCGGCGTTGACCGAAGCCATGGCGTCGTCGTGCGACTCGGCACCCTCAACAGGCTCGATGACCAGTGCGGCCATGTCAGCAACCTGCTTCTTGTGAGCCTCCCAGCGAGTCTGAGCGGCGGCGTAGTTACGCTCCCACTCTGCGCGCTGATCGTCAAAGCCCTCGAGCCATTCACCTGTCTCGGAGTTGAAGCCTTCTGGGTAAACGTAGTTTCCGGCCTCGTCATATTCACCGTGCATTCCGTAGAGTGCGGGGTCAAAGTCAGTGCCATTGGGGTCAACACCCTCATTGGCCTGCTTCAGCGACAGTGAGATGCGGCGACGCTCCAGGTCAATGTCAATGATCTTGACGAAGACCTGCTGTGATGCGGACACAACCTGCTCGGCGAGGTCGATGTGCTTGTCCGACAGTTCGGAAATGTGCACGAGACCCTCAATGCCATCTGCGACACGGACGAACGCACCGAACGGTACGAGCTTGGTGACGTTACCCGGAGCGATCTGTCCGATTGCGTGGGTACGGGCAAATGCCTGCCAGGGGTCTTCCTGAGTGGCCTTGAGCGAGAGCGAAACGCGCTCACGGTCCATGTCAACCTCGAGAACCTCGACGGTGACCTCTTGACCAACTTCAACAACCTCGCTGGCGTGTTCGATGTGCTTCCAGCTGAGCTCAGACACGTGAACGAGGCCGTCCACACCGCCAAGGTCAACGAAGGCACCGAAGTTTACGATCGAGGACACAACACCCTTGCGGATCTGGCCCTTTTCAAGGTTGGTAAGGAAGCTGCTGCGGGTTTCGCTCTGGCTCTGCTCCAGCAGGGCGCGTCGAGAAAGCACAACGTTGTTGCGGTTCTTGTCGAGCTCGAGAATTTTCGCTTCGATTTCCTGTCCCAGGTAAGGGGTCAGGTCGCGCACGCGGCGCAGTTCGATCAGCGATGCGGGAAGGAAGCCGCGCAGTCCGATGTCAACAATCAGACCACCCTTGACAACCTCAATCACGGAACCAGTGACGAGACCGTCTGCTTCCTTGATCTTCTCAACATCGCCCCATGCGCGCTCGTACTGTGCGCGCTTCTTGGACAGGATGAGACGGCCTTCTTTGTCTTCCTTCTGGAGGACGAGGGCCTCAACAGGGTCACCAACACTGACGACCTCGTTGGGGTCGATGTCGTGCTTGATGGAAAGCTCGCGGGAGGGAATAACACCCTCGGTCTTGTATCCGACGTCGAGGAGAACCTCGTCACGGTCGATTTTTACAACAGTTCCCTCGATGAGGTCTCCGTCGTTGAAGAACTTAAGAGTCTTTTCGACCTCGGCCAGGAAGTCTTCTGCGCTGCCAATGTCGTTGACTGCTACTTGCTTAGGGCCTTTGGTCGCGGCGGGTGTCATACGGTTAATACTCCGATGGGTTAATCAAATCAGGGCAACCCGGCTGGGTTGCCAGTGGACATGGTAAAAGCCGCCCGGCGGGCGACCCTTCAGTGTAGCCCTGCAAAGGGCTACGGCACAATTCTTAGTGCGCCGCTTCGTCCCAGTTAAGGCCGAATCCGATCTGGACATCCAACGGCACCGCGAGCTCAGCGGCGTGAGACATCTCGTGCACCACAATCTCTTCAAGGGCGGCGCGCTCCCCTGGGCTTACTTCGAAGACAAGTTCGTCGTGTACCTGGAGCAGCATTCGGGAGTGAAGTCCTTGTTCGCTCACACGGTGGTCGATGGCAATCATGGCGCGTTTCATGATGTCCGCCGCTGTTCCCTGCATGGGTGCATTGAGCGCAGCTCGTTCTGCGGCTTCTCGTGCGATACGGTTTGGCGAATTGAGCTCGGGGAAGGGACGTCTCCGCCCGAACAGCGTCTCGGTGTAACCATTGGTGCGAGCTTGTTCCACCACGTCTCGCAAATAGTCGCGTACCTTCCCAAAGCGTGTGAAATAGTCGGCCATGAGGTTCTTGGCTTCACTGGGTTCAATAGAGAGCTGCTTGGCCAGACCATAGGCGGAGAGACCGTAGGCCAGTCCGTAACTCATGGCCTTCACTTTGGTGCGTTGTTCTGGTGTCACTGCTTCTGGTTCGACGTCGAACACCTGGCTTCCGACGTACTGGTGCAGGTCTTCGCCTCGGTTAAACGCTTCGATTAGCGCTTCGTCGCCAGAAAAGTGCGCCATGATGCGCATTTCGATTTGTGAGTAGTCGGCAGTAAGAAGTCCCTCGTAACCCTTTTCGGCGACAAAGGTGGCACGAATCTGGTGGCCGACTGAGGTCCTGGCAGGAATGTTCTGCAGGTTGGGGTCTAGTGACGACAAACGACCGGTGCTGGTACCTGTCTGGTCGAAAGTCGTATGAATTCGACCGTCACCTCCGACAGATTTGCGCAGGCCCTCCACGATCTGACGCAGTTTGGATTGATCGCGGTGGCCAAGCAGAGCGTCCAAGAAAGGGTGGGGGTTGCTCTTTTGAAGGTCAGACAGCGCCTGCTGATCCGTGGAATACCCAGTCTTTGTTTGTCTGGTTTTTGGCATCGAAAGCTCGTCGAAGAGCACTGTTTGAAGCTGCTTGGGTGATCCCAGATTCACTTCATGGCCGATAGCCGCGAAGGCGTCAGATTGAAACGAGGCTTCTTTGGCGGCCAGAGACTGCTCTAACTGATCCAGCGCAGATGTATCGGAGCTGATTCCAAGAATTTCCATCTCCAGCAAGACTGGCAACAGTGGAAGTTCTAGGGAGTCCATAATGTCTCGTTGCGACTGCGGGATCGCCTCCACGACAAGGGGATAGACCCGGAGCAACCACCAGGCCTGTTGGGCTTGGGCAGGATCATCGTCGGCGGGGATGAGCGCTTGGTCAGTTGAAATATTCTCACCGAGGTGGTGGGCGACGATGTCGTCGAGAGATCCCACTTTGCGTCCTGGGTTTTCAAGCCAACGGGCAAGCTGCAAGTCTCCCGCTATCGCAGGCAGGGGCCACGCGTGACGCGAAAACAGGTGGAGGTCAGCCTTTGCAGTGGCAAAGATCCACTGATGACTGCCCTGCGAGAAGGCGTCTTTCAAAGGATCTGAGTCCTTAGACCCGGGTGTGTCTGCCACCAACACCACGTCGTCGTCTGAGGCAAGCGCAACCTGCAGGCCCGACGATGTTGCAAAAGGAACCACACCGATCTCACCCGGGTGCTTTGCCAGCCAGTCTGAGAGTTCTTCATCGAGGAGGTTTCGCACCGGGGGAACATTGACGCTCGGTTCTACTGATGCGACTACTTGCCCGCCTTCCCCGGCCAGTGCAACGACCCTTTCGGTCAGGGTGCGAAAGCGAAGAGAGCCAAAAACCTCACGCACAGCGTCCACGTTGATGGCACCTCGCTCGAGGTCAGCCACCGACACGGGAAGATCGACGTCTGTGACCAAGGCGTTAAGTTCGCGGTTTCGAATCGCTCGATCTTTTTGATCGCGAAGGTTTTGTCCCACCACACCGGTGATTTCATCTGCGTGGGCCAGGACTTCGTCGAGGGAACCGAATTGGTTGATCCACTTCACAGCGGTTTTCTCGCCGACCTTGTCGACACCAATGAGATTGTCGGAGGTCTCTCCTACGAGTGCAGCAACATCGGGATAGCGCTCGGGGGGAATTCCGTAGCGCTCTTCGACGGCGTCTGGCGTATACCGCTTGAGCTCACTCACGCCCCGAGCGCTTGGGTACAACACCGTGACTTTGTCGGTTACCAGTTGGAAGGTGTCGCGATCCCCGGAGACCACCAACACGTCGTAGCCGGCTTCTGCTCCGCGAGAAGAGAGGGTGGCGATGATGTCGTCTGCTTCATAGTCTTCTTTGGTCAGCGTGATCACACCCATGGCATGAAGAGCGTCTTGGAGCAGCGGGACTTGGCCTATGAACTCGGGCGGTGTCTCACCCCTAGTCCCCTTGTATTCGGGGTAAACCCGGGTCCTAAATGAATACCGGGAGATATCGAAGGCCACTGCGAGGTGGGTGGGCTTCTCGTTCTTGAGCAGAGACAGCAGCATCGACAGGAATCCGTGGATGGCGTTGGTGTGCTGGCCGTCGGGGGTGACGAAGCTGTCGACGGGAAGTGCGTAGAACGCACGGAAGGCCAACGAGTGCCCATCAATAAGCATCAGAGTAGGCTTTTGAGCGTCCGTCACTCCCCCAGCCTAACTGCTGACGATTCGATATTGAGGGCCAGATGACTTCCTTCCCCGATGACCTCGACCCGGAGCTCGTTGCCCGCCTGATTGAGACCAAAGGTGGACAGCTCACTCAGAAAATGGAAATCAACTTTCTGAAACTAACTGCTGAAGAATCAATCGCAACCATGCCGGTTGAGGGCAATCGTCAGGTGATTGGTCTTCTCCACGGAGGCGCCCACGTGGTGCTGGGTGAATCACTTGGCTCCCTCTCATCAGCGATTCATGCCGGTCCTGGCCGAATCGCAGTCGGTATTGAAATCAACGCCTCTCACTCGCGATCGGTGAGCGAAGGCCTTGTGACTGCTACATGCCGAGCATTGGTATTGGGCCGGACGCTGTGTACGCACGAAATCGTGATGACTGACGATGAAGGTCGGCGGCTGTCCACTGTGCGGATGACAAACTTCCTCAAAGAAGCGCCGAAGAGCTAGATATCGGGGTTATCAGCTTTCTCGGCGAGCTGATCGATGATGGTCTCGGCCACTTCACGCATCGTGAGTCGGCGGTCCATCGAGGCCTTTTGAATCCAGCGGAAGGCTTCCGGTTCGGTGAGCCCCATGGCGTTATTAAGAATGCCCTTGGCGCGATCGAGGATCTTCCGGCTTTCTAGACGCTCCGCGAGGTCACTGACTTCGTCGGCCAACGCGGTGAGCTGTTGGTAGCGGCTTAGCGCAATCTCAATGGCGGGAATCAAGTCATTGGGGCCGAAAGGCTTCACCACATAGGCCAGTGCGCCTGCTTCGCTTGCACGCTCAACGAGTTCACGTTGGCTAAAGGCTGTGAGAAGCACTACCGGGGCGAGGGCTTCTTTGTTGATGATTTCTGCGGCGCTAATTCCGTCCATCAACGGCATCTTGACGTCCATCACCACGAGATCGGGCCTGAGCTCGCGCACCAAATCAAGGGCCTTCTCGCCGTCTGCCGCCTCACCAATGACACTGAACCCGTGATCGCGCAGTGTTTCTACAACGTCAAGTCGAATCAGCGATTCGTCTTCGGCAACGACGACGGTGCGTTCAGTTTTTGCGCTTGGTGTGTCAGTCACGGTCCGAGCCTACGGTACTGTTTCTATGTCATCGCTTAGACAAGCCGGATTGGCGGAATGGCAGACGCGGAGCACTCAAAATGCTTTGTCCGAAAGGGCGTGTGGGTTCAAATCCCACATCCGGCACAAACTGAATTACTTGTTCTGCCACGCGGGAGCAACGCCGTCTGAGGCGTGTCCCACGACGTGTACGCGGACGTCGTTGGTGCTTCCGGGAACTCCGGGAGGCGAACCAGAGATCACCACGACCTTGTCACCGTCCTTGGCGAGCTTGTTTCCCAGCAGGTAGTCATCCACCTGGTGGTACATCTCGTCGGTGTGTTGCACCCGCTCAACCAAGCAGGACTGAATGCCCCATGTCAGCGACATACGACGCCTAATCGCCTCGTCAGGGGTGAACGCCAGCATCGGGATCAAGGAACGAAGACGAGACATTCTGCGGGCCGAATCACCGGATTCGGTGAAGATGCAAATGAACTTCGCTTCGACGAATTCCGCGACCTCAACAGCGGCAAGCGTCATAGCACCACCCTGGGTACGAGGTTTGGTGCCGAGCGGCGGGATGCGATCAGCACCCTGCTCTTCGGTCGACTCCAGGATGCGGGCCATGATTTCCACCGTTTGAATCGGGTACTGACCGACACTGGTTTCACCACTGAGCATGACGGCATCGGCGCCATCCAACACGGCGTTGGCCACGTCAGACACTTCGGCGCGGGTAGGAACAGGGCTTGAAATCATGGACTCAAGCATTTGAGTCGCCACGATGACAGGTTTGGCCCAGCGGCGAGCGAACTCCACAGCCTTCTTCTGGACGATGGGCACCTGTTCGGGCGGCAGCTCTACACCCAGGTCACCACGGGCGACCATGATGCCATCAAACGAGTCGACGATGCCTTCAAGGGCGTCTACTGCTTGAGGCTTTTCAACCTTTGCGATTACCGGCTTAGAAATGCCTTCTTCGGCCATGATTTCGCGCACGCGCACAACGTCTTCGGCATTACGCACAAAGCTCAAGGCGATGTAGTCAACGCCGAGTTTGAGAGCCCAACGAAGGTCGTCTTCGTCTTTTTCACTCAACGCGGGTACCGAGACTGCAACACCGGGGAGGTTAATTCCCTTGTTGTTTGAGACCATGCCTCCCACAATGACCTTGGTGGTCACCGTGGTTGCGTCCTTGCTGATTGCTTCCAGTCGCACCTTGCCATCATCGACCAGCAGGGTGTCGCCGGGCTCTACGTCACCGACAAGACCCTTGAAAGTGGTGCCGACGAGTTCTTTGGTGCCTGGGGTGTCCTCGACCGTGATCTTGAAGATGTCACCGGGCTCAAGAAGGTGTGGGCCATCCTCAAACTTCTCAAGGCGAATTTTTGGTCCCTGGAGGTCAGCGAGGACACCTACGGGTTTTCCGGCATCTGCTGCTGCACGCTTGAGGTTGTTGTAGGTCTCTTCGTGAACCTCGTAGCTCCCGTGGGACATGTTGATACGGGCAATATTGACCCCGGCATCAATGAGCGCACGCAGCTGGTCATATGAGCTGCAAGCAGGTCCGAGGGTGGCCACAATTTTGGCACGACGCATGAAAACTCCGTTTGAGAGAGGGCGGGTATTCGGTTTCTAGCCTAGACAGAAATTGGTTGGTCAGACGCACGCACAGGTGAGGGTAAATCGGTCTCGCCCTGCAGGAATTTGTCCACCTCGTGGGCAACCGCTCGACCTTCAGCAATCGCCCAAACAATCAAGGAGGCACCTCGTCCTGCGTCTCCGGCGACAAATACTCCGGGCACGCTGGTGGAGAAATCATCCTCGCGCATGAGATTGCCGCGCTCGTCGAGGGCCACACCGAGCTGGTCGTTGAGGACCGAATACTCAGGCCCGGTGAAACCGAGTGAGAGTAACACCAAGTCGGCGGGAATAACGTGCTCGGTACCGGGCTTCGGGAAGCGACCACCGTCACGGTACTCAGTTTCAGCAACCTTCAACCCGACCACTTCGCCAGCCTCGTTACCAACAAATTCAACGGTGGAGGCGAGGTATTCGCGGGTTCCCCCCTCTTCGTGGGCGGTCTGTACCTCAAACACGGTTGGAGTCATCGGCCAGGGCTGGCTATCAGGCCGCTCAACAGGAGGCTGGTAACCAATAGCCAGGGTTGTCACACTGGCGGCGCTTTGGCGGTGCGCTGTTCCGATGCAGTCCGCGCCGGTGTCGCCACCACCCAGAATTACAACGTGCTTACCCTCAGCGCTGATCGCTCCCGTTGGGTTGTCCCCCGCTTGGACTTTGTTCGCGGGAACGAGGTAGTCCATTGCATAGTGAACACCCAAAAGGTCGCGACCTGGGATGTGGAGGTCTCTCGACATGGGTGCGCCTGTTGCGACAACAACGGCGTCGTAGCGCTCGACCAGGTCAGACCATGTGATGTCCTCACCAATGGTGACTCCCGCCCGGAAACGAGTTCCTTCAGCCGTCATCTGGGCGAGACGCTGGTCAAGATGATGCTTTTCCATCTTGAAATCAGGGATTCCGTAGCGCAGAAGACCGCCGATGCGGTCGTCGCGGTCAAATACGGCAACAGTGTGACCGACTCGGGTCAACTGCTGTGCCGCTGCGAGCCCCGCGGGTCCACTGCCCACTACGGCGACGGTCTTGTCGGTTAGGCGCGACGGGGGAAGCGGGGTTACCCAGCCGTTAGCCCAGGCGGTCTCAATAATCGACGCTTCGACCTGCTTGATGGTGACTGAAGGTTGGTTGATACCCAGTACACACGCCGACTCACAGGGCGCAGGACACAACTTGCCGGTGAATTCGGGGAAGTTATTGGTCTCGTGGAGACGCTCAATGGCACCTTTTCCGTCACCACGACGCACCAAATCATTCCATTCTGGGATCAGGTTTCCCAGTGGACAGCCGTGGTGGCAAAACGGCACACCACAGTCCATGCATCGGCCAGCCTGACGCTTAAGGACGTCTGGGTCGCGTGGGCCGTAGACCTCACGCCAGTCTCCAATACGCACTTCAACGGGACGACGAGGGGGAAGCTCCCGCTCGGTGTTTTCCATAAAGCCTCTGGGATTAGCCACCAGTCACCTCCAGAATTCGACTCCACACTTCGTCACCGTCGGGGTCAAGACCTTCTGCGAGGGCCTTTTCACGGGTCTGCATGACGGCTTTGTAGTTGGTCGGTGTAACCAACACGAACTGGTCAAGTGCGCTTTCGCCCTCGTCGAGTAAGCGCGCCGCGAGGGGTGAGCCGGTTTCTTCGACATGGCGAGTCAGGAGATCTCTCAGAATCTCTCGGTCGCTCGCACCCAATTCAGAAAGCTCGACTTCTTTATTGCTGAGAGCTTCCTTGTTGACGCGTTCTTCGCGCAAACGATAGATGTATGCGGTTCCACCCGACATTCCTGCTGCGACGTTTCGTCCCGTTTCGCCCAGGATGACAGCAAGACCGCCAGTCATGTACTCGAGTGCGTGATCTCCCACACCCTCGACCACAGCTGTGGCGCCAGAGTTTCTGACCAGGAATCGCTCACCGACTACTCCCCCGATGAACATCGTCCCGCTGGTCGCGCCATATCCGATGACGTTTCCCGCAATCACGTTTCGCTCGGGGGCAAAGACACTTCCCTCAGCAGGTCGAATTACGATTTGACCGCCCGAGAGACCCTTACCGACGTAGTCGTTGGCGTCACCCCACAGCCGCAACTTGATTCCACCTGGCATGAACGCACCCATGGATTGCCCCGCAGTACCCTTCAGCGAGACGCTGATGGTTCCTGTGGGTAAACCACTCTCACCGAATCGTTTCGTGACTTCGTGGCCGAGCATGGTGCCCACTGCCCGCTCGGTGTTACGAACGGCCATCTCCACAGAGACTGCTTCCGAGCGCTCCAGAGCGGGTGCACAGGCCTTAATGAGATCGTTGTCGAAGTGCTCCTCGACTTCGTGGTCTTGACCCTCCGCCTTGCGGTTTGAAGCACCCGTGTTGAGCGCGTCTACCGAAAGAATCGGCTCAAGGTCGAGGCCGTCTGCCTTCCAGTGGGACACCGCTTTGTCGATATCGAGCAAGTGGGCTTGACCAATTGCCTCATCCAGGCTTCTAAAGCCGAGTTGGGCAAGATACTCGCGCACTTCTTGGGCGATGTATTCGAAGAAGGTTTCCACGAACTCCGGCTGGCCGGTGAAGCGCTTGCGCAATTCTGGGTTTTGAGTAGCCACTCCTACCGGGCAGGTGTCGAGGTGGCACACGCGCATCAGAATGCAGCCGCTCACGACCATGGGAGCCGTGGCAAAGCCGTATCCTTCGGCACCCAAAAGGGCAGCAATGATGACGTCTCGGCCGGTCTTCATCTGACCGTCAACTTGCAGGTTCACACGACCGCGCATGTTGTTGAGCATCAGTGTTTGCTGGGCTTCAGCAAGGCCAATCTCCCAGGGGGTACCGGCGTGCTTGAGCGAGTTCAAAGGGCTAGCACCCGTTCCGCCGTCATGTCCCGAGATTAGGACGACGTCAGCTTTGGCTTTGGCGACACCAGCCGCTACTGCACCAATACCCGATTGGCTCACCAGCTTCACGTGAATGTTGGCCTCAGGGTTTGCCCTCTTCAGGTCGAAGATGAGCTGTTTGAGGTCTTCAATCGAGTAAATATCGTGGTGGGGCGGGGGTGAAATAAGCCCGACGCCGGGTGTGCCGTGGCGCAACTTGGCAATCCACGGATACACCTTGCCGGCAGGAAGTTGTCCACCCTCACCAGGCTTAGCGCCCTGGGCCATCTTGATCTGAATGTCAGTTGCGTGGGTGAGGTAAAGGCTGGTCACGCCGAAGCGACCGGAAGCGACCTGCTTGATTCGACTGCGCCGCGCGGGGTCCATTAATCGATCCGCTGACTCACCACCCTCACCGGTGTTACTGAGTGCGCCAAGGCGGTTCATGGCCACAGCGAGCGTCTCGTGCATTTCGGGACTAATTGCACCCATGCTCATCGCACCCGAATTGAAGCGCTTCAAAATTGACTCAATTGGTTCTACGTCGTCAATCGAAATAGGCGTGCGGTCTTCAGTACGCAACCGGAAGAGACCACGCAGGGTCATTAAGTCTTCTGACTGGTCGTCCACACTCTTGGTGTACTTGCGGAAGATGTCGAAGCGCTTGTTGCGCGTTGCATGCTGAAGGTGAAACACCGTTTCCGGGTTGAACAGGTGCGGTGGGCCTTCGCGACGCCACTGGTATTCGCCACCGACAGGAAGCCGCTCGTGCGGATTGGCGTTGACCTCTTTGGGGTAGGCCAATTCGTGGCGGTCGCTGTTTTCCTTCTCGATAATGTCCAGACCGACCCCACCGAGAATGCTCGTCGTGCCCGTGAAGTACTTATCGATAACGTCTTGAGAAAGCCCAACGGCTTCGAACGCTTGGGAGCCTGCGTAGCTGGCAACGGTCGAAATACCGATCTTGCTCATGATCTTCAACACACCCTTGCCGAGGGCGGTGATCACGTTACGCACTGCCTTCTCAGGCTCGATCCCCGTGATCTCACCGTGACGGGCAAGCTGCTCAACCGTCTCCATGGCGAGGTACGGGTTGATCGCCGAAGCTCCAAAACCAATGAGTGTTGCGGCGTGGTGAACCTCACGAACGTCACCGGCTTCAACAACGATGCCCACCCGCATGCGCTTGTGTGCGCGAATCAGGTGGTGGTGAATCGCTGAGACCAACAGCAATGACGGAATCGGAGCCTTTTCTTGATTGCTGTGCCGGTCGCTGAGAATCAGGAATTGGACACCGTCGTCAACGGCTTCCTCTGCTTCGACACAGAGCGCTTCGAGGCGCTCTGACAAGCCCGCAGCGCCGGTGCTCACCGAATACAATCCGGAAAGCGTGTGGGTTGCTGGCGCGCCGTCAGCTTGTCGAAGGTGGCCGATCTTTGCCAGTTCGTCATTGTCGATAATCGGGAATTCCAAGGTCACTTGGTGCGCGTGATCTGCACCGTGCTCCAGAATGTTCCCCTCTGGGCCGAGACCGGTCGTCATAGAGGTCACGACCTGCTCTCGAATCGAGTCCAACGGTGGGTTGGTCACCTGAGCAAACTGCTGGGCAAAGTAATCAAAGAGCAGACGTGGACGCTTTGAGATCGCAGCAATGGGCGTGTCGGAGCCCATTGCGCCGAGTGGCTCTGCGCCGGTCTGGCCCATGGGGGTCAGCAACACACGCACTTCTTCTTCGGTGTAACCGAAGGTGCGCTGCCGCCTGGTGATGGACGCGGGCGTAGCGATGATGTGTTCGCGCTCGGGAAGCTTGGTGAGGTGAATCTCTGCCTCACGCACCCATTCACCCCAGGGCTGCATGTGAGCAAGCTCGGACTTTAGCTCCTGGTCCTCAATGATGCGTCCCTGGACGGTGTCGGCAAGGAGCATGGAACCAGGACGGAGGCGACCCTTTCGCACTACCGTTGCGGGGTCGACGTCGAGGACGCCGATCTCGCTTCCCAAGATGATCAAGCCGTCACTGGTCACGACGTAGCGTCCAGGGCGAAGACCGTTTCGGTCAAGCGTCGCGCCGACGAGGGCGCCGTCGGTGAACACCAAAGCAGCTGGGCCGTCCCATGGCTCCATCATGCGGGAGTGGTACTGGTAGAAATCACGCACCGCAGGGTCCATGTCAGGCTGGTTTTCCCAAGCCTCGGGCACCAGCATCATGATCGCGTGCGGCAAGGAGCGACCGCCAAGTTCCAGCAGTTCCACAACCTCGTCGAGGGAAGCCGAGTCACTTGCACCATCGGTGACGATCGGGAACAGTGGCTTCAAATCACCCAGGAGTGCGGACTCGAGCTGCGATTGACGAGCACGCATCCAGTTACGGTTTGCCCGGATCGTGTTGATTTCACCATTGTGGGCGAGCATCCGGAACGGCTGGGCCAGCGGCCAGGACGGGAAGGTGTTGGTCGAATAGCGCGAGTGCACCAAAGCCAGTGTTGACTCGAAGCGCTCGTCAGAGAGGTCAGGGTAGAACGGCTCCAACTGGAGCGTCGTCACCATTCCCTTGTACACGAGGGTTCTCGCTGACAGCGAGGGAAAATACACACCGTGCTCGCGCTCGGCACGCTTTCGGACCCTGAAGGTGACCCGGTCGAGATCGATTCCGCTGCGAGATAACGACGGGTCAGCCACGAAGACTTGCTCAAACACCGGCATGGTTTCCCGAGCGAGGTCACCGATTTCTTCTTCCCGGGTGGGCACAACACGCCAGCCCAACACCTGAAGACCCTCTTCAGCAACAATCTTTTCCACCGCAGCTTTCTCACTGCTTCGCTCCCCTGGCTCAGCGCTCAGGAAAGCCATTCCTACTGCGTAGGAGCCACTGGCGGGCAGATCGAAGTCGACTGTTTCTCGGAAGAATCGGTCCGGGATCTGGGTGATAATTCCAGCGCCGTCACCGGTTCCTGCATCCGAGCCGACGGCACCGCGGTGTTCAAGGTTGCGAAGAGCGCGGAGGGCGCCATCGACGATGTCATGACCCGCAGTCCCGCGAAGGGTGGCAACCATGGCCAGACCACAGGCGTCACGCTCGTACTCAGCGTTGTAGAGCCCAGTCGGCTCGGGGAACGCCGAATGGCGCTGGAAGGGACCCGGTTTAGTCATCTCACCGTCCTCACGTAATCGGTCATTGTGGGGACAACGTTGGCCCAGCTAAGTGTGACGCGGAATTCCGCCTGAAGTTAGGACGACGCCTTCTTGGTGCCAGCTCGACTGCTTGTGGCGGCCTTGGCTGGGGTGGCGTCTTCGCGATCGGCTTGCTTCTTCTCATCAAGCCAGTAGCGCTCCTCAGAGTCTAGCGCAACAGGGGGTTCCCACTCCCTGCCAGGTTGGTACGGCGATGGCTCGAGGCCGGGGTGGCGCTTAGCCTGAACAACGAACAGCACAAGACCAAGGACGACCGCAAACACAGACGCCCATTGGTTGGATCGGAGACCGAAGATCACCTCAGCGACGTCGAGACGCAACATCTCTAGCATGAAGCGGCCTATGCCGTACCAGACGAGGTAGAGGGCAAACACTCGACCCCATTGCAGGGCAAGGCGCTTTCCGAGAGCAATGAGAACCATAGCGCCGAGGAAATTCCAGAACATTTCGTAGGCAAAGGTGGGGTGAAAGAGGGTATCGACGGGCAAACCTACCGGGATCGCTCGGTTGCCCGGGTCAATTTCTAGACCCCATGGCAGGTCGGTCGGTTGTCCAAAAAGCTCTTGGTTGAAGTAGTTGCCGAGTCGTCCCACGCCCTGTGCCACCAGCAATCCGGGAGCGAGTGCATCTGCGAAGCTCCAAAAACGAAGGCCTGCGATGCGGGTAGCGATATAGGCGCCGATTCCACCGCCTACTAGTGCGCCGAAGATGGCCAGCCCGCCCTCCCAGACGTAGAAAATTCTGAGGAAGTCTGCCCCTGGATAGAAATAATCGGCTGGGTGCGTGATGACGTGGAAAAGTCGACCGCCCAAAATTCCAAGCGGCACAGCCCACAGCGCAAGATCAATCATGAGCCACGGCTCAACGCCGCGGCTGGTAAGCCGACGGTTAGTGATCACTACGGCTAAGCCAATACCGAGGAGGATGAACAACGCGTATGCGTTAATCGCCAAGTTCAGGCCAAACCAGTCCGCGCCGAGGGATCGAATCCACGCTCCAATGTCCAATGCGCGCCATTCGGCAGAAGGGCTGGGGATACTGGCAAAGTCCATGCTGGTTCGACTCCGATTCGACTTGAGACGGCTCTAGGTTAACGGTGATGACTTAGTGAGTACTGACCAACGAGGCGGCAAGCTCCCGAAGCGCAGGTACTCCCCCGTCTCCTAGGGCCCGGACCAGTGCTGTGCCCACGATCGCACCGTCTGCATACTCGAGCACATTGCGGACGTGATCGGCGCTTGAAATTCCGACACCCACACACACATCTCGAGCCCCGGCATTGCGCAAACGAGTGACGAGTGAGTGCGCCGCTTGATCAACATCCTCGCGGGTGCCAGTGATGCCCATCGTGGAAACGGCGTAGACAAACCCTGAGGAGTGCTCTGCCGTGTTCTGAAGTCGCTCATCTGATGATGAGGGCGCTGCGAGGAACACTCGTTCAGCACCCAGACGGTCTGACACTTCCAACCACTCCGAGGCTTCGTCAGGAATGAGATCTGGCGTAATCAAGCCCGTTGCGCCGGCGTCGAGCAAATCTTTGGTGAACCGTTCCACGCCGTATTGCATCACGGGATTCCAGTAGGTCATCACCGCAAGCGGGGTGTCGTTGCCCTCCGAAATTGCCTCGATCGCCGGAAACACATCTTTGAGCTTGAACCCATTGGCCAGTGCTGTCTGGGTCGCCTGTGCGATAACAAGACCATCCATTACGGGATCCGAATAGGGAATTCCCAGCTCCAAAGCGTCGATTCCGGCATCGATGAGCACCCGCGCTGCCTCAATCGAGGTCGGGATGTCTGGGTAACCCAACGGGAGGTATCCGATGACTACTCCCGAGCCGGATTCTCGCTTGGTCGAGATCAGCTCTTTCAAGGTTGGTCTAGTCACTCTGGCCACCCATCAAGCCGAAATATCGAGCAGCTGTTTCCATGTCTTTGTCTCCTCGGCCACTCAACGACACGAGGATGGTTGCATCCGGGCCCAGTGCTTGACCCAGTCGTTCGGTACCCGCCAGGGCGTGAGCGGTCTCAATGGCGGGAATGATGCCCTCGGTGTGTGACAGGCGTCGCAGCGCTTGCATGGCCTCGTCATCCGTGACTGCTTCGTATTCGGTACGACCGATGGCTTGAAGCCATGCGTGCTCCGGTCCCACGCCTGGGTAATCAAGTCCGGCAGAAATGGAGTGAGATTCGATGGTTTGACCGTCTTCGTCCTGCAACACCATGGATCTGGCGCCATGCAACACTCCGGGACGTCCGCGCTCGAGCGTTGCAGCGTGAAGTGGCGTGTCGATGCCGTCTCCCCCTGCTTCATAGCCGACTAGTCTCACCTCTGGGTCGTCAAGGAATGCGTGGAAAATACCCATCGCATTTGATCCCCCGCCGATACACGCAGTCACTGCAGTAGGAAGTGATCCGGTCAGCTCGAGCATTTGCTCTCGCGCTTCGACTCCGATGACGGAGTGGAAATCACGCACCATTACCGGGAAGGGGTGCGGGCCGGCAACGGTGCCGAGGAGATAGTGAGTGTTCTCCACATTTGCGACCCAGTCACGCATCGCGTCGTTGATGGCGTCCTTGAGCGTGCGTGAACCAGTGGTGACAGCTACGACATCGGCTCCAAGAAGACGCATACGGGCAACGTTGAGCGCCTGCCGCTCAGTATCAACTTCGCCCATGTAGACCAGGCATTCGAGCCCAAGCAGCGCAGCGGCCGTCGCCGTGGCAACGCCGTGTTGGCCAGCGCCCGTTTCAGCAATAAGCCGGGTCTTACCAATCCGCTTCGCGAGAAGAGCCTGGCCCAAGACGTTGTTGATCTTGTGGGAGCCCGTGTGGTTCAAATCTTCCCTCTTCAGGAAGATCCGCGCGCCACCGCAGTATTGGGAGTAGTTCTTCGCCTCGGTGATGATTGACGGGCGTCCGGTGTAACTGCGGTGCAACTGGGCGAGTTCTTCTTGGAAGCTCGGGTCGTTTTTCGCTTCGGTATAGGCCGCATCGAGTTCATCCAGCGCAGCAACAAGAGATTCGGGGACGAAGCGTCCTCCGAATTCGCCGAAATAGGGTCCAGCTTCCGCTCGTAGATTCGTCATATCGAGAGAAATTCTTTCACGCGTTCCTCCGGGCTGTCTCCAGTAACGAGAGCTTCACCAACGAGAACCAGGTCGGCACCTTGGTCGCGGTACGCCGCCACATCCTGAGCGTTAACAACTGCTGACTCCGCAATGGCAAGACTCTCGGCTGGGATGAGGTGCCTGAGGCGACTAAAAAGACCCTTATCGAGCTCGAATGTTGCAAGGTCCCGGGCGTTAACACCGATCACGTCTGCACCAAGGGACACCGCCCGCCGAACTTCTTCCTCGCTGTGGGTCTCCACCAGCGCCGTCATGCCAAACGAGCGCACATCGGCGAGAAGGGACGCCGCAAGGGCGTCATCGAGGTTGGCCAAGATGAGTAAGACCAGGTCAGCCCCGTACGCTCGCGCTTCAGCCACCTGATAGGTCGTTGTCACGAAGTCCTTGCGCAAAACGGGAATGGACACCGCCTTCGCAACAGCTTCTAAGTCATCGAGCGAGCCACCAAACTGCCGCGACTCAGTCAACACGCTGATTGCCGTGGCACCCCCTGCTTCGTAGGCCTTTGCCAGTGCAATGGGATCAGGAATGTCGGCGAGGTGGCCTTTTGACGGGCTCTTTCGCTTAATCTCGGCAATTAACCCGTGTCCAAAGGGACGCTCGCGAAGAGATGCGTTGTCCTTTACCGGCGCCTGCACAGTTATGCGCTGAAGCAGGTCTTCGTAAGAAACGCTCTTACTGCGAAGCTCAGCGTCGAGGCGGGCACCCTCGACGAGCTCGTGAAGCACCTAGTGGCCCTTGGGCTGGTACTTCGGTCCCCTTACGCCATACCCCATGGCGGCCAGAATGGGGCCAAGAAGAGCACCAATAACGGTGACTGCAGCCGATACCCAGACCAGGGTATAGAGGCCGATGAAGAAGAAGATTGTTCCAGCGGAGAGAGCAATCAGCATCACGATGACAGCTGTCCACGCAGCAGGTGAATGTCCGTGTCCAGGGTCGATGTGGTCGCTCATGTTCTCCTCCATAGGCTGTTGTTGGCACTTAGTCTATCGGGCTGTGGGATCGTCTCCGTGTGAGAGCTTGTCCCATATTTCACTGCTTGTGTCTGACTGATCACGCTCGAACCGATTCACCTTCTTTGTGGCACGCTTGGGCGAAATAGTCCCGGCGATTCCAGAAGCCACAAGAGCGACACACACCCCTATCACGACACCTATTGCGACCGGATGGGACGCCACCGTCACATCGGCTGGCGCTACAACACCTTCAATGCCCACAATTCGCTCAGCTTCAGCCAGTGCAGACTCACCTGCCACCAATCCCTGGGAGAGCCACATATACAGCGCGGTGAGCGCCAGTGCACTCTGAACTCCAGAAAACACCCTGACGCTGCGCTCTCTCGTTAACAGCGTTGCACCCCAGGCCGCCAACGATGCCACCGCCAAGCTCACACTGGCAGGCGAGAGTTCAGACCAGGTGAGCTCACCCGTTCCGCCTTGGGCGATAGCTACTGAAAACACTGGGGTGGCGAGGCCGAAAAGAAAAAGGACGATAGCGACAATGGCGCCATACGTTCTCACTCGGCCCATAGCGTTAGTCGACCTGATCAGCTTCGAGGGCGTTGGCGGCGAGCACTGCCCGAATAGGCGCGGCGGACTTGTGAATCGTTTCTAGGTACTCGCTTTCACTGACTGAATCAGCAACAATTCCTGCACCTGCTTGAACGGTGGCGATGCCCTCTCTCATCCAGACCGTCCGAATAGCAATGGCGAGGTCGGCATCACCGGAGTGAGAGAAGTAGCCCACCACTCCCCCGTATACGCCTCGACGATGCGGTTCAAGGTCATCAATGATTTCCAGAGCACGTGGTTTCGGCGCGCCACTCAATGTGCCAGCAGGGAAAGTCGCCCTAAACACGTCCACCGGCGACGCCTCTGGAGCCAGGTCGCCTTCGACACTGCTCACCAAGTGCATGATGTGGCTAAAGCGCTCGATTTGCATGAACTCGGTTACCTCTACCGAGCCAGAGCGACACACGCGTGACAGGTCGTTTCTGGCGAGATCGACAAGCATCAAGTGTTCTGCTTGCTCCTTTTGATCTGCCAGCAACTCTTCGGCTATTTGAGCATCGTGGTCCGGATCGACACCGCGTGGCCTGGAGCCCGCGATGGGGTGCGAGTACACCCGCTCGTTTCTTACCGTGACGAGTGCTTCTGGCGACGACCCCACGACGTGGAAGGGCACACCATCGGCACCCCGAGATTCAAGGAGGTACATATACGGGCTGGGGTTAAGGGAGCGCAAAACCCGATACACCTCGAGAGGAGCTGCGCTCACCTCAAGGTCAAAGCGTTGGGAGAGTACGACCTGGAATACGTCACCGTCTTTGATGTGAAGCTTCGCCCTATCGACCATGTCGTAGAAGGCGGCCTTGTCCATGTTTGAGGGCGCGTCAAACACATCTGGATCGTGACGCGTGGAAAGTGTGGAGGCGGTGGGCTCCCGCAAACGCTGGTGCATCGCATCCAGTCGTGACACCGCGTCGTTGTAGTCAGCTTCGGTCACTTGATCAACCCGGTGCACCAGCGATATCAGAATGACCTCAGACGTGTGGTGGTCCAACACGGCAAGGTCGCGCACCAAAGCCATTGACAGCCTCGGAACAGGGTGGATTGTTGCGGGTGGTTCGAGAAGATTCTCAAGCTCGCGCACAGCATCCCAGCCGATATATCCCACGAGCCCGCCTGCAAAAGGCGGAAGGCCATCGGTGTGGGGTGTGCTCCAGCGCTCAGTGAGTATGTCCAGAGCATCAAGTGGCGCCTGGGGAAGGGGGCCACCAAAAGCATCTTCTTGGTCCATGCCCAGCGCGTCCCAGACGGACACACCGTCCGCTTCCGTCAACACACCATGGCTCGCAACACCGATAAACGAGTAGCGTGACCACTTTCCTGCTTGATCCGCCGACTCCAATAAAAACGAACCGGTGCCGCCGGTGAGCTTTCGATACAGCCCCATCGGGGTCTCACTGTCGGCGAATAACTTGCGCACAACAGCCGTGACAGCGCGGGATTCACCCGCAGCGAGAAAATCGTTCAGAGAGGTGTCTGACACTAGTGGCCTGCCTTAAAACAGGTCTTTGAACCGGTATGACATGCAGGGCCAGTCTGCTCCACTTCGAGCAACAGCGTGTCGCCGTCACAGTCAACACGTAAGGACAACGCGTGTTGGACGTTTCCGCTGGTGTCGCCTTTTCTCCAGTATTCGCCACGAGAGCGTGAGTAGTAGGTCACCCGCCCCTCAGCGATCGTGCGTCGAATCGCCTCGTGATCCATCCAGGCCATCATCAACACGTCTTTAGTGGAACGCTCTTGAACAATGACGGGGACGAGCCCTTGGTCGTTGTAGCGCACGTCAGTGTCGACATTGCCGTGCACTGCCACCTTGGCTGTCATCGCACCACCACCCCCGACTTCACTAATTCTTCCTTAACTTGGGCGATCGTGAATTTCTTGGTGTGGAACACCGACGCAGCCAAAACAGCGTCCGCCCCTGCGTGAACCGCGGGAGCGAAGTGTTCCAACTCCCCCGCGCCACCAGAGGCGATGAGGGGAACGTCTGCGACATCGCGCACTGCACGGATGAGCTCCAGGTCAAAACCGTTCTTCGTGCCATCAGCATCGATGGAGTTCAACAAAATCTCGCCAGCGCCCCGCTCGGTGACCTCTTTGGCCCATTCGAGAGCGTCAATGTCTGTGGCTTTCCGCCCACCGTGGGTGGTCACCACAAAACCAGAGGGTGTAGTGCCGGCCCGCTTCACGTCGAGCGACAGCACAAGCACCTGGTCGCCGAAGTGCCGAGCAATCTGGTCGATGAGCTCGGGGGTACGAATGGCGGCGGAGTTGACGCTCACCTTGTCAGCGCCAGAGTGCAGAAGTTCCGCTACGTCGTCAACGCTTCGCACGCCACCACCGACGGTGAGAGGGATGAAGAGGGTTTCTGCGGTCCGGCGAACAACATCAAAGGTCGTGTCTCGACCTTCCACGGTGGCTGTGACATCGAGGAAGGTGACCTCATCGGCGCCCTGGGCACCGTAGAGGGTGGCAAGTTCGACTGGGTCTCCCTGGTCTTCGAGATCCAAGAAGTTGACACCCTTGACCACCCGGCCTGAATCAACATCCAGACACGGGATGACACGAACCGCGAGCGACACTAAATCCTGGCCGCGTGAATCGAAGACACCAGGATTGCCCTGGCACCTAGTGCATAGAGCTTGTCCATCACCTCGTGTTGATCGCCACGAGGGACCATTGCACGAACAGCGACCCACTCAGCATCCTGCAACGGCGACACTGTGGGAGATTCCAGTCCTGGCGAAATAGCCGTGGCTTGTTCGAGAAGAGTGGCCGGCAAGTCGTAATCCATCAACACGTATTGCCTGGCCACCAGTACACCCTGCAAACGTTGAACGACTGTCTCTAAGCCAGCGGGGTTTTCTGTGCCCGAAATCAAGACTGCTTCTGATTCAAGAATGACCGGCCCGAAAATGGAAAGTCCCTGTGCAGCGAGTGTGCGACCAGTAGACACGACGTCGGCTACGGCGTCAGCGACGCCAAGCTTCACCGCGGATTCAACCGCACCATCGAGACGAACAATGGATGATTCCACTCCACGTTCTTTCAAAAACGAATCGACGAGCGTTTCATAGCTTGTGGCGACACGCTTACCCGCGAGCTGGGATAGCTCACTAATTACTTCGGGTGCCGCAAAACGGAAGGTCGAGTAACCGAAATCGAGTGCACATACTTCGCGCGCTGGCGAGCTGGAATCAAGCAATAAGTCGCGACCGGTGATGCCGATATCGAGGGCGCCGGATCCCACATAGGTGGCGATGTCTCGAGGACGCAGGTAGTAGAACTCGACGTTATTGCGCTCATCTGGCACAACCAACGCACGAGGGTCAACGCGCCCTGTATAGCCGGCTTCGACCAGCATCTCGACGGCGGCTTCGGAGAGTGTGCCCTTATTGGGCACCGCAATCCGGAGAGGGGCTTGTTCACTCATAGTGCGCTATATACGTCTTCCAGTTTGATATCGCGGGCCAACATCATGACCTGCAGGTGGTAAAGCAGTTGGGAAATCTCAACTGCGAGTTCTTCCTTGGACTCGTGTTCGGCTGCCATCCACACTTCAGCAGCCTCTTCAACTATCTTTTTTCCGATCGTGTGCACACCAGCCTCTAAGAGTTCAGCGGTGCGCGACCCTTCTGGTCGGGCGGAACTGGTCGCAACTAACTCGCGGTAGAGCTCATCAAAACTTTTCACCCGCCCAGGTTACCGGGCACACGCGCTCCGGGGAGCTGACTTAGGCAATACCGACTAGGTCAATCACGAAAATGAGTGTCTTGCCAGACAGTGGGTGTCCTCCACCAGCAGGACCGTAGGCAAGATGCGGTGGGCACACCAGCTTGCGGCGTCCGCCCACCTTCATTCCGGGAATTCCTAGCTGCCAACCGGCGATGAGGTTACTCAAGGGGAAGGTAATGGTTTGTCCACGCGACCAGGAGCTATCGAACTCTTCTCCTGAATCGAATTCAACACCCAGATAGTGCACTTCGACGGTGGCTCCCTTGGGAGCCTCGTCACCGTCTCCCACGATGATGTCTTCTACCTCCAGGGCATCAGGTGCGGCGCCCATAGGTGCGTCGATTTCTGGCTTTTCCATTTCTCTCCTTAGTGGTTGGTCACAGTTGTTCAGCTGCGGAGCGCAGCGCTGAAATCGCATCTTCCGGAGTCATCCCCGCCGCATACACACTGGACCCGGCAACAAACGTGTTCGCGCCGGCGGCAGCAGCCTGGCCAATGGTGTCGACCGACACTCCCCCATCAACTTGAATCCAGAGTTCCTTGCCAAGCGACTCTGCGTGGGCCTTTACTGCGGTTACTTTGTCGAGCACTTCGGGCATAAACGCTTGGCCTCCAAATCCCGGCTCTACCGTCATGATCAGGACTTGCTCCACGCTCTCCACAAGTGGCAAATAGGGCTCGATTGGGGTGCCAGGTTTCACAGAAATACCCGCTTTGGCGCCCCCAGAGTGGATCGCGTCAATGACCTCTTGTGGATTGTCGGTTGCCTCCACGTGAAAGGTGACACATTCTGCACCACAACGGGCGTAATCCGGCGCCCACTGCTCTGGATTGTCAATCATCAGGTGAACATCCAGAGGAATCGGTGATGTTTCTTGGATACGAGAGACCATTTGGACGCCGAAAGTGAGATTCGGGACGAAATGATTGTCCATCACGTCGACGTGCACCGCGTCAGCGCTGGAAATAAGTTGAAGATCTCTCTCCATGTTTGCAAAATCCGCAGACAACACGCTGGGGTTGATTCTGGGCCTCACGGGTTAAGACTACCGTCGCGCTTTTTCAATGCCTGGACGAACATGGCATCGGTCTGGTGTCGATCAGCCCACAACAGAACAGCCGAAACCAACCCAAACAACAAAAAAACCACACAACACAAAAACAACAAAACAAACACAAAGTACAAATCAACAAA
>JAYOHK010000001.1:0-50560 GCA_038118225.1 Cellulomonadaceae bacterium | reverse complement strand
GTTCCCACCGCGCAAGCCTTAACCGGAGCTCTGGACACGTTCGCCAGCAGTGCCGGTGTGTCCATGGCGTCAACATCTAAATGACTGCCAAGCGCCCATGAAATGACATCTGTGGTTTCTTCCACGACCGGCGAGCAGGTGACATAGACCAGCTCCCCTCCTGGTGCGAGAGCATCGAGGCAGGCACCAAGCAGCTGTTTCTGCGTGTTATTCAAACCGGCTAAGTCGTCTGGAGACTTCGTCCAACGCGCCTCAGGGCGACGCCTCAGGGCGCCTAAACCAAGACAGGGCGCATCCAGAAGAATTCGAGTGAAGGGTCCATTCTCCACCACGTAGTCGACGACGCTCATGGCCCTCACATCCACCACGTCGCCTGGAATTGCTGCTACCGACTGTCGCACGAGGTCAGCACGATGTGGCTGGATTTCTGTGGCAACAACCTTTGCTCCCGCTGCCAGTGCATCGGCCGCCAACACGGCAGTCTTCCCCCCAGGTCCGCTGCAGGCGTCAAGAACGATATCTCCTGCACCGAGTGGAACCCCTCTGCTGGCAATAAGAGCTGCTAGTTGAGAACCCTCATCTTGGATTCGCGCGGTTCCCCCGGAGATTCGCTGGTCCTTTCGCGGATCGCCGGTGAGATAAACGCCAAGCGGTGAATAGGGCGTGCGTGCATCGTCTGGAGACATTTCGGCGAGTTCGGGCAGCACTGTTGCGGTCACGGTCGCTGGCTGGTTGTGGGATGCCAACAGCGCCTCAAGCTCATCCTCTGCACCCTCGCGGGCCAGGGCTTCGCGCAACTTCTGAACGACCCACCTCGGGTGCGCATAGCGCGTGCCCAGAGCCTCGAGAGCGTTGGGCATGCTCTGCGTGAGCTCATCTAGCCACTCATCCTTCGTCTTTTCGCACACACGACGAAGAACCGCATTGACCAGACCCTTGGCGCGGGAGCGTCCCACCTCTGAGGCCAACGTCACGCTTTCACTCACCGACGCATGATGTGGCGTAGACAGATAAAGGATCTGGTACGCCCCAAGAATCAACACCCACCGGATGGGGGCTTCGAGAGACGACATCTTCTTGCCGCCAGCGGTTTCAATGATCCGCTCCAGCTGGCCACTCATCCGCAGAGACCCATACGCCAGTTCCGTGGCAAAGCGTCGGTCTTGGTCGCTAAGGCCTGAATTGCCGAGCACACGAGGCCACGCGATGTTTGCGTATGCCCCGTCCTGGTACACCGCCTTCAACAGGTCATAGGCAGCCTTGCGCGCTGACGATTTACGACTCAAAACTCACACCTACGCCGGCGCCTCGACACCAGTCCACAGCAGCCATCTCAGTTTTTCCGGCAGGAACCAGACGGTCGAGGACAATTGCTCCATCTCGGGTACCCACGTGAACTTTCCCTGACACCACCGATATTTCACCCGGCGAGAGCTCCAGAGCCTCGGGACTGGGGAACGCTCTGATGATTGCAATGGTCTGCCCGGAGTCACTCACCACGGTGTGCGCACCTGGTTCCGGAGTCACCGCCCGAATCACCCGATCAATCTCAGCCGATGAACTCCCCCAGTTAATTCGGCCCTGGGACCGGGAGAGCTTTGGGGCGTGACTGGGTTCTCCCACCTGTTCGACAAGCTCCAACGAGTCGATTTCGTTGAGCGCGTCAATCAGCTGGCTTGCGCCGAGTTCAGCCATCTTGTGGAGCTGGTCTCCAGCTGTGTCAAACGGCAGAGGTTGATATTCCACCTGACTCACAATGGGGCCAGTGTCTAAGCCTTTATCCATCTGAAAGATCGAGATACCCGTCGTCTCATCGCCGTGGAGGATGCTGTGTTGAACAGGCGTAGCCCCCCTCCATCGCGGTAACAATGAAAAATGGATGTTCCACCACCCGTGTGTGGGGATAGTGAGGCTCTCCTCATCGATAAGCCGGCCATAGGCCACCGCAATTGCTAACTCAGGAGACGTTTCTCGAAGCGCTTGCGCGAGTTCACCTGTGGATCGGGGCGTGAACACGGGAATGTCCCACTCCTTTGCTACCTGTGCCACGGGAGTGTCTGTAAGTACTTTCTTCCGGCCGACCGGACGTGCAGGCTGGCTCAAGACCGCCACAACGTCGAAACCCGAGTCTCGCAGAGCCCTCAATGGGGCAATGGCGAGTGCGGGACTTCCCGCGTACACAATCCGCATCATTCGAGACTACTGAGCGTCCAGCCCGAAATCATCGAGTGCACTCTGCGCGTCAAAGCTCACTTTCATACGAGCCACACCCTTTTTCCGCGCCAAGGACTGTGACACCACAAGAGCCCTGAGCTCTCTGGCCAACACAGGCGCATCCTGGTAGGACGAGGTCAAGATAACCCGCCTGGAGAGTCCAGGCCCTGACACGGGGCCAAGCACGGATACTCGTGGTGTTGTTGTGGCCACCACGCCTAGCACCTGCTCAATAGTTGCCGCGTCGGCCTCGACGAGCGCCAGCCTGGCCGCCGGAGGTAAATTCAACTCGTGTCGATGGGAGAGTTCTCGTCCAAGAAGGTCTTCGTACATCCCCGATGCGAAGGCAGATACGACGGGTCCCTCGATATCAGTGATGAAAGCTTGCGCCCCGTCAGACAACAGCGACAGTGCCCACTCCCAGCCCTCTACCGTTTGAGTAAGGGCGTTGAGCGCCGGGCGCTGCAACATGGATTGACCATCGAGCAAGAGTGCCGCCGCGTAACCGCCATCGGCCACAGGCTCGGCTCCCCGAGTAGCTACGACCAATGCCGGCGCCTCAGACACCCTTGTTACCGGATGCTCACCATCGGCTTGGATGACACGCGCGCCCGGGAAAGCCTTTCCCAGCTCGCTGATGGTGCGCCCCACTCCGTAGCCGATAGGGCGGTTAGACGTGCCCTTGCATTCAGGACAAGACCACCCGGTGGCCATTTGCCCACACCATCCACACTGGCGGCTAGCCCGCTCTTGTCGCGCAATCAAGGGGCCTTCGCACCGGGTGCACCTCGCACGCTCCCCACACTCGGAACAGGCCAATCCAGGCGAATACCCCGAGCGAAACACTTGGACAAGAACAGGACCAGAACTAAGAGCCTTCGAAATGGCTTTATAGGCCATGGAAGGAATTCGGGCTTGTCCGACTCCTTGGTCAGCGTTTAGGGCCAGTGACGTAGGGATGACCCGTGGCCTGGTCTGGTGAACGGGCCGACAGGTGTCCAGGTAGTCCATTTTTCGCAAGCGTTGAACGGCGATGCTGGGCACAAAAGAGGTGAAACAGACAGCCGCGCCCGTTTGCTCGGCTCGAATGAGCGCGATGTCTCTGGTGTGTGGGTAAGGCGCGAGCGGCTCCCGGTGCGCGTCATCCGCGTCGTTATGAACAATCATCAGCCCCAACCGGGTCACCGGGGTGTAAATGGCGTGACGCGCGCCGAGGACAATGACCGGGTCGTCTTCCAAACACCGCAGATAGGCCTTGTAGCGCTCACTAGCGGTGGAATCACTGTCAAACACGGCAAGGAACTCTTCCCCGACAAGATCACTTACCAGTGGGCGCAGCCGGTTGATATCCCTCCAGTCCGGCACGGAAATCACCACGCTGTGACCACCGGCGAGAGTCTGGGCAGCAAGATCCGCAAGCACTCGATCCGCCGCTAGCTGGCCGGTGTCGTCGGAGCCGTAGGGCAATTCACACCACGTTTTCGCGCCGGGAGTGGACAAAGCACGCCATTTTTCAGGCTCATAGACATCACCGTGTTCGGCCAATGCGGGCAGCTCACGAGACATCGCGTCTCTTGCCCGCCAAGCGTTTTCGACCCTGACTGCCCGCGACGGCACAGCTAACCGAAGCACGTCGGACACCCCGCCACCATGGCGTAGGGCAACCTCGTCTAGCAGCCGGGCCATTTCGGTGGGCACCACCACCACGTCAGAGATAACGTCCTCAATATCGCCAAGCTTCCCGGCATAGTCCGAGTGATCCACGATTTGGGTGACGATGCCGGAGCTGACCCGCGATCCGCGACCCATGGGCACACGCACACGCACACCAGGAACCACAGTCATTCCCGGAGGAATTCGGTAATCAAACTCTCGATCGAGTTGAGGAACCCTGCTGTCTGGTCGCACCCGAGCGATCCTCGGGTGCTCAGACATTAGCCAGCGGCTTTCTTAAGCTCCTCGACGCGGTTGAGACGCTCCCACGGGAGATCAAGATCAAGGCGGCCGAAGTGCCCGTATCGCGCAGTGGGTAGGTAGGCGGTGTGCCTAAGCTCCAGCGCCTCAATGATGGCTGCTGGGCGAAGGTCAAATACCTCTGTGACTGCCTTCTCAATGGAATCCGTCGCTACCTTTTCCGTTCCGAATGTCTCCACAAAGATACCGACCGGGTGAGCTGAACCAATCGCATAGGCGACTTGGATTTCTGCAATGTCGGCAAGCCCGGCGGCAACGACGTTTTTTGCCACCCAGCGCATTGCATACGCGGCAGATCGGTCAACCTTTGTGGGGTCTTTTCCGCTGAAGGCGCCTCCACCGTGGCGAGCAGCACCACCATAGGTGTCGACGATGATTTTGCGGCCTGTCAAACCCGCGTCTGATTGTGGACCACCGAGTACGAATTCGCCGCTGGGGTTGATCAAGAACCGGGTGTTGTCGTAGGGAAGATCAACCAAGCTCATGACCGGCTCGACTACGTGCGCACGCAGGTCGGCATCAATCTGCTCGCGAGTGATTCCGGGGTTGTGCTGGGTCGAAATCACGAGGGTGTTCAACTCAACAGGGGTGCGACCATCCAAACCGAGGGTGACCTGGGTCTTGCCGTCCGGACGCAGGTAGTCAACCGTGCCATCTTTTCTCACCTCTGCGAGCTTCTCGGCAAAGCGGTGAGCAAGCCATAGGGACATCGGCATATACGCATCTGTTTCATTAGTGGCGTAGCCGAACATCAAGCCCTGATCGCCTGCTCCAAGCGAGTCGTAGGCGTCCGCGCTGGATCCTTCACGCGCCTGAAGCGAGTTATCGACACCTCCGGCAATGTCGGGTGACTGGTGTCCAAGAGATACCAGAACGCCCATTGTTTCGGAGTTGATACCCAGGTCGTCGTGGGTGTAGCCAATCTCACGCACGCGATTGCGCACGATTTTCTCGACGTCAATGGTGGCGTTTGAGGAGACCTCACCCGCAACGTGGACGAGGCCCATCGTGGTCAGTGATTCCACCGCAACGCGGCTCATCGGGTCTTGCTCGAGATAAGCGTCCAGGATGGAGTCGGAAATCTGATCACACATCTTGTCAGGGTGACCTTCGGTCACCGACTCTGAGGTGAAGAAACGCATGTATGTCCCCTTAGTGCTGCAGGACATCGAAAAGGCGCCCCGCGACGGTCATTTTTGAACCAGTCGACAGAACCGGGGCTCCGGAGCGCTGTATAAACCACACAGCTGTCTCTGTCTCGCCAAAGCCTACCTGCCAGCCCACACGGTTGGCCACCATGAGATCGGCATTTTTCTCAATCCCTTTGCGGGTGGCCCTGTCAATGAGGGCGTCATCGTCGCCTTCTGTCTCAGCGGAAAACGTCACCAGAATTTGGCCAGGTGGTTTGTTCTCCCCCAACAACTTGGCGATATCCGGGGTTTTTCGAAGAGTGAGCGTAATGGTGTCGTCATCCACGCTCTTGGTGAGCTTCTCGTCAGACACGGTAGTGGGCGCAAAGTCAGCAACAGCGGCCGCCATCACGACGATGTCAGCGTCTGCTTGAGCCTGTGAGAGCTCTGATTGCATGGCGTCCGCTGTTGGTGTGTGCACACAGCGCACGCCAACGGGAAGTGCAACATCCATGTGTCCGTGCACCAGAGTGACTTCTGCGCCACGATTTCTGGCTTCCGTAGCGATTGCCACTCCCATGGCACCAGACGAGCGGTTTCCGATAAACCGAACTGGATCGAGTGGCTCACTTGTACCTCCCGCCGAGACGAGGACCTTTTTGCCAGCCAGTGGCCGATCTCCAGCCAACAGCGAGTACAGAGAATCAATGATTTCACCGGGTTCCACCATGCGACCTGGCCCAGAATCGTCGCCGGTCAAAGCTCCAATTGCCGGACCGACAACGTGAACACCGCGCTTTATGAGTGTCTCAATGTTCGAGGCGGTGGCCGGGTGCTCCCACATTTCAGTGTGCATCGCTGGCGCAACGAGCACTGGGGCGTGGGTTGCAAGCAGCGTGGTGCCCAGCAGATCCGCCGCTGTACCAGCGGCATAGCCAGCGAGGAAGTTAGCTCCCGCCGGAGCGACAACGATGGCATCCGCCTGTTGGCCAAGAGCGACATGGGTTACCTCGGCGACGCCGTCAAAGATGCTCGTAGGGACCGGATTCCGACTGATCGCCTCCCAGGTGGGAAGACCTACGAACTTAAGGGCCGATTCGGTAGGAATCACCGTCACCGAATGCCCGTCTTTCACGAGCTGGCGCACTAAGGACACGGCCTTATATGCCGCAATGCCTCCGGTGACGCCGACAACCACCCGCAGATTCGAGTGAACCTGCTGGGTGGAAGACAAAGGCTTAGCCCTGTTGCGGGGTCATCACGAGCTTGTCGTCGTGGATCTCCCGCAAAGCAATCGACAGCGGCTTCTCATCCACAGTGGAGGGAACGAGAGGACCTACGTGCTCGTAGAGGCTGCCATCGCCAAGGTCTGAATAGTAGGAGTTGATCTGACGGGCGCGCTTGGCGGCGAAAATAACCAACTGGTACTTCGAATCCACCTTCTCCAACAGTTCGTCGATGGGAGGTTCGATAATTCCACGGTGGTGCTGCACGGTCAGTGTTCTCCTTGTTTACGGTGGTAACGAGAAATTAATTCTACGATGTCTGCGGCCGCATCTGAAACGACCTCGTTGACGACGACTTCATCAAATTCGCTCTTGGCACTTAATTCTTCCACGGCTGTGGCTAAACGGCGACGTCTTTCCGCCTCGTCCTCTGTTCCGCGCGATTCAAGTCGTTCAACCAACGCGTTAAAGCTGGGGGGCGCAAGGAATATAAAGAGTGCTTCTGCGCCCGATTGACGAATTTGCCTCGCGCCTTGCAAATCAATTTCTAATAAGACCGTTTTGCCCGCTCGTTGTTGCTCGCCGACGGGGCCTTTGGGCGTCCCATACCTGTTACTTCCGTGAACTACCGCCCATTCGAGCAGCTCACCCTTGGCGACCATCCGGTCGAACTCGTCGTTATCGACAAAGAAGTAGTCGCGGCCGTCACGCTCTCCCGGGCGCCGCTTTCGAGTGGTCGCGGAAACACTCAACTCGTATTCAGGTCGCATTGACCGGACCTCACGAATGACTGTTGCCTTACCTACTGCTGTGGGGCCTGCGATGACCACAAGTGAACCCACACCAGTCTGAGCTCGCTTACCCGCCAATACGCCTACCAGTGTCCGACGGAACGCACTGCGCTGGTTGACCCGTAAACCACCAAGTGTCGCAGAGGGCCGAATTCCCAGCTCGTCAAGAATCCCTCGCGCTTTAGTCGTCCCAATGGCGGGGATACAGCGCAGGAAGGGCTCCACCCGCAGCCCAGAGGCAACCTTGTCCGTGTGCTCGGCGGCGCGGTCAAACACATCGAGAAAGTCTTCAACGCCATCAGCAAGCTTCCTCTTTAAGAGAGCACGCTCTTGTCTAATGGCGACACCTTTCGCGGAGGCTCTCACCGCATCAAACTCAGGCATCGCTCAACTCACTTTGGTGAGTGCCAATGCGTCCCGCTAGTCCCTCGGCGCTGGACCCGGAAACACTGCGCGAGACGGACGCAATCACCTGAGTCGAGAGCTCACCGAACACGCTTCTCATCGACGAAAGCTCGACACCTTGCGCGCCAAATCCCGGGGCCAAAATTCCCAAACCGGTAAACACGCCATCTTCCAGGCCAAGTTGCGCTCGATTAACTGTCGCACCGACTACTACCCCCAGCCACTCGCCCTCGGACCGCGGAGCCCGGGTGGCCCTATCAGCCACACCCGCCACATTGGCATGAGCAACCGTGTCACCTTCGATGGTGCGGGCGCTCTGAACGAGCCACCCTTCTGGGTTAGACGTCGCTCCAAGGACAAAGACACCTTTTCCGGCATCAGCGGCGAGGGCGAATGCGGGCTCTAGTGAACCAACACCCTGATACGCGACCGCTGTCATCGCATCGGATTCGAAGTCGCTTCCTGGGCGCAACCACGCCGACGCATACCCAGCAAGGCTTGTCCCGATGTCTCCTCGTTTGACGTCTGCAATAACAAGAAGTGAGCGAGAGCGCGCTTCGCCGATGAACTGCGCCAGCGCGCGCATTCCATCCACGCCGTGTCGCTCAAACAACGCCACTTGGGGCTTGGTGATCGAAACCCCAGAATCCACCATCGCGTCGAGCATCGCTCTGCTGAAGGCAGTGACTCCCCCAGCGTTATCGGACAGGCCCCACTCAGCCAAGGTTGACGGATGGGGGTCTACTCCCACGCACAGCCGCGACGCGCCGCTCAACGCGGCGAGTCTGGATCCAAAACTCGGCGAGGTCATCGAAGGGCCACGCGCTCCTTCTCGTACTCTTGAAGACTTGTCACCGAAGGAACGTCGGGTCGCTCTTCAAGCGACACAACTGCCGCTCCCAACTGACCAATGGTGGTAAATAGTGCCTTATCCGCGGCGACAGTAGCGGTACGAATCTCGTAGCCGTCTGCTCGAGCACTCCGCCCACGAGGGGTATTGATGATGATGTCGACCTTGCCAGCGGCAATCAAGTCGACAATGCTCTCTTCATTTTCCCCGCGCACCTGCGTGTGCTTGGCAACGACGGTTGCTGGGATGCCGTAGCGACTAAGGACTTCTGCTGTACCTTCAGTGGCCCAGATCTCGTAGCCGAGCTGGTGCAGTCTGGCAACAGGGAAGATGGCGCTTCTCTTGTCGCGATCTGCCACAGAGACGAACACAACACCACTCGATGGCAAACCTCCATAGGCGGCATCTTGGCTCTTCGCGAAGGCCAAGGGGAAGGTCTTATCAATTCCCATCACCTCGCCGGTGGAGCGCATCTCAGGTCCGAGAATGGAGTCGACGATTTGTCCTTCCTTCGTCCTGAAGCGCTTAAACGGCAGCACTGCCTCTTTCACCGATACGGGGTGGTGTGAAGGAACGCGCGAGCCGTCGACTTCGGGCAACATGCCAGAAGACACCAGGTCTCGAATACTTGAACCGGTCATGATCAGCGAGGCCGCGCGTGCCAGCGGAATGCCCAAGGCTTTCGAGACGAAAGGCACCGTCCGACTCGCACGAGGGTTTGCCTCCAGCACGTAGAGAACACCGGCAGCAATCGCGAACTGCACGTTGAGTAGCCCGTTTACACCGATGCCTTCGGCTAGCTTCTTCGTAGCCTCACGTACTTCGTCGACCACACTGTGGCCGAGCGTGACGGGAGGCAACGTGCAGGCGGAGTCACCCGAGTGAATTCCTGCTTCTTCGATGTGTTCCATCACTCCACCGATGTAGAGCTCGTGGCCGTCATAGAGCGCGTCAACGTCGATTTCAATGGCGTCATCGAGGAATCTGTCCACGAGCAGCGGTGCATCGTCGCTGATGATGGCGAACTCTCGGATGCGCACGAAGTAATCGCTCAAGCTCTCACTGTCATAGAGGATTTCCATGCCTCGACCACCCAGCACAAAACTCGGACGCACGAGGACCGGATACCCAATCCGATCTGCAACCTCAAGGGCTTCTTCGGCAGAACGTGCGGTTCCGTTTTTCGGAGCCTGCAGTCCTGCAGCAGTCAAGATGTCGGCAAACTGACCCCGTTCTTCCGCGCGATCAATTGCGTCGGGCAGAGTGCCGAGAATCGGCACCCCGGCATCCTGAAGACCCTTTGCCAGGCCCAAAGCAGTCTGTCCACCCAATTGGACCAAGACGCCCTTCAAGGTTCCCGACTGAGACTCCTGGTGAATGACCTCCAAGACGTCTTCAAGCGTGAGTGGCTCGAAATAGAGTCGGTCAGATGTGTCGTAGTCGGTTGACACGGTCTCTGGATTGCAGTTGATCATGATCGTCTCGACTCCGGCATCCCGAAGCGCGAACGCCGCGTGGACACAGGAATAGTCAAATTCGATTCCTTGACCGATTCGGTTTGGGCCAGAACCCAAGATGACGACCTTTTCGCGGTCGCTCGGAGCAACCTCTGTCTCAAGGTCATAGCTTGAGTAGTGATAGGGAGTGTAAGCCGGGAACTCACCCGCGCAGGTGTCGACCGTCTTAAACACCGGACGCATCCCCAGTGACCAACGCAATTGGCGCACCTCAGCCTCGGTCAAACCGCGAATGCCAGCAATCTGGGAGTCAGACAGACCATGATCTTTGGCGTACCTCAACACGTCTTCCGAGAGGTCGGACGCGCTGTGCACAAACTCAGCCACTTCGTTGATCAAGACGATTTGGTCTAAGAACCACGGGTCGATTCCCGTTGCTTCGTGAGCCTCCTCGATAGAAGCACCTGCACGCAGGGCTTGTTGGAGGGTCACGATGCGACCATCTGTGGGGATGGTGGAGCGCTCGAGTAGAGCGTCTTTTGACTCGACAAGTTCATTCCAGTGGAAGGAGCTTCCTCGCTGCTCAAGCGACCGCAACGCTTTGTTCAATGCCTGGCTGAAGTTTCGACCAAGCGCCATCGCCTCCCCCACGCTTTTCATGGTGGTAGTCAAGGTGCGGTCGGCAAGCGGGAATTTCTCAAACGCGAAGCGTGGGACCTTCACCACCACGTAGTCAAGCGTTGGCTCAAACGAAGCCGGCGTCACCTGAGTGATGTCGTTGGGAATCTCGTCGAGGCGATAGCCAAGAGCCAGCTTCGCTGCAATCTTCGCAATCGGGAATCCAGTCGCCTTCGAGGCCAACGCACTCGAGCGTGACACCCGGGGGTTCATCTCAATCACGATCACGCGTCCGGTCAACGGGTCTACCGCGAACTGAATATTGCAGCCACCAGTATCCACGCCTACTCGACGGATGATGTCGATTCCAATATCGCGAAGGCGTTGATATTCGCGGTCGGTCAGCGTGAGAGCTGGCGCGACAGTAATCGAATCGCCGGTGTGGACGCCGACCGGGTCAACGTTTTCAATCGAACACACCACAACACAGTTGTCTGCGTTGTCGCGCATGAGCTCGAGTTCGTATTCCTTCCATCCGAGGATTGACTCCTCGAGCAGCACCTCATGCGTGGGTGACTGGTGAAGGCCGTCAGAGACCATGCGAATGAGCTCATCTTCTGAGTAGGCGAACCCTGAACCAAGCCCGCCCATAGTGAACGATGGCCGGATGACAAGTGGGTATCCGAGTTCTTGTGCGTATTCCACCGCTTCGTCGACGGTCTTTGCAATGTAGCTTGCAGCGACGTCAGCTCCAGCTTCGATCACCAAGTCTTTGAACTGCTGGCGATCTTCCCCTCGTTGAATGGCTTCAAACGACGCTCCGATCAGTTCCACGCGGTACTTTTCCAAGATTCCGCGATCGTGCAGGGCGATAGCAGCGTTGAGAGCGGTTTGGCCTCCCAATGTGGGCAAAATCGCGTCGGGCTTCTCCTTGGCAATGATTGCCTCAATGACTTCTGGGGTAATCGGCTCAATGTAGGTTGCGTCGGCAAAGCCGGGGTCAGTCATGATGGTGGCGGGGTTCGAGTTGACCAGCACTACCCGGACACCCTCTTCTCGCAACACCCGACAAGCCTGGGTTCCCGAATAGTCAAACTCCGCAGCTTGACCAATCACGATTGGACCCGATCCGATTACCAGAACGGTCTTAATGTCGTCGCGACGTGGCATTAGCGGTCACCTCCCGAATATCCGGAGGAAAGTTTTCGCTCCACCACCAGATCGCGGAACCGATCGAAGAGGTACGTGGAGTCGTGGGGGCCGGCAGCGGCTTCGGGGTGGTATTGCACCGAGAAGGCGGGAATGTCGAGTGCTCGAAGTCCCTCCACCACATCGTCGTTCAGGCTGACGTGACTCACTTCGACCTTTCCAAACCCTGCTGGGGAATCGATGACGCCCTCGCGCGGCGCGTCAACCGCGAAACCATGGTTTTGTGCGGTGATTTCAACACGACCAGTTGCCTTGTCTTTCACAGGCTGGTTAATTCCTCTGTGTCCGTATTTCAGCTTGTAGGTGTCGAAGCCAAGGGCTCGCCCAAGCAACTGGTTTCCAAAGCAAATACCAAAGAAGGGGATGCCCTTCTCCAGCGCTGTCCGAAGGATCTCAACGTGCCGGTCACTAGCGGAGGGATCACCCGGGCCATTCGAATAAAACAGCGCGACCGGTTCGATTTGTTCGATCGATGCCCAATCAACCGACTGAGGGAAGATATGGACATCGAAGCCGCGTGCAGCCAGGTGGTGAACCGTTGATTCTTTGATACCCAGATCAACTACCGCCAAGGATCCAAGCGACTCACCAACAGCGGGCACCACCCGAACTGACTCGACTGACACATCAGCCGAAAGATTCCGTCCGGCCATTTCGGGCCCCTCGGCAACAAGTGCCACCTGCTCCTTGGCAGCAAGATCAAGGTCGCCACCCGAGAAGACACCAGCGCGCATGACACCTGCTTCGCGAAGTTTCAAGGTCAATGCGCGAGTGTCAATCCCCGTGATTCCAACAATCCCCTGTGCGCTGAGTTCATCGTCGAGGGAGCGCTCGGAGCGATAGTTGGAGGGCATGCGTGCGGCATCTCGGGACACAAAGCCGGACACCCAAATTCGACGCGATTCCTCGTCATCGGCGTTCATGCCAGTGTTACCGATGTGCGGAGCGGTCATCACCACGATTTGGCCGGCATAGCTGGGATCCGTGAGGGTTTCTTGATACCCGGTCATGCCAGTGTTGAATACCAGCTCTCCCAGGCTGCGGCCCTTAGCCCCCCAAGCCCGTCCGGCATATCGCGTGCCGTCTTCAAGGACCAATACGGCTGATTCTCCGATTGTCACGAAACTCCACTCTCCTGCGTACTATTCACCAGTCTGTTCAGCGCGTCAATCACGCTATCGCGCGGATGATCAACCGCCCGAAAGTAACTCTCCACCAGCTTGTTACCCCATTGCCAGCGAAGAAAAATCAATCCGTCTTCCTCGACGCTCTTATCAATCGTCCACGTCGCGACACCAACGCCTTCTATGTCGGCAGCCCGAATCGACGCGGTTGCCTCGCCGGGGAGGCTAATTTCCACCCCATCCTCTCGCACGACGACGCGCGCCATTCCACGGAAAGCAAGAGGCGACACCGCGACGCGCTCGAGGGGGGAATCGGCTTCTGTTGTTGAGACATAGAAAAGGCCGAACTCTTGCGAGACGACTCCCACGAGAACCTGGTCTGTTAGCGAAGGGAGACCGCTGTACTTTTTCACTCGTGACAGCCAGCCGGCTCGCGCCGCTACAAGGGCTAGCGCTAGTACAGCCAGGACGATGACGAGCGCCCACTCGCGGCTCATGCGTTCGCTCCTAAATCGACCACCTGCGAGTCGGCTACCGTCTGGATACCGCGATAGAAGGTGTGCTTGATTGAGCCTGGCAGTGTGAGCTCGCGATACGGATTGTTCTGAGACTTCGAGTACCTCATTGTCGCCAACTTCTCCCCAGAAGGATCGTGAAGCGCGAGGTGAGCCGGAGCGCCCAGCGCGAACGGGGTGTCATACCCATCCACACCACCGATTGCAGCGGGGGTAATGGAGAGCACACGGGCGACATCAGCCCAGTTCAACAGGCCTGTCTCAATAAGTGCCTTCTGTACGACGTTGATCGCGACCTCAAGGCCCAACATTCCAAACGCAGCCTCGTCGAATGCGCAATCTTTTGACTCGGCGGGGTGGGGCGCGTGGTCGGTGGCGACGATGTCGATGGTTCCATCAGCGACGCCTTCGCGGACGGCGAGGACATCCTCATTGGTGCGCAGTGGCGGGTTCACCTTGTAGATCGGGTCAAAGCCGGAAGTGAGCTCTTCTGTAAGAAGGAGGTGATGAGGCGTGGCCTCGGCGGTGACCCTCGCTCCCCGAGCTTTTGCTTGGCGGACAATCTCTACTGAACCTTTGGTGGAGAGATGGCAAATGTGCAGGCGCGCTCCCGTGTATTCGGCGAGCAAAATGTCTCGGGCGATTATCGCCTCTTCGGCCACGGCGGGCCATCCGGCAAGACCTAATGACGAAGACAGAGCACCCTCATTGATTTGAGCGCCCTCGGTCAATCGGGGATCCTGCGAGTGTTGAGCAATGACTCCGTCGAAAGTGCTGACGTACTCAAGAGCACGACGCATCACCAGTGAATCCGAGACACAATGGCCATCGTCTGAGAACACGCGAACCTGGGCTTCGCCGCTGGCCATTCCCCCGATTCCCGCGAGTTCTGCGCCTTCTAACCCCTTGGTCACGGCTCCAATAGGACGCACGTCCACGTAGCCAGCCTCACGGCCTAGTCGGTGGACAAGATCAGTGATACCCACTGAGTCTGCAACCGGGGCGGTATTTGCCATGGCATGAACGCAAGTAAACCCGCCCGCGGCAGCCGCCCTCGAACCAGACAGAACGGTTTCTGCGTGATCCATTCCGGGTTGCCTCAGGTGGGTGTGTAGGTCCACCAAGCCTGGAAGCGCGACGAGACCGGAGGCGTCAATAGTCACTACGTCAGCATCGTCGCGGTTAAGGCTCGACGATTCGACAAAAACACCGTTGCTGATCGCAATATCGTCAACGGTCTCCCCCAATAAGGATGCGTTTTCAATCAGATAGGACGTCAACTCAGATCTCCTTGCTGGTACACCGAATACAACACGGCCATTCGTACCCACACACCATTGGTGACTTGTTCCAAAATCGTCGACTGAGGTGAGTCGGCAGCTACCGAGGAAATTTCAACACCGCGATTTATTGGCCCGGGGTGCATCACCAGCGTCGACTCGCCCAGAGAGTTAAACCGTTCGGTTGAAAGCCCATACCGGGAAACATATTCGCGGGGGCTCGGGAAATGACTGCCCTTCATTCGCTCGTGCTGAACGCGAAGCATCATCACCACATCAGGGGAACTAGAAAGTGCTTCGTCGAAATTGTTCACGGCAGTCACCGGCCACTGCTCCACCCCAGAGGGCATCAGGGTTTTCGGTGCGACTAGCGTGACGTTTGCACCCAAGGTGTTCAGAAGGTGAACATTTGAGCGCGCAACTCGTGAGTGCGCGATATCGCCGACAATCACCACGCTCACACCATCGAGATCCTTTCCGGTCGCAGAGCGTCCGTGCACACGTGCGCGCATGGTGTAGGCATCCAACAAGGCCTGGGTGGGGTGGGCGTGAGTGCCATCGCCGGCATTAACGACGCTGGAGTTCAGCCAGCCAGAATGAGCCAATCGCCAGGCCGCTCCCGACGAACTGTGGCGCACCACCATGATCTGGGTCCCCATGGCCTCAATCGTTTGGGCAGTGTCTTTAAGACTCTCCCCCTTGCTGAGGCTGGACCCCTGGCCAGTAAACGTAATGACGTCAGCCGAGAGTTTCTTCGCCGCGGACTCAAACGACAGCCTGGTGCGGGTGGAGTCTTCGAAAAACAGGTTGGCAACCGTGACACCGCGAAGGGTGGGGAGCTTTTGAACCTTTCGCTCTTGAATGCCAGAGAACTCGGCGGCTGTGTCTAACAGCGCCATCGCGGCGTCTTTGCCGAGGGTATCGGTGTCGAGTAGGTGCCTCATCGCTCTACTCTCACCCCCTCTTCGCCATCTGATTCCTCGAGGAAGACAGATACGTGCTCATTCGTCGCAGAAGGGAGGTTTTTGCCCACGAAATCGGCGCGAATGGGGAAATCTCTGTGGCCACGATCGACTAATACCGCGAGTCGGACCGTCCTGGGTCGGCCCAAATCAATGAGTGCATCAAGGGCGGCGCGCACTGTCCTGCCAGAAAAGAGCACATCGTCGACGAGCACAACCACCTTGTCGTCAATCCCGCCGTCTGGTTCTGAGGTGGGAGTTGGGATGCGCAACTCGCCCTGTCCAATGTCATCCCGGTACATCGTGACGTCCAGTACTCCTACGGGGACGTGCGCACCGGCAATCTCCGAAATTTGGGCAGCCAGGCGAGAGGCAAGAACCGCTCCGCGCGTAGGAATTCCGAGAAGAACGAGCGTCGAAGTGTCAGGGGTGCCCTCGATGATTTCGTGAGCCATGCGCTTAATCGTGCGCGTGATGTCCGATTCGCTGAGTACGTAGTCAGCCTTCATCGGTACCTCCTTCTGCGCCTCACTGGACGCTGGTTAAAGTAGGACCGCGCTTAGCGTAGCAGTCTCGATTGCTCCTTAACTAGCGTGTCGAGCTTTTTCTGCGAGAGTTCCCAGCACTCCTTGAAGGAAGCCCCTCGACTCTTCAGTGGAGTACTCCGTGGCGAGCTCTCCGGCCTCCGCGATGATCACTGCGGTCGGCGTTTCTGGGGAGCCGAGGAGTTCCGCTGTCGCCATTCGGACAAGGGCGCGATCAATCGCTGGCATTCTCTCGATAGGCCAACTAGAGATATCAGCGATGAGCTGGTCAATTTCGTCCCAGCGCTCAACCGCTATCGAAACGATCGACTCCGCCAACGTCCAGCTAGATGCTCGGTCTGGTTCGTCCGCGGCGCGTAAACGCTCTTGTTCCAGCACTTCGTTGACCGGCAGTTCGCGCACGTCCGCGGCGTAGAGAATATCCAGGGCACGCTTTCGCCCTTTACGACGGGCGCTCACTCGTTAATTCGACCCAGGTAGTCACCGGTGCGGGTGTCTACCTTGACCTTGGTGTTGTTCTCGAGGAAGAGAGGGACCTGAATCTCATAGCCGGTCTCAAGCGTCGCTGGCTTTGTACCAGCCGACGAGCGGTCTCCCTGCAATCCCGGCTCGGTATAGGTCACCTCAAGGACAACCGATGCGGGAAGTTCAATACCGAGCGCTTCACCGTTGTGCATGGCGATCTGAACTTCCTGGCCTTCGAGCATGAAGTTCGCAGCGTCTCCTACTGTGGCGACGGGGACGTTGATCTGATCGTAGTCAGCCTTATCCATGAAGACGAAGCTTTCGCCGTCCTGGTAAAGGTAGCTGTAGTCACGGCGGTCTACTGTTTCAAAATCAACTTTGGTACCGGCGTTAAAAGTCTTGTCGACAACCTTGCCCGAGCGAACATTGCGGAGCTTGGTGCGCACAAACGCACCACCCTTGCCAGGCTTAACGTGCTGGAATTCGATTACTGACCAGAGCTGACCCTCAAGGTTGAGAACGCTTCCGTTTTTGATGTCGTTTGTGGTCGCCATGACCTATCTATCTCCTGTTATTTCGTACGTGTGATCTGAGAAATCGCTAGTCGGTACGAATCCCGACCAAATCCTTGAATGACGCCACTGGCAACCCCTGACACGACAGAGGTGTGACGGAACTCTTCGCGAGCTTGCGGGTTTGACAGGTGCACCTCAATAAGCGTCGCACCAGTCTCCGTGACCAGCGCCACGGCATCACGAAGCGCGTATGAGTAGTGCGTGAAGGCGGCCGGGTTGAGTACGACGTTTACTCCCGCATCGACGGCGTCGTGAAGCCACCCAATGAGCTCCGCTTCGTCGTTGGTCTGGCGGAAATCTAGCTTGTGGTCAGGAAATTCCTCGACGAGCCAGCCTTCAATCTCCGAGAGCGTCATCGAGCCATAGATTTCAGGCTCGCGCGTGCCCAAACGGTTTAGGTTGGGGCCAGAGAGTACCCAGATTGCGGACATTGCTCCAGCCTAGTCGGCGTCATCGTGCAGCGCGTCGTATGCCGCTGCGAGTATCGACTCATCGGGGATCGCAAGAACCCGCGCCTTCCCCACCGAGTCCAACACGACGAAACGCAATACTCCACCACGGGACTTCTTGTCCCGCTGCATCGTGGCCAACAACGACCCCCATCGCCCTGCGGGGTAGTCAATGGGCAGGCCGAGAGAGGTGAAAATGGACCGATGGCGCTCTACCGCCTCGTCGCCCAATCCGGCCACCATTCTCGAGAGTTCTGCGGCAAACACCATACCGATTGAGATTGCGGCTCCGTGACGCCACTGGTAACGCTCCGCATGCTCGATGGCGTGCCCGAGCGTGTGACCGAAGTTCAGTATTTCCCGAACCCCTGATTCTTGGAAGTCAGCACTGACCACCTCGGCTTTTACCCGGATGGCCCTACTGACCAATTCCACAAAGCGCTCTGAAGAAACATCAATCGCGTCTGAAACATCTTCTTCGATGAGCTCGAGAATCTGGGGATCTTTAATGAACCCGCACTTCACGATTTCTGCGAAACCGGTGCGCACTTCATTCTCAGGAAGGGTTGTGGCCCATTCAGCGTCCACGATCACGGCACGGGGCGCATGAAAACTGCCCACCAGGTTCTTGCCTTCTGCAGTGTTGATTCCGGTCTTTCCCCCTACGGCAGCATCGACCATTCCCAACACAGTTGTCGGCACTTGGACAAGGGGGACCCCTCTCAGCCACGTTGCTGCCACAAAACCAGCAAGGTCGGTGGTGGCTCCCCCACCAAATCCGATGATCGCGTCGGTTCGGGAGAACTCGAGCTGGCCCAGCAAGCCCCACACGAAGCCTGCCACCTCGAGGCGCTTGCTGGCTTCACCATCTGGAACCTCGGCCAAGAACACTTCGCGTTGCGAGGTGGTCAGCTCTTCACGCAAAGCTTCTGCTCGTTGATGGAGCACGGGCGGGTGGACAATCAAGACTTTTCTGGAGTCACCAGGAATAGAAGTCGCAATCACAGAGTTCAAGCCGCGACCGACACTCACGGTATAGGCAGCGTGAGCCTTGCCCCCCACCTCAATTTCAACGACTGCTTTAGTCACTCGCTCTTCCCGTCCTCTAGCCACTGCACAATCTCAGCCGCGACGTCTTCTGGTTGCCGATGCGACACGTCAACACTCAGGTTTGCACATTCGTTGTACCACTCACGTCGCGACTCGACTAAGGACTTCCAGGCGTCTATTCCACCTGCCAGCAGCGGGCGTTTGGGGCTGTCAGCTACTCGATGCCTCACCGCTTCTTCGCTGATACTGAGCAACACGACTCGATGGTTCGAAAGCGCATCCCTTGTAGCTTGTGTCACCACGGCTCCTCCGCCGAGTGACACCACAGCATCCTGAGCAATCGACTCGGCCACCACGTCGCGCTCTACCTCGCGAAAATATGGCTCACCCTGTTCTGAAAAAATCTCCGTAATGGGACCATGGCTTGCCACGATTACAGCGTCGGTGTCGATGAACTCACAGCCGAGCTTTTTCGCAATCTGCTTCCCCACCTTGGTCTTGCCCGAAGCAGGTGGTCCGATGAGAACGACTCGCGCCTGATTAGGCACCGCGATGCCCGGCAACACGGAGGTGGGAGGGGATTGACTCCAAGTAGCTGTCGATGTTTCGCTTAACTTCAGACACCGAGTCCCCACCAAACTTCTCACACACCGCGTCAGCTAGGACAAGAGCCACCATGGCCTCGGCAACAACTCCCGCGGCGGGCACAGCACATACATCCGAGCGCTGGTGGTGCGCCTCAGCGGCTTCACCGGTCGAGGTGTCAATGGTGCGCAGCGCTCTGGGCACAGTGGCAATAGGCTTCATGCCGGCGCGAATGCGCATGGTTTCACCCGTGCTCATACCCCCCTCAATACCCCCAGAGCGACCGCTGACACGCGCGACGCCGCCAGATTCAGCGACGATCTCATCGTGTGCGAGCGAACCGGGCACGGTGGTGGTGTGGAACCCATCGCCCACCTCAACGCCCTTAATGGCCTGAATTCCCATCAATGCGCCCGCAAGTTTGGAGTCGAGACGTCGATCCCAGTGCACATAGGAGCCAAGTCCTGGAGGGCACCCAAACACCACAACCTCAACAATTCCGCCCAACGTGTCACCAGACTTGTGCGCTTTGTCTACTTCTTCCACCATCTTTGCGGCAGTCTCAGGGTCCGCGCAGCGCATCTGGTCCTCGTCGATTCGCGCACGGTCGCCAACCGCAGGGACAGCGACATCACGGGGCACCATTACGGGGCCGATCGACACGGTGTGGCTAAAGAGCTCAATCCCCACTTCGCGCAGGAATGCTTGAGCGATAGCGCCCAAGGCAACACGGGCAGCCGTTTCACGCGCTGACGCGCGTTCGAGGACCGGGCGAGACTCGTCAAAGCCATACTTTTGCATCCCTGCAAGGTCAGCGTGACCGGGTCGTGGCCTCGTTAGCGCCTCTGCGCGACCACCTTGGAGTTTTTCAGCTTCCACTGGCCACGGGTTCATCACATCCACCCACTTGGGCCATTCGGTGTTGCCCACGCGAAGAGCAATTGGGCCACCCTGGGAGAGACCATGGCGGACGCCGCCGGAGACGCTCAATTCGTCTGCCTCAAACTTCATACGAGCACCGCGCCCGTATCCCAGACGGCGACGTGCAAGCTCTTCGCGAATCTCCTCCTCTGTGAGGTGAATTCCTGCGGGGAGGCCTTCAATGATTGCCACAAGTTCGGGACCGTGGGATTCCCCTGCAGTTAGCCAGCGCACCATGCTGACTATTCTTTCATGCCTGGCTCAGGGCCAAGTCCCACCGCTTCCCTCATTGCCAACACAACAAGCTCTTCGCGGTTAAGGGCCACTGTGGTGTCACCATTGACGAGGCCTCGAATCTGCGCGAGGGCCTGATAGGTCAGCATCTCAAGGCCCGAAAGAATTGGTCGGTCGTGCCTGGCCCAAACAGTGGCCAAGGGTGTCGGCCATGGGTCGTAGGCAGCATCAAGATAGGACGAGTCCGCGGCTGCGTGCAAAAACGCCTCTGGTTCTGAGACGTTTCCGCCGGGGACGGTTGAAATCACCCACGCTGGTTGCTGCCCAACGGGTAGGGCATCAAACGTCGCAACCTCATAGTCGAGGCCCAACGTCTCTGCCAGCACTGCACTGACCCGCGCTCGAGACACGTCCCTCACGACGAGCACGACCTTTGAGACGGATTGCTGCGAAAGCGCATAGAGCACGCTTCGTGCGGTCGCGCCTGCACCCAACAACCACACCACTTCATTGCCCACCCCACCTGAGTGGGAGAGAACCTGGTCGATCCCAAACCAGTCTGTGTTATCGAGCCACCAGCCATCGGTGCTTCGAATCGCCGTATTTGCAGCGTGAAGGATGTCGACGGGTCCGCGGTGTTCGCTGACGAGACCCAAGATCCCTTCCTTCAGGGGCATAGTCAGTGACAATCCCCCAACAGTCTCGTCCAGTGTGTTAAACGATGCCTCCAGCGTCTCCGCGGATACCTCTGTGCGCCGATACTCCCAATCGAGTCCCAAGGTCTTATATGCGGCGAGGTGCAGCTGCGGAGACTGAGAATGGGCAATAGGACTGCCCCACACCTCTTGACGGCGACTAGTCACAGTATTCGGCGTTTTCAGACACGGCACACCACTCCCTCAGCAAGGCGACCGCACCTTCGTGTTCCCGAAGTGTGTCGGAAAACACCGTTGCCCCGCTTTGAAGGTTCACCGTGACGAAGTACTTGTAGTTGGCGTCAGCCGGGTTCAGGGCTGCATCGAGTGCGATATCGCCGGGCAAGCCGATGGGGCCTGGAGGCAGCCCCGGATAGAAATAGGTGTTGTAGGGGTTGTCCTGGTTGGCACGGGCTTCATCCGTGGTCCACACCGTGCCGTAGGTCTGCTCCCAGTAGGTAACGGTTGAGTCGAACTGAAGGAGCATGTCGTCTTCAAGGCGGTTATTGATGACAGCGCTTACCTTGTAGAAGTCCTCTGGTTCACGAGCCTCTCGCTGAATGAGCGACGCTTTCGTCAAGATTTCGTGCCACTGATCAGGAGCGACACCCAGGCCGTTAAGCCGGTCAATCATGGTTCCCACTAGCAACCCGATGATGTCGCTGGCCGACGAGCCAGGCTCCAGCGTGTAGGTGGCCGGGAACAGATACCCTTCCAGCGTTTCCTCATTGGGGTTGATTCCATAGACACTCGGATCGGAGACTGCCTGTTCGAGGTCAACAAGCGCGATGTCGGAATTCTCCGAGATCAACTCCAGCGCTCGGTTGACCGTCACACCCTCAGGGATGGTGACCTTATAGAGCACGCGATTCTCAGGATCGCCAATGGCCGCAATGGCTGCCTCGGCCGACATGCCGGTCAGGAGTCGGTAGGTGCCAGGCTGAAACGTAATCGTCGAATCTTCGAGAAGTATTGAGTACACGGATTCAAAGGAGGCGGTGACGCCCAGCTCGGAGAGTTTGCGGGCGACATCTTCGCCGATGTCTCCGGCTTCAATGACCAGAATCTGCTCAGGCTGCTCTCCCGCCGAGTCGAAGTCCGCAATTTGTTCCTGGCCCAGGTAATTGAGCACACGCTCGCCGTAGACCGACCAACCCCAGATTCCCCCACCGACTAGAGCCGCCACAAGTGCCAAGACGATAGTGAGCACCCACGCGCCTGCACGGGGCCGCTTGGGCGGCTGAATAGCGACGGGATCAACGGTTCTAATGGGTTCTGTGGGGTTTCCACGAAGCAGAGACTCGAACTCTTCGTCAGTCATCAACGCTCCCTGGTGGATTAAGCACGTGGCCCAAGGCTCGACCTTGAGCCCGAACTGAATCTAACAAATGTTGCAAAATGATAACAGCCGCAGCCTGGTCGACAATCGCCCGCTGTTTCTTCGATGAGTGGCCCTGCGCACTCAACATTCCTTGGGCACTCACTGTCGATAGGCGCTCGTCGACTAACCTCACCGGCAGGGAACCCTCTCGGGCTAATGCTTCGGCAAACTCTCGAGCGTCTGCAGTAGAAGCTGTTTCCGCCCCTGACAGTGATAAAGGGAGACCCACGACGAGCTCGACAGCCGAATACTCATGGGCAAGGTCCAAGACTCTGGTCAGGGCACTGTCTCGCTCGACCGTCTCCACGGGGCTTGCCAACAGACCACTGGGGTCCGAGCGGGCTACTCCGACGCGGGCTTTGCCCACATCGATTCCGAGACGGACACCTGGGAGCATTAGAGCCGGCTGAGCGCTGCTTCAATAGAGTCGAGGGCCCCAGGCAGGTTGGCACCATCAGGCCCGCCACCTTGGGCGAGGTTTGGCTTACCGCCTCCTCCACCGCCGAGCTTCGCAACAGCGTCCTTCACCATCGACCCCGCATTGGCACCCAGCGCAATGGCTTCCTGGTTGCAAACAACCAACACCGTGCCGCGGCCTTCGTTGTCAATCCCGAGGGCAACAACTGCAGCGTCGTTACCGAGTTTGCCAAGTACCTGCTGGGCAACCGAGCGCACTTCATCTGCGTCGAGGCCGGCGTCGAGGCGCTCAACCACGGCGCGCACCTGCCCAATTGTTCGAGCCTTGCCGACCAGGTCGTCACCCACCGAAGCATTTCCTTGCTGACGCAGTTGAGAAATGGTCTTCTCGAGGTTTCGCACCTGCTCAATGAGATCGTCAATACGAGCAGGGATATCGTCACGCTTGGTCTTTAGAGTGTGCTGAAGCCGCTGGACGAGTTCTCGTTCTTTACTGAACTCGGACACTGCATCCATCCCGACAAGCGCTTCCACGCGACGAGCTCCCGCAGAGACCGAGGTCTCGCCAACGAGATTGATAACTCCGATTTGGGAGGAACGCGCGACGTGAGTTCCTGCACACAGCTCTCTCGACCAGGGACCGCCGATGTCAACCATACGGACGACGTCACCATACTTTTCTCCAAACAGCGCGGTCGCACCCTGTTCTTTAGCCTCATCAAGGGGTAACACCCTGGTCGTGACTTCCAAGTCGTCATTGATGGCCGCGTTTGCGATGGACTCGATCTGAACCTTCTGGTCGTCTTCGAGACCCCTATTCCAGGAGAAGTCAAGGCGCATGTAGCCGGCCCGGTTGAGCGAGCCTGCCTGGGTGGCGTGGGAACCCAAGGTGTCTCGAAGCGCGGCGTGAATCAGGTGCGTCGCCGAGTGGGCTTGACGCGCCTTGTATCGATTCGCTGCGTCCACCTCCACGCGCACGGTTCCACCCACGTCCAGCTCTCCACTGGCAATTGTCACGGTGTGACTGATCAAACCCGGCACAGGTCGCTGTACGTCTTTAACCGGAGCGCTCACGCCGTCGCCGACGAGAACTCCCTTGTCGGCAACCTGTCCACCAGACTCCGGATACAAGGATGTCTCGGCCAGGATTACTTCTACAGTGTCGCCAGCTCCAGCTCGGTCAACGCTCACACCATCGCGAAGAATGCCGACAATGCTTGATTCATTGACCATCTCGTCGTAGCCGCAGAAGGTGGTCTCCCCGAGTCCACGAAATTCGCGATACACCGACAGGTCAGCCACCATCGATTTCTTCGATTTGGCGTCGTCTTTGGCGCGTTGGCGCTGCTCGGCCATGAGCGACTGGAACACATCTTGATCGACGCTCAAACCAGCTTCTTCAGCCATTTCGAGGGTCAAGTCGATGGGGAAACCATAGGTGTCGTGAAGAACGAAGGCAGTGTCTCCACTAAGCGCAGCAGCCCCAGAATCCTTGGCCTTCGCCACCGCCACGTCCAAAATGGTGGTGCCAGCCTCAAGAGTTCCCAAGAAGGACTCTTCTTCGGCCACAGCAAGTGACTTGGTGCGCTCAAACTCTGCAGCAACTTCTGGGTATGCAGGAGCCATTGCAGTCTTCGACGCTTCAAACAGCTCCCCGAAGCTTGCTTCCTTGACTCCGAGCAAACGCATCGAGCGGATCGAGCGGCGAAGCAGTCGACGCAACACATAGCCGCGCTGATCGTTACTAGGGGTCACCCCATCGGTCATCAACATCAACGCGCTACGCACGTGGTCAGCAACCACGCGCATGCGCACATCATCATCGTGGTCTGCACCGTAGCGTCGCCCAGACAGTTCTGCAGCCTTGTCCAAGACGGGACGCACCTGGTCGATTTCGTACATGTTGCCGACGTTTTGCTTAATAAACGCAACACGCTCCATGCCCATGCCGGTGTCGATGTTTTTTTGGGGCAGCTCCCCCGCAATGTCGAAGTCGATTTTGCTGCGCACGTTTTCGATCAGGTACTGCATGAACACGAGGTTCCAGATTTCTAGGTACCGGGTGTCATCGACGGCTGGACCGCCGTCTGGGCCAAACTCGCTACCGCGGTCAAAGTAAATTTCGGAGCAGGGACCCGCTGGTCCAGGCTGACCCGTCGACCAGTAGTTATCTTCGCGCCCAAGACGTTGGATTCGAGATTCTGGGACACCTGCGACCGTGCGCCACAAGTTAAAGGCCTCATCATCGTCGTCGTAGATGGTGACCCACAGGTCCTTTTCGGCAAAACCAAGTCCGCCATCAGACTCAGAACTGGTGAGTAGCTCCCACGCAAAACCGATTGCGCCTTCTTTGAAGTAGTCACCAAACGAAAAGTTCCCATTCATCTGGAAGAAGGTGCCGTGGCGGGTGGTCTTGCCAACTTCTTCAATGTCGAGTGTGCGAATGCACTTTTGAACACTGGTGGCACGAGGGAATGGTGCTGGAACAACGCCGGTCAAGTAGGGAATGAACGGAACCATTCCGGCAACGGTGAACATCAACGTCGGGTCGTCGCTCACCAGCGACGCTGACGGAACAACGGTGTGTCCGCGGTCACCAAAGAAGGTGAGCCACCGGCGTTGGATCTCAGCGGTTTCCACGAAGACCCCTAGCGCGACTGCTCGCGATAGCCCTCAAGCACTCCGTCGAGGAAGCCCTGGAGGGACTGATCTGCTCGCGCAACGACTGTCCGACCCTGTTCGCTTCGGTTAGCCACCAATACAGCGACAGCGCCCACAAGAACACCGAAAATAAGAGCTCGGAGCTGTTTCAACGAATGCGATCCTCTCGGGGGTGAAGAGGTGCGCCCTGGCCATCACCGCGGCCAGGGCACCACTTCAGACTTAGCGTGCGGCGTAGTACTCGACGACGAGCTGTACTTCACAGGTCACTGGAACTTCCTCGCGCTTAGGGCGACGAACCAGAGTGGCCTGAAGAGTTTCAATCGACACGTCGAGGTAGCCAGGAACGGGAGGAAGAACTTCCTGGTGGGCGCCCGCGGCAGCAACCTGGAATGGGTCCATCTCTTCGCTCTTTGGCTTGACGTGAATCATCTGGCCTGGCTTCACGCGGAAGGAAGGACGGTCTACAAGCTGACCGTTGACCATGATGTGACGGTGCACAACGAGCTGACGAGCCTGTGCGGTGGTGCGGGCAAAGCCGGCACGAAGCACAAGTGCGTCAAGACGCATCTCCAACAGCTCAACCAGGTTCTCACCGGTCAGACCGGCGGACTTGCGAGCTTCTTCAAACACGCGACGAAGCTGAGCTTCACGGATGCCGTACTGGGCGCGCAGACGTTGCTTCTCGCGCAGACGAACGGCGTAGTCACTGTCGGTCTTACGACGAGTGCGACCGTGCTGGCCGGGAGCGTAGGGGCGCTTCTCGAGGTAACGAGCGGCCTTGGGGGTCAGTGGGATACCCAGTGCACGAGACAGACGAGTCTTGCTACGGGTACGAGACGTGGTGGACACGAAAAATTTCTCCTTGAAAGATGGTGATAGTTCTTCCTGCGGGCCATGAGGAGTGGCAATCGCATGTCATGCCTGGCTAATAGGCATCAGAACGAATGAGAACCTTCTTCCCAGCCGCAGGAATAAGAACTCCGTTCCAAGTTGAAACTTTAGCACGTAATGCGCATATTTGCTGGGCTAGTCGGTCCCGTCAATAATTCGACGAAGCGCTTCATATCGTTTTGCAAGCTCCGCTTCGAGCCCACGGTTGGTGGGCGTGTAGTACCGAGCATTCTTGAGAGAGTCGGGCAAATATTGAGCCGCGTTGACCCCCCGATGCTGGTCGTGGCTATACACATAACCCTTTCCGTGTCCAAGCGCTTTGGCGCCGGGGTAGTGAGCATCGCGCAATGCGGGTGGGACAGGCCCGGAATTGCCCGCGCGAATGTCAGCCACGGCGGCATTGATTCCGCTATATGCGGCATTTGATTTAGGAGCAAGCGCCAAGTACACCGTGGCTTCCGCGAGGGGAATACGCCCCTCTGGCAACCCGATGAAGGAAACAGCATCCGCTGCTGCCATCGCTACTACGAGCGCTTGAGGATCGGCCAGGCCAATATCTTCGCTCGCCGAAATCACCAGACGCCTGGCGATAAAGCGTGCGTCCTCCCCCGCCTCCACCATGCGAGCCAGATAGTGCAGTGCTGCGTCCGCGTCAGATCCTCTTATTGACTTGATGAAGGCTGAAATTACGTCGTAGTGCTGGTCACCGTCTCGGTCATATGACACCAGTGCAACATCGAGCGCCTCGGCCACGTCATCGGCGGATACCACCACGTCCGAGCCTTCCAGGCGGTTCGCCGCCACTGCGGCAGACGCCTCCAGGGCGGTAAGAGCACGCCTGGCGTCTCCCCCGCTTCGTCGAATCAGTGCCTCCCGAGCCTCGTCATCGACGGCAATCTGACCCTTGAATCCGCGAGGATCTTCCAGCGCTCGGTCAATCACCCGCGAGATGTCGTCGTCTCCGAGCGCGCGCAGCGTCAAAAGCAAACTGCGCGAGAGCAAGGGAGAAATCACGGAAAAGGAGGGGTTTTCCGTGGTGGCGGCCACCAACACCACGAGACCGTTTTCGACGCCAGGGAGCAAGGCATCTTGTTGTGCCTTCGAAAAACGGTGAATCTCATCGAGGAACAACACCGGAGTCTTCTGACCCACATCGAGCAGACGCCTTGCGTGATCCATTACCTCGCGGACATCTTTTACGCCAGCAGTCACCGCTGAGAGTTCCATGAACTCCCGACCAGAACTCCTCGCAATCACCTTTGCCAGGGTTGTCTTCCCCACGCCAGGTGGACCCCACAAAATCACAGACGAACCCGGCTGATCCGAGTCAGAGTCGGCGAGTGTGCGCAACGGTGAACCCTGCTGAAGCAGGTGATCTTGCCCGATGACATCGTCCAGACTGGTGGGGCGCATTTGAGCCGCCAAGGGAGCGCGTTTGGAAAACAAAGCTCCATCACCAGACATGCCCACCATGCTAGTTGTCCAACCGCCCTAGACTTGGGCCACTTGTCCTCGAGAGGGAATCGCCCGTGTCGTCAAAGTCGCTCAGTAAAGTCCAGAAGGACCGTCTTGCTCAGTACAACGCGCATCAGGCTGTTCATACACACCAAATCGCCCGGCGTAAACGCGACCTCTGGCTATCTAGCGTTGTCGCCCTCGTAGCAGTCACCATCTCCTCGTTTGGCTACTTTGCCTACTTCCAATGGGGTCCCGCCGAACCCAACCCGGCAGAAGTAGCCTCCGTAGTCCAAGACATTGTCGACACCCTCGAAAACAACTCAAACTAGAAACTCTCCTGCTCGGATTCGGCGCTAGAGCAAACATCACAATCCGATAAGGGTCTTCAAATTCGACCTCGCGACGAGAACGCAGATGTGTAGGCTAAACGGCGCTGGCAGTTGCGCCAACAAGAAAGAATGAGGCAAATGGCTGAGTCCACCAACCCGTGGGGCCGCGTCAATGACGACGGCACGGTAGAAGTTCGCTTGGGGGACACCTGGCACGCCGTGGGTGCCTATCCAGACGGGACCCCTGAAGAAGCACTCGCCCTCTTTGAGCGCAAGTTCGCAGACTTGGAAGCGCAGGTGGGCCTCGTTGAGCAACGCGTTAAGGCCGGCGCGCCCGCCAAAGACCTCACGCGCAGTGTCAAGAAGCTCACCGACGAGCTTGAGACGCCCTCATCGGTAGGCGACATCCAGTCCCTGCGCGACCGTCTCGCCCCCCTTCACGAGACGATTGATCAGCTGACTGCCAAGCAGGCCGAACAGCGAGAAGAAGCCGTTGCTGCCGCAGTCGTAGAGCGAGAAGCAATCGTGGCGTCGATTGAAGCACTCGCCGCAAAGGATCCCTCCTCTATTCGCTGGAAGGACGCTACTGCTCAAGTAGACGCGCTGTTTAACCAGTGGAAAGAGCACCAAAAGGCTTCTGCGCGTCTGCCTAAGAACACAGCCGATGAACTGTGGAAGCGCTTTAAGAATGCAAAGAACGCTCTCGAGCGTGGCAAGCGCACGCATTTCCAAGAGCGCGACAAGGCCGCGAAGGCTGCAAAGTCGTCGAAGCGAGAGATCATCGAAAAGGCTGAAGCCCTCGCACCTAAGGGCGCGGACGGCATCCCTGCCTACCGCGCGCTTCTTGACGAGTGGAAGAAGGCCCCACGCGGCAACAGGCAACTCGAAGACCAGCTGTGGGCGCAGTTCAAGGCAGCCGGGGATGCGCTGTACCAGGCCAAGAACGCGGCTGTCGAAGCAGAAGACGCCGCCAACGCGGAAAACGGCGCAGCAAAACAAGAGCTCATCAAGGAATTCTCAAACATCCTCAGCATGAGTGATCACCGCGAAGCGGTTGAGCGCATCAGATTGTTCCATGACCGCTTCCGCGCGATTGGAAGCGCACCCCGATCAATGGTCAAAGCACTCGACGCCGAAGTGCGAAAGTTCGACCAGCACGTGAAGAAGCTCGAAGCAGAGCACTGGGAGAAGACCGACCCGGAGAAGCAGGCTCGTAGCCAGAGCTTCCTGGGTCAAATTGATGACCAGATTGCAACCCTTGAGGCGCAAAAAGCCGACGCGGAGAAGGCCGGAGATTCTAAGAAGGCTGCACAACTAGCTTCGGAGATCGAAACCAAGGTCGCCTGGAAAGCTGTGCTCACCGAGGCATAGGCCCTCGTTCTCCACAGTTTTTCGTAGTCCGCGGCATTTGGCAGGTCTGTGGCGGATACTCCGCCAATGCCGACCTCCTTTAGCAACGCAGAAGAATATGCACTCGCGCTCGATGGGCGCTCCTGGCGACAGGGTTCTCTCATTTCCCCGCACCCTGCTCCCCCGCTGCTCAAACAACGAGCAGAACTTGTTTGTGAACGCATCCCCGAATGGGCTGTAGCAGCCGGTCACACAGCTGGCTGGGTGTGGAGCGGAATGGGGCGGGCCGAACCGTGGTCCCTTCTGGCCCCCGTGGCTCCCGCCATCTCACCGATTGCGCGTCAAGAGTGGAAGCCCAGGAGCCAACACGGCCGCGAGGGTAGTTTCACCAGCGTTGGTAACCTCAGGCTCCTAAGCCTGGAAGGGACGCAGGAGGATCTTCTCACCTGCGACGGTGTCGACGAGCAAATTGCCTGCCAACTCTTCTGCCTGATTCGTCCAGAATCTATCCGGGCTGTTGTGGAGCGCGTACGCTGTGGGTCCGGCTATACCGCTACCAAGCGCGAGCGATTACGCCGCAGAGTTACCCTCACCCGACTGTGGTGGGATGCTCACCCTGAGGTCACGCGGTAGACGTCGTAAACTGCGTCGATTCGTCTCACCGAACTGAGTACCCTCTCGAGGTGGGTGACGTCACCCATTTCGAAGACAAAACGACTGATGGCGAGACGATTGTCCGAAGTGTGCACGCTTGCGGAGAGGATGTTCACGTGGTGCTCTGACAGAACGCGCGTGACATCAGAGAGCAGGCCGGGACGGTCGAGGGCCTCGATTTGGATATGAACGAGGAATACCGCGCCTTTAGTCGAGGCCCACTCAACATCAACCATTCGCTCGGGCTTTTCCTTGAGATCGCCGATGTTGGTGCAATCGCTGCGGTGAACACTGACACCCGTACCGCGCGTCACAAAGCCCAAGATTTCATCTCCCGGAACCGGCGTGCAGCACTTTGCAAGCTTCACCAAAATGTCGGGTGCTCCACGCACGAGCACACCAGATTCGCTTGTCTTTGACGATCCGCGAGACACAATGGGAAGCGAGCCGGTGTCGTCATCGTCAACACCGTCCTTCGATGCCAGTGCGAGAAGTTTCTCAATCACCGATTGAGTCGACACTCGGCCCTCACCAACGGCGTGGTACAACGCCTCAACGTTTTCAAGATGAAGCTGCGAGACCAACTCAGCGAGAGCTTCTTGAGACATCAATCGCTTAAGCGGCAGGTTCTGCTTGCGCATAGCTCGAGCAACGGCTTCCTTGCCTTGCTCAATCGCTTCGTCGCGCCGCTCCTTGGTGAACCACTGACGAATCTTTGAACGAGCACGCTGCGAGGTCACAAAATTTAGCCAGTCTTGGCTGGGTCCAGCATCTGGATTCTTCGCCGTGAAAACTTCAACGTTGTCACCGCTATTGAGAACAGTGTCCAGGGGAACGAGGCGGCCGTTGACCCGGGCACCCATTGTCCGGTGTCCGACATCTGTGTGGACCGCGTACGCGAAGTCGACTGGCGTGGCTCCGGAGGGCAGACCCACAACCTTGCCCTTTGGCGTGAATACGTAGACTTCTTTTGCGCCGATTTCGTAGCGCAAGGTGTCGAGAAACTCCGTGGGGTCCTTGGTTTCTTCTTGCCAGTCAGACAGGTGAGCCAACCAGGCCATTTCTGTCGCCTGACCGAGCTCACTCGTTTCGTTGGCGCGATCGCGCTGTCCAGTCGACCCCTCTTTGTACTTCCAGTGGGCAGCCACACCGTACTCGGCCCTCTGGTGCATCTCGAGGGTTCGAATCTGGATCTCTACAGGCCTACCCTCTGGACCATAGACGGTGGTGTGGAGGGACTGATAAAGGTTGAACTTTGGAGTCGCAATGTAGTCCTTAAATCGGCCTGCCATCGGATTCCACCGCGCGTGCACAGCTCCCAATGCGGCGTAACAGTCGCGAATCGAGCCCACCACAATTCGGATGCCGGTGAGGTCATGGATATCTGAGAAGTCTTTACCCCGGCGCACCATCTTTTGATAGATGGAATAGAACTGCTTGGGCCGACCCATCACTTCTGCTTTAACCTTTGCCGCGCGCAAATCCGAACGGACCATGTCAATGACGTTGGCGACGTACTCATCACGCTCAGGAGTTCTACCTTCCACCAGTGACTCAATCTCGACATATAACTTCGGGTGCAACACCGCGAAGGAGAGATCTTCGAGCTCCGTCTTAATGGTTTGAATACCAAGGCGGTGTGCCAGCGGAGCGTAGATGTCGAGTGTCTCTTGGGCTTTGCGCATGGCTGACTCGGCCGGAACAAACCCCCATGTTCGAGCGTTGTGGAGGCGGTCCGCGAGTTTCACTACCAAGACACGGATATCTCTGGACATCGCCACAATCATCTTGCGCACCGTCTCAGCTTGAGCACTGTCGCCGTATTTAACCCGATCAAGCTTGGTCACACCGTCGACCAGCATCGCCACTTCATCGCCGAATTCTTCTCGAAGCGTCTCTAACGGATACCCCGTGTCTTCAACGGTGTCGTGGAGTAATGCGGCAGCAATGGTTTTCGGGCCAAGTCCAAGCTCGGCAAGAATTTGGGCCACCGCGATGGGGTGAGTGATGTAGGGCTCACCCGATCGTCTGGTTTGGCCTTCGTGGGCTTTGTCCGCAACGCGGTAGGCGCGTTCGATAATCGCCGTATCTACGCGAGGCTGGGTTTTTCGAATCGTGCGAAGCAACTGATCGAACCCTTCATCAACGGGGGTCCTAGAGAAGAGCTTCGGCAGAAACTGCCGGAAGGCATGAAACTGAGAAGGTTGAGTCTCAACAGCCACAGCACACCTCCTCGACTAGTGACACCAAGTGTACGAGCCCAGGCGGGTCTCACGCGCAGTAACAGCTGAAGTTAGCGAACTGCCCCAGAAGCAGGACGTTGGAGCTTTTCACGCTTCTTCATGCGTTTCTTTGCCTCAGGCTCATTCTCACGCAGGTGCACATACATCGGAGCCGCAATGAAGATCGTGGAGTACGTTCCCGCGATGATTCCAATAAACAACGCCAAGGCAATGTCGCGAAGCGTTCCTGCTCCGAGCAAGACAGAGCCGATGAACAAAATCGCGGCCACGGGCAGAACAGCCACTACTGAAGTGTTGATTGACCTGACCAGAGTTTGGTTGACAGCAAGGTTCACTGAGTCGGCGAAAGTGCGAACCGATTCATCCCCGTCTTCAGACGTGTTCTCACGAACCTTGTCAAAGACAACCACCGTGTCATAGAGCGAATATCCAAGAATGGTCAAGAACCCGATCACAGCCGCTGGAGTAATTTCAAAGCCCAGAACCCCATACACGCCGGCGGTGATCACGAGGTCATGAATCAACGCTGTCAACGCGGCAAGCGACATCTTCCAGGTGCGGAAATATGCGGCCATTACCGCACTGACGAGCACCAGGAACACCAGAAGTGCCCGCAAAGCTTGACTGGTGATGTCTTGGCCCCAGGTCGCCCCCACGAAGGAGCTTGTGACCTCAGTCAATGGGACATCGTACGCCGAGGCAAGTTCTCCTCGCAGAGCCTCAGTTTCCTCGGTCGTCAGCTGTTCTGTCTGAACACGGATCGAGTCCCCACCCACGATCGACACACGAGGGCTTGAGGCAGCACCTACCAAAGACTCAACGGCGTCTGTTGCGATTTGTTCCTCAACGACAGCAGGCGCAGAAACGCGGAATTCTGAACCACCACGGAATTCGATTCCAAACACAAATCCACCACGAAGCACTGTGACCAAGATTGCGGCAATCACAAGGCCCGCACCCACGAGGTACCAGACCATGCGCCGACCGACAAAGTCGAAGGAGCGTTCTCCGGTATAGAGGGCGTTACCAAAACGAGTGAGCATTGACATTACTTATCTCCCCCGGTTGTTCCAGAAGCCTGTTCAGCCTGAGCCTTGCGCTCAGCAATGGTCTGGCGACGCTTCGCCTCGCGACCGCTCTTCATCCTCGCGACCTCTGTGACCGCTACTGGCTCGCGGAATTTAGCGCGACCGCGGTACACGGCGCCCAGCGCTTGCGGATCAAGACCAGAAAGGCGGTGTCCAGATGCGAAGAATCGCGTACGACCAAGCATCTGCATGAGCGGGTGGGTGAACAAAGCAACAATGATCAAGTCGACCACTGTCGTCACGCCGAGGGTAAATGCGAAGCCTCGGACGTTTCCGACGGCAAGAACGTAGAGCACAACTGCGGCGAGGAAGCTCACTGAGTCAGACGCCAGAATCGTCCTAAATGCCCTCTTCCAGGCTGCAGAAATGGCTGAATCCAAAGCTCGACCGTCTCGAAGCTCATCACGGATGCGTTCGAAGAACACGATGAAGGAGTCTGCGGTAATACCAATCGCGACAATCAAACCGGCCACACCGGCAAGTGAGAGACGGTACCCCTGTTCGTTGGAGAGGTAGGCAATTACGAGGTAAGACAGACCGAAGGCCACTACCAAGGAGGCCACAGTCACTAGTCCAAGCAGTCGGTACTGGAACAGCGAATAAACGATTACCAAGACCAATCCGATCGCACCTGCGATGAGCCCGCTCTGAAGCTGGGACAGACCGAGGGTTGCGGTAATCGTCTCAGAGCTTTGAACCTGGAATCCGATCGGCAGTGCACCAAACTTCAACTGATCAGCTAATACCGATGCACTCTCTTGGGTAAAGGAACCACTGATCTGAGGGCTTCCATCGGTAATGGCAGCAAGGGTGCGAGGCGCCGAAATCACTTTGCCGTCGAGCACAATGGCAAATTGGTTTTGCACACCGCTGAGGCCAACCAGACGCTGGGTCACGTCCCTGAATTGAGTGGTACCCGTGGGGTCGAAGTCGATGAACACACCCCATTCGTTTGTGGTGACCCCCGTGGGTCCAGGGATGAGACCAGAGTTTGCATCAGCGATTGATTCGCCGCCCACTTCAACGGGACCGAGGATGTATTTCTCAAACCCCTCCACGCTGCAGGCAACAAGTGGCAGGTTCGGATCGGCCACATTCGCACCAGAGGTGTCCAGGCCAAGACAGACCAAGTTTTGGAACTCCGCGTCGATAGCAGGGGTCACCCACGCCAAATCGCTAGCGTTTTCGGGTGTCGGCCAATCGCCAGAATCTTCTGGAATCGCGACGGGTTCTGCTTCAGGGTCGGGAATGGTCGCCGCAGCAGACACGAGAACTGGCCTGAATTCGAGCTTCGCGGAGGACCGAATCCGCTCCAAAGTGGCCTGGTCTGGTTCACCGGGAATGGATACGACAATGTTTTGTCCACCCTGTGTCGTTACCTCGGCCTCGGCAACACCAGAGGCATCAACACGTTGGCGGATGATTGCCACGGCTTGCGCGAGCTGTTCGTCGCTAACCGTCTGGCCCTCCGCCAAGCGAGGCTCCAGGATGATTTGTGTTCCACCCTGAAGGTCTAGTGCGAGTTTGGGCACCCAACTTCCGTCGTTGTTGAAAGCCGCGAGGGCATTACCAGAAGCCAGCAGGAGAAAGATGACTCCCAGCCAGACAAAGGCGCGCCTTGCAGCGCGCACGACAGATGATGTGACCACTTAATTCGACGTTCTAGGAGGGGTTATTTGGACTTTTTTGCTGACTCGGCGTCATCAGACTTCGCCGAGAGTTCCTCAGGGTCAACCACGCGGGTCAATACCTGACGGTGCACGCGCAGCTTCGTCGTGCGGTCTGCCTTGATGGTGGCGATGTTGGTGTCTTCATCAATCTCTACGAGCGTTGCGTAAAGACCGAAGGAGGTCATTACTTCCGCGCCCGGGACGAGCTTCTCCTGCAACTCTTGCTGCGCCTGACGCTGCTTACGGGAGTTACGGAACATGAAGAAAATTAGCAGAGCAAGCGCTGCCATCATCAGGAGACTAAACGGATCCACGACCATTCACCTTTTTCAAATCGATTCGCCAGGCATACCCGGCACCCCAGTAACTATAGGTCATCCAGGGTTGGAGCTTCGTGACCGAGGTGACGCCAGGCCAGCGGGGTAGCAATTCGACCCCGCGGTGAGCGGACGATGAAGCCTTGGCGGACCAAGAACGGCTCCACGACTGACTCCACAGTTTCCGCTTCTTCTCCGACTGACACTGCCAAAGTTCCCAGGCCCACTGGCCCTCCCCCGAAACGTCCAATAAGGACGTCCAAAACCTGGCGGTCGAGTCGGTCAAGACCCCACTCATCCACGTCATACAGCTCAAGAGCACCCTGGGCATTGTCGAGAGACGCCGAGCCACCGTGGACAAGCGAATAATCTCTCACTCGCCGCAGCAACCTGTTGGCGATTCGCGGTGTTCCCCTCGATCGCTTAGCAATCTCCACCAGCGCATCTTCGGTGATCTCGATGTCAAGAACCACAGCCGATCGCCTCACAACTTCTGTGAGCTCAGCGTCTGAGTAGAACTCCATGTTTGCGGTGAAGCCAAAACGGTCCCTGAGGGGGTTGGGAAGAAGTCCCGAGCGGGTCGTAGCACCCACAAGGGTGAACGGCGCCAGTTCAAGAGGGACCGTAGTGGCCCCCGGGCCTTTGCCAACCATAATGTCGATCCGGAAGTCTTCCATCGCGAGGTAGAGCATTTCCTCTGCAGGGCGCGCCATCCGGTGAATCTCGTCGATAAAGAGCACCTCACCAGGTGTCAGAGACGAAAGCACGGCAGCCAGATCTCCGGCGTGTTGAATCGCGGGACCGCTTGAGATCCGCAGCGGTGACCTGGTTTCCTCAGCAACAATCATTGCCAGAGTGGTTTTTCCAAGCCCCGGTGGACCCGCCAGCAAAATATGGTCTGGGCTGCGATTTTCCATCTCCGCGGCTTTTAGCAACAATGCCAGCTGATCACGAACCTTCGACTGGCCAATGAATTCATCCAGAGAGCTCGGACGAAGGGCTCCTTCGAACTGGAGCTCGCTCTCCCCCGCTAGCTCTGCGCTTACCGCGTCGTGCTCACTCACGAGAAGTCCTCACGGCTTGTTTGTGGACCCAGTAGCTGAAGGGCACGCTTTACCAGGGCCGCAACCGAGGAGTCGGCTCCTTCTGGTAGCTGCTCAACCATGTCCGCCACACCCTTCTTGGCCACCTTCTCTGACCACCCAAGCCCCACTAGAGCCTGCACGATAGCGGTGTGATCGGCTGGAGAAATTCTGTTATCCACAATGTTTTTCGGCGCACTCGACCCATCTGCAACGATCTTTCCCTGGAGCGAGAGGGCAATGAGTTTCGCGGTTTTAGGTCCGATTCCTGACACGGCTTTGAACGCTTGATCGTTGTCGGAGGCAACTGCGTGAGCGATGTCATCAACGGACATCTCGTTCAACACACCAAGCGCTGACTTTGGCCCCACGCCGTTCACAGAACACAACAAATCAAAGGTGTCACGCTCTTCTGGGGCGCTAAATCCGTAAAGACTCAAATCGTCTTCTCGCACGATTAACGTCGTATGAAGTGTCACTTCCTCCCCCGCGCGCATGACCGCGGATGTTCGACCGGGAACAGAAACCTTCATCCCCACACCGTGCACGTCCACCACAACGCTCTGGGCACTCAGAGACAGCACAACGCCGCGCAGGGTGGAAATCACTTAGTTAGCTTATTTTGCCCGCTCTTACTTAGTGCTTCGCGCCACGCACGTTGTGCAGGAGTCTCAACGGCGTCCTTGGCTCCCACTGGTGCGCCACCCCGCCAGGCTTCTGTGATCGCCAAGGCGAGGGCGTCCGCTGCGTCAGCGGGTTTCGGGATTTCGTCCAGTCCCAAAATTGTCTTCACCATGGCACCCACTTGGGGCTTCTTCGCGCCCCCATAGCCGGTCACGGCAGCCTTAACCTCGCTCGGTGTGCGGTGTGACACAGGAATTGAACGCGCAAAGGCCAAGGCCATCACAATTCCACTAACTTGCGCAGTTCCCATCACGGTTCGGACATTGTGCTGAGCAAACACTCGTTCAATCACCACAACATCTGGTCGGTGCTGATCAAGCAGCGCCGCAACGCCTTCTTGCATGGAATGCAGTCGCCTGCTGATATCCCAGTCCGTGGGTGTCACCAATACTGTGACGTCCACCATCGAAACGTCTTTGGCGCGAGGGTTATCAATTACCCCCACACCGAGTCGGGTCAAACCAGGGTCGACACCGAGTATCCGCATACGTTTTAGTCTTCTTGGTCGAGCGCCGCCTGCAGCTCGTCGCTGATATCCATGTTCGTGAACACGTTTTGAACATCGTCACAGTCTTCGAGGGCATCGATCAGGTTGAAAATCTTCTTTGCCCCGTCGAGCTCCGGTGCGACGGTGACGGTGGCGACAAACTCCGCTTCGGCCTGGTCGTAGTCGATTCCCGCAGCTTGGATGGCCTCTCGGTTGGTCACGAGCTCTGACGGGTCGGTAATTACCTCGAAGCCAGCGCCTCGATCAATGACTTCTTCAGCGCCTGCTTCCAACACGGCAGCCAACACGTCGTCTTCGGTGAGTCCATCAGTCTTAGTGATCGCGATGACGCCCTTGCGGTGGAAGTTGTAGGCAACGCTTCCGGGGTCTGCCATGGTTCCGCCATTTCGGCTCATGATGGTGCGCACTTCAGCCGCAGCGCGGTTCTTATTGTCGGTGAGACATTCGATCAACATGGCAACACCACCGGGTGCGTAGCCTTCATACATGATCGTTTGGTAGTCGATGGCGTCACCGGTCAGCCCCGCACCGCGCTTAATGGCGCGGTCAATGTTGTCGTTGGGGACAGAAGTCTTCTTGGCCTTTTGAACGGCGTCAGCAAGTGTTGGGTTTCCTGCAAGGTCAGCTCCGCCAATCTTGGCTGCAACTTCAATGTTCTTAATCAACTTCGCAAACGACTTAGCGCGCTTCGCGTCGATAGCAGCCTTTTTGTGCTTGGTGGTTGCCCACTTGGAATGACCTGACATCTCGTCCTCACGTGTAGTAATCCTTGGCGCAATGGCCAATCGTGGTTAGTGTAGTCGGCTTCCTACGCGCTAGTGGGACTACTCCACGCCTGTGCCTGCCCGATAAAGCGCTGGTGGAACCTCGTCTCACCAGTCACTTCTGGGTGGAACGCAAGCGCGGTGATGGTTTCGTTGGCGACCGCCACGATTCGACCGTCATCGAGCATTGCGAGAGCGCGGACGCCGTCGCCCACGCGTGTGACCGCGGGAGCACGAATGAAGGACACATCAACGGGATCGGGTCCGTACTCGTCGACGCTCAGTGACACATCAAATGAATCCTTCTGCGATCCAAAAGCATTTCGACGCACCGTCACATCGAGGCCTCCAAGGCTGAGCTGGCCATCAATTGCATCCTCGATGTCGTCGGCAACCATAATCATGCCCGCACAGGTACCCAGAACCGGAATCCCCTGGCCAATGAGCTCGATCAGCGGATCGCGCAACCCAAAGAGCCTGGTGAGCTTATCCATGACACTGGATTCGCCACCAGGGAGGACTAGTCCCTGAATTCCAGAGAGATGCTCAGGTGTGCGAATCTCTACGACGTTGGCGCCAAGAGACTCCAACATTTTTCGATGTTCTCGCACATCGCCTTGAAGTGCGAGGACACCGATTAGTGGGCTACCACCCACGCTCAGCGAGGCGGTGGGGAGCAGGGAGGTCTGCCACATTAATGCCGACCATTGCCTCTCCCAATCCGCGAGACACCTTCGCGATCACGGCGGGGTCGTTGTACTGGGCAGTCGCCTGCACGATTGCCGCGGCACGGGATGCGGGGTCGCCCGACTTAAAGATTCCAGAGCCTACAAACACACCGTCTGCGCCTAGCTGCATCATCATGGCAGCATCCGCAGGAGTAGCTACTCCGCCGGCGGTGAACAACACGACGGGAAGCTGACCGGTGGCTGCGACCTCGGCCACAAGCTCATAGGGAGCCTGAAGTTCCTTGGCGGCAACGTAGAGCTCATCAGGGTTCTTTGAGCGCAGTTCGTTGATTTGCCCGCGAATCATGCGAATGTGCTTGGTTGCCTCGGACACGTCTCCGGTACCGGCTTCGCCCTTGGAGCGCACCATGGCGGCGCCTTCGGTAATACGACGGAGGGCCTCACCGAGGTTGGTAGCACCACATACAAAAGGAACGGTGAATGGCCACTTGTCAATGTGGTTGACGTAGTCGGCGGGGCTCAACACTTCGGACTCGTCGATGTAGTCAACACCAAGCTCCTGGAGAACCTGTGCTTCAACGAAGTGGCCAATACGAGCCTTCGCCATTACAGGAATTGAAACAGCGCTGATGATGCCGTCGATCAGATCCGGGTCACTCATTCGAGCGACACCGCCTTCAGCGCGAATATCTGCGGGAACACGCTCCAAGGCCATGACAGCGACAGCTCCGGCATCCTCAGCGATCTTCGCCTGGTCTGCCGTGACAACGTCCATGATGACGCCACCCTTGAGCATTTCGGCCAATCCACGCTTGACGCGGGCACTACCGGTTTGTGCTGCCTGATCGTTAGACATCTATGACTCTCCTCAAAATGGGCACTGTGCCCGAAAACCTATGAAAATTCTATTGGGCTTACTGAGACCAGGCTGAACGCAGCTGGTCCCGAATATCACCCAACAACTGCGGCATTGCTTTGGTCTTAGCGATGATGGGGAAAAAGTTTGAATCCTGCCCCCACCGAGGCACTACGTGCTGGTGTAGGTGTTCTTCAATACCCGCACCGGCCACGCGACCTTGATTCATTCCAATGTTGAAGCCATGTGCGCCCGCGACCACCCGCAACAACTCCATGGACTTCTTCGTCAACGCCGCAATTTCGGCTGTTTCCGCCTCATTTGCTTCGTCGTATTGGCCGATGTGCCTGTTCGGACACACTAATAGGTGGCCGGGGTTGTAGGGGAAAAGGTTTAACACGACGTAACACTGTTCGCCCTCGTGCACCACAAGATTGTCGTGTTCGGGGATGTCTCTGGCCACGCAGAAGACACACTCCCCTGGCTTTCGTCCGTCGTTCCCGTGGATGTAACCGATGCGGTGGGGCACCCATAGTCGCTGGAACGAGTCGGGAACTCCTGGGATTTCCCACGCGTCTCGTAACACCTCATCTGGCTGATCAGTCATCGAGACGTTCTGCAATCGCCTTCTGAATCCGCTCGATCGCCTGCTCGATAGGAACACCGTTATCTTGCGAACCATCGCGGAACCTAAAACTCACGGCATTGTGGCTGCGATCGTCTTCACCGGCGATCAGCAAATACGGCACCTTCTGCTTCGTATGAGTGCGGATTTTCTTCTGCATGCGGTCGTCCGAGTCGTCTAACTCAGCACGGATCCCGTTGGCCTTCAATTTCTCAATTACCTCAGCGAGGTAGGGAGCGAACTCTTCGGCAATCGGAATACCCACCACCTGCACAGGGGCGAGCCAGGCAGGGAAAGCGCCTGCGTAGTGCTCGGTGAGCACACCAAAGAAACGCTCAATGGAGCCAAACAGTGCGCGGTGAATCATGATGGGACGCTCACGTGATCCATCTGCTGCTTGGTATTCCAGCTCAAAACGCTCGGGCAAGTTGAAGTCGAGCTGAATGGTAGACATCTGCCAGCTTCGCCCAATCGCGTCGCGCGCTTGAACCGAAATCTTCGGGCCGTAGAACGCCGCGCCTCCTGGATCGGGCACAAGTTCGAGACCAGAGGAGGTCGCCACACGCTCGAGGATTCCTGTGGCCTCCTCCCAGAGCTGGTCGCTGCCCACGAATTTGTCACTTTCTTCGTCGCGCGTCGACAACTCCAGATAAAAGTCGGTAAGGCCGTAGTCAGACAACAAGCCCAACACGAAGTTCAATACCCCGGTGAGCTCCTGCTCAAGAGTGTCGCGGGTGGTGAAAATGTGCGCATCGTCTTGGGTCATTCCACGAACACGAGTAAGCCCATGAACAACACCTGACTTCTCGTAGCGATAGACCGACCCGAACTCAAACATTCGAAGCGGAAGTTCCCGATATGAGCGCTGCCTCGAGCGGTAGACCAGGATGTGGAACGGGCAGTTCATTGGCTTCAGGTAGTAGTCGACACCCTGACGAGTGATCTCGCCCGCTTCGTTGCGCTGCTCGTCAACGTGCATCGGAGGGAACATTCCCTCCTTGTACCAAGAGAGGTGACCGCTCACAGAAAAAAGGTCAGCCTTGGAGATGTGTGGCGCATAGACGAAGTCGTAGCCTGCTTCTTCGTGGCGCTTTCTGGAGTAGTCCTCCATCACCCTGCGGATCACACCGCCCTTGGGGTGGAAGACCGGAAGACCGGAACCAATTTCTTCCGGGAAGCTAAAGAGGTCAAGCTCCGCGCCAATCTTTCTGTGGTCGCGTCGCTTTGCTTCCTCTAGGCGTTCGAGGTGGTCGCGCAGTTCTTCCTTGGTAGGCCACGCGGTTCCATAAATGCGCTGTAGCTGTGGGTTTGTTTCCTTGCCTCGCCAATACGCCGCCGCAACACGAGTGAGTTCGAAACCGTTGGAAATGAGCTTGGTGCTGGGCAGGTGAGGGCCGCGACAGAGATCTTTCCAGACCGTCTCGCCAGTCTTCCCATCGATGTTGTCGTAAATGGTCAGCTCACCGGAGCCAACCTCAACACTTTCATTGTCAGTACCTGCAGAGGCAGAGGACTTCAGGCCAATGAGCTCGAGCTTGTACGGCTCGTTTGCGAGCTCCGCACGAGCCTCGTCGTCACTCACCACCCGACGCACAAAACGCTGACCTTGGTTGACGATCTTTTGCATGCTCTTAGCCAGTTGCTTGAGCTCTTCAGGTGTGAAGGGTTCGTCCACATCGAAGTCGTAATAGAAACCATCAGCAATCGGGGGGCCAATGCCCAGTCTCGCGTCACCACGCATACCCTGCACTGCTTGGGCGAGAACGTGCGCAGCAGAGTGGCGAAGGATGTCGAGACCATCGGGAGAGCCGATGTATACGGGCTCGACAACATCGCCCACCGAGAGATCGGTGGCAAGGTCGACTAGTGCACCGTTGAGGCGAAGAGCGACAACCTTCGAATCGCTAAATAATTCGGCACCATTAATCGCGCTGTACACAGTGATGGGCGCGCTGGCAGATGACTCAGACAACTGACTCCTTCGAGGCGGTAAGACTCCCCCAGCCTACTTGCCGGAGTCGTCCTTGCCTTTTTGCCCACGAGCGGAGTAGGCCAAACCGAATATTCCCCACCCCACCAAAAAAATTGTGGCCACCCAGGCCAACAGAGTGTCTTGTTCGAATGCGGGCTTCACAATCACGGCCCATAGTGCCAATGACAACAGTGCGGTAAAGACGTAAGGGTTACTCATCCTGCAAGTCTAGGAAACGAAAGCACTCCAGCGCCCCGCGCGCGGGGCGGGTCTAAATCTTGGGGCTAAAACCGTGCCCGTTTTTGAAACCATTTCAGGTAGACCATCGACAAAATGCCCAGGTCATTTAAGAGCAACAAGAAAATGAACCAAGCCTTCTGTTGGTTCTTTCCCGCGGTATAGAGGGCAACGCCCTTCCAGACCACCGTCCAGATCGCGACCACGACCAGCAAAGGGCCCCAAAACGGGCTTGTGATTAGCTCTTCAAGCGGATCCATATTCCGAACCTACACGCGACACCGGCCGCGCTAGACGCAACAGGTCTAGATCAGTACATGGTGGGCGATACTGGGTTCGAACCAGTGACCTCTTCCGTGTCAGGGAAGCGCGCTACCGCTGCGCCAATCGCCCATTTGGTGTTGCTGTGTCGCCAGCGAGGTGGCGACGGGATTCGAACCCGTGTTGACGGCTTTGCAGGCCGCTGCCTCGCCTCTCGGCCACGCCACCGTGTGGGGTGTTACTCCCGATCCTTATCGGATCCGAGCGGATGACGAGATTCGAACTCGCGACCCTCACCTTGGCAAGGTGATGCGCTACCAGCTGCGCCACATCCGCGTTGCCCGCTAAAGCGTGCGTGTTCACTGTAGCCGATTCTGGGACTGTGCGACAAACCTGCGCCAAGACGTGTCGGAGTTGGCGTGAGGGCTACGACCAATTTAGTAAGTCGGCTTTGTGGCACAATGAGATGCCCCGGGCGATTGGCGCAGTGGTAGCGCGCTTCCTTCACACGGAAGAGGTCACTGGTTCGAACCCAGTATCGCCCACAAGATTTTGCTCCTGATTAGGATTCTTCTGTGTCGGAATCCATTCAAGCCCTCCTCATCGAGGCCTTTGGAGACTTCACGGATGTGTCTGAAAAGACTCTTGATGCCGCACGCGCCGACAAGTCGGGGCAGTCATCCACTACACCTCCCCTTGCTGTGGTGTCTCCCCGCACAGTCGCCGAGGTTCAAGAGGTTGTGCGCTTTGCGGCGTTTCACTCACTTCCTATCGTCCCCCGGGGTGGAGGAAGTGGCTTGGCGGGTGGATCAATTGCGCAGGCCGGGGAGATTGTCCTCAGCACCACTTCGCTCAACAAGGTCATAGAGATTTCACCAGCAGATCGGACGGCAACGGTCGAGGCGGGCGCTATCAACAGTGTCCTTAACGACGAGGCAAAGACCCATGGCCTGTGGTTTGCCCCGGATCCAGCCAGTCGCATCTGGTCAACAGTGGGCGGCAACATCGCCACCAACGCAGGTGGCTTGATGTGCGCAAAATACGGAGTGACACGGGAGTCGGTGTTGTCACTCGATGTCGTCTTGGCAAACGGCAACCTCGTCACACTGGGGCACAAAAGCGTGAAGGGTGTTACAGGTTTTGACCTTGCTCAATTGATGATTGGTTCAGAGGGCACATTGGGCATTATCGTTCGCGCCACGGTGAAACTCTTACCGGTTTCTGCGCATCCGACGTGGACTATCAGTGCGCGCTTCAGCGATATCAATCAGGCGACCACTGCCTGCCAAAAGGTTGTCTCGCAAGGACTCTCCCCCTCGGTGCTGGAGCTCATCGACGAGCGCGCACTGACCCTCATTGAGAGACACCTTCGGCTTCCTGCAAGTCCCGACGGCACGGTACTCGTCATCGGTCAGGCAGATGGTGCGGATTCTTCTGAGGTTGCTGCTTTTCTCTCAGAGATTTTCAGTGCATCAGGTGCTCTCGTAGAGCAGCAACCAGAGGGCGTCGAGGCAGAAGCGCTGCTTGCCCTGAGGCGAGCGATGCACCCCGCGATGGAAGACAGCGGCAATGTACTCATCGAGGATGTCGCGGTACCTCGTTCGCAGATGCAGGAAATGTTTCGTCGTATCCGACAGATTGAATCCGACTACGGCGTGGAAATTCCGACCGTGGCACACGCCGGCGATGGAAACCTCCACCCGAACTTCATTTACGAGGGCTCCGAAGTTCCTAGAGCGATCTGGGACGCCGCGGGAGCCTTGTTTCACCAGGCGTTGGAGGTTGGCGGAACCTTGACAGGCGAGCATGGTGTGGGCCTGCTCAAAAAGCGCTGGCTTCGCGATGAACTGGGCGAGGAAGTGTTGAATTTACAACGAAGTATCAAAGCTGTCTTTGACCCTCACAACATCTTCAATCCGGGGAAAGTTTTCGACAAATAGTCGCTATCTTGGCGCTTTCTATGAATTAGCTATGGCTCAACCCTGGGTTGTCTATGCAGCTGCCCTAAAGCGCCTCCCGGCTATATAGACAGGCATAGCCTGAGGCCATGAGAAAGATTTCAGCACAGAAAACAGTAACCGTCCTCGCCGGAACCGCTATCGCAGCACTCACCTTGGCAGGTTGCCAGGCCCCGACGAGCATCGATTCGATGAGTGACGAACTAGACGCCACTGCGACCGAATCGACCGAGCAGACTGAAGAGAGCCTGCAGGCCACAATCGACCAGGCCGACGCAGAAAACGACGAACTGGCCGAAGCAACACTCCCCTCAGAACTTCCCGACTGGACGATTGGTGCGCCAGATGAAGGAACCGACGCGTATGTCGCCTGGGAGGCTCTGATGGGACCAGAAGGCGAATATGCCGCACTCGCGAGCTACCAAGCCGTGCTCGACGAATATGGACAGGTAGAGCCCTACGCAACGATCAAGGACGCCGAAGCAATGCACGCAAGCGCGCTGACCAGGCAACTTGAAAGGATGGGCGTCGAGGTGCCCGATAACCCCTATCTCGGACTCATCGCCGCACCGGCAGATCTCACCACCGCGGCCGCCGCGTGGGCTGAAGGTGAGGTGGCAAACGTAGAACTCTACGACCGCCTCATCGCGCAAACCGACGACGAGGGCCTAATTCGAGTATTCGAAAACCTTCGTCGCGCCTCGGCAGAGTCCCACCTCCCTGCATTCGAGCTCGCCGCAGAAAACGGCGGCACCCTCGATCCTGACCAGATGTCAGGAATGCAGATGATGCACTCAGACGATGAACACGGAAACGGTGGTGGCGGATCTATGCACTCTGGAGGAGGCCAGCAGCAGCGTCACGGGCAGCACCAGGAGTCGACGCTCTAAGAGCGGCCCGAGCAATATCCTCAGCCTGTTCTTGAGTCACTGACTTCAGTGCCTCAAGGACAGGCTCTACTGCTGAGGGAGCCATGCTCACCGAGTCAAGCCCCAGCCCCGCCAGTACCACCGAGAAGACCGGGTCTGCCGCGGATTCTCCACAGACCCCCACGGGAATCCCCGCAGGACCGGCAAAGTCCATAATCAGACCAATTGTGCGCAGTAGCCCGGGTTGCCAGGGATCAACCAACGCCCCCATCGCAGGGTGCATCCGGTCTGCGGCAAAAAGATACTGCGACAAATCGTTGGTGCCGATACTCAGGAAGTCAACGACGCCCACTAGATCGGGAATCATCGGCACGATAGCCGGGGTTTCCACCATGATTCCGATTTTCTTAATCCCTACCGACTCCGCTAGCTGCCTAAACTCCTGAGCCTCTTCGACCGTCGAAATCATCGGAGCCATCACCTGGACGTCGCGACCGGTGGCCTCGATTCCATCCTGAATGGCACCCAGTTGGTCGCGTTGAAACTCCACGTGTGCTTGGCCTAAGCGGAAACCGCGTACGCCCAATGCGGGATTTTCCTCCTCGCCGTTGGGCAGGAAGGGAACTGGTTTGTCACTGCCCGCGTCAATGGTGCGGACTGTAATTTTGCCCGCAGGAGCTGCTCGGAAGATTTCTGCGAACTGTTTAGCCTGCTCATCCCGGGTGGGCTGTTGCTTGCGATCAAGATAGAGAACTTCGGTGCGGAATAGTCCGACACCTCGCGCCTCAGTCTTCGCAGCGGCTTCCGCATCAGCGAGAGAGCCAATGTTTGCGCGGACCGTCGTCAACGGCTCATCGTGCACGGGAATAAAGGAAATAGGAACCGTTGCGTCTGCCAGGTCTCCACCCTCAACCACGCGGTTTCCCGCTGGATCAACCAAAACTAGGGAACCTGCGGGAAGGTCGAGTGCGCCCTTCGCATTGACAACCGCCGGAATGTTACGGGACCGGCAGATAATCGCTGTGTGGCTTGTGGGTCCGCCTAGTTCGGTCACCACGCCGACCACTGATGGGCCAAATTGTGCGGTGTCCACGGGAGTGAGATCGTCGGCAACAATTACCCAGCTGCCGCTAGAGGGAATCGTCGATCCACCCTCGATGCCACGAATCTTGCCCGAAATTGTGAGCGCGATACCCCGCAGGTCCCCGACCCGAGACTTGAAGTCTTCGTCGTCACCCATCATGTCGCTTAAGTCATCAAGAGCCATAAACAATGCAGTCGCCCCATCCCAACCTTCGGCAAGGTGGGGTTCGGCCATCGATACAAGTTCCTCATCCTCGATGATCATCATCAATGCGTTGATGATGTCTTGGGTGTGCTGGTCTCCCCCAGCGCTTTGGGAGCGAACAACCTCGGCGCCGGCTGCGATACCCGCAACAAGTTTTGACTTCTCCTCGTCGACGCCCGCGTCCGACTTGAGATGGTCCTCTAAACCTTCAGCGCGGGTCCACACCAACACGTGACCAGAAGCAGCCTCGCGGCCAATTCCAATTCCGCGGATCTCACCGCTCATGCTTAAGGGGCTTCTTTGTTAATTGTGGCCGCAATGGTGTTTGCGAGCTCTTCCGCCTCCGCGCCTTCCGCGGGCACTACAACCTCAAGAGTCTCGCCGGTCTTGACCTTCATGGCCAGAAGCTTCAGGGGCGAGTTGGCAACAACGCCTTCTTCCCCCACTCGGCGGATAACAACGTCCAGTCCAGAGGCCTTGATTTGGCTGACCACTTCACCAACAGGACGGGCGTGGAAACCGATTGGGTCGCGCACCTCGACGGGCAGCACAGTCTCATTACTCACGATTAACCTCCGGGGTTGTCTACGGCTTAAATCTTCTCCAGGCTACCGCGCCCGCGGGTTGCCGGGTGGAATCAGAACAAGGGGGCGATTAGCCCTTAAATTCTCCGCTCAGCAAGACCTGGCGAATTGCCTCGGCATCGCTGGATTCGAGCAAGAACTCTCTGGCACCGTCTTCCATGAGCAACTCAGCGAGAGTGCCCAACAACTCGACATGGCCATCGCCCTGCGAGGCGATTCCCACACATGCCTCGACCACTTCGTTTTCCCACGTGAAGGGCTCAGCAAAGCGCACAAACACGAGCTGGTCGAACTTCACGTACTGTCGCGATTCGTCCGTACCGTGGGGAATCGCAAACCCACTGCCAATCTCGGACGGGAAGATTTGCTCCCTCTCCCACATGGCATCTGCATATTCCTGGTCAATGGCGCCCAGGTCGAGCAACAGTTGACCGCAGATGCGCACGGCCTCCTCTCTCGAGGAGGCCGTGGCATCAAGCGACATACCGGCCAGTTGAAGCAGATCAGCCATCGGAGATGGTTTCTCCTGCTTGCAACTGTCCTACGAGCTTCGCAATGTTGAGATCACCCAAGAACATGTCGAAGATGATCACCACCGAATCCGGCACAGCTTGCTTCGCCCGGGCCGAAAGACCACGGTGAACCAAGACAATGTCGTGTTCGGTATTTGCGAGTTCGTTTACTGGAGAGTGCGTCACGCCGATACCTTGCGGTTTCAGCTGCTTAGCCAATTGTTTGGCGACCATGACGCTGGAACCCATTCCAGCCTCACAGGCAACAACAATGTGCTTGACGTCACTTGCCGATATTTCTGCCATTTTTCTAGCCCTTCATAGCCTTGCTCTTGGCCTGTGCCGCAGCGAGGTCACCCTCGGAGTCGTCGGACTTGGCAATGCGGAGCAAGAACCAAGCAACGACGAAGGACACAGCTGCTGAGAGCAGGATACCGAGCAGCACACCGAAGTGGTTACCCGGAGGGGTTACGGCCATGTAGGCGAAGATCGAACCAGGCGACGGAGTCGCAACAAGTCCAACGCCAGTAGCCACGAAGGTTGCAACACCAGTTGCACCACCGAGGATGGCAGCGAGAACAACCTGCGGCTTCATCAGCACGTAGGGGAAGTAGATCTCGTGGATACCACCAAGGAAGTGAATGATGATTGCACCAGGTGCAGAACCGCGGAGCAGTTTTGGACCAGCGAGCCAGAAGGCTACGAGGATTCCAAGACCGGGACCGGGGTTGGTCTCGAGCATGAACAGAACAGACTTTCCAGCCTCTTCTGCCTGTGCGACACCAAGAGGTCCAAGAACACCGTGGTTAATAGCGTTGTTCATGAACAGGATCTTGGCGGGCTCAACCAATACCGAAGCAACTGGCAACAGCCCAGCATCGGTAATTGCCTGAACACCAGCACCCAGGACATTGCTAATCGAGGTAACGATCGGCCCAATGGCAATGTAACCAAGCATTGCGCCGAGCATTCCTGCGATACCCAGTGAGAAGTTTCCAATGAGCATCTCGAATCCAGGAGGCGTGATGGGGTCAAGTACCTTGTCGATGTACTTGAGGATCCATGCAAGCAGCGGACCAATGATCATTGCACCGAGGAACATCGGGATGTCGCTACCGACGATCACACCGACGGTAGCGATTGCGCCGATAACGGCACCACGCTGACCGTGGACAATACGTCCACCGGTGTAACCAATCAGGATTGGCAACAGGTTGATGATCATCGGGCCGACCATGCTCGAGAAGTTCTCGTTTGGCAACCAGCCGGTCGGGATGAACAGGGCGGTAAGTAGACCCCACGCGATGAAGGCTCCGATATTCGGAATCACCATTCCCGCGAGGTTACCCCCGAGCTTCTGCAATGAAGCTCGCCAGCCGGTGTGGCCGCCGCCCCCAGTGGGGATGAAGTCAGACATGTACTGAACCTTCCTCTTTATTGGGGTTAGGGTTGTTGCTAGAAAACCCAGCATATGCGGCCAGGGAGAACGAGCCCCACTGTGCTGGGTTTTCTAGCGTTTTCGACCCCCGGGCGGGGATCGAAACTTGATGGATAGATGTCATGCGACTGACACCTCCAAACCATGTGCCTTGAGCGAATCGATAATTCGCCCTTCCGTGCCGTCGTCGCACACCACCCGGTCCAATTCGGAGACGTGGCCGAAGTTGGCGGGATAGGTACGTCCAAACTTCGAATGGTCGGCAAGCAGTATGCGCTCTTCTGAATTGCGCATCATGACCTTTTTCACACTCGCCTCATCAGTGTCATAGGCAGTCATTCGAAGATCGGGAGTAAGGCCGTTGGTTCCGAGGAACGCAACAGAGGCGTTCCAGTCATTAATGTCTTCAGCTGCACGAGTACCCACTGTGCTCAGGGTCGCAGGACGAATCTCTCCGCTGAGGACATAGACCTTGGTGCCCGAGTCACCAATCTTGG